>CAXMOZ010000134.1:0-24291 GCA_964195315.1 uncultured Acidimicrobiia bacterium | reverse complement strand
CGGAGAGAAAAGAGAGATCACTTTTCTTTTTAGTGACCTGGCAGGGTTCACTGGCTTAACTGAAAGGCTCGATCCAGAGGATATGGTGAACTTAATCAATCAATATCTCGACGGTGCCTGTGAAATTGTTATTCGCCATGGGGGTATGGTTGCCACCATTGTTGGGGACGCTCTTCATGTTATGTTCAATGCGCCTGTTTTTCAGTCTGATCACGCACAACGAGCGGTCAATGCAGCGATTGAGCTAGATTCGTTTTGCCGTCAATTTGAGTATGTGCAGCAGTCTAAAGGGTTTGATATCGAAATGACTCGAATCGGCCTCAACACAGGTGTCTCGACCATTGGTAATTATGGAGGCAAAGATCGAATAGAGTACACTGCAATGGGTGAACCCATTAATATTGCAGCAAGGCTAGAAAGCGTCAATAGGCACATTGGTACAAGAATTTGTATCAGTCAGTCAACCATGGAAAAATGTATTGGTATTACTTTTCGCCCAATAGGCTGCCTCATACTAAAAGGTATGTCACGAAGAATTAATGCTTTTGAGCCGATCCGATTGGATGATCAGGGGCTAGTAGGGTACGATAAGTATATTGAAGCGTACCGCAAGCTAGAAAATAAAGATGAACTTGCTTTGACTACATTCAAAGATTTACATCGTGACTTCAGTAGTGATCCATTAATATCGTTCCATCTACACCGGCTGGAGACTGGTGACTTAGGCACGACAATAGTAATGAGGGATAAATAATCATGCGCAAAATGCTTATCACAATAATCCTTTTATTTATCAGCCTGTCTGCGCAGGCAGAAAGTGGCTTCGTTGTGATAGCTTCAATTGAAAGTGCAATCCCAAAAGGTGCAATGCTTGGGCGCTCACAGATTATAGATCTTAGCTCAGGAGCATCACTGACGCTGTTGTCAGCGAAAGGTAAAATTATTCAACTAAAAGGGCCGTACACTGGATCGGTTGATTCGGACATCAGCGAAGGTGATGTCGATATTCTGAGGTCAATTTCGAAGCTGGTTAGGTTTTCAGGAAACGAAGATCTTTCACTCGCGGCTTTTCGCAATATTTCATCCAATGACAACTCAAATTTTCCAGAAATTTGGGGGGTCGATATTGATGCGTCTGGACAATATTGTATGCGCCAGGAACTCCCCCTAAACCTTTGGTGGGCAGATGCCTTTAAAGGTGCTGTTATGACTTTAACTAATCATAAAACGCTCAAGCAAGCAAAGTTTCGCTGGCCTACAAAAGACCAACATACCGAATGGCCAGCCGACTTTGTCAGGCAACATGATGACAGCTATTCAATCAAGAACAACGTTGCAAACACGGAAACTGAGTTTAGTCTCATGACCCTGCCGACAGCTATTACAGGGGATATGAATAGAATCGTATGGATGTTTGAGCATGACTGTCAATCACAGGCATTGCGCTTATTGAAGGAAGTTATACGGCCCCCTGAAGCATCATAAGGTCATCTCTGACAATGCACTTTTTCCGCTATTGCCTCAGGGCATCTACTTCTGGCAGACCCGTAATGGTGTGTCAACTCAGTCGAGATCCTCATGTAATTAGCGTGCGCTCCGGATTTCCGTGCGATGCTTTCTTGCACTCGCGAAAAAACACAATTTTTAGAGATACCTTAAGAAAATATATAAAGTCGTGGAGGGAGACCAGATGAGAGCGATTAAATGAGAACTGTTATTAGTACGCCAATACTCAGTGCGTCAAAGGCGGCATTCGCTATTTGCCTGACGATAGTCCCACTATTATTTGTATCGGCTGATGCAGCGCAAAAAATTCGCAAATTTGTTGGGTTAGAATTTGGATATAGCACTTTCCAGTTTGATGAAAAAATTGACCAAAAGCTGATTTTTCAAACGCTAAGTCTCACCGCTGGATTCGGATCGGGGCCCTATAATTTTCTGATCAATTACTCGTCCAGCCTGGATTCCGCTGAAGTATCCGAAGAAGACTTTATCGGTAGCGCCGACCGATCTGATATTGACCTTGTTATGGTTCGCCAATTTGGTAAGTCATTCAATATTTTTGCCGGCTATAAAACGGGTGAAACGACACTTGAATCCTTTAACCGGGAAGAGTTAGACGACGGTGGCGCTGAATCCCGAGCCGAGAGCTTTGAACAGGAAGGCCCTTTCCTGGGTTTTAGCGCTAACTGGGCTATTGAAGATGCCGGTCGCCTGTCTTTCTCTATCGCCTATGCGGTTTTGAATTCAACCAATCGACTTGTCAGTGATGGTGATGGTGCTGATCCTGATGAAGCACCCGAGTTTGATGATATTACCGGTACTACCCAGGGAAAAACAACTGGATTGTCTTACAATTTGGCCTGGACCATGCCGTTAAAGGGTAACTGGTTATTTCGTTCAAAAATAAAAGTTAATCGTTACAAACAAAATATTGAATTTCAGGGTGTCTCGTTCAATGGCATCAAAGAAAGTAGTACATCTCTATTGATCGGTTTAATTCATGTTTTTTAGAGATACCCTCTAAAAAGAAACAATATCACTGATGGCCTGATTGATCGGCGGGCCAAAATAGAACTCTTGAGTGAGTGAAGAATGTTCCCAGGGAATTTGATTTTTATTAGTTACCTTGATGACATCATTTCTAACCTTGCGGAATAATTCTGCCGCTGGAATTGATTTCGATATATATTTCAGTAGTGCTTTTGTATAGGTCCCATTTCTTCCTTTGCCATCTGAGGCAACATTGCCAGGTTCGGTCGCATGGACAACCAATGTATTAGACGGCGCTTCGAGTGGTGCCAAACCGTCCGACAATTGCACAATGCCAGCGTTATTTTTATTGCCTGTTTCAGGCGGGTGGAAAGGATTATCACGGCAGGCATCGAGAATAATAATATTTTGTTCGGCGCGTGATATTTTGATCGAATAGAGTAATTGATCCATCGAAAAAGCATTCAATTCAAGGCTATCCAGATCACTAATATCGGCACCTACGGGTATCAGATAATTTGTACTATCAGACTGAATGGCATGGCCAGCATAATAAAAGATAGCAATCGCTTCATCAGAACTAATCTGCTGATAAAAATCCCGTACTACTCTAGCCATTTCTTCTGGCTTTAAATCGAAGGCAAGTGTCACGCGATAATCCAAATCTTCTAGAGCCGCCGCAATATCAGTTGCGTCATTGATAGTGTTTGGCAGCGCAGAAAAACCATAATTAGAATTACCAATCACCAATGCATATCGAGGCACCGTTTTTTCATAAGCAAGCACCTGAGTAGAGACTAATAATGCCAGAATAGCGAAGCAATATTTAATCATTCGTACTGATACTATAGTGGTCACTCGTGCTTTATCTCTCAAGAGAGTCACTCCGTAAAAACTAATGTTTATGTTATCAGCCATTCTAGCTTTTAATCGATGGTTAGATCTAGTTGCCAAAGTCAAATAGTAGCGTTCTTTCAGCCAGTCAGATCAATGACATTAATCACTAACCTAGCTTCGAGGCAAACCAGCCTCGATTAAACCGTCACGAATAGATAGGGCACTTTGTGAATGTTTCACTGGGAAAGCGCGCTCAACCAGTTCGACCGTCAATTCAGGTTTTTGTTTTAGTGCCTGCTGCTTCCCCTCCAGTGCTCGTTCTTTTTGGCCCAAATGAATCAACGAAGGCACTTGCACTATTCTGGCCCAATGATTCGCACTTGGATTGCTACAGGATGTTGACGCGGCTAGTTCAGCACTATCAAACATTTCTGCATACATATAGGCAAACGCTTTAACAGTATTAAAGCTCCAGCTCATTGGGTCTCGTGGACTTAACTCAAGCGCTCGATCCAATGATTCAACAGCCTCTGCATATAACCCAATCGCCGAAAGTCCAAAACCCATTCCAAAATGAACCTTGGCAGAACCAGGGCACAGAGCCGCAGCGTTTCGATAATGCACCATTGCTTCGTCATACTCTTCGCGTTGTTGCAAAACCCTGCCTAATACCACTAAACACCACGAGTCATTAGGGTCAAGTCGTACGGCGTGCTCGGACATTTCTTTCATACGATCAAGAACGATTTGGCGGTCACCCGCAATGGACTCCTTCACATCAAGACATAGTGAATAAGCCATGCCTGCATACGCAGGAGCATAATCGGGGTCAAGCTCAATAGCACGTTGATAGTTCGATCTCGCGTCATGACTATTCCACATTGTCCCAATCTGCTTGTATAAATAATAATTGCCCTTTAAAACCAGCTACCAGGCTGTTAATGAATTTGGACCTTTTGACTTTGCCTGCAACAACGCATGTTGCATCGCTTCTGGCTGAAGCGCACTTGCGATATCCCTGGCCAGTTCGTGCTGTAAAGAAAACAGTTCGCCTAATTGGCGCGCATATCCTTCCGCCCAAAGTAGTTCACCATTGCTGGCATCCACCAGTTCGACAGACACCTGAACTTTTGAACCACATTGTCTAATCGAACCACCCACCAGATATCGAACACCCAACATTTTAGCCGCAACTTGAGGAGATTTTTGGCGGCTATTGATCGACAATGACGACATAGCTGAGATAACAGTTAATTCCCGAAATCTCCTTAAGCTACTGACGATTTCTTCGCATAATGCTGTACTGATTGAAAATCCAACCTTAACTGAGTTGTCCTGATGAAAAGCCAGCACGGCGATTTTAGACTCTTCATTACTTTGCAACCGCTCGAGGCTTTCTGGCGCAACATCATCTTGTTCTAGAGTTTCAATGGAATTTGAAGGCTTTACGATTGAGTCATATAGCAGCTTTGTTTGAATTTGAGCCTGGCTAATCGAATGCGATTTTAAGGCTGTCAAACATTGCTGATAGGTCTGAATTGCCTGACTTCGTTCACCTCTCAAAAGATGATATTTCATCACCAATTGATAGACAGATTCATCAATTGGATCGAGTGCAAAAATACGCTGGGATAGTGAAGAAATCTGTTCAGGATCAATAGACTCATCCGCACTATTCACAACCAGCTCTTGCAATTCCTGTTTAAGTTGTCGAATAATCGCCAGTTGATAATGCTGTCGATTCAGATTGAGCCATTCAGATAATTGTTCTTCATGAAATATCAATTCCTGTAAAAATGGGCCCTGTAAAAACTCTCTGCTAACTTTTGAATGCAACGAATTAATATCAATATCAAAATAAGCAGCGTTTAGTTGCATTGTTTGTGAGGTAACTACAATCCAGCCATCCAGTTGCGGGGGGGAATAAACGCTGGATTACTGATAAGGCCTGACGCAAGTTAGTCATAGCCTGCACTCGATCATGTCGCTCCCAAAGTAACTCAGCGAGGCTTGCTCTACTGACAGGCTGTGACGAAATAGCGAGGTAGGCCAGAAGCGCCTTGGCTTTTTTGGACGTTATTTCAATATTTAGCCCAGCGGATGTCTTGAGGCTAAAATGACCTAGCAATTGTAGATGGAGCTTTTTCATTGTTCGGTTTGCCACGATATCGTGACGCTCTACTCTTAATTATTTTGCTTAGTAAATTCCATCATAATCAAATCTACTGGAGATTTCTCTGAATTTTCAATATCGGCCCATCTTTTACGTTTTTTTTACGCAGAACCGCTCGTTTACAATGTCACTTTCACAGAAAAATTACGCTAGCCTGCCATCATCTTCTCAACATTAATTCGTTTAGGAGTTGCAATGGACATTTCACACTGGATCAGTCATCACGCCAAATGGTCACCCGAAAAAATTGCTTTGCATTTCGAGGGTGCTCAAATAAGTTATCAGCAATTCGAGAAGGAAATCTCTCAATTAAGTGGAGGCCTTGTTCATCAACTTGGCATTAAAACAGGTGATCGGATTGCTTACCTTGGAGAAAACTCACCCGAATTTCTGATCATCCTGTTTGCCTGTGCTCGTATCGGTGCAATTTTCGTCCCCTTAAATGCCAGAATGACAGTCGTTCAACATCGTTATTATCTGGAAAACTGTGAACCAAAATGTCTGTTTATTGAAGATCAATTCGCTCTACATGCGAAAGCCTGCATTGATTCAACAAGCAGCATCAAAATGTTGTTTCTCGAAGAGTCCAAAAATGAAGATAGTTGTTTTAGAACTCTGATCTCTGATTCGCCACCTGTCACCGTCAACGAGCTTGCGCCTCTATCAACACCCCTTTTAATTGCCTATACCTCTGGTAGCACTGGCTTACCTAAGGGGGCTGTTATCTCTCAAGAAACCTTGTTTTATGCCGCTCTAAACGCAATATAAAGTAGCGGAGATGACGAGTGAGGATCACATCCTCACCAATCTACCGATGTTCCATGTCGGAGGCCTGACGGTTCATACCTTGCCTGCATTACATATTGGCGCAAGCGTAACGCTACATCGTCTGTTTGATGCTGAACAAACTTTGCTCGATTTTGAAAAGCAACGCATTACGGTTTATCTCGCTCTACCCAAAATATCTCGCGAATTATCGACACATAAAAACTGGCATAGCACAGATCTTTCGAGCCTACGCTTAACCCAAACGGGATCAACCATAGTACCACTATCGGTAATGACTTCGTGGACAGAGCGCAATATTCCAGCTCAACAAATTTACGGCTTAACTGAAGCTTTACCACCCGCGATTGGATTACCATTGGCGAAGTCTGAAGATATGGCAGGGTCGATGGGGAAACAAACCCTGTATTGTGACGCACGAATTGTGGACGAAAACTTTAATGATGTCTCGCCCGGAGAACGAGGAGAAATTATTTTGAAAGGTCTTTGCGTGTTTTCCGAATATTGGAAAAACCCAGAAGCAACCAAAAAAGCATTTACCGATGGATGGTTTCACACGGGTGATGTTGGTCACGTTGATGACAATGGATATTTGTACATGGATGATCGCATCAAGAATATTATTATCGTTGGCTCATCCAACGTTTATCCTGCCGATCTCGAACACATATTATCTGAATGCGACGAAATATCAGAAGCCGCAGTAGTCGGTCGCCCCGATGACGATTTAGGAGAAGTTCCGATAGTCTGTGTCAAATTGAAGCCAGGACGACACATGTCAAAGAATCAGGTTGACCAATTATTTAGAAGCCGCCTTGCCGTTTATCAACAGCCGAAAGAAGTTATATTCGTCAAATCATTCCCTCGTACTTCTTTAGGGAAAATTCAAAAAAATGAAGTATGGGAGCAAGTACAGAATTTATAGTTCTGAACTTACCTGAGCCCCTGCCCTTTTGGGATAGGCGGACCTGACAACCCGCGGCTCCACTGAATAACAGCGTCAGTCATGTTAAATACTCGGGGTTTCATATAAAGGCGCTTGGGATTTCCTAAAACGTATCCAAGCTCTCCTTTCACGCTTTTAGATCTTTATTTTCATTCGTTTTATTACAGCGTCGGTTAACCTATAATTACAATTCGTTTAGTCATTTTCGATAGGTAGGGAATTCTGTGGAATACGCAAACTCTGTTTGGCAAATTGGTATTATGGCTTTGGTTGCGGGCGTATTGATAGGTGTGCTGGCTTATCGATTGCTGTCATCGTCGGACGATGAGATAGATAAAATCAAATCCGAACTGATTTCAGCAAAACTAGAGCGTGACGAATACAAGGCAAACGTCAATCAACATTTTAATAAAACGTCGGAACTGGTGAGCGATTTGACACAAGATTTTGTCAAGGTATACCAGCATCTTGCGGAGGGGGCGCAAAGCCTCGGTGACAGCAAAGCATTGACCGATCTGCTGGAACAGCATAAAGGCAAGGTATCAATTGCCATCGAAAATGAAACTAGCATTTCCGAAGAGGGGCCCGGTAATGTCATTAACGAACCAGAAGTAGCGCCAAATACCCCTGCAGAAGCGATAGACGAACATGCTGAACCTTTTGTAGCGACAAATCAAAGTGAGCCTGATTCATCGAGCCTTAAAACTGATGCTGTTAGTTCTACAACTTCAGAGCCAAAAACTCATTCGAATGAGCCTATCGAATCGACTGAATCGAATAAAGAGGGTAACAGTGATGAAAAGCCTGGCGCTGTTACATCCGAAACTGAGACTAAAACCCCCAACGTTAAAAAAGAGCCCTGAAACATCCGTCGATAGGGAACTAGCCAACGATTGTATTTTTATTCGGTTTGAGTGCTGATCTGAAATTGCTTGTATGCCATGCAGAACAGCCATTTAGCCCAGAATCTGCCCTGTCATAAAACTAGCGGCATGAATCCATAAAGACCCGCAGAAAAGTACGTGGATAGATAAAGTCAGCCGCTAATGATATTTATTCATGATCGATTGACCCTCTGGCATACCTTATCTCAGTCACATCGCTGCCAGATCTCGGCCAAATATCAAGTTTCAGCTTGTCTCTAACGCCACTCCCTAACATAATCGTTGTTTTGATGGAGCCTATAACCATGAAGCTTAAACCAATCGCAGTATTGTTTAGTTTAGCGCTGTTAATCGGCCTCCTCGGCTGTGGCAATAAAGGTCCATTGACCTTGCCAGATGACGAAAAAAAGACTGAACGTCGAAGCTCGGATTATTAAAAAAAGCTATTTAGAATTACTCCCTGGAAATACTGAAGAGAAACTATTTTGGATCATTTTAATTACAAAGACGACTCACTGCACTGTGAAGATGTTGCCATTAGCACGCTTGCACAAACCTACGGAACGCCTCTGTATGTTTATTCCAGAGCAACTTTGGAGCGCCATTGGCATGCCTTTGATGACGCTTTGGCAGGCCGTGAGCACCTTGTTTGTTATGCGGTTAAAGCCAATTCAAATATTGCCGTATTAAATGTTCTAGCTCGCCTTGGATCCGGTTTCGACATCGTCTCCAGCGGTGAATTGCAACGTGTATTGCGAGCCGGTGGTGATCCATCTAAAATCGTATTTTCCGGTGTGGGCAAACAAGCACACGAAATGGCACTGGCACTCGATACAGGAATTCATTGTTTTAACGTCGAGTCAGAACAGGAACTTGATTTGCTTAACCAGGTAGCGGCTGACAAAGACATGACAGCGGCTGTTTCGTTTCGAGTTAATCCCGATGTTGATGCAAAAACCCATCCCTATATTTCGACTGGTTTAAAAGAAAATAAGTTTGGCATTGCGTTTGATGACGCCGAACGAATTTACCTGAAGGCAAATCAACTGGCGAATATTGATGTTATCGGTATCGACTGCCACATTGGCTCGCAGCTGACCGAATTGTCACCCTTTATCGATGCACTCAGTCGTCTACTCGCCTTAATCAAAAGCTTAAATCAGCAAGGCCTGAACATTCATCATATGGATCTCGGTGGTGGTTTAGGTATTCGGTATCAAGACGAGACACCGCCATTACCCAGTGATTGGGCCGCTGCTTTACGCGATCAATTGTTGAGCTTTGAAGGTACTATTGTTGTCGAACCAGGTCGCGCCATCGCAGGTAATGCTGGTATTTTAGTGAGCCAGGTTAATTACCTAAAGCTATCTGAAGAAAAGAACTTTGCCATCGCTGATGCCGCAATGAACGATTTAATTCGACCATCTCTTTACAGCGCCTGGCAGGATATCATCCCAGTTCAACTGGGCAGCACTGAAACAGAACTTGAATACGATATTGTTGGTGCTATTTGTGAGACAGGTGATTTCCTCGGCAAGAATCGAATGATGAAACTAGCACAAAACGACTTGCTAGCCATTCGATCCTCCGGTGCTTATGGCTTTGCGATGGCGTCCAACTACAATACACGCAATCGTGCCGCCGAAGTGATGGTCGATGGTGATCAGCACTATTGCATTCGCCAACGCGAAACCTTCGACGATCAGGTCCGCGGCGAATCGTTGCTACCAAAATAATTGATTTCCCAATAGTGAATGGCTCATGGCTTTAAAGTTTTCCAAAATGCATGGCCTCGGTAACGACTTTGTTGTTATCGATGCGATCAATCAACACTTCGAGCTCGATGCCGCCAAAATTAAACGTCTGGCGGATCGAAAATTGGGTATCGGTTTTGACCAAATGCTGGTCGTCGAAAAAGCGCAATCAGATCAGGCTGACTTTAAATATCGCATTTTTAATGCTGATGGTGGAGAAGTCTCGCAATGCGGTAATGGTGCCCGTTGTTTTGCGCGTTTCGTTCGCGAGCGAAATCTCAGCGATGCGAATTTAATTTCAGTTGAAACCAATGCGGGTTTACTGCATTTAGAAATGATCGATGCCAGCCAAGTAAGCGTTAACATGAATACGCCAACTTTCGACCCTAACCAGATTCCGTTGAGCACTTCCCAACGCAGTAAGCAATACAAGCTCAAGGTTAACAATCAAACCATTCAGTTCAGCGCGTTGGCTATTGGCAATCCACATATGGTTATCCTAGTTGATGACGTCAATCAATGTGATCTGGAAACCCTTGGCCCAATACTTGAGTCGCATTCTTTTTTCCCAGAGCGAGTCAATGTAGGTTTCATGCAAATTGAAGATCGCAATAATTTCAGGCTGCGCGTTTACGAACGCGGTGTCGGTGAAACCAAAGCTTGCGGCAGTGGTGCTTGTGCTGCGATGGCCGCTGGCGTTCAACTCGGGGTTTTGGATTACAAAACCACCGCCCAACTCACCGGCGGCAAACTCCAGCTAGAATGGCAGGGAGAAGGAAATCCCGTTATGATGACGGGTGAAACCGCGATGGTATTTCAAGGCGAGATTGCCGACCTGTACTAATATTAACGGTTTAGTATTAATGCCAACTTTAGAGTGAACCGAATGCCCATAGCAAAAGCCAAGACAGAACAATCGGAAGAGTCGAAAGTCATCGATTATTTACAAAAGCACCCAGAGACATTGATGTCCTATCCCGATATTTTTACTGGACTGTCGATTCCTCATCAAACTCGTGGCGTGACGTCACTGGTAGAACGCCAACTCACAATGCTGCGTGATGAAAACCAGACGATCAAAAAGAACATGGATGAGCTAGTGAGCATCGCCCGTGAGAATGAAGAACTTAATCAACGATTTCATCGTCTCGCACTCGAACTAATGAGCAGCGATCAACTGCACGATGTTCTATCATTGGTTCAGGATCAAGTGCAAACATTTTTCTATACCGACTATGTTTGCTTTAAATTCTTACCCACCATTAATGATAGATTAAAACGCCTCAGCACCCATTATCTTGATGCAAACAGTGGCATCGTCGATATCGCTACGCCCTGGGTTTCTGGCCGAAAGCCGATCTGCGGAAAACAAAAAGATAGCATTAACGCGGCATTGTTCGGTGCCGATTTAGATATAGATTCCTGCGCTATCATACCGCTCTATCATGGGTCTGACCTTGGATTGCTCTGCCTTGGTAGCGTCAGCAAAGAACGCTTCACAAAAAAAATGGGAACCATTTTTTTGCAGCAACTCGGTGAATTGGTCAGCGCCCGCCTGCAAGGCTTGTTAGCCGGCTAACAACCGAATCGTATGAAAGCACGACAATCACTATACCTGGATTCTTATATCCAGGTACTACGTAGCGAAAAATACTACTCTCCTCACACCTGTAAAAGTTATCGCCGTGACCTCGATAATTTTTCTCGCTACTTGCAAGACCACAACATAACTCAGTGGTCAAAAGTCGACTTTGCACAAGTCAGTGGTTACGCCGCTCATCGTTTTCGAAATGGACTCAAAAGCAGTTCTATCCAGCGCGAGCTTTCTTCAATAAGGGGGCTATATCAGTACTTAATTCGTGAAAGCGTGGTGAAGAACAACCCTGCTAAAGATGTCAGCGCACCAAAACGCGATCACTTGCTGCCACAAACTTGCGATGCCGAACAGGTCGGTCAACTCTTGCGCAATAACGAAACTGATAGTAATTTAACCATTCGAGACCTGGCGATATTTGAACTCATTTATTCATCAGGTTTACGGTTGGCCGAATTAGTTAACATCGACATCCATGATATTGACCTCAATCAACAACAGATTATCGTCATCGGTAAAGGCAACAAAACACGTTATTTGCCGATTGGCTCAAAAGCGATTATTGCCATAAAACGCTGGTTGAAAATTCGCTCAGAGTTTGTTCGGGCCGATACAGACCAGGCATTATTCCTGAGCAAGCTTGGAAGGCGAATATCACACCGCAATGTTCAGGCGCGACTTAATGTGCTGTCAAAAACACGTGCCCTCAATCAAAACCCGTCCCCCCATACACTGCGCCACTCGTTCGCTACTCACTTGCTTGAATCCAGTGGTGACTTGCGTTCCGTACAAGAACTATTGGGTCATGCCCATATCAGCACCACCCAAATATATACCCATCTGGACTTCCAACACCTGGCGAAGGTTTATGATTCGGCTCACCCCAGAGCGAAGAAGAAATCATAACCTAACGTGACAACCTAGCTTGGAACTCATCTATATTGTATTTATTGCCATGGCATTTATCGCCAGCATTGTGTCGGCAGTGTTTGGCTTTGGTACGGCTTTAATCGTGATTGCGGTTGGTTCTCATATCCTGCCAATCAAGGAAACCATTGCGCTTGCGACGGTTTTATTTATTGCATCGACACTGACAAAATCAATTATCTACAGCAAACATATCGACTGGAAGCTCACGAGCATCATGTCACTGGTAAGCCTGCCTTTTACCTACCTTGGTGCTAGCTACCTCAACGACGTACCGGCTGAATTACTCAAACGATTAATCGGCATCATGGTGCTGAGCTACCTTTTATTGACAACATTTAACTGGATTCCAAAATTCAAAATTAGTATGTCAGGAATAGTGCTAGGCTCCGCTGGTTACGGTTTCATCTCTGGTTTACTGGGCAGTGGCAATATCATCAAGGCAATTTTATTTCGCGAAATGAATATTTCTAAGCATGCGTTTATTGGTGCGATGGCAGCGACATCAGTGTTATCCAATGTGGTGAAACTGAACGTTTACGAGCAAGCCAATTTGATCAACATGACATTGCTGTGGCCGATGGTTAGCCTGGCTATTGTCGCAGTTTTAGCGGTACTAGCCGGGCGTTACTTATTACATAGGGTTTTCCAGCGAAGGGTTTACGGCCGGCATTCAGATGGTACTTGCAGTGAGTGCTATCGGGCTACTAATTTGAGCCGCCCTCGGATTGTCTAATTCGAAGCCATACGATATTTATATGAGATAACAACGCATGCTGAAAATCTTCACCGTTAAATCAATACCTCGATTAAATTGGAGTTCACCGACACCTTTTAATCTTCGCCCCAAACTGCTTACCTTTTTCTATTTGAACTTAGGCCTGGTGTTGTTTGGCCTGGGTGAAGCGACACTGATTGCGAGTGGTGCTGGCGTCAGCCCCTGGACGGTACTGGCACAAGGCATCTCCAGTAAAACAAACTGGAGTATTGGCTTCTCTACCATGATAGTGAGCTTTAGTGTGTTATTGATGTGGATACCATTACGCCAAAAGCCCGGCATAGGTACAATTTTAAACGCACTGATTATCGCCTTTATGATCGACTTTTCTTTACATCTACTACCCAGCCCTCAGACGTTCATCTGGCAACTGGTTCAAGTCATTAGCGGTGTATTAATCATAGGCATTGCGTCTGGCATTTACCTCACAGCCAACCTGGGTGCTGGCCCTCGAGACGGATTGATGACGGGGCTACAAATCAAAACAAATTTACCCATCGCAAGCATTCGTATCGCGATAGAAATTACGGTTGTTTCTATCGGCTGGTATCTAGGTGGTGTTGTGGGTATCGGCACATTCCTGTTTGCTTTCGGCGTTGGGCCGAGTGTCGCAATAGGCATATTATTGGTACGTAAGTTTTTGTGAGTGAATCTTCGGGTGGAGCGGTCAGCAACTGTAGGTAAGCATAAATGTGATAGCCACTTTGTTAACTGAATTAAAAAAATTTTCAAGTGAGCACAACTCACTTAAAAATAACAATACCGTTAAAATAAAGTTTTCAGGTCGTATCTTACGAAAAGACCTAAACCCATCAAGAAGCGAAGGCATAGCCTTCCGCTTCTTGATTTGGTAACTATCGCAGCTTAAACAGCAACAACTTTATTTGCACACGGACCTTTTTGGCCTTGTCCAACTTCGAATTCAACCGCTTGGCCATCATTCAAAGTTGCATACTCGCCGCCTGCCTGGATTTCTGAATGATGAACAAACAGATCCTTGCCACCGTCTTCAGGTGTAATAAAACCGAAACCTTTATCGGCATTGAACCATTTAACTGTACCTTTACTCATTTTCTTTACTCATTTATTGTTGGTGAAATATAAAAATTATATTCGAATTCACCGGTTCGAATATAACGTAAACATGTTTGATCAAACCACCTAAATCAGCTGCCCCTTCGGTATCAGCTGTATTTACTAGTATGGTGACTAGTCTGCATTTTGCCTCAAATACGGTATTACTTGCCGCGTTACCTGAGCATACTACCTAAATAGCATTAGGAACAGTTCCTAGGCCCAGTAAAGCAAGCAATTTCCTTATTATACCACTTGATTGAATTAATTGGCGAGTGATGCAATCAGGATGTTTGGGCGACATTCCATGACGATAACAAGGCTCATTCAGTTTTGAGGATGAAAGCGAGCTCGCCGGGCCGCACCCCGCGAAATGTTTTACTTTGCTGTATTGATGGTTAGCCGCATCACTCAATAACTGAAACACCTTCAACTTCTAAAACAGTTTTTGCGCCTGCACGCTCGATAACCTTTAACAATGTGGTTTGAATCGTTTCATCTTTTCTAGCGTCACCCTTGCTTACAAACTTCTGCTCTTGAGCCACAGCCCCTTCTTCTGATACGAAACCAACGACAACCTCAGTCGCATAATTCATTGATTCACCAAAATAGGCTAATGAAATCTGTGGGTAACCTTGAAAACCTTTTTTTACCCACTTTGCTATGCGTTTTGTTGATTTATCTAAATTCATAATTGATATCCTTAAGTAATATAAAGCCTCACATCAGCCACAAAAGTTGCGCGTTGTGGGCACTTTAAGTCTACATGCATATTTTATATGGCAATTGAACATGATTTAGTCATTTCATTTTGGTCTATTATTTTTCCAGAGCGAATCACAAAATACCTTTGTGCTGGCCCACAACCCGAGTCTGACGCATGCGCCGACGCCAACGATCAGCATCGTACCCCGCACCTCGATGTAAAATACATCGATTATCCCACATAACAACTTCGCCAACCCGCCAGCTATGCGAGAGAACATCCTCTGGTCGAGTGGTATTAACCAATAATTGATCAATAACGCGCCTACTTTCCATGCCATCAAGACCGACGATGGAGCGGGCATGCGAACCGACGTAGAAGTTTTTCAGTTGGTTAGCAGGATTTGTACCAATCAACGGGTGTTTGACAGGTGGCAACGAAGCCGCGTGGCAGAAATCCACTGGAGCAGTCTGACTGCGCGAAAAAACGTAGTCGTGGATCACAGTCATTTCTTCGTAGACACTTTGCTCTGCTTTACTTAACCGCTGGTAGGCAGCACGTTGACTGACAAACTCAGTTGCGCCACCTTCTTCAGGCACTTCATACGGATACATAATTGATACATAACTTGGTTGATGACGAAAAGAGGAATCTGAATGCCAAAGAAAGTTACCCGATTGATAGCGCGTATCACCGTGCTGATTCCCCTGGTGAATGCCTTCATCGCTTATATTGCCAACACTACCGAAATAGGTCGTCCTGCCAGTTTTCCCCAGGGTTACGTGTTCGGCTTCTGCCGCACCCAGACGCCACGTCAAGGACAGTTGAATAGCATCTGACATAGTTTGATCTGGAAAACATAAAAACGAATAGGTGTCGATAGCATCATGAAGTTTGCGCAATTGCAGTTCCGACAAATCTGCAGATAAATCCACTCCACTTAAACGCGCGCCAAAATCGGCATGTAATGGTTCGAGATTAAATTCAGCCAACTTATTCCCCCTGGTCAAACGATTGATATGAAAGCTTCAGAAAGACCATGTTACAACAGGTATTATTTACTACCCCATATTTTGGCTACCGCATGATTGCTCCCTAATAAGCCAATAACTTCGCATACAAGACCAATCACAAAAAATACTATAAAGGGTATAAGCCCTCCGATTTGTGATGCGCTAATAGCTGACACGGCAGAAGTAGCGGACAGGATAAAAAATAATACACCGACAGCAATGAGTATTTTTCGATGTGATTTCTTATAAAGATATTCTGCTTCGCCAGATTCAAAAATCCGGAGTATGGGTAGGAATATTTTTCTTAATGTGTTTTTCATATATCGACGCTTATAAATTTATTACTAGGACGGCATAACGCTGAGCTAAACGATTATTCTCATCTATAAGACGAGACAAAAGGCGGTAAAATTTTCATTTAAAAGTTTGGACCTGCTAACTCCCTCAATTGACTTATCTATGCTTCAGATACAATATTATTGATGCGCCTGAGTATTTTTTAGCCATGACCCTAACGGTATATATAATACTGGCTGGCTTGCTGCGTTCATGCCAGCAATCAATTAACTCGCGGCCACTAACTTTACCAAAACGAAACTGGTTCATAGACTGCATCAAATTAGCTGCATTTGCGGGGCTTTACGACACATGAACTGCCTCCATTAATCCACTGAAGATCTCAAGTGGCATTATTCGCCCTCTTACTAGCACTATATACTGATCAAATATAACTTGCTTTCAAATCGATACAGATTTGAATCTGTGATTCCTTTTGAAATTTAACGGCTACTGTGCAGCCAGCTCAGCAATTGGCTTCCAAACTCGCCTGTGATGGCATCCTCGGCAACGCCAGTAGTACACGAATACGCCCCAAGCACATGGATATGAGGATGGAAGTTAATCAGGTATCCAAAGGTCTGCACGAACTGCACCAAATCGGCCAGACAACAGATGCTGGTCAGTAACCCAGTGACAACCCGGTTCAGTCCATCAAAACGTTGGCGCCGGTGAAAATATAGGCGCATCAGTTTGGGCAGGGTGAAAACGTAATAAAAGTTTTCAGACTAATTTACTGAATAGTTGCGCATTATCCGCCCTAAATTGCATTGCATTTTGCAAGTCAATCCATCCGTTTTTTAAAATATGAAAAATATGGATGACGCAATATTTACTGCCATAAGACTATAAAATACTGATTTATAAAACTTAATTATTATTTGACATTATATTTTCATCAGTTGTACACAAGGGACAATGTTCAAAGGATTCGTTTCTGAACAACAATTTGAATCATTTAGGAGAAAGTAATGTTTATAAATAAAAATTTAGTTTTGGCTGTACCAACAGTATTAGCGTTCGTATCTTTTAATACTTTTGCTGACGCCGGTGCGACTCAAGATATCGTTCTCAGTACTGATGTGGCCTCCGTGTGCACAATCGAAGCCAATTCACTTACTTATTCACCTGATCTTACAACGGGTGAAGATGGTACCACCATCGCGACCATTACCGAGATTTGTAATGACGCGGACGGTTACACGGTTACATTCACCTCTGCAAATTCTGGCAAGTTGCAAAACGATGATGTGCCTGGAGAAGAGAAAGACTATGAAATTACTTACGGCAGCATTGATGAAAAGAAATTGAATCGTGCTAGAACCGAGAGTTACAACTCCGGTACCGCGTCGAATGCGGTTTTGTTGAAATTGGATCTTGCTGCAGATTCAGGCGTCATAGCTGCTGGTACTTGGTCTGACACGATCACAGCAACTGTAGCTGTTATTGATTAATCTTTATTATTAGTCTTGATAGCTATACGGGCGTATCTCATACATTCCCACCTTCCGTTACTTGAGATAGGCCTTCTTACTTAAAGAGGGACATATTATGAAAACATCTACTTATCACTTATTAACGCTTTCTCTGGCTCTGATACTCATCACTCCGATTACGGCGCAAGCATTCAAGATGGTGCCCATGTCAGTAAAGGTGTCGCCTTCAGGTCGTGGTGCAAGCGAGACATTTGTCGTTGATAACAACGCAGCAAATCCTATTGCTGTTGAAATGAAAGTATTTATTCGCAGTATGACTGAAGCAGGAGAAGATATCCTAACAGAGTCAAAAGATGACTTTATTATATTTCCTGAACAAATGGTTGTCATGCCAGGTGAATCTCAATCGGTTCGTCTACGGTGGATAGGACAGGAACCCGATAAAGAGCGTGCCTATCGATTAGTGGCCGAACAACTACCCCTTAATTTAGAGGAGGAAGTCATTGATGGCGGTCGCATCAATGTTGTATTCCGCTATGTGGCATCTGTTTATGCTCCCGAATTCATATAGCCAAACTTACAACCAAATAACTGGCCATACCAAACATGGGCAACAGGCTCAATGTCATAAACAATCCTCTTGCGTTGTCTTTACCTGAAAGGAAGCTATAGGTGTAGCCTAATCTTGCGATAGCAAAACTAACTATCCAGATTTGCCCAGTAATTAATGAGGGGGTAGCAAAAACAAACAACAAAACCAACAAAATGTAATAAACAATATTCTCGGTGGTATTAAGATGTGTATCGTGATGTCTTTTAAGTTCGCGAACACCCTCTGCCGGAACATCCTCATATTTCTTGCCACTGACAGCCCACTCTTCAGGCGTTGAATGCATCTTAAAACGGGCTCGCGTTAATTCCGTGGCTGTCATAAGCCAGGCATGATTGATAATAAGTAACACTACCGCGATGACCAACGCGGAAATCAATTGCATAGAAGGAAATGCGACTGTAAAGGGCTTTACTCCAAATGCGAAAATATTTAAGGCGGCACCGATCATTAATATGACAAATGGATAAGCTATGACAATAGCCCTTGCCCGTTTTTTGAACTTCTTTTCATCGATTTCTGTGTTCACAATTTATTCCGATTAAAATTGGGGAGTTGTGTCAACTCATAACAGTTGTATGGACGAGACCTCATGTCTCGTTATAAATTTTTTAGCAACACGATGACACTAAAGTTTAATTTCACTAATTTGAATTTGAGGCTGTATGTTTGTGAAGTTTGCGAGGTCAGCCATTATGGCATCTGCATTCGGCCCGAAAGATTCTTGAAACTCTTCAACTGAATTGAAAGTCATATGCCCCATAGCAATAAAAGCAGGTGCTTCACCAGGTGCACCACCAGCGAGGCCAGAATCAACTGCTCCACTTTTCAAGGCATCTCCTAACAATTTCCCAACCATTGGAAGGTGTGTATTACAGTAATAATCAATATCGAAAGTTGCATTCGAAGAATTTGGGTACATCACACTTACTTTAATCATTATTTAATCCTCAATTATAAATATTTACTCAGTTGTTATAACTATTGCTAACGCCCTGTTAAGGGACAAATTGTAGTTCGCTAAAATGTGAAGCAAAGCGGAACCAGCCAACTGTAATTTGTCCCGCTTGAACAGCTTGTTAGCGGCTGACTTTCACACTATAAATTGAATAGAACAATGCTAAAAGCAAACATATAGTAGCTGGAATTAATAAAGCATTAAACTTAAAAAAACTGAAAAAAAATGCACCTAATACTCCACCCATAATAAATCCCGAAATGATTAGCAGAAACAATACGGCCTTTCTTTTATCAAAGAACCCACCTCGTAATTTTGAGCCTAACATAATACCAAGATCTGTAAATATGCCAGTTACATGAGTTGTTCGGACAACAGCACCACTATAAGTTGTTACTAGAGCATTCTGAATTCCACATGCAGCTGAAGCTAAAATGTCCTAAAAACGAACCGTTTGATAAAAAATAGATTGAAACAAAAATAAAGATTGTCTCTAAGGTAAGAAGGCGACTGTAGTTACGTCCTAACTTTAATGAACCACTATTTAGAAAATAGCCTGATATGGCAGAACCAACTAAAAAGCTAAGTAAGATTAGAGCTAAATGAATAGTATCAGATAAACTTGAGTTTATAACTCCTGATCCAAGAAGTGTTGTTGTACCAGATAAGTGTGAAATAGATTGGTGATTAAAGCTCAAAAGTCCAATAGAGTTAACAAACCCAGAAACGAATGCCAGTACAAACGAACCATATTCTACCCACCTAGGCAATTTTGAAATCACAATAATCCTTTAAGTAGCGAACGCCCGCAACACTGGGCAATTTTGCGCGCAGCGAAAAATTGTTCCGAGTGCTTACGATTTTTATGCGGATGTTAAAATTCAGGACTGCTCTTTGACATAAGCTTAAGTCCTGATTGGTCCCGTTGGTTTCTTGTAGGGAGATGCACCCTCAGGTCGGCCAGCACTACTAAATTGTTCGTATTGCGGCAAGTTATCTTTGATTTCATACCAGGAACTGCGCTCAGACACCCAAACATGCCGATCGGGAGGGAGCTCTTCGGGCTGATCAAAGCTACCAATATGAATATATAGGTCGTCAGGATAATTTTGATTTTCATAAAGGAGAGGAGTGCCGCAAGCTCCGAAAAAACTTCGCTTTACCACCGAGGTGGCATGAAAGTAAGTAGGAATGCCATTAATGATTTCGAATCCGTCTCTCTTGAGGCCAGCAAAAAACCGTCACTGCACTTCCGCCACTCTTCCTACAATCATAACAGTGACAATACTCGACCATGACGGGAAGCCCGCAAACTTTGTAACGAATCGCGCCGCAAACACACCCACCGTTGTTCAGTTCATTCTCGGTCATAGAAAAATCCCCTCATCCTCATAACGGCTCAAATATGAGGCGCAAGTTGTTTGCGCGTACCTGCCATGATTTGTTTGTTATATGCGAAGTACACTATATAGTTTTTATCATATGAACTGTTTCAGGTTTAAACCCTATATTTTGATAGAAGCTATCTGCTTTTTTATTATTGGCGAAAACCTCTAAATGTAACAACCTACACCCTAAATTTTTAGCCCAATTTTCTGCGTGTTCAATTAAAATTTTACCTAAACCCAAACCTTGTGACTGAGGTGATACGGCGAGAAGCGGTATAGTTCCACAAGTTTCGCCTGAGATACCATCTTTATGCGTGCGTACATGAATGAAACCTAATGAAATTTTATTGGCTTCGGCGATAAACGTGGCATTAGGTTGTAATGTTTCTGCAAGCATTTTTGAAATATAATCAAATTGCATTTTTTGGATGACATCATCACTGTGCCACTCTAATTGAGCAACTTCTGCTAAATAAGGTGACAATTCAAAAATAAACGGGTGGTCATTTTCTTTTGCTTCTCTAATTACCACTAAATTTTTCATAGTATCTTCTAAATATTACTCTTAAACCCGAATTGCATATAACGCCTCAAACACTGGCGTGTTGAAGGTGGCGGCTTTTGTGCGCTTTTTTGCACAAGAGGTGACAGCTTTGCCACGTCCTCGTGCTTTGACTTGTTATCAGCCTTATACCATAATTGGGTATATATTGGTACTCAGGAGCAAAATCATGGCTAAAAATACAAGCATTACACTGGGTGACCACTTTGATGGCTTTATTTCTGACCAAATTCAAAGTGGGCGCTATGGCTCTGCAAGTGAAGTAGTACGTGCGGGCTTGAGGGCTCTTGAAGATAAAGACAGTAAACTTAATCTACTGCGCCAAATGCTGACAGATGGTGAGAACAGCGGTACAGCAGACTATAGCTACGATAGCTTGATGGCTGAATTGGATGCTGAAACCGATATATGAATACATTTACGTTAACTCGGCGCGCTAAATCAGACTTGAAGTCTATAGCTAAATTTACTGAAAAGCGTTGGGGGCGAGAGCAACGTAATATTTATATTAAGCAATTTGATGAAACCTTTCATGTGCTTTCTGACACACCGAGAATAGGAAGTAATTGTAATTATATAAAAGAAAATTACCAAAAATTTCCTCAAGGTAGTCACATTATTTTTTATCGAACAACCGACCCGAACAGAATACAAATTATTCGTATTCTCCACAAAAATATGGATGTACTATCAAATTTTGGCAGTTCATAACAGCCAAGTTCAAAGGTAAAAAACCTTTGCTTACATATTATGAGGTTTCTTCCTTTTATAGCTGTTTGATTTCATTTAGATAATATACCGATTAATTCGAAACCAACTTTCATTACGTTATACTGCCACAGTATTCACAGGCTTACGGAGATTGACGTGATTCACGAATTAAGAACTTACACCATTCCGGAAGGACGGATGCCCGAAATTCTGTCTCTATTCAATGACGTACTCTTTGACGTTTTTCGGCGTTCGAATATAAAAGTAATCTCGTTCGGAACTAAGAGAGATTCAAGCGCATTAGTGTACGTTTGTGAGTTTGAGAGCGAGAGTGCTAAAGCAGCGGCGTGGGAATCCTTTTTTGCAGACCCCGCCTGGACAACTGCCTGGGGAGAGCGTTCAGATCCAAAGGACCCTATGGTTTCAAAGGTTTCATCGGAAGTTTTGATTCCAGCTCCATTTCCCTCCTGAGGCAATTCGATATATATTTCGGTATTGCTTAACCTTAATAACTCTATCAGTGCCGACATGCAGTAGGCTTTCTTTTATACGTCAAATTTTCACGGGTAATAATCAGTTTTTCACGCACTATCATCACTCTTGCGGATTTATGGGTTCCGAGGATTCCAATTTGCTCCCATCCGGCTAATGCTACTTTTCTCCCAAATATCTCTAATGTTGTAAAAGCCTTCAAACTTTGGTTCCTCTTCAGGGATGATTACCCAGGGTTGCTTGCTTTCAGTGAAAATATGGACACTGGGTGGTAGGCGGTCCGGTTCATCTAAAGTGCCAACCCGTATAAACCAGCAATCGTCGAAACGACCACTTTTGTATTCACTCCAAACGTAGGTTGCACACTCAGGACAGAAAAATGCAGTGTGATAAGTGTCAGGAAAGTGAAATTCTGCAATATCGCCACGTAGAGTCTCTACTTTATTTTTTTCGACCAGAGCGTTCATCACAAAAGCGCTTCCTGTAACCCGTTGACACTGCCGACAGTGGCAAGCGTGTACGATTAACGGGTTCACGTTCATTCTATAGCGGAGCTTACGACATGAGCATCCACCCTCATATACACTTTCGACGGTCATGAATTAGTCCCCTGAATGATTGAGTGGCATGTGTTCATTAGCTATTTTCCTTGTTATTTCGGACTGGAATTTTTGTGAATATAGATCGCTGTATTCGATTTGCAAGAATGATCTCTGCGGAAGTTTCTTGCAACATAGACATAATGTGCCTGTGCCTCTATAAGTGTTATTAATATAGCGAACATATCGGCTTCGGAGCGCCTGCATAGGTGTTACGAGTAGATGCACATGGTTTGTCATCAATACGAAAAGTAAAAAGGACAAGCACTTTTCAAATTACAATACGGCTGCCAGTGTCTGATAGAAATCACGGACAACAACTGCAGACATCAGCCATTCTTGTTGTTCACGATTGGCTCAATGATGGCACCTACGCTGACAAGAGCTCTTAGTGGTGCGCATAACGCCCCAAACACCGGTGGCAAAAAACGCGCAGCGGTTTTGACGCCCGGGTGCTTTGACTTGCTAGATGTCATTTTTGCGCCTTTGCTCGCCGCCAGATTAAATATGCTCCAACTTTTTCGTTTCCTATTTGTAGTCCTTGAGCACTCAATAATAGTTGATCATTTTGGAACTCCCAATTGCGCTGCTGTACGGACGGAACCCAATTCGGGAAAGAAGATACGGACACGTAGTGAAATATTTCGTTTTCTTTTATTTCGTAAGTTCCACTGTACGAAATATGTGTAGTAGCACTTTCTTTAATTTCAGAAATTTCACCACCAAACAAATCGCCTAAAGAATGCCTATTGCGTTTATTTGCCATAATATGCACAAACACAAACCCATCTGGGGAGTAACTGATGACGCCTATTGTGTCAGGTCCTAATGGATATGTTATCGCCCCCGATTCATGTCTGTTCTCCCATGAAACCAATTCATAAGTTCCAACCAAGATATCGTTATTCACGTCTATCTCCTCAATGACATCTTGCATCTAACGCCCAGCTGTGTGGAGAGCGAAGCGATTCCATACGAGCTGCTTGTTATAACTGTGATGATTGATATTGGTGAAGAACTCAGAAACTGGGGTTTTGCTTTTATTTTGACTGGATACTATCGTGCTGACATTGCTTGCCAACAGCGCTGATAATTTTTGTTGCTGTATTTCCATTTCGAAACTCCTTGTTTCCCAAATGCCTTTTAATTTTTCGAAGCCGATAAAGAATAGCACCTTCCTTATTTAAGTTGAAACTTTTGTTGCTATGCCTTTAATCCTTTGAAGTTATAACGC
>CAXMOZ010000133.1:0-4960 GCA_964195315.1 uncultured Acidimicrobiia bacterium | reverse complement strand
GAACACTATGCCGCCAGCTAAACCAGTGTCACCGATTCGGTATTCTATTATTACATCGCGTCGACCAGTTCACCCAGGGTGATAATAGATACAGGGTTAAGGCCCGCCGCCACAGCCGTGCCCACTTCGGTCAAGGCCCCGGTGCTGGCATTTATGGTGTAGGTCGAGACATTACCGGAGCCTGAATTAGTCACATAGGCGAACTGGCCTCGGCATTTGTTGATTTTTCGAGCATATTCGGGGCCAAATTTAATGCACCAATTGCGAATGGTTTCCTAAGAAACGGCAATTCCACGCTCCGCCAAAAGATCCTCTATATCACGAAAAATTAATACAGTACCGATGGTATAACCATACGCATGACTGATGATTCCGGGTGGAAAACGACATCCTAGGATAGCTGATTTGTCGTAGTCATACGGCTACATTAAACAAATTGGCACTACGTTGACAGAACCTACCGAACACCATGCCGTGGGGAGGACCTGCTTCAAACAGGTCGTTCCACAGACGTTTGTAGCCGGTGTTTTGGACATCCGAGTAAATTTCATAACCCAGCTCGCCGGTTCACCCGGTGCGTGACACATACAGTCGTTGCCCGACGATCTCGAAGAAACCAGCTGAAAAATATTTTAGTGATTCATCTATGGCCCCATTAGTTGCAGCCGACATGACCTTAAAGGCATTCGGCCCTTGAATTTGTAATACGCGAGAATTCGGATCAAAATTTTCACATCGTAACCCCCCTTCTGTGCGCTCAATAGCCGACTTTACCAACAGGCCAGCCGGCCCATATTTATCCAATAAACATCAAAAATATAAGAAAGCATCTAATAATTTTATGTTTCCTACAATCTTTAGATAGAGACCGAAAGCCCAAAGATACGTAAATATTTAGATCATGCCAGAGCTATTGAAGCATAGTAATATTCACTTTCATGCCAGCCACTCGAGTCGTTAGACTTTCAGATAGTAGATTAAGTGTATCGCAAGTATTTGCCGCAATGTGGGCCCGACCTATAGCGCCTTGTGCCATGCCTTCAATATCATTCATACTCGATTTAATATTTTCTGATGCAGAAGACTGCTGATTTATCGTGGTCGCAACTTGTAACGTCATTTCTTTAATGTCTGTAACTAAGTCAGCCACAGCTAAGAGTGACTGCTCCGCACTTTTACTAAGAACAACAGTGTTATTTGCTTCTAACTGACTAGCACTCATAGACTCGGCAGCGTCTTTTGAACTGGCTTGTAGTTTCTCGATTAAAGAAGCAATATGCAGTGCCGATTCACTGGTTTGGCTAGATAAGCCTCTGACTTCTTCAGCCACTACAGCGAACCCTCTTCCCGCTGGACCGGCTCTAGCGGCTTCAATGGCAGCGTTTAATGCTAATAAGTTAGTTCGGTCAGCAATACCTTTTATTGTTTCCAAAATAGTAGAAATATTGTCACTCTGTTTTAATAAATCAGTAATCACTTCATGACTCTCATCTATTTTACTGGACAGTTGTACTACAGAACAAGTTGTGCCATTCATTGAGCCCACCATTTCTGACACTTGTAAGCTGACCTGACTGGTAGCTTCTGCTGTTTTTCCGGTATTGTCAGCTACATGCTTAATAGACTCAGACATATTGAATATGGCTTCATTCACATTTTCAACGTGGCTAGATTGATTCACCACATCGTTTTCAATATCTTGGGAAGTGCTGCGCATAGTTAATGCCGCAGTTGCTAGCTCAGACGTACTATTTTTAATGGTTACTATTGTGTCGTGGAATGAATCAATGAGTTCATTAAACAACGCTGCTACATCGCCCTGCTCCGAACCGATTTCAACATCAATACGTTTGGTTAAATCACTTTCTCCTGTTCCTCTATTGGCTGAGATGACTCCACGCATAGCGTTCATAGTTTCCATTAACCCAGAACTTGCTCCATGTTCGTGTACGTTTAGGCCCATACTTTCTCCCTCAGGTGTTACCCTTAAAAATCCGAATGATTTTAAAATCCCAAACAAAATAAATCCCGCACTTAATCCCCAGACAAGAACGGCAAACACGCCTTGCAATTGCACAGATAGTTGAGCCGATACACTGCCTAAAGGTAAATTAGCAGTAGGAGCAAAAAAGACTAAAGCGATGGTACCCCAAGCGCCAGCAACACCATGAGCCGCTACAACATTCACCGGATCATCAACTTTGCATACATTTAATAAGAAATCCTCAAAGAAATAGATAATGACACCAGTGAAAATCCCTAACCATAATGCCCCACTGGGTTCCATTACAGCGCAACCAGCAGTAATGGCAACTAGACCTCCAACAACGCCATTCAGTAGTTTTTCAATTTTCACTTCGCCTTTTGACATAACCATACTGACTACAAAACAACTGATACCTCCCGCTGAAGCGCAAAGTATTGTATTAGCCATGATCCGAGCGACAGAACTGTCACCAGTCAAGGTGCTACCACCATTAAAACCAAACCAACCAAACCACAATATCAAAACCCCCATAACCGCAAGTACTAAGCTATGTCCATGCATAGAGGTTGCATTACCATTTTTATCAAACCGTCCCAATCGTGGGCCCAACATGATAGCGCCAGCTAATCCCATCCATGCGCCTAAGGAATGAACCACAGTAGAACCCGCAAAGTCCACCATTTGTTTTTGTGCGAGCCAACCATCAGAGCCCCAAATCCAGTGACCAGATGTAGGATATACAAAACCAACCACTACAATACTAATAAGAACATAGGCAGGAAAACGCATTCTTTCAGCCACGGCACCAGAGATAATAGTCGCGGCTGTACCGGCAAAGGTGGCTTGAAATACAAACATAGCATAGTCCTGAGGCGTATCCAGTCCATTCAAAGAAAAGCCGGTGACCCCAATCAGTCCTGACTCTGAATCACCAAACATAAAAGCGTAGCCAACTAAGAAAAAAATAAGAATAGAAACAATGAAATCTGTAATATTTTTCATCGCTACATTAATGGTGTTTTTTGCCCGAGTTAGACCTGATTCGAGTGCAGTAAATCCAGCCTGCATGAGCATTACCATTGCGGCAGCAATCAAAATCCAGATTATATCTAAATTACCTTGAACAGTTGTAATTGTCATAGTTATCAATCAACTAAAGATGGTAGTTATAAGGAAAAATAATTGTAGTACATAATAAATAATAAATAATAAATAATTTAACAACAATAAGCTTTAATCATATCCCAGTTAATTTTGCGAAAAACTTTCCTTGTTAAAAACGAATATATGAAACTATATTCTTTGTATTCGCTCCATTCAGCTGTCAATAAGCAGTGAAATTTCTGGTGTATAAACCCAGTAGACTTCTGCCACATTCCAATTCATAAAATGAATCGAACTGCCTGAAGCTGTCGTGCTCGAAGTTCCAATCCAGTTCAATACCCAACTCCACGAAAGGCGGTTGGCCAAAATATGCAAAGTCGGTGATGCATTGGATATCGCCATTCGAATCGACGTGGATCTCGACAGGGTGAAATCCTCCATTCTCGTAGCAGTAGGTAGGGTCACGGAAGTTCAATGCGACTATTCCCGAATCGCTGAGTGTCGTGTCTTTCAGTTGTTCATTTAGCAGGGTCACGAACCCAGGATCGAGCATCGTTATTGTGGTTTGAGGGTTGATTTTCATATTGTCTCCCGGACATAAAAAAGCCCATCGAATTGACGGGCCAAGGTTTGGTTGAGATCGGTGAAAAGATCAGTGATTGATAGTCACAAGGCGGTCGGTGTATTCAGCAAACGAGCCAGTGAGGGATTGGATTCAACGGCGGCATCGGGAACATATATCCAATTCGCGTCTTCGCCGTTCAGTAAGAGCAGTAACTCGTGGGCGTTGAGGTCCGGTAGGTGAGTGATCGATTCGTACAATTGCTCATCATCACCGAGTAAACCGTTGTTTGAAACAAAGGCGTAGTCGGGGCCGGTGACGTCGTCCTTAGGTTCGACGATGACGAATATCGGCGGGAGGTCGTCTTCGGTTTCGATGAGACTGTTGTATCGGTTAAGCAGGTGATTGCGGAGCGGTGATGGGGTCAGTGCTTTGAGTTGGTTCGTGTGGGTGATGACTTGCATGTGGACCTCGGTGTTGTTTTCTTCATATAAGATACCGAGTTTTGCGTAGTGGGAAAAATACAATTGCTTCGACAAAGAGGTTGCCGCGTTCGTGCCGACATGCGCCTTAGATAACATCGACTGCTTCGAGCGCGCAGCCGAACAGGTGCTTGGCTTTCACCACGTCAATCCCGGTGCTGGTGTTGACTATTATCGGGGGAAATCTAAAACAAACCTGGCTATAGATCCTAAAGTACAGTTGCCGCTATTGCTAAGGGCAAAAAAACTAGAGCTCGTCGAAGAGACCCTCGACAAACAGCAGCAGGCATTACTAATCATACAAATATCCATATACAACTGGCTACTTAATCGAACTGCAGAAGCAAAGCGATTTGGCGACCTTTCGGGGAACCCGTTTAATTGGTGAATATAGCGCTCACGAGTCGATATCCAGCGACCCTTCATGCCGAACTCGATCGGGTACCGATTGCACCCATTTATCTGTGCGATGGATAGCGACTCGGTGGCCGCAGTGGCGATATTTTTCTATGCTTAAATGGGTTTACTTAACCAGCCAACAACGAATAAACCTCATCCAGCGGAAGCTTATAGCGATCAAATATTTTCATTACCCTCGTCTTCGGCGATGATCAGCGGCGGGCAAACTGCTACACCGTTACCCGGCAATGCCCGGATGCCAGGAGTGTCCAGGGCGGAGTCGAACTATAGACATCGGGGTTTTCATTCGTCGCGACCGCGGAAATCAACTCGCAATAAAACTATGGATCAATGGATCACGGGTCAGTCGATCAAGATTTGAAAGGTTTTGACTATTCAGGCATAGACACGAGGACTATAAGTCCG
>CAXMOZ010000132.1:0-53232 GCA_964195315.1 uncultured Acidimicrobiia bacterium | reverse complement strand
TGTAGGTCCGTCTGGTTCTGGAAAGTCTACGCTTGTTGATTTGATCATTGGACTGATTTCACCTGATACAGGGGGGGTTTTTGTTGATGGTAATTTATTGACGGATGAAAATATTCGCCAGTGGAAAAATAATATTGGTTATGTATCTCAAGCTATATTTTTGTCGGAGGGGTCAATTCTTGAAAATATTGCCTTTGGACTTCCAGTAGAACAGATTGACATTGCGCAAATTGATAGGGTTTTAAGGCTTTCCCACCTTGAAAAATTCGTTAGTGGACTAGCTGAAGGTGTTAATACAAAAGTTGGTGAACGCGGCGTGCAGTTATCTGGCGGGCAGCGACAAAGAATTGGTATTGCTCGCGCGCTTTATAATGATGCAAAAATTATTGTTTTCGACGAAGCAACTAGTGCCCTGGATGGGGTAACTGAGAGAGCTATTATGGATGCAATTGACGATTTTAGCGGCAACAAAACTATCATTATGATAGCCCACCGTCTGAGTACGATAAAGAATTGTGATGTAATATTCCTGTTAGAGAATGGTTTGGTAGCAGCGCATGGGTCATATTTAGAGCTATCTGAGAACAGTAAATTGTTCAAAAGGATGTCCGGGCATTAATTGGTTGTGAACCTGGCTCTGAAAGCTCTGACGATAGTTTAGGTTTTAGAAATGTGGTGTGCCATTTTCGATTATATGAAATGAAAAGGGTCAGAGGGTTCGATTCATTGAGCGTCGATAACTCATAGGCTTTAAATAGAATAAAGGGTCTTCCATTCAAATGGATAATACAGATTGTACGGTAATTGTTAATACATGTGATGCCTATGAGGATGTCTGGGAGATGTTTTTCTGTGCATTCAATGAACATTGGCCCGAATGTAAGTACAATATAGTTTTGAATACCGAAAAGAAGCTTTACCATTCTAGTGATCCAAATATAGGTACGCATAATTTTCATTCGCCTGGAAAGAAAGATGCATGGGGATTGAGGCTAAGGAAGTCTTTACAGCAGATCAATACTCCATACGTAATTATGTTATTCGATGATTTTATTCTGAATGGCGCAGCAAACCAGGTAAAAGTTGAAGAGTGCTTGGATAATCTAAAGCGTAATGCAAATATAAGTGTTTTCTATTTCACTAATATCTATGGTGAAAATTGTGATAACAGAGAATTTTCAGGATTCGATTTAGTGGCGTCTAATGCAGACTATAGATTAAATTCCGCCCCAGCTATCTGGAGGAGAAATCACTTGCTCGACTATACTGGTCAATATGACAATCCGTGGGCATGGGAAGTCTTTGGTAGCTATAGAACCTACGCCACTAAACACCTGTTTTATTGTGCGAAGAAAGATGATGAAGATATTTATCCCTATAATTATTCCTTGGGTGGTGCTATTTACAGGGGGAAGTGGGTGCCAAGTGTTGTCATTCCATTGGTTGAAAAGTATGGGCTTGAAATCGATCTTGAGCATAGAGGGCTTGCTGATGAGTCTGATCGAGTTTCTTCAAAACGCTCGTTTTTGTGGAAGGTGAACTTTATATTTCTTGGGTTTAAGATGATAAAATTTAGGGTTTTTCTTTTTGTATTTAGAGTTCTAAAGAATAAACTGTCAAAGTTAATGCTATCTTGAATCAGTTAATAATTCAGCGACGAATTTTTTTCTGCAACGTTGATTTCAGGTTTAATAAATATTTATTCTAATCGCCTAAATTTTTTCTATTTGAGTAGATGGGAATGTTTCAACGGTTACAACAAACTGGTCTTAATGTACTTCTTAGCCAAGGTTTTTTCCATTCTGGATAATTCTTTCTAGTCTGGTGATCACATTTCCCTCTGATTAAAGTCTATGTCAAATTGAAACTACGTTCTATAGTGGAATGGGGTAATTTTTTTATGAATATATTTTTCGAAGAGAACGAACTAATATTATGAAGCGTTTTACATTTTTAGTTATTACCTTTAATCATGAAGAATATATATTGGAGCATTTGGAGAGCATAAAATATCTTATTGATAACTATGGTGAGCATATCGACGTAAGTATCGTGATTTCAGATGATGCGTCGAGAGATGATACTGTTGCGCTCTGTCAGTTTTGGTTGGATAAAAATCGGGGTTTGTTTGATAACGTTGAAATGTTGACAAGAAAGATTAATGTTGGTGTTTGTGAGAGCGTATTGGATTTAGTAAATTTAATAAATACTAAGTATTTTAAATTAACTGCTGGCGATGATATTTATTCCTGTGAGAATTTGTTTCGAGATTTTGAACTAATAAAAGACTTTGAGATTGTATCTGGTATTCCTTTGAATTTAGTAGATGGTGTTGTCTATAAATCTAAATTTAATGTGTTTAATATATTTGCAACTAAAGAGATTTATAGTGGATCTGATTATATTGAAAAGTTGAAAAGAATAAGTTTCTCATTTGCACCCGCAATGGTTTATTCATACGATGCCATATCGAATGATGAAATTAAGAGGTTCTTGGGTGAGTTCTCTGTTATCGAGGATTTCCCCCTTCACATCAAAATGGCTGAAGTATTTCGACCGTTAAGGTTTTTCCAAAGCAGCCTTGTATACGTATATTACCGACGTACTCCCGGATCTATTTACCTCGTAAGGGGAGGTGAGTATGATAAGGATAAGTTAAAGGCATTTAATTATCTTTTTGAAAACGATAAGGGGTATGTCGGTCGGTTATTGCTGGCAAATAGGATGTATTGCTATAGGAGTAATAATAGATTTAAGAAAACTTTTTTAAATCTTAGCTATTACCTTTATGCATTTAATATAATAATTAATCTATGGAGAATTTTACCCGCATATTTTCGATTTAATACTTGCTTAAGTAAACATCAGGCGCATTATAACTTCATTAGAACGCAGGCCAGTAAGGTTGAAATTTAAGAGGCGTTTCCATTGTTTTATATGGGGTACTGCAACCTTGAAACCTGCTCTGATTACATTAATCTATCCTCGAAATTATAAAATGGTGAGCTGGAGTAACTAATATTGCACTCGTGACAAGCAATTATTTCACCTTCCTCTACCAGTTCTCCTTTGCATTCAGGGCATGCTAATATCGATAAAATATTAAATTTCTTTAATCGCTTTAGTCTTTGCCTCCGATGAAAGGCCTCAAGCACCCTGATTCCAAGCTTCCGCCAACCAGTTCTTGATTCATCTGGATCATGGTTAACTATCTCGCTACTTGTGCTATGGCTATATATCTCTTCTAACCATTGAGATGAAACTTCTTTATTGTGTATGTGCCAATCAATTTTATCATTCCAAATATATTTAATATGAAAAAGGCTAGGATTTGAGTGAAACAGCTTCTGCCACTCTTTATCAGACTGTAAGAAATTCATTTTTCCAATAAAAGCATCTTCGATAGGAGCGCTTTTTTTATTGATATGTAACACGCTATCAATTAAGGCAATTTCCAAACAGTGAGCATCACATGGGTTTAATCGTTCACACAAGAAGTTGGGTGTTTCAATATACCCTGCCTTGCCAATTCGCTGCATCTCCTTCAAAAATAATTCCGGGTCAGGCATATGTTCGAGGATATGACTAGCAATAATGAAATCAAACGACTTATCTTTGAATGGCAACTTTGTAGCATCGCCAATAATTGCTAGCCGATCAATTTTCATCGCCACCCCGCTCCGATGTTCGGCACCGCCGAGTCGATCCAATAGGATGTCTGATCGTGGGTAAGGATTTCCTCCACTTCCGACATCAAGTACTATTCCGTCACGATCGATAGGAAATTGAAGTTTTCTTAAAGCCCATGTCACTCTTTTTAGGGGGAACATTTTAACTCCATTAATAAGTGAAACTAATAACTTAATAGTAGTAATAAGGATAAGCTGTAAATGTTTAGAAACTCTCTGTCAAACCACTAAATCGAGTTAATGTAGTGAGCTTGATTTAGTGAGAGCTAGTCCTTTTAATGTCACAAAAACATCTAAACGCTACGAGGTAAACCTCATGTATTATACTAACTACAAAGCCATTAAACAGGAAGTTGGCCTGCTCAGTCTGTCTGAATAATTTGGTAATTTATCAAAAGCTAGCAAAATGATAAGATTGCCCCGAGGTGCAGTTTGTCGGCACAAAGCAGCCAATGAATAGGATGAAAATTGAAGCTTTGTTCGATAGGAATTAACTCAATCCTAACGCCAAAAAACGAATCCACTGAGTCATCATTGCTGCCGTAATAATAACCCACTGAGATTCAAATTGGCCAGCGAAAAAATTCCCGGTGGGGAGAATGTCAAAATATAGTATCTGGATGAGGTTGACCAAAGTGGCCGTTACTTGAGATGATGCGAGATCAAAATTTAATTTGTGTTTTCCTTCCAGGCCTATGGCATATAGCAATCTACTTAATCAGGTTCTTTTTATGAGCAAATCTAGGCTTTATTATTACCAGGCAAGGTGTTGAATGTTTACAAATAAAAAGTTGCTCATTACTGGTGGAACAGGTTCTTTTGGTAATGCTGTGCTTAATCGTTTCCTTGATTCGGATATTGGCGAAATTCGTATCTTTAGCCGGGATGAAAAAAAGCAAGATGACATGCGCAAAGTGCATACTAGTGCCAAACTAAAGTTCTACATTGGTGATGTACGTGATTATCAAAGCGTACTTAATGCATCAAGAGGTGTGGACTATATTTTTCATGCAGCTGCATTAAAACAAGTGCCTTCATGCGAGTTTCATCCAATGGAGGCAGTAAAGACAAATATTCTAGGCACAGAAAACGTACTTGAGGCTGCTATCCAAAATAAAGTCGAACGTATTATTTGCCTGAGCACCGATAAAGCGGTTTACCCAATTAATGCAATGGGCATTTCGAAGGCCATGATGGAAAAGGTAATGGTGGCGAAATCACGAAACTTGAGTGAAACTAATACTATTATCTGTGGTACTCGTTATGGCAATGTAATGGCATCGCGAGGCTCTGTCATCCCATTGTTTATCAACCAGTTTCGGAAGGGAAATGATTTAACCATTACTGATCCAGATATGACGCGGTTTATGATGACCCTAGCAGACGCTGTAGATCTGGTGCTCTATGCATTTGAGTTTGGAAATAATGGTGATCTTTTCGTGCAAAAAGCCCCTGCAGCAACGGTCGAGACTCTCGCTAAGGCACTAGTGCAAATTCTCGGTAAACCCGATTACCCTATTCAGATTATCGGTACTCGACATGGGGAGAAACTCTATGAGGCTCTGGCGAGCAGAGAAGAAATGTCATGTGCAAAAGACATGGGGCGTTATTTTCGAATCTCTCCCGACCTACGAGATTTGAATTATGCAAAGTTTGTCGAACAAGGTGAAGAGAAAATCTCTAAAGCAGAAGACTATAATTCACATAATACTGAACGCCTGGATGTTGAAGGTATGAAGCAGCTATTATTTAAACTTGATTTTATGACGTCAGTTCAGGGCGGCGATTATGCGATTATTGAGGAATAGCCAGTGAGGGTGTTGATTACTGGTGCCGATGGTTTTATTGGTAAGAACTTGACAGTGCATCTGGCTGAGCGTCAAGATATTGTATTAAGTCGTTTTACCAGTAGTGACAATATTTCAAGTCTGGCTGAGCTAGTCCTAAATTCAGACTTTATATTTCACCTGGCCGGGGTCAATCGTCCTCAGAATTCAGAAGAATTTTCTATTGGTAATATTGACCTGACGAAATCTCTTTGTGACGCGATTATACTTTCGGGTAGACAACTACCTGTGCTTTATACCTCATCCATTCAGGCGGAACTAGGGAGCCCCTATGGACAAAGTAAACTAGGGGCAGAGAATGCCCTGCTTACATTATCAAAGGAGCATGGCTCTGACGTGTATATTGCGCGCTTACCAAATGTTTTCGGCAAGTGGGCGAAGCCAAATTATAACTCCGTAGTTGCTACCTTTTGTCACAATATAGCCTACGGGTTACCGATACAGATCAATGACCCTTCATCGCCTATAAGACTGGTATATGTTGATGATGTCATTGAACGCTTTATTGATGTTATGGATAGTAAGAATGCTGAAGTGCCTTTTTTAAATATCAAACCAGAGTACAGCATCACGGTAGGTGAGTTATCCCTACAAATTAAGGCCTTCCGAGAGAGCCGTGATAACCTGATAACCGAAGCGGTTGGTAGTGGTCTAACAAGAGCCCTCTACTCGACCTATCTAAGTTATCTGCCGCCTGCTGATTTTAGTTATAAGGTGCCTCGACACGAAGATCCCAGAGGGGTCTTCGTCGAGATGGTAAAATCACAAGATTCAGGGCAGATATCATTTTTTAGTGCGCACCCAGGCGTGACTCGAGGTGGGCATTACCATCATTCAAAGAATGAGAAGTTCTTAGTCATCACTGGTCAAGCCTGTTTTCGTTTTTGTCATGTCGTAACAGGTGACTTTTATGAGTTACATACCACGGGTGAAAAATCGGAAATAGTAGAAACTGTTCCTGGTTGGACGCATGACATTACCAATGAGGGAGAAACAGAGATGTTTGTCGCGCTTTGGGCAAATGAGGTTTTCGATAGAAACAAGCCTGATACCTATGCCTCACCAATAGAACCACAAGATAACCTAATATGACAATCAACCGATTAAAAGTGATGACGGTAGTAGGGACACGTCCCGAGATCATCCGGTTATCTCGTGTGTTAGCCAAGCTGGATGAATTTTGTGATCACGTGCTGGTGCATACAGGACAAAATTATGATTATGAATTAAACGAAATTTTTTTTCAGGATCTAGGTATTCGAAAACATGACTATTTTTTAAATGCTGCAGGTGACACTGGTGCAGAAACAATCGGTAATGTGATCAAAGCCGTCGACCAGGTTTTGGCTGAAGTTAGACCTGAAGCTATGCTTGTGCTAGGTGATACAAATAGTTGTATGGCTGCTATTTCAGCGAAACGGCGTAAAATTCCAATCTTCCATATGGAGGCAGGTAATCGTTGTTTCGACATGCGAGTGCCTGAGGAAATTAATCGGCGAATCGTCGATCACACTGCAGATATTAACTTAACCTATAGCTCGATAGCGCGTGACTATTTGCTACGAGAGGGACTTTCGCCCGATCGGGTGATTAAGACGGGTAGTCCTATGTTCGAAGTATTGACGACTTATCGAAATGATATTGATGCCTCTGATGTGCTCAAAAGGCTGGGGTTAACACCAGGTGAGTTTTTCGTCGTTAGTGCGCATCGAGAAGAAAATATTGATTCAGAAAAGAACTTTCTGAATTTAGTCGCAACGCTAAATGAAATAGCTGAAGCTTATCGCTTCCCTATCATTGTTTCGACTCATCCACGCACCCAAAATCGTATTGATAGCACTGGTGTCGTATTTAACCCGTTAATACAGCTGCTAAAACCATTGGGCTTTATGGATTACAACAAGCTTCAAATTTCTGCTAAGGCAGCATTATCTGATAGTGGCACTATCAATGAAGAAGCGTCGATTTTAAATCTGCGGGCGCTTAATTTGCGTGAAGCTCATGAGCGGCCTGAGGGAATGGAGGAGGCTGCAGTAATGATGGTTGGTTTACATGCAGAGCGAGTGATGCAGGGTTTAAATATTCTAGAGAAGCAGCCCGTTGGCGACAATCGGCTATTGAGGCAGGTAGCTGACTATTCAATGCCAAATGTATCTGATAAAGTCCTGCGAATTATTCATAGTTACACTGATTATGTGAATCGAGTTGTTTGGAAGAAGTATTAGGGTGTGAAAATCCTCATTCTGACACAATACTTCTGGCCAGAAGGTTTCCGTATTAACGATCTCTGTACCGAGTTGGTTAAACGAGGTCATACAGTCACTGTGTTGACGGGAAAGCCAAATTACCCTGATGGCGTTGTTTATCCAGAATTTGCCAATAACACCGGTCAGTTTGGTCAGTTTTCAGGTGCCGATATTGTGCGTGTTCCGATGATAGCCCGCGGACAGGGGAGCTCGCTTCAATTATTGCTGAACTATTTTTCGTTCGCAATATCAGCCTCTTTAATTGGTTGCTGTAAGCTGCGAAATTTCACTTTTGACGTTATCTTCGTCTATGAACCTTCTCCTATTACAGTGGGACTGCCTGCGATATTTCTGCGAAAGGCGAAAAAAATACCTGTTGTTTTCTGGGCTCTTGATCTCTGGCCAGAAACGCTAGAAGCAGTAGGAGTTGTTAAATCAAAACTGATTTTAGGTTTAATCGGTAAATTGGTTTCTATTATCTATAATCGTTGCGATCTTGTGCTTGGCCAATCCAGAGCATTTTGCGATGCAATCGCTATATATTGCGATGATGCTGAAAAAATTCGCTATTTCCCAAGTTGGGCAGAAAATATTTTTGCCGATAGTTCTACCCTACACAAAGTTGCGAGTATGAACCGACATGCCGGTGTATTTAAAGTTCTATTCGCTGGGAATATTGGAGAGGCTCAGGACTTCCCCGCAATCGTTGACGCGGCAGAAAGGCTCAAAAAACAGCAATCCAATGTAAAGCTATTTATCGTAGGTGATGGACGAGTATTACCCTGGCTCAAGCAGCAAGTCGAAGACAAAGCGCTGCATGACACTATCGTTTTGCTAGGTCGTCATCCGTTGGAATCGATGCCAAGTTTCTATGAGTCGGCAGATGCATTACTCGTGAGCTTGAAACAAAGTCATATATTTTCAATGACCATACCAGGAAAGCTTCAATCATATTTGATGGCTAAAAAACCAATTCTAGGAATGCTGGATGGTGAAGGCGCACGAGTAATCAAAGAGTCACGAGCAGGATACGTTTGTGATTCAGGTGATTCTCAAACACTTGCAATGAATATTATGAAAATGTCTGATTTGAATGAAGCAGAGAGACAGGATTTGGGCCACAACGCACGCCAATATGTTCATCAAGAGTTTGATCGTGATACATTGATTTCTCAATTAGAACAGTGGTTTTTGCAGGTTAGCTCCAATGGCCTAAAAGGTTGAAGTTATGATATTGCTCACTGGTGCGACAGGTTTTGTTGGCAATGCATTGCTGAATGAGCTGGTTATGCGTGACCAAAGAGTCAGAGTTGCCACGCGTTATAAAATGGATAAGTTACCTCAAGGTGTCGATCAATGCCTAGTTGAAGATCTATCAGTCAATACAGATTGGTCGGCATCACTTGTAGGTATCGATTCCATCGTCCATATGGCAGCGCGAGTGCACCAAATGGAGGAAAATCCGCAAGATTCTTTGCATAAGTATAGGCAGACTAATGTCGAGGGTAGTTTAACTCTGGCAAGGCAAGCCGCAGCATCAGGAGTTAGGCGATTTATATTTATGAGCTCCATAAAAGTCAATGGTGAGTCGACCCTACCAGGTAAGCCATTTTTGGTTGAGGATCCACCAAGGCCAGTTGATCCTTACGGTGCAACTAAATTGGAAGCCGAACAAGGCTTAGCAGCTATATCCTCAGAGACGGGTATGGAATTAGTCGTGATCCGCCCCCCGTTAGTCTATGGTCGTGGTGCAAAAGGAAATTTTCAGACATTGGGGAACTGGGTGAAGCGAGGAATACCGCTACCATTAGGCTTTATTAACAATAAGCGTAGTTTCGTCGCGATAGATAACCTGGTTGATTTTATTATTACCTGTATCCACCATCCGAAGGCAGGAAATGAAACCTTCCTGGTCGGTGATGGCAAAGATATATCGACCACAGAGCTATTGAGGAAAATGAAGCAGGCAACCCATAAGTCGACCTGCTTAGTTCCTGTGCCATCAGGTTTGATTGTGTTACTGGCAACACTTCTTGGTAAGCGAGCCGTTGCACAGCGTTTGTGTGGATTTCTGCAGGTGGATATATCAAAAGCTCGGGCGCTTCTTGGGTGGAGCCCGCCGGTTTCGATTGAGCAGGGATTGCGAGGTGCTTTAATGAATGAGCACGACAAACTTTAGTGAGCGAGTTGAATAAAAGTTAAGCTAAGTGTTGTTTACTCGAACGCGATCTCCACGCCCTTTGCCAAGCGCTGTGCTGATGATAAGTTTGAGGAAAAGCTGAATACTCATGTTATCTATCATAAGTTTGTCATAAATCGCTAATTTTCGAGGTGTAGACATGTCGATATTGTTTACCTGAGCAAGACCAGTTATGCCTGGTTTACAATTAAATACACCTCGTTTAGCTCTTTCTGAAATGAGTTGTGTTTGATTTGAAAGGCAAGGTCTTGGGCCAACTAAACTCATGTTCCCAAGCAGGACATTAAATAACTGGGGTAATTCGTCCAATTTTGTTTTTCGCAAAACGTGTCCTAACTTCGTAATCGATGTCGTGCTGACTAAGTGCGTGCCCACAGATTTTGTATTGATTGGCATGGTTCGAAACTTCACCAACCAAAACAACTCTTGGTTCTTCCCAATGCGTTGTTGGAAGAATAGAGGGGCTCCTGTATCGAAAAAACCCGCTATATAAATCAACACCATTAACGGAAAAGTGGTCGCTATTCCACCTAGTGAAAATAATATATCGAAAGCTCTTAGCATAGGTATTGATACTTGTAATATGAAGTTTTTACTAACCAATATCACTTCAAATAAACGGTGAAATACATACTGTCATATAAACTGAAATGACACTGCAGCGAATGAGACCTATAATGCGTCTATCAGAAAATTAAAAGCAGATCGGTAAGACCTACTAATATGATAACCCAGAACATCTTAAAGTTACCTCGTAATTTAAAGCGACTGATTGTATTGTCGGTAGATCTCATTTTATTGCCCTTCGCATTATGGTGTTCATTTTCTCTAAGGTGGGGAGAGTTATATGTGCCAACTGGCAATGTAGTCTACTTATTTCTAGCTGTTCCAATCATAGCGATTCCTATTTTTATTCGGTTTGGTTTATACCGGGCCATTATTCGTTATATCGGTTTTCGCGCTATGTGGGCAGTGATCAAAGCCGTCAGTCTCTATACGGTGTTATGGGGGGTGTTGGTATTGTTGAGTGCGACGCCCGGCGTACCGCGTTCGATTCTGTTCATCAATGGGTTGGTTGCGATTTTACTGATCGGTGGCTCACGCGCTATGGCGCGATGGTGGTTGGCCGGCAGTTTTAATTCCCAACCGAATGCTCAACCTTCAAAAAAGGTTGCTATTTATGGTGCAGGTGCTGCCGGCATTCAAATAGCCAGTGCATTTTCTGCAAGCCCCGACTTTAAACCCGTGGCCTTCATTGACGATAATCGGTCTTTACAGCGTAATATTATTGCCGGGCTGCAAGTTTATGGTTTTGCGCAGCTGAGTTCAATCATTGATGATTTACAAATCACCGAAGTAATTTTGGCCATTCCTTCTGTTTCAAGGCATCGTAGAAACGAGCTGATCTCGAAGTTAGAGCCATATGCTATCCGCGTGACCACGCTACCTGGTATGGATGACCTTGCCAGTGGCAAGGTTAAGGTTAATGACGTTAGGGATGTCGGTGTGCGTGATTTGCTGGGGCGCGAATCGGCAATGCCTGATAATGAGTTATTGGCTGCCAATGTTAAAGGTAAAGTGGTTTTAATCACTGGAGCGGGTGGGTCTATTGGATCTGAGCTTTGCCGTCAGATTATCAAAATTGGTCCGCGCGAAATTATTTTATACGAGCGCAGCGAACATGCACTTTTCATGATTGAAAATGAGTTGAGGGAAATATCTCAACGTATCTTCTCAGGTGCGCAAGATTACATAATTACGCCAATACTGGCATCGATAGGGAATCAAAGTCGACTGGAAAATGTTTGCTCGGCCTTTGCTGTGCAAACGATTTATCATGCGGCGGCCTACAAACATGTCCCGATGGTTGAAAAAAATCCTATGGAGGCTGTCTCTAATAATATTATTGGAACTTTTCGAACTGCCCAGGCAGCGGTGAATTCGGGCGTTGAAACCTTCGTGCTGATATCGACGGATAAGGCCGTTAGGCCGACCAATACCATGGGTGCTACCAAACGTTTTGCGGAGATGGTGCTGCAGGGTTTTGCGCGACAGGCCTCGATAAAAACACGGTTCACCATGGTTAGATTCGGTAATGTGCTCGAGTCTTCTGGGTCTGTGGTTCCGTTGTTCAGGCAGCAAATAAAAGGCGGTGGACCGGTGACGGTGACTGACCCGAAAATCATTCGTTATTTCATGACGATACCTGAGGCAGCCCAGCTCGTCATACAAGCCGGTGCGATGGGTCAAGGTGGCGATGTCTTTGTTTTAGATATGGGAGAGCCAGTTAAAATAGTGGATTTGGCTAGACGTATGATCCGCCTAAGTGGCTTCGAAGTGAAGGATGACAATAACCCATCGGGAGATATTGAGATTGCTTACACTGGCCTGCGCCCTGGAGAAAAACTTTACGAAGAACTGCTTATTGGTGGCAATGTAAAACCAACCCAGCATGAACTGATCATGTCAGCGAATGAAGATAGCTTATCCTGGTCTACTGTCCAATCATTTCTAGGGCAATTTGAAACGGCAGTGTTAGCAAATGACGTCGAGATGACTCGTCGACTGCTACTTGAGGCAGTGGAGGAATATAACCCTCAGTGCGAAATAGCTGACTTAATACATGAGCAAAATAGGAAGAATGATTTGGCTGGTACTTCGAGTGTATTAGAGTTCAGGAATAAGAGCGTCGTGAATAAAAAGGTTTAATAAGCGACTAATAATCATTTGTTTAAAGTACTTAGCAGTAAAGCACGCGCGTTTTAAATAGGATCGCTAGCTAACTAATAGATCAACCTAGTAAACATTGCAGAATATTTTGATTCTAATCATTATATGTGGCAGTTTCTGTATCTGACTACGGTCGCTATCGGATAAGATGGCTCTGAGTATTTTTGAACTTAGGCGTCGGGCAAAATTTGCTTTTGATCTATATCCTATTAACTCACCGTGACCTCCGCAATTCACTGGTAAATCGGACAAACTCCGTGTATGTTCCCCGCTTTTAGTTAAAATAATGACATGAGCGGAAAGGTCTATATAAAAACCCACGGTTGTCAGATGAATGAGTACGATTCGGCTAAAATGCTGGATGTACTTGGACGTGATTGTCAACTTTCGGTTACTGATAACGAAGCAGATGCTGAGGTATTACTACTTAATACTTGTTCTATTCGAGAGAAAGCTCAGGAAAAGGTTTTTTCTCAGTTAGGTCGTTGGCGCAAGTTAAAGGATAAAAACCCCAATATCGTTATTGGTGTTGGCGGCTGTGTCGCCAGTCAGGAAGGCGCTGCGATCAGAACTCGCGCACCATTTGTTGATCTCGTTTTTGGCCCTCAAACATTACATCGGCTTCCCGCAATGCTGGCTGAGTCTCGCTCTTCCGGTAAAGCCCAGGTTGACGTTAGCTTCCCTGAGATAGAGAAGTTTGACTTTTTGCCAGCACCGAAGCCAGATGGCGTCAAAGCGTTTGTTTCTATTATGGAAGGCTGCAGCAAATACTGCAGCTTTTGTGTGGTGCCTTATACTCGAGGCGAAGAAATTAGTCGGCCTCTTGATGGCGTTCTGGCCGAGATTGTTGCTTTGGCTGAGCAAGGCGTTAGAGAAGTCAATTTATTGGGTCAGAACGTCAATGCATATCGTGGTTTGATGGATGATGGCGACTATTCTGATTTGGCGCTTCTGATCCATTATGTTGCAGCTATTGATGGTATCGACCGAATTCGTTTCACTACCTCACACCCTGTTGAATTCTCTGATAATCTAATTGAAGCTTACGCGACAGTTCCCGAGTTGGTGAGTCATCTTCACTTGCCGGTTCAGAGTGGATCTGATCGAGTGTTAATGATGATGAAAAGAGGCCATACCGCCATTGAGTACAAGCATAAAATTCGTAAGTTACGTCAAATTCGTCCAGATTTAAGTCTCTCATCCGATTTTATTATTGGCTTTCCAGGTGAAACTGAAGCTGACTTTCAGGCAACAATGAAGTTGATTGAAGATGTTGGTTTTGATACCTCGTTTAGCTTTATTTATAGTCAGAGACCTGGGACACCAGCTGCCTTTCTTCCTGACGATATTTCTATGGATTTAAAGAAGACGCGCTTGAAGTCCTTGCAGGACACAATATTGATACAGGCAAGCCAAATATCAAGAAAAATGGTCGGAACTAGGCAAAAGATACTGGTAGAAGGTTTCTCTCGAAAAAGTGAGCTGCAAATGCAGGGAAGAACTGAGAATAATCGGGTTGTGAACTTTACCAGTAGTGATGTTTTGCCCGGTCAGTTTGTCGACGTGGAAATCACGGAAGCATTGAATAATTCCTTACGTGGCGAACTAGTCAGTTAGACCGGCTTTTTTAATGTCGATAACAGACTCTGTACTCATAAACCGTTAAACCCTTTATTTAGAGGCCTAAACAATAAAAAAAGTAATCAATTTTAGTTTTCCTGAAGCCACTCAGCTGGTTAATTTTTGCGGTGCTTTGAATCAAAACCTAAAGCGACTTGAGTCGCAGCTTGATTTGAAGTTGAGTGTTAAGGATGGAAAGCTCTCGGTGCGATCAAATGAAGTTATTTCGCGGCATGCGATTAAATCAATTGAGCAGCTAATCGGAATGACGGTTGGTCATGCGCTGTCGACTGATGAAATTGATAGTGTCTTAAATGCACCCAATCAAGAAGAGCTTGAGCACTTTGACGCACAAACCGTTAAGTTAAAGAAAAAATTCATCCGTCCTAAAACTGAACTTCAAAGTCAATACTTGGAAAACATCTCGAACAGAGTGATTAACTTTGGCGTGGGGCCAGCTGGCACAGGGAAAACTTACCTGGCTGTTGCCAAGGCTGTTCAAGCGCTTGAAAATGAAGAAGTTGCTCGGCTAATTTTAACGCGACCAGCGGTCGAAGCCGGTGAAAAACTAGGTTTTTTGCCGGGTGATTTGTCACAAAAAGTCGATCCCTATTTGCGCCCAGTTTATGATGCATTATATGAAATGATCGGCTTCGACAGGGTCGAAAAGTTAATTTCTCGCCATATTATAGAAGTGGCTCCGCTGGCTTATATGCGCGGCAGGACTTTGAATAATGCGTTTGTTATTCTGGATGAAGCCCAAAATACAACACCGATGCAAATGAAGATGTTCCTGACTCGAATCGGCTTTGGAACCAAGGCAGTTATCACTGGTGATATCACGCAAACAGATTTACCCGGTAATCAAAGTTCTGGTTTAAGTCATAGCCTTAATATATTGAAGGAAATCGAAGCGATTGGTATCGTAAATTTTACTTCTGGAGACGTAGTGCGTCATCCACTGGTACAGAGTATTGTCGAAGCATATGACAAATATGAAAATTAGGTTTGAGTAGCTGGCTTGACAACCATGCTTAATGTCGATCTCCAAAATGATGACGAGATCGAATCTTTACCCTCTATAAATCAATTCCGGCAATGGATTGAATCATCTCTTTTGCAATCGTTTGACTGCTTAGAGCAAACTATACGCGTTGTTACCGAAGCAGAAAGTCAGGCGCTAAATGAGCAGTTTCGAGGTAAGGATAAACCCACTAACGTGCTTTCGTTTCCTGCAGATGACGACTACCTAGAATACGACTGCCTGGGTGACCTGGTAATTTGTGTTCCAGTTGTCGAGTCCGAGGCGTTGGCGCAGGGCAAAACTCGTGATGCTCATTGGGCCCACATGGTGATCCACGGTATGCTTCATTTGCAGGGGCTTGATCACCAAAATGATCAGCAAGCTGAAGTAATGGAAACGCTAGAAATCAAAATTTTGTCTACCCTCGGTTACACTAGTCCGTATAATGAACCCCATGTTTTACTACCTTAGGCGCCATAATGGCAGGCTCTGATAACGTCGGGTCGACAAAGGGTTGGCTGGAACGCATTTCGAATGCATTTACCAGTGAGCCCCAAAATCAAAAACAGTTACTGGATCTGTTAAAAAACCTGCAAGCTCACCAATTGATCGGTGCAGAAGAGCTTTACATGATCGGAGGCGTTTTACAGGTTTCGGACATGCAAGCTAGAGATATCATGATCCCCCGAGGTCAGATGATTGTGCTTGATCATGATGATTCGTTTGCTACCATTATCGAAAAAATTACCGAATCCGGTCATTCTCGGTTCCCGGTTATCGATGATGATAAAGATGATGTTGTTGGTATTTTGCTCGCGAAAGACTTGCTGCAACTCTCGGTTGAAAAGCCCGATCAATTCGAAATCAATGACTATATTCGCTCGGCGTCATTTATACCCGAAAGTAAGCGGTTAAATGTGTTGCTCAAAGAATTTCGTGTCAACCGTAGTCATATGGCGATGATAGTCGACGAGTATGGTGGTGTTTCTGGTCTAGTCACTATCGAAGATGTATTGGAGCGAATCGTTGGGAAGATCGATGATGAGCACGATGATGACGACGATGAACTCGATATTCAGCCCCATGGCGCGCATCGGTTTAGTGTCAGGGCATTAACGCCATTAGCCGATTTCAATGACTATTTCAAAACTGACTACGTCAATGAGGATGTCGAAACTCTGGGTGGATATCTGCTCGGTCATATCGGACACCTACCTGATAGAGGCGAATCAATTACGCTCGGTCAGTTGACTTTTAAAGTGTTAGATGCCGACAGTCGTCAGGTTCATTTATATCAGGTTGTTGATGATCGTAGCTAATACTCGGTTTTCGACCTTCCTGAAAACCCTAACTTTGCCATATTTGCTTTTGCTCAGCGCGCTAGTCGGTGCGCTGTTGCCACTAGCCTTCGCTCCCTTTGCTATCTGGCCTTTGGTAATTATGTTGCCCGCTTTTTTGCTTGTGTTAGCAGATTCAAGAGACACCAATAAGCAAGTAGCTCTGACTGGGTTTTGTTTTGGTTTAGGCTATTTTGGTTTTGGCGTTTACTGGATATATAACAGTCTGCATGACTTTGGAATGGCACCTCCGATTGTAGCAGCTGCCATTACTGGGCTGATGATCGTCACCCTGTCTGTTTTCCCCGCGCTAACATTACTCGCCTGGAAGTCGATACAACGTCGAATAGGGCAGCAGTCTATCTGGTTAGTGCCCATTCTCTGGTTTAGCTTCGAATGGTTTCGAGGCTGGGTTTTGACCGGCATGCCCTGGTTAAGTCTGGGTTATGCATTGGGTGAATCCCCGCTCGCAGGTTTCGCGCCATTACTCGGCGTTTATGGGCTGAGTGCCATCGCCGTGCTGGTGTCAGTTGCTTTGATTCAGGTGATTCAAACTAAGGCCTATCGTTTTGCTTCTATTATCGTGCTGGTGTTTGCTTTTGGCTCAGGTTTGCAGCAAATAGAATGGACCGAGCAACAGTCGAAATCACTCGACGTCACGATAGTGCAGGGCAACATAGCTCAGGCAATTAAATGGCAAAGCGATCAACGCCAGAATATTGTTAATACCTATTGGCGTGAAACTGAAAAACATTGGGACAGCGATCTAATCGTATGGCCAGAGACAGCTTTGCCGGGTCAGTCTGAAAATATCAGACAAAACATTTTAGAACCGCTGTCAAAAATGGCCGCTGAGAAAGATAGTCACATTCTCACTGGGCTGCTGGTTTCGGATAAAGCCAATCAAAAAATCCACAATAGCATGATAATGCTCGGTGCCAACTTGGATAATAATGAAGCTGTCTATCACAAGCGTCATTTGGTTCCGTTTGGTGAATACTACCCATTGCGCTGGTTATTGCGCCTGATGAGCCATTTAATCAATATTCCCTATTCTGATCTCCAGCCAGGTCCAGACGAGCAGGCATTAATGAAGGTGAAAGGCTTGTTTCTAGGTATTTCCATTTGTTTTGAAGATGCCTTTAGTCGCGACATTATGCTATCAATCCCACAGGCTAACCTATTGGTGAATGCCAGTAATGACGCCTGGTTTGGTGACTCATTGGCACCGCATCAGCATTTACAGATGGCTCAAATGAGATCACTCGAAACGGGCAGGGCGATGGTGCGATCAACCAACACCGGTATCAGTGCATTTATTGACTACCGGGGGCGAATCATCCAGCAGACTGAGCAATTCAAAGTACTATCAATAACACAAATAATGAATGGTCGAACTGGCATTACACCCTTCTATTACTTTGCTAAATTGCAGCACTGGATAGCGGGTTTAATTTTGATCATGCTGACAATTGGTTGGTTTATAGGGCGTCGTGAAAAAACTGGCGTATAGGTTTAAGTTAACGATACAGTGAGGTATCCTTCTGTCACTACAACCTGCCGTATATTTAAAGAAAATATTCTAAAAGCACTCAACCAAAAGACCATTTATGGATCAGCAATACAACCCCAAATTACTCGAAACCCAGGCTCAGAAATTCTGGTCTGATGAACGTCAGTTCGAAGTACGTGAAGACCCTGCTAAAGAAAGTTACTACTGCCTGGCGATGTTTCCCTACCCGAGTGGAAAGCTCCATATGGGGCATGTGCGCAATTACACCATAGGCGACGTTATTTCTCGCTATCAGCGCATGTTAGGAAAAAACGTACTGCAACCCATGGGTTGGGATGCGTTTGGTCTACCCGCAGAAAATGCTGCGATCAAAAACAATGTGCCACCCGCAAAGTGGACTTATGAAAATATCGATTACATGCGTAAGCAGTTAAAGCGACTCGGGTTCGGTTACGACTGGAGCCGTGAGCTAGCCACCTGTAAGCCCGAGTATTATCGTTGGGAACAATGGTTCTTCACACGATTAATGGAAAAAGGCATCGCCTATAAAAAAACCGCGCCCGTCAATTGGTGTCCGCATGACCAAACGGTACTAGCCAATGAGCAGGTCGTCGATGGCTGCTGCTGGCGTTGTGATACCCCGGTGGAGCGTCGGGAATTATCGCAATGGTTTTTAAAAATCACCGATTATGCCGATCAGCTGTTGGATGATCTTGATACGGTTGAATGGCCAGAGCAAGTCAAGACCATGCAGCGCAACTGGATTGGCCGATCTGAAGGCATGGAAGTTGAATTTGACGTACCTGGCCACGATGCGCTTAGTGTTTACACCACACGCCCCGATACTTTGTATGGTGCAACATTTATGGCGATTGCAGCAGAGCACCCACTCGCGTTGAAAGCCGCCGAGACGAACTCTGAAATTGCTGCGTTTATCAATGACTGCAAAACAACCAATACAGCGGAAGCTGCGCTAGAAAAAATGGAAAAGCGTGGTATTGCTCTGAATATTAATGCGATTAATCCTGTCAATGGTGAGCCCATGCCAGTATGGATCGCTAACTTTGTACTCATGGGTTATGGCACCGGTGCCATTATGTCTGTTCCCGCGCATGATCAGCGCGACTGGGAGTTTGCTCGAAAATATAATATCGAAATCAAACAAGTCATAGCACCTATCGATGGAGCCTCAACCGATGTTGATGAAGTAAATCTAGAGTATGAATCATTTGTCACCAAAGAAGGTGTTTGCTGTAATTCGGGCGAATTAGACGGGCTCGATTTTAAAGCGGCATTTGACAAAATTGCTGGTCAGCTCGAACGGCAAAATAAAGGACAGCGTCAGGTCAACTTTCGTTTGCGTGACTGGGGCGTCTCACGCCAACGATACTGGGGTACGCCGATCCCAATTATCAACTGCAATGATTGCGGTGCTGTGCCAGTACCGGAGAAAGATTTACCGGTCGTGTTACCAGAAGATATTGAGTTCGTGGGCATTGGCTCACCGATCAAATCGATGGACTCCTTCAAAAAAACAACTTGTCCCAGCTGTGGGAAACCCGCTGAGCGCGAAACAGATACCTTCGATACTTTTATGGAGTCGTCCTGGTATTACAGCCGCTACGCCTGCCCGGGTCAGGATCAAACCATGCTTGACGCACGCGCCGACTATTGGGCGCCGGTCGACTATTATATCGGTGGTATCGAACACGCTATCCTACATTTGTTATACGCCCGCTTTTACCATAAATTGATGCGCGACGAAGGATTGATAAACTCCGACGAGCCATTCAAGCGACTGCTGACACAGGGTATGGTGTTGAAAGATGGCAGTAAAATGTCCAAGTCGAAAGGCAATACGGTTGATCCTCAGGCATTGATCGATCGTTTTGGCGCAGACACTGTGCGCCTGTTCATCATGTTCGCCGCACCACCAGAGCAATCTTTAGAATGGGCAGATGCTGGTGTGGAAGGCGCGCACCGATTCCTAAAGCGTCTGTGGGCTGCCATTCATGAGCATACTGAGCAAAAAATAGAGTCGACCCCGACTGAAACTAATAATAGTGCCGACTTCAATGTAGCGCAGAAAGCGATGCGTTATAAGCTACACGAAACGATCAAAAAGGTCAGCGATGATTACGGACGTCGATTGACATTTAATACCGCAATTGCAGCGAATATGGAGCTGCTCAATACGGTTGTTAAATTTAACGATGACTCGTCAACAGGGCATAACGTTAAGCAGGAGGTTTTCGACAATATGGTACTCATGCTGGCGCCGATTATTCCACATCTATGCCATCAACTATGGCAAGCGCTTGGACATGATGACGTCATCCTCGATGCCGCCTGGCCGCTAGTGGATGAGAGCGCACTAGTTCAGGACAGCATCGAAATGGTGATTCAGGTGAATGGTAAGCTTCGCGCTAAAATGCAAGTCGGTGCCAACACCGATAAAGCCAGCTGCGAAGCGATGGCGGTCGACAATGAGCAAGTTAAAAAATTCATTGGAGACAAAACGATCAGAAAAGTGATAGTGGTGCCTAAGAAACTAGTCAATATAGTGATATGAGCCAATTATCGGCTCAAGTTTCGGTATGAAGCGATTTCGGCTAATCGCAATACTCACGTTAATTGGTTTAACGACTGCCTGTGGATTCCAGTTACGTGGTTCATCTAGTTTGCCGATAGAGTTAACTCAATTACGATTGATTGATGATAGCTTGAATGTCGATCAAATCAGACTGTTGAGTGGCATGTTAGTTAAAGCTGGTGCCAAGTTGCAAAACAATGACGTCAATGATCCGGTGCAACTTAAGGTTAAAATAACCCGTTTGCCGGAGCGTAACCTGGTCGATAGTGGAAGCACTGGTAAGACAATTGTGCAAATGTCTAAACGGCTCAGTTATAGCCTGAAGAAACCTGAGGATGTCACGCCTTCGCAGACAAAAGTGATAGAGCGTCAGATCAATATCGAGCAAGATAGCAACAATTTGTTGGGTACAGAATCAGAAAAAGAAAGCGCCGAAAGAACACTGGAGCAAACATTATTTAGTCAGTTAATTTTTCAACTGAAAAGAATGTGAAATAGTGTAGAAAACAGCAACTTCGAAATTTACCCTGCCACTACAAAGGTTTATAATAGTTTTGATAAAATCCATAGGCCCTTAAAATCATTGGGGTCATTGCCCGTTTAATAGGGCAAAAAAAATAACATACGAATGTCTACCCTGAGCGAACCCATCTTGACAGCACCACAGCGTAACCCATTATTCTGGACCGGATTGGCCGTCGCCGGACTCATATTATTTGTCTTTTTTGGTTCTGACAGAAACAATTCCAGTCAGCTTGGTCCTGACAGGTATGGCTCTGACATACACAGTTCAGAGCGGGCGGTAGATCAAAAAGTAGCTGAGTTGGAGCCAACTGAGGCTGTATCGTCTAATTCATCCTCTGATTCATTGGCAAACAATGGCACCATTGATCGTGAGCTAATAATGCCACCTGGCATGGCCGCCAGGAAAACAATAGAAAGCACACGCAAGACAGGCAAGCCGTATCCTTTGACTGAAATTTTCAAGCAAGCAAAAATCTACCAGCAAGATGGCAGTTTGGCGGATGCTCACCTGCTTTATTTTTTTAACGCCAGAGAAGGTCATCTCGAGTCAATCATGCAAATGGCACTAATGTCTGACCCAACTCAGTTTCGAGCAGACAATAGCTTGCTGGACCAGGCAGACGCTGTTCAGTCTTATAAGTGGTATCAAAAAGCAGCATTGGCTGGTTATCAACCGGCAATCGATAGCGTACAAAATTTGCGGCAGTGGGCGTTGGATGAGGCCGAATTTGGCAATCCATATGCGCGTCAATTATTGTTGAACTTAAAATAGTAAGCATCAGGCATTAAGGTGATTTTATGGGAAACTTAATCAAAAGCTTGCTTGTCGGGCTGGTTGTTGTTTTTGGCAATAGTGCGTCAGCTGCCGAAACACCATTACTTATGGAAGGCAAGAATACGCTGTATCAACGAGTGCTGAGTACGCCCGATGCTCGACTGTATGAGGCACCAGAACAGTCAGCCTCATCGAGTGAAATTTTACCATTTAGCGTTCTTTACGTTTATCAGAAAAAACAGGACTGGATCAAAGTAGGTCATGGCAGCTTCGATGATGCCGCCGGCTGGGTGAAGCAGGCGCAAACCATAATCTGGAATCAGGCGCTCACGGTATCATTCAAAGACCCACAGGATACGCAGCGTGTGATGCTGTTTGATAGCAAGCAGGATTTACAGGTACTGGTCGAAGATTACGACAAGGAAGCCTATCAGGCGCTCTATAAATCAGCAGTGAAAGGCGATTTTGGCGCTGACTTTCCGGTAATTGCCATTCAACCCGAGGCGCATGTCGACATTCGCCAAGATTTCTACCTAGTGCCGATCAAACAACACGAAGATGTTTACTTAGGTAATGAACAGGCTCGGTTACTCGAGATAGCCAGCGTGCCATTGCAAGATGAGCCTAGTCGTGCTGATACCGTTGCTGCCAGTCAAAAAACGCGCAGTTATCGTAGCGGCATTCATTTTGTGATTGATTCTACTGCGTCTATGGGACCTTACATTGATCGTACCCGTGAGGCGGTTGCCAAAGTTTACTCAGCGATAGAGAAGCAAGGCTTAAATAATCAAGTGAGCTTCGGTTTGACAGCCTATCGAGACAACATCGACCAGGTGCCTGAATTAGAATATCTGGTTCGACCTTATGTCAGTCTCAAGCAAGGTACGGATGTCAAACAATTCTTTAATCAGGTGAATGAATTAAGCCCATCCGAAGTGTCTAGCCGGGACTTTCGCGAAGATGCCTACGCTGGAATAAAGTCAGCCATCGAAGACACCAACTGGGATGAATTCGATGCCCGTTATGTTATTTTGATTACCGATGCTGGGCCTCGCGAAAGTCATGACTCTCTAGGCTCTACCCGCCTCAGCGCACAAGCTTTAAGGCAACTGGCCTACGACAAAGGTGTTTCGATCTGGGTTTTACATTTGCGCGCTCAATCATCGTCGGCAAACCACGAAAAGACAGAGAGACTTTATAAAGAGCTCTCTTATTACCCCGGTATCGGTGACTTTTACTATGGCGTCCGTCTCGCAGAAGTGGATGAATTTGGCACCGTATTAGAAGTGCTCGCGAATCAAATAACACAACAAGTGCTTGCCACTACTAATGGTGTATCTCCTATTCCGTTAGGCGAGGTAGCTAAAACGAATGCAGGTTTAGATGAAACGCAATCGCAACTATCTCAATTGCAAACCCGTGTTGCAAAATTAGGCAATGCCTTACGTATGCGTTATTTACAAAGAAAATCAGGCGAACCATTGCCAACCGTATTCAATGCCTGGATGGTCGACAAGGATTTTGAGAATCCTGAACGTTCTACAGTCGATGTGCGCGTGCTACTCACTCGTGACCAATTGAGTGATTTGAAAAGTGTCATGCAACAAGTTCTAGAACTTGCGGAAGAAGGCGTGCTTAGCCCTAAAAGTTTTATAGAAGACTTGAAGAGCCTGGCTGCAACCGTTAGCCTCGATCCATCATCCGTTGCTGGCAGTACGTCAGGCTCAGGCGCGAACCTGGCAGAAATGGGTTATATGCGTGAATATATTGAAGACTTACCCTATACCGGGGAAGTGATGAATCTTACCTTGGAAAGCTGGGAGGAATGGTCAGCCAAAGTGCAAATAGAGTTTATGCATCGATTGGAAAGTAAAATCACTTACTATCAGGCCTTACATGATCATACCGACCTTTGGGTGACACCTGGCGGAGGGCCGGTCAATGGTAATTCTGTTTTTCCGGTGTCACTCGACCTTTTGCCCTAATATTTTGATAATTGCCAGCTAGCGCAATTAAAATGTTTCGATAAGACTGTCGCAATGAACATGGCGAAATTTGTCATGTTCTGAATCCCATATTAAAAGCCAAACCGTAACGAGTTTTATCCCAAAGTGTCAATCATCTATAACCTCAAAAATGTTGTAAAGGAGCGTATGGTCGAAAACGTCGGTTTTCGGTTGCTTGTTCCAAGCCTTGAAATACATAAAGGTGAAAATATAGCGCTCGTAGGACACAGTGGCTGTGGTAAGAGCACGTTGCTGGATATGCTGGCGCTGATACTACATCCCGATCAAGCCAAACAATTTAGTATCAAGACCAACGACAATGAGATGAAAAATGTTGATCAGCTTTGGCATCGCAAAAAACGTGATCAGTTGGCTCAAATTCGACGTCTAAACATAGGTTATGTGTTGCAATCGGGTGGTTTATTGCCTTATCTCACGGTGCGCGAAAACATCGAACTGCCGCGTCGGTTGTTAAACCTGGCAGACGATGATTCTATTAACTCAATTTCAAAAGTGCTTGGCATTCAGCGCCAACTCGACAAGTTGCCCGGTTTGTTATCCGCTGGCGAAAGGCAAAGGGTTGCGTTTGCGCGAGCATTATCCCATCGGCCATCGATATTACTCGCCGACGAACCGACAGCTGCGTTAGATCCGATCACTGCGCGTAAGATCATGGCGGTGGTAATGGAGTTAATCAAAGGACTAAAAATCACCCTGATCACCTCAAGTCATGATTGGGCGCATGTCTATAAAATGGATTTACGCACGCTTCATCAAGAAGCGGGCCCTGTAGAAAATGGACGTGTTTATCAGTCACTTTTTCGAGACTAGAGCCCAGCTTAGGATTTTGCACGAATCATGAATCACGAATCACTATGAGCCAACTGAATAATATTCTTCGATTAAGTTTTCGAGACTATAGCCACGAATGGCGTATGTCGGGCTGCTTTGTTTTCGCACTCGCGTCAGTTCTTGCACCGATGATGATATTGTTTGGGTTAAAGTTTGGAATCGTCAGCTCAATGATATCGGGATTGGTAGAAAATCCAGTCAACCGAGAGATCCGTCCCATCGGCAGTGGTCATTATGATGAGCAGTGGATCGAGCAACTCAGAAAGCGCCCAGAAGTCGAGTTTATTATTCCTAAAACTCGGGCATTAGCAGCCACTATTCAGTTAAAAAGTGAAACAGCCCGGCATATTCTATCGACTGAAATGATGGCAACTGCACTCGGTGATCCTTTGTTAAAGGAGTTAAGTAAAGTCCCGATAGGTTACTCCGAAGTTATTCTGAGCAAAGCAGCAGCGAGGAAACTAAAGATAGCAAAGGGGCAGGCAATTGATGCCAGTTTAGCGAGACAATTCCAGGGCAAACGAGAACGGGTGCATTTGACACTGACGGTTATTGATATAGTCGATGCAGCCTTCAGCAGTCGGAATATTGCCTTCGTAAATCTGGACCTACTTTTGGCGACGGAGCAATTTAAAGACGGACGTGCTGTCCCTGAGCTTGGCTGGTCGGGTGATACGGAAGTATTTGAGTTGCGAAAATATCCGTCTTTTAGGCTGTATGCAGAGTCAATTTATGATGTCAATCGTCTGGTCACCGACCTCGAAAAGCAAGGCATTCGAGTAAAGGCTAACACCACAGAGATTCATACTGTGCAATCAATTGATCAAAATCTATCGGTAATTTTCTGGATCATTGCTTGCGTAGGGGCCGTTGGTTTTGCCTTTTCGTTAGGAGCGAGCTTGTGGGCAAATGTAGATCGTAAAAAGAAAGACTTGAGCATACTTAGATTATTAGGTTTTAAGAGCAGTCGGATCGTGTTGTTCCCTGTCGTACAGTCTTGCCTAACCGGATTACTGGGATGGCTACTTGCAGTATTGATTTACCTTGTATTCGAACAATTAATCAATCGATTTTTAGCACCGAGATTAAACCTTGATCAAACCTTATGTTTTTTGTTACCTGAGCATTTCTTTTGGGCGCTAGGATTAACCATGGCGACAGCCGTGTTAGCCGCAATTCTAGGTGGCTTCCGAGCAGCCACGATTGAGCCCTCAGATGGGTTGAGAGAAATTTAGCGTGTAGGACAAATCCTACACGTTCTATCGAATTTGACTACAAAACCTATGTATTTCGGACTATAGCTCTGAGCTAACCTATCATTATAATGGTTCCATGTTCATAGGGACTTGAGCAATGGAGATGTGAACCAGGAGGTTCTAATACATCATAGGCAGGAGGCTTGGCAGGATGCAGCTAAAAGGAATAAGAAAGTAATCTCTTAACCCTCAGGTCAGCAATGACATGAGGGTTTTTTTATGTTCAGGATGAAAAGTATGTCACGGGCGTATTGATGACGATGTTCAGGATAATATAAATCGTATTACTTAACCCCTATAGTGATTAATTGCAGCAAACTGCTATTTGGAGAAGTTTCTTGGTTGAAGAGTTGGGTGTTGTTATATAGCATGCGCTTAGTTCCTAATTTGGCCACAAAACAGCACCATGTTCCCGGCAAGCCTCAGTAAAATCCCATCTTCGCTCTATTTGCTTTCGAGCAATGAACCCTTGCTTGTGCGCGATTGGCTCGATCAAGCCAGGTTAGCCTTGCGACAAAACGATTTTGAAGACATTCACACGGTTACCACCGAATCAGGCTTTGATTGGGATAGCCTGCTTGAAGAGTCGGCTATGTTGTCACTTTTTTCGGCCAAGAAATGCCGTGTGATTGTGATCAATAGCGGAAAGCCAGGGCAGAAAGGGAGTAAAACAATTCAAGCTATTTGTGATCAACTTCCGGAGGACATGGTTTTTATTTTCGTCATCCCGGCACTTGATCGACCGACAAAGAATTCGAGCTGGTTCAAGCGCATACAGCAAGTGGGAGAGGTGAGTGAGCTCAAAACCCCTGGGGACCATCAACTGGTTGACTGGATTATTCAAAGAGCTGGGCGTAAGTCACTCATCGTCGATAAACAATCAGCGAGCTTTTTAGTCGAGCGCACCGAAGGGAATTTACTGGCAGCCGACCAGGAACTAGAGAAGCTGTCGCTGCGTTTTTGCGATCAAAATACGGTGTCGTTCGAGGAAATCGAGCAAACTGTAGCACAAAGTTCTCGATACAATCATTTTGTACTGGTCGATGCCTGCCTGGGTGGAAAAGTTAAACGAGCCATTAGAATTCTCGATAGCCTGAAAGCTGAAGGTTATGTCACGGTTCAATTACGCTGGTCGCTACAATCTGCACTCGAACAATTAATGGGCTTACAACAAGCAAAAGCTAGGGGTCGAATGACCCCAAAAGTGTGGCAGGAATTGCGTATTTGGAGTTCTAAGCAGCGTCTTTTTGAATCGGCTTTAAACCGATTGAAAGTTGATCAAATTGAGCGTTTATTGCAAAGCTGTGCTACATTGGACCGCATTAACAAAGGCCAGCAGCATGATGACTTTCTTGATCGAGACTGGCTTCTTTTGAAAACAATCGTATGTGGTTTTTGTGGGCTTAAGTCGATCTCTCAGCTTGAGCAGGAATCTTAAATGAACGTCTTGCCAAATAGCCCCCTTACTGAGTTGGACACGGCCCATTCAGTTGAATCTGAACGCAATGATATTAGTCAATATATGCAGCAACTAGGCGAGCATGCTCGAATTGCTGCAGATGTGCTTGCACAGGCTAGTCCCGAAATTAAAAACCAGTCTTTGCATCACATTGCTCAAGTAATCGACAGTCAGCGCGCTAGCATCAAATCAGAAAACGCGAAAGATATGACCAGAGCAGAAGCCGATGGTCTGGATACTGCTATGCTTGATCGTTTATTACTGTCGGATGACCGAATTGATAGCATGATAGAAGGTTTGCAACAAGTGGCAACACTGCAAGACCCCGTTGGTGAAATAAGTGAGATGGAATACCGACCTAGTGGAATTCAGGTCGGTAAAATGCGAGTGCCATTAGGTGTGATTGGTATCATTTACGAATCAAGGCCGAATGTCACGGTTGATGCCGCTGCGCTTTGTATCAAGTCAGGTAACGCCTGTATTTTACGCGGTGGTAAAGAAGCATTGAATTCGAATCAAGCCATTTATGTTTGTATCAAGCAGGGTTTACAGCAAGCAGGCTTAAGCGAGCATGCTGTTCAGGTTGTTAATACAGCCGATAGAGTTGCAGTTGGCTTGATGCTTAATATGAGCGAGTCAATCGACGTCATCATTCCACGAGGCGGCAAGTCATTAATTGAACGAATTTCGAACGAATCAGCGATTCCAGTCATCAAACACCTCGATGGTATTTGCCACGTTTTTATTGATGATAAAGCGCATAAAACCAAGGCATTTGATATTGCTCTGAATGCCAAAACACGACGTTATGGCGTTTGCAATGCAATGGAAACGCTGCTCGTAGCTGCGTTGGTCGCTGATAGTGTTTTGCCAGACTTGATCAATGCCTATGTTGCCAAAGGCGTACAGCTTCGAGGCTGTCAAAGATCGGTTTTATTAAGTCCTGACAATATGACTGTCGCCAGTGATGAAGATTGGGATACCGAATATCTTGCGCCCATATTATCGATTAAAATAGTAGATGATATGGATCAGGCAATAGAGCACATTAATCGTCATGGTTCACATCACACGGATGCCATTGTCACTGAAGATTACACAAAAGCGCGTACTTTTTTGCGACGAGTCGACTCAAGCTCGGTGATGGTGAATGCATCTACCGCTTTTGCGGATGGCTTCGAATATGGGCTTGGTGCAGAAATAGGCATTAGCACCGATAAACTTCACACTAGAGGTCCCGTCGGATTGAAAGGTTTGACCTCACAGAAATATATAGTGTTTGGAGATGGCCACATACGAGCTTAAATATGATTGGCATTTTTGGCGGCACCTTTAACCCGGTTCACAATGGCCATATCCAGTTGGCAAAACAAGCTCTAGAAAGTCTAGCGCTGGATGAGGTTCACTTCCTGCCTTGTGCCAATCCAGTTCATCGAGGTGCACCGCAGGTCAGTAGCAGTGACAGACTGAATATGATCAAGCTGGCAATCGCCGGGGATGACCGACTTGTCGCCAATACATTGGAATTGGATCGAGGTGGGGCATCCTTCATGGTCGATACCTTGCGACAAGTGCGTGAAAAAAGCCCGAATGATTCGATCGGGTTGCTGTTAGGTGTAGACGCGTTTAACAATATTTTGAGCTGGAAACAGCCAGCCAGTATTTTGGAGTTGGTTCACTTGATTGTTTGTCGGCGTCCAAATATCAAGCTAAACGCTGATATTTTTAGCAATCACTGGACGCAATCAGTGGGTAGTTTAACGCAGGAAAAATTTGGCCATGTATTACCATTGGCAATTAAACAAAGCAGTTGTTCCTCAACCGAAATACGAGAACAATTGTCAGTATCAAAACCAGTTATCTCATGCCTGCCAAATGCAGTGTTTGAATATATAGTTAATAATCATCTTTACGAGACATAATGTGAACGACTCAACACCCGGTTCAACCAAAAAACCAGTGCAAACTGAAACTGCAAAAGCAATGGTATTAACCGCATTAGAAGACATAAAAGCGAATGATGTTGTCGTGCTGGACGTGAGCCCTTATGCCAGTTTTACCGACTATATGGTATTCGCTAGCGGTACCTCGAGCCGACACGTGAGCTCAATTGCCGGTTCGGTTATCGATGCTGCGAAAAAACGAAACCAACCACCACTGGGTATCGAAGGTTTGGATGTCGGTGATTGGGTATTAGTCGATCTGGGCGATGTTGTTGTTCATGTTATGTTACCTGCGACACGTGAATTCTATGATCTTGAAAAGCTCTGGGGCGAAGAAATGGCAGATGCAGGTTTGTCTGAAGACACTAGTGATTAGCGATTCGGTGCGGTTAATCGGTTAAGCTATCAATGCAGATCCAAATTGTCTCTGTCGGCCAGAAAATGCCCAGCTGGGTTGATACTGCTTGTACCGACTACATCAAGCGTATGCCACGCGAACTCCCCATTAAAATAACCTCTATTGATTTGGCGCATCGTAAAAATAACGATGCCTCAAAGCGACCGAAGCAACAGGAGTCGCAGCAAATATTAAAAAAGCTAGTACCCGGTAGTTTTAATATCGCACTCGACGAAAAGGGTAAACAGTGGTCAAGTATCGAATGGTCGCAACAACTCAAGCACTGGATGTTCGAGTACCCACGCGTCAATCTAGTGATAGGTGGGCCAGATGGGCTAGCGGATGATTGCCGAGCCGCCTGCTCGCAAACCATTGCGTTGGGTCGGATGACCATGCCGCATGCTTTAGTGCGAGTGGTATTAGTCGAACAGCTCTATCGCGCCTGGACTCTGCTTCAAGGGCACCCATATCACCGCGAATAAAGTATAGAGCAACTTCAAAAATAGTGACTTTATTGTGAGTGCAAAGGGCCCCGCGTTCCGCAAGCGCGGCGCACAGAACCGGAGTGTTCGTTAAGTGCATGAGGATCGACCGGATGGCGTAACACTGGGCTGCTAACAGAAGGGGCCACGAGACCACGGCGGCAATCGCGGGTAAAGTGCATTTTTAAGAGGTGCTCTACAGTTGTTGTCTGTCTTTTGAAACATAATTGATCGATAATATTACTAATGATATATCTTGCTTCCAGTTCTCCCCGTCGTGCCGAATTATTACACCAAATTGGTGTTCAATTTATGGTGTTGGCTGTTGATGTCGACGAGTCTCCGCTTGTGTCGGAAACACCGGAACAGTATGTTCGTCGAGTGGCTAAAGCCAAAGCGGATGCGGCGGGTCATGCTGTGGATGAGGAAGGCATCCCAATACTTGCAGCCGATACGACTATCGCGATTGACAATGAAATCGTCGGCAAGCCGCATGACCCGGCACATTGTCGATGTATACTATCAAAATTGTCAGGCAGGACGCATCAAGTGTTTACTTGTATTGCATTTCGTTACCAGAGACAAACCCGTCTGACATTGTCGCTGAATCAGGTACGATTTCGGGTCATAGAAGAGAAAGAAGTGGCGGCTTACTGCGCTAGCAACGAACCATTGGATAAAGCAGGTGCTTACGCGATTCAGGGCAAAGCAGCCATTTTTGTCGAAAATTTAGAAGGAAGTTATTCATCTGTCATGGGCTTGCCCCTGTTCGAGACAGCCAAAATTTTGCAACAAGCCGACATCACGGTTATGTAGGAATGGTGGTATAAGCATGACAATTAGCGAAGAAATACTCATCAATATTACGCCACAGGAAACCCGTGTAGCGATAGTCGAAAACGGTGTCTTGCAAGAAATGTGCATCGAGAGACAAGGCAACCGAGGCATAGTTGGCAATATTTATAACGGCAAGGTCAATCGCGTATTGCCAGGAATGGAAGCGGCGTTTGTTGACATAGGCTTAGAGAAAGCGGGCTTTCTACACGTCTCCGATATTAATAACAAGACCGACCTGGAAGCAGAAGCACCCCGATTGGCAATCAACGAGTTATTACGTGAAGGCCAGTCTGTGATGGTGCAAGTTGTGAAGGATCCGATGGGTACTAAGGGTGCGCGTTTGACAACCAGCATCTCGGTGCCATCTCGGTATTTAGTTTACATGCCGAACTCGTCAATGATTGGTATTTCAGTCAAGATTGAAGACGAAGCTGAACGCGAACGATTAAGAGTCTTGCTTGGTGAGTTTTTAAATGATAACCGAAAGGGTGGTTGCATTGTGCGTACCGCCGCAGTCGATGTCGATGAAGACGAGCTGCACCGCGACATTAATTTTTTGAGTAAGCTTTGGGATGAACTCGCTGAATCTGCTCGGTCAGTCAAACCGGGTACTTTGGTACACGAAGACTTGCCACTATCGATTCGAACGCTACGTGACATGGTAGGCAAAGGCACCAGTACTGTTAAGGTTGATTCAAGAGAAACCTATCAAAAAATGTTCAAGTTTGCTGGGCGATACATTCCTGATCTGCCCGCTAAAATAGAACATTATCCGGGTGAACGTCCACTATTTGATCTGTATAACATCGATGATGAAATCCAGCGTGCATTAGGACGTCAGGTGGAATTGAAGTCGGGTGGTTACTTAATTATTGACCAGACCGAAGCGATGACCACTGTTGACATCAACACGGGTGCATTCGTTGGGCATCATAACCTTGAAGAGACTATTTTCAAAACTAATATGGAAGCCTCGCAAGCTATCGCCAGGCAACTTAGGTTGCGTAATTTGGGTGGTATTATCATCATAGACTTCATTGATATGGAGCATGAAGACCACCAGAGACAAGTGTTGAAATCGCTCGAGAAACACTTAGCCAAGGATCACGCTAAAACACAGGTATTCGACGTGTCGCCACTTGGCCTGGTTGAAATGACCCGTAAGCGCACTCGAGAGAGCCTAGAGCATGTCTTGTGCGAAACCTGTCACACCTGTCATGGGCGAGGCTCGCATAAAACAACTGAGACTGTTTGTCATGAAATACTGAGAGAAATTCTACGTGAGGCTAGAATTTATGACGAGGCGCAACAGCTTTTGGTGATGGCTAATCAAGATGTCATCGACCGTCTACTGGATGAAGAGGCGGCTAGTTTGGCAGAACTTGAAACCTTTGTGAAAATACCAGTCAAACTTCAGGTTGAGACACATTTTTCACAGGAAACCTATGATGTCGTGCCGGTGTAATTGAAATAAGCACTCATAAATTCGACCCACGTCAGGATTAATGCAAATTCTCATTCGCTCAACACTAAAAATACTGTATTGGATGCTTATTCTGTCCGCAGTCATGATTGGTGTTCTGCGCTTAAGTATCCCTCAGGTCCAATACTTCAAAAGTGATATTGAAAGTTTACTAAGGCAGTCTGTATTACCGGGCTTGAGTTTTAGGGATATTGAGCTGGAGTGGAGTCAATTTGATCACCTGATCCATGTGCGCAATGCCACCTTAACGATACCAAACCACATCGAATCGGTTGTCGTCGAACAACTAAGTTTCGAAATCAGTCTTTGGAGAAGCCTGTTCGCTCAATCACTCGTCATACACGAGGTCAGTGCAGTGATTGAATCATTGAAGATACGCAAAGACCAAAATAAGCACTGGTGGCTAAGCGATATTTCGCTGAGTGATTTAATACCTCCGAATAAGCCAGGTCAGTCACGTGAGCTAGATCAGCTTGAGTTTGATATTTCTCAGATCACCGGTATGAACCCAAAAACGATTCATCTCGAAATCAGACAAATTACCGTAGATGATGTGTATGGTGGAGAGCAATACAAAATTGAAAATACCGTATTTGAAATGCAGCGTCGTCTCGGTGTGGTGCGAGCAAAATTGAATACAAATTTACAAAATCTGGGTGGGAAACTGAATGCTCAAGGCGTATTTAGCAAGCGCAAAGGGCTTGTATACTCAGAGCTAAATGAGTTTAGTATAAGCCCACAGTTGGTCAGTTTACTCGATATCGAAATCACAGGTTTACAACAGGCTAAATTCACCAATGCCAGTTTTTGGTTAACCCTTGATTCTGAAAAACCACCCATTATTCAATCTAATTTTTCTATCGACAATGCGCAATATCAAGTAACTGATGCTGCGCAGTCGATAGCGTTTTCTTTCGACGCACGACTCAAAATTCAAAAGCAACAGCAAGGTTGGCAAGTTATTGCTCAGCTTGATCAACTAGTTTTGAATGAAAAGAAAGCTCCAGAAATTGAAGCACAACTGAATCTGACTCAAGCCGGAAAAAAATCAAACTTATCTGGTTGGGTGAAAAGTATTGACCTATCGATACTCACCGCACTAGACGATAAGACACTGCCTTATAGCATCGCAGAAAAGTTAGTGAGTAGTAACCTATCAGGCAAGCTCGAAAATATCTGGTTCAATATGGATCCTGATAAAAGCAACAGTTTATTTCTGACAACACAGCTCAGTCACCTATCCAGTAGTCCTGTTTCAGGGATTCCAGGGTTTAGTGATTTATCGGCTTCATTGACGATAGGCAATCAAAATCTAAGCCTTAAATCGACAGGCAAGCAATTATCGCTAGATTTTGCAGAGGATTTTAGGGCACCCATAGGAATAGAGCGTTACACCTTCGAGGCTAATGCTAGCCTGGATAAGGCCGGTTTGCATATATCTGTCCCCAAATTCGAAGCAAGTAATAGCGATATTAGTTTGACTGGCCGCCTGTTGTTAGACTTTGATCAGGCTGATGCACCATTTATGTATCTCAGAGCTAGTTTTGATAAGGGTAATGCCGCAAGTAAATCAAAATACCTACCGGTAAATCTACTGCCAGCCAATGTGCTTGCATGGCTTGACGACGGTATAAAAGGTGCCGACGTGTCCCAGGGTAATTTGTTGTTCCACGGCCGACTGAAGAATATTCGAGCCCTGGATAATAAAAACTCAGGTGGGCTCTATGTCGACTTTCAGATAGATAATGCAACGCTAAAGTTCGCCCCAGCCTGGGACAACGTCAGTAAAGGTAAAGGCAACGTTACATTCCATAATCTGGACTTTTTGGCGGAAATATCTAGTGCTAATTTTGGCCAGATTGATAATGCGCAGGGACAAGTATCGATAGCTGATCTTTCCAAGCTGACAATTAACTTAAATCTCCATGCTAATGCCGACACCCGTAAGGCATTGCCAACCTGGCTCGCAATGCCAATCTCGAAAAGTTTTAGAAAGGTCGCTAGTCAGTTTAAAAATGCCAGAGGGCAGGTAAAAGTTGAGGCAAACCTAGAAATACCGTTAGAGAACACTTCAAACAGCAGGGTTAATATTGGTCTGGAATTTAAAAATAGCGGTGTCAATGCACCGGTATGGGATGTCGAATTACGACAGTTAAATGGTCGATTGCTCATCACTCAGGATCAAATTACAGGTAACGATATCAAAGCACATTACTTTGATGACCCAATAACGATTAATATCAATACTGATCAGGAAAATAGCAAAACATTGATTCAGGCTGACGGTCTGATAAACACCCAGCAATTGATGAGTTTATTACCGACATACATGTCAAAGGCCGTGACTGGTAAAAGTGACTGGCAAGTTCAACTGGCTATCGATAATAAACAGAGCAATAATCTTGAGCCGGTATTACGAATTAGCGGTCAAAGTGATCTTAAGAATACAGAAATTGAACTACCTACACCATTATTCAAACCAGCATCGTTTTCACGAAAAACAACTGCCGTCATTGCAATTTATGCCAACGACCAAATCGATTTTGATGTTAGTTATGGGTCACATATATTAGCGCATGGTGATCTTGAAATAGTCGAAAGCAGTGCCGTGTTCCAGTTAAAATCATTGGATGTTGGGCTTTCAACATCACTCCGCTTAAATGGGTTAGATCGGGGTGTCAGGTTATATGGCTCGTTACCAACGTTATCGGTTGATAACTGGTTAGATTGGTATCAAGCTGAAATAAGTCAATATGACACCAATAGTAAAGCAGCTCCTGGTGATAGCGCATGGAACTTAATTGAGTTGGTCGATTTGCAGCTTCAATCAGTGCAGGTCGAAAGGCGGCGATGGACTGATATCGATTTTTTGCTGGCCCAGGCGGTAGACGAATTTTTAGTTGACATCAAATCATCCCATCTCGCAGGGCAATTAGCTATACCGAAACAACAGTCCGCAGAAAACCCAATAACTGCCAATCTTGAGCACATAAAATTTGAATCTCTAGAGTCGGCTGGTCCTGCTTCTGGGCTATTGCCTGATGATTTTTACAACCTAAACCTTGTAAGCAAAGTGGCGAACTACGACGAATATGAGGTTGAAAATCTTAGACTAGAAACACGATTGGATGATAATAAACTGGTGATTCAAAAATTTGATTTTCAGCGCGATAAGGTTTTTTTGAAAGGACAAGGATTATGGGAATATGAACCGATTAACGAAACAAATATAACCAGTTTTGATTTTACACTGAATGGGCCAAAATTTGGACAGACGATGGCTGCTATTGGCTTAGGGGATGCCATCGGTGGTGGGGAGATTGAACTCGACAGTCATTTAACCTGGACCAATAGCTTACTCAATTTTAACTGGGACAGTTTGACTGGTAATGCCAACTTTATTTTGAAGGAAGGTGTTTTGAAAGATGTTGAGCCTGGCGCAGCACGTTTGATTGGCCTGCTGAGTTTGAATGCCTTACCGCGACGGTTATTGTTTGGATTTAGTGATGTGGTTGCCAATGGTTTGGAGTTTGACCAAATCGCTGGCAGCTATACCATCGAGGGTGAAAATCTTATTACTAACAATACAGTTATGGATGGTCCGTCCGCTAAAGTGTTAGTGATAGGCACGACCCGATTGCAAAGCCAGGTCTATGACCAGAGAATGTTTATCACCCCAAAGGTCCGTCAAACTTTGCCAGTAATAGGAGGCATTCTCGCAGGAAGTGGGGTAGGCTGGGGTTTGTTGCTTTTGCAAAAAATATTTAAATCTGTTATCGATAAAACAGTTGAAATTGAATATACCATTAAGGGCAGTTGGGATGACCCCAAAATCGTCTTAATCGAAAAACCAAAAATTAAACAGGAAATTAAAAGGCGTGATAAATAGAATCGCTTTACTAGTATTGCTACTACTAGTGTCTCTTTCATTATCTGCGAATAGTTTACGCATATTCACACTAAGCGCAGATGAATGGGCGCAACCCCGTTCAGGCGCAGTTATTACTCAGTTTAGTGCTGTGCGTTCGGCCATTAACTATTGGGAAAAAGGTATCGATTCAGCCATATTGATTCGCTATCCAGGCGAAGACAGCGGTGAAATTTGGGCAACAGAATTACGAGACTGGATGATTTCCCTAGGAATACCATCCGACTATTTGCATCTGGTGCCTGGCAGTCAGGCAGCAGATGAAATCAAATTGATCGTCGGTCAACGCGACGAACTGAAATAAGGGTGTTGTTAAAAAAAGTATTTTTTTACTAGAGCATGGAAGCACCGCGCGGACGACTGCATGAATGCAGCGGTTCGGCGCTCCGAAGGTAGAGCAATGCATGGAGCACATGCCTTGAACCGGAGTTTACGTAAGTGTATGAGGATTGATCGGTCTGCCGACAGTAGGGCCACGACGGTTATCGTGGAAAAAGTTCACTTTTAGAGATACCCATAAATTTAAGGTTTAATGAGGCAACTTATGTCGTCAATTCTGCAACAAGTAACGCAAAAAATACTCGAGCCTACAGGTTTAACCATTAATCAACTCAATGGTTTCCTTGATGGTTTGCAAAGCCAACACATCGACGCGGGTGATTTATATTTTCAAACCAGCCAACAAGAATCATGGGTAATGGACGATGGCATTATTCGTGAAGGTTCTTTTAATATAGAAAAAGGTGTCGGTATTCGAGCAATGTCAGGCGAAAAAACAGGCTTCGCTTATTGTGACGATCTGCAAGGCAACGCCATAGAGCAGGCCGTTAAAAACGCTCGAGCCATAGCTAGTCATGGGCAAGATCGAGAAACACAGGTAGCTTTAAACTCAAATACCTTTAATGAACTTTATCTCAGTGCCAATCCAGTTGATGGGCGTCATGCCGATGATAAAGTCGACTTACTGAAAAAACTCGATATTTACACACGTTCACTCGATAGTCGAATCGAACAAGTAATCATCTCACTATCCGGCGGTATAGAGCACATTCTCATCGCTGCAACGGACAATACTTTATCCGCCGACATACGACCGTTAGTTCGACTCAATGTCACTGTATTATTGCAAGACAGTGGTCGCCGTGAACAGGGCTCGTCCGGTGGTGGTGGCAGACATAGTTACGATAAATTTTTCGATCTTGAATTTTCCTATGAATTCGCAAAAGATGCGGTGCGTCAGGCATCGGTCAATCTAGAATCAGTTGCAACACCGGCTGGCAGCATGCCCGTAGTACTGGGGCCAGGTTGGCCGGGCGTGTTACTTCACGAAGCTGTTGGGCACGGACTAGAAGGTGACTTTAACCGTAAAGGAACCTCTGCTTTTAGTAACCGAATTGGGGAAAAGGTTGCCTCATCACTGTGTACCATAGTCGATGACGGCACACTGGAAAACAGGCGTGGTTCACTCAGTATTGATGATGAAGGCGTACCAGCCGAGTGCACAACCCTAATCGAAAATGGTGTGCTTAAAGGCTATATGCAAGACAAAATGAACGCACGACTAATGGGTGTCAATTCGACCTCCAATGGACGACGGGAGTCCTTTGCCCACTTGCCAATGCCGCGTATGACCAATACCTATATGTTAGCTGGGGAAAGCGACCCACAGGAAATCATCAGCTCAGTCGACAAAGGATTATATGCAGTTAACTTTGGCGGTGGACAAGTCGACATTACCTCCGGTCGATTTGTATTTTCATTGTCGGAAGCCTATCTGATTGAAAATGGAAAAATCGGAGCACCAGTCAAAGGTGCAACGCTGATTGGTTCTGGCCCCGAAGTCATGGGCAAAATTTCTATGGTTGGCAATGACCTGGGACTCGATGAAGGTGTCGGTGTTTGTGGCAAAGAAGGGCAGTCATTACCAGTCGGCGTTGGTCAGCCAAGTTTGAAGATAGATGAAATCACAGTGGGTGGTACCGATAGTTAAAATTTGATGCTGAGATAGTTTACCCTAGGTTATCCGGTTCCCTTGCATCCAATTTAGTTGCTCAATTTGAGTTAATTATATTTTTTGCGAGCCGTCAAAACGAGACACCAAGGAGTGCAATGTTTTCGATAACAGGTCTACATCCTTTCCTAGCGCTATGGTGCTGTCGGTAGCGGTGGTGGCATCGTTCGCCAGTTCATAGGCTTTGGCCATATTACCACTCAACTCAACAATGGCGCTGCCCTGCTGTTCAGCGGCACGTGCTATTTTTCCATTCATCATCGTTATAGTACTGTTTGAATCGGCAATGGCTTCAAACGTTTTACCTGCCAATTCAGAAAGCTGGACACTTTTCTGTGCTTTTTCCTGGCTGGCTTGCATGACTTTGGTGGCTTCATGTGTGCCTTGCTGCAAAGAATCAATTTGTTCCTGGATGCCCGAGGTTTCTTCTTGAATCCTATGTGAGAGACTGCGAACCTCATCAGCTACAACGGCAAAACCACGTCCACTTTCACCTGCTCGAGCGGCTTCGATAGCCGCATTGAGTGCTAACAAGTTAGTTTGGTTGGATATATCACTAATGATCTTCAATACCTCTTCAATTTTATCTGACTCTTGACTGACACGAAGAATCACTTCGTTTGATCGTTCAATATCGGCCGATAGTTCAGTAGAAGCAACAACAGCGTCACGTACCGCCACGAGTCCTTGCTCAGCTTCTGCTCGACCTTGCTGGGCTGTATCAACGGCCGAGGAAGTATGTACTGCGGTTTCGTTGATCAAGTCAGAAATATTACCCAACGCCTTTGTCATAGTGGCTGTTTGTTGGTGTTGTTGCTGGGCTCGGTTACGACTTTGCTCTGCATCCAAATTTATATCTCGAGCACTGTCTGAGAGTTTATTGGATGAGTTTATGACTGACTCGATAATTTCTCGAATTTGCGAAACGAACCGATTGAAGTCTCGTGATATATCAGTTAATTCATCTTTTCCTTTTTCAGGTAAACGTTCGTCTAGGTTACCATTGCCATCGGCTATTTCTTTCATACGACTAGCAACAGTGGAAAATCGACCAGAGAGCAGTCTGGCGCTAGTAAATCCGAGAAATATAGCAATCGACAGAACGGCAAGTGACGCTAAACCAGAAGATTTTATGAGTGACTGGAGCAGCTCATCCACTGTACCGAGTGCTTCAGCTGTATCTACTTCACTAATTATCACCCAGTCATGGCCTTCGATTTTAAGGGAGGTATAGGCGGATAAAACCTGATTGCCACGATAACCGGTAATTGTATTTATACCTGTTTTACCGAGCAATGCTTGCTGCACCGAAGGTGTGTCGACCCGTTGCAAAGCAATAGCAGTGCCTCGCTCTGCAATTTTGTTTCTCAAAACGTGCTCACTATCATCTAGTAGGCTGAGGTAATTCTGTGATTCTTCAATGAACAACCGTCTATCGCTGCGTAATGTTCCTCCCGCAGCTACCAGATAAGTTTCCCCACTATTACCCAAGCCAATAGTTTTCCAACGGCCATTGTTGGTCATGATGGCATTGAATTTTTCGATCGAGAGCTGCAAAACTACCACTCCCATTGGCTTTCGGAAGCCTTTGATCTTATAGGCTAGGAAAGCACCAGGTTGGCCACTGGCCGATGGGTAGGTGTCGAAATCGACAAAGCTCACATTTCCTTTCTCCTCGTCTTCCATCGCCTGGGTAAACACGCGAGCCAAACCACTATCCTTGAATCCACTAGCGGCTAACGAGGAACCAAGCTCAAGGTTTTTCTTAACAGAGTAAATGACCTGAGCGCTTGAAGCATCTACCAGAAATATGTCCTGAAAGCCAAATTGTTCTGCGAAGTCACGAAACAGGGCGTGAGTTTGGCTATGTGTCGTGGAATAAAGTGAGGCATCCTTAAATGTTTTGACATTTTGTCTTTCGCCGATGGGAAGTGGGTTCTTTGCAATATAGTTGTACTGTATCGCCAGGGCATTATCATCGAGTTGTTCCACCAGGGTGCTAGCATTCAGTTGGTGCTCAGGTGCCATTCGACTATAAGGCTCAATCAAGTTCTCCTGATAGTAGTCAACTAGGGCTTTACGTTTATCTTGTCGATCACCAATTCCAGCCTGCGAGGCGTAATCGGGATAGGCATGCAGAAGCTGTTTAAATGCATCGATAACACCACCATTACTGCCAAAATTACTGGTTTGCTGATGAATTAACTCTAAATAGGACTGTATTTGAGCATGCTTATTTTCAAGCGTGGATAACAACTGTTTGTGCGCCTGACGTTGCAACAAATCCTTTCCTGTTTGACTGGCTATCCAGCCACTCGTCAAACCGGTCACAGCGACAGGAATACTAGCGAGCAATAATGCACCGAGTGTTAGTTTTGACTTTATATTCATCAATATTGGCCAGTTTTTATATCATTAAATTACCGATCTACAACTTTCTATCGACCTTATACGTAATTACTTTAGTTATTCGACCTGAAGGGTTTACTCTGAACTGGTTATGATGTAGCAAACCTGTAGTACTTGATAGCCTATTTGCCATCGGAATAGGATAAGAAATGACAAGTAAAATCAGAAAGGTGCGTCAAAATTGCACACCAGCCTAAAAGTTGGGATATGCTAAATTAATGTTGAAGACAATTATACAAATCAACAATTGATGGATTTGTCTGGTGCTTGTTCCACAACTGTGTCTCGCTGGGAAAAACAACTACTTGCAGAGCAACGAGGTGAAGTCGTTGAGGGAAAGGCAGCGCTTAATGCCGATAAACGGAGCATTCAAAAATTAGAAAATTAGTTGGCTGAGTCAAGAATATATGTTGCTCTATTAAAATAAGCCATGGCCTTTTCATTCGCGACAACCCAGCATTAAAGTGAATAAAGTAATGAAAAAGACCGATAACGATTTAAAAATATCACGTTTATGCCAGCTCTTGAATGTGCCGATAGCGAGTCATTACTATCGTCCCGTAGATAAACCAGAAACGGCCCAATACTTTGAGGTGTTGACTGTGATACATAAAAAAAATTTTCAAGCTTACGGCAGAAGACGAATGAAAGTTGCGCTTCATTGCCAGGGTACTCAACTCGATTTTTTCAAAACATCCCGACTCATGAAAGAAGGGGGGATCATTAAGAATATAGGTTTTGAGGATTGAATTGGATAAGCACCTGAAATAGATTCGATTTTTGTTTAGACTGTTACAAGTTGAATTCACAAAACCACCTCAATTATTAGGAAGAAGAAAAATGGCACAAGCCAACGCACGGCACATACTGGTTTCAACCGAAGATCAGTGTAACGAATTAAAAACTCTCATTACCGATGGTGCTGACTTTGCTGCGGTCGCAGCTGAGCACTCAAGCTGTCCCTCAGGAAAGCAGGGTGGTGACTTGGGATCCTTCAGACCCGGTCAAATGGTTAAAGAGTTTGATACCGTGGTTTTTAATGATGCGATAAGTGAGGTTCATGGGCCGGTTAAAACACAATTTGGCTACCATTTGATTGAAATTACATCGCGCAGTGAATAAAAAGACAGTTATTAGGTGTGCTCATCAATCTTTGTCATGCTAGCTTACAGTGCTATTTAATAAAGATTATTTAGCCACGAATGTTGACGCATAGACACGGATGAAAAAAAGGCAGGGAAGGAGATTCGGGTATTTGTTTGGTATTTATCGGCCTTCGGTTCGCTTTTATAGTTCCCGAGATCACGAAATGATTGGCAAAATCGTAGGGCGTATTAGCTGGAAGCTTAATACGCTGGATGTCTCAGCCGAATCCACTTCAAACACACGTCACCCCCGGACATATAGTAAAAATAAAAACTACTAGGTACCGGCGTGCGCCGGCATGACAAAAAGACAATATTGAGCCGTTAACTTAAATGACTATGTTGTCTCTTACCTCAATCACTTGTCCGTGTTATTCAGTGTATTCGGTGGCAAAAAACGGTTTAAAGTTGTTTATTAAGCTGTTGGGGGAAGTGGTGATCATGGGCGCAGTTGCTATCCATAAGTCCGCTCTTTAAGTGAAAAGTCGCCGATTGTTTTGATTAACTGATCTGTTAGTTCTGATTCTGCGCGAGTCAGGTGAGCGCGCGGATTGGTAACAAGGTTGACCTCGATGGCAAGTCTTGCGTCATATGGCGGCAAGCGCCACAGTAATCCGTCGCGGATATCCCTGCTAACCACATGTACCGGAAGTGGTCCGATTCCCAGTCCGTTTATAATCATGCGTTTTACTTCTTCAAGATGCGAGGAGGTACCGACTACCGGTCCACGCATGCCTTCTGCAACGCGTAGCAGTGCCACTGGACGTAATGCATCAGATAGTTGATCGGATTGGAATGAAACCATCGATTCGTTGAGCAACTGTGAAATGTCAAGGTTTTCTACACCGAAAAGGTGATGTCCGGGTCCGCAGAAAAAACCGAAATATTCTCGATAGAAGTGGGTGTATTGCAAGCGTGGATTGCGTTCCATATCAAGCGACAGTCCAAAGCTGGCATCTTTTTGCAACACAGATCGTTCGACGTCACGGCTTTTAAGGACTTGCATGTTAAAAGTCACTTTTGGATGGTTGGCGTGAAAGTCGGCAAGCGAGTTGTCGAGGATAGGGCAAGTGATGTGGCTTGCCATGCTGATACGTACATGACCGGTTAGTTCTTCCTGAACATCACGCATCAGTACCGTGAGTCGCGAAACGCTACCGAAAATCTCCTCACATTCATCGAACAGTAAATGACCCGGTTTTGTCAGGTCGAAACGGCCAGGGCCACGGTAGATGAGTTTTTTCCCCAGCCGCTCCTCTAGGCGCTTGAGCGCATTGGAGACACTGGGCTGTGCGAGTGACAACCGGTTAGCAGCACCAGTAATACTGCCTTCCTGCACTATCACCATATAGGTGCGCAACAGATTCCAGTCGAGTTTCCAGGCAAGTTCTTGCATAGTTTTAAACTATAATGAATATATTTAATAGTAATTTGTAAAATACCAATCAATGATCAAAACTGCAACAAATGTCTTAGCACTAGAGCCTGATCATGACCTCGTTCAACCCACCAGATATCTCGTCGGATACTTGGAAACCCAAAAGCCACCTGTTTTATCAGTCGCGCCAGCGTAGGCCGGTATTGGACCGAGGGCTTGATGCTTTAGCGATAACCGGCATAACGGAAATGTCACAGCCTTTTGCACCAATGATGTGCGAAATGCCAATAGTGGCGGCACCAACCTGTTACCTGGATCACGATGATCTCGACCATGAAGAACGTGGTTTACTCTATGCAGAGTTACTTAAGGACGAAATATTAAAGCATGATCCAGAAAGTGTACTGGCATTTATTATGGAGCCGATAGGTGGTCCATCGACGGGTGCACTGGTCGCAGGAGGTGATATGGTCGAAAAGGTGCTCGATACCGGCGGGTTCATTCACGGATTTACTTATGCCGGAAACCCTTTGGCTTGTGCTGCTGGACTCGCCGTATTGGAAGAGATGGAACACAAGCAGCTGATTGAGCGGGCCAAAAATCAAGGCGATAGACTTAAGCAATTGCTGACTGAACTAATGAAAAAATATTGGTTTATCGGCGATGTACGTGGCAAAGGACAATTGCTGGCATCTGAGCTTATGGCCGATCGTACTAGCAAAGCGCCATTGCCAAGCTCGTTAAATGCCTACCTCCGTTTGGTTGAGGTTGCCTGCGTAAACGGACTGATCCACTATTCGCGGCGCACACGCGGTGGTCTGGAGGGTGATCATTTCATCGCCTGTCCGCCGTTTACAATTACTGAGAGCCCACACCTGCTGATCTCGCCGGATCAAATCGCCACGGCTGCAATAGAGGCAGCGCATTCTGGAGTCGCCGTTTTACATTTGCATGCGAGAGATCCAAATGACGGTAGATCGAGCTCGGATCCCGATGTTTTTATGCAGTTCCTACCGAAAATCAAGCAAGGTACGGACGTGATCATCAATATTTCTACCGGTGGGTCTTCACTGATGACGGTTGAGGATCGGATGCAAGCAGCAGTGCAAACCGCTCCCGAAATGTGCTCGCTCAACATGGATTCAATGAATTTCGGTATTTTTCCGCTCGCTGAGCGCTACGATAATTGGCAGCACGAAAGGGAGCCTCAGTTGTTAAATTCAACGTGTGATGTGGTATTCAGCAATACATTTTCAGACATTGATACTTTACTTGAAAAGGTTGGGAAGAACCTTGGTACACGATTTGAATTCGAGTGTTACGACGTTGGTCTGATTCACACCTTGGCTTGGTACCTGCGCAAGAAAAAAAGGAAGCGCCAGTTTTTCTGCAATTTGTCATGGGTGTACTCGGTGGTATCGATGCAGCGCCAGAGCAATTGATGCATATGGAAGCGACTGCTAATCGTTTGATTGGCTCAGAAAATCATCTTATTTCAGTGCTCGCTGCTGCAAATCATCAGATTCGTCTTGCCACTATGGGTGCCATTCTAGTCGGTAACGTGCGGGTCGGATTAGAGCACAATTTGTTTATTGGAAAGCCTAAATTGGCCACTTCCAATGCCCAACAAGTCAAACTGATTCGTACGATTCTCGATAATCTAGGATTGGAGATAGCGACGCCAGAGCAAGCACGGCAGAGGCTTAATTTGAAGAGTGCCGACAAAGTTAATTTTTGATAATAAACAGTCGATCAAATAACAGTCGATCAAATAAAATGGATCAAATAAGAAAGGGTCGGCTAAAAGAGGGTCGAAGCTAAAAACAGTATACAAAGAACTTAGGTTTTGAAACCAGGCGAAAATAATGAAAGCAATTTATTCAGTTTCACAGGCAAAGCACAATCCGGCGTTCTTTACGTCTAGCGGTGCGCAGGCTAAAAACCCAGAAGTTCCACAACGCGCAGACGCACTGTTGGCTGCAGCTTTGTCTGCCGGATGCGAGCATATCGAACCGACAGACACTGGACTTGCGTTGATATCTGCGGTTCATACCCCAGAGTACCTGCGGTTTTTGAAAAATATACATCATCGCTGGCAACGTATAGATAGTGCTTCGGAGGAGGTTGTGCCAAACATACATCCGGATCGTCGCGATGGTAGCTACCCGGCTTCAGCAGTTGGGCAAGCGGGTTATCATATGGCTGACACAGCCTGTCCGATAGCTGCTGAGACTTATAACGCAGTGGTTAGTAGCGCGCATTGTGCGGGTACTGCTGCCGAGATGGTGCTGCATGGAGAGCCTGTTGCTTACGCGCTTTGCCGTCCGCCGGGGCATCATGCATTCAAAGATATCGCTGGTGGATTTTGTTATCTCAATAACTCTGCGATTGCAGCACAACAACTGCGTAGCCGTTATAACCGTGTTGCAATCATTGATGTCGATTTACATCACGGAAATGGTACGCAGGATATTTTCTACGCTCGTGACGATGTATTCACCGCCTCAATTCATGCCGATCCTGTCCGTTTCTACCCGTTTTTTTGGGGGCATGCTGAAGAGCGTGGGGAAGACGCCGGCTATGCATACAATCTTAATGTGCCGCTGCCAAGACAGTCTAATGATGACTCATTTATGACTGGGCTTGATCATCTGCTTGAAACCGTAGAGATGTTCTCCCCCGAGGCCATTGTGGTAGCACTTGGTTTAGACGCATCGATAGACGACCCCTTTGGTGGCCTTAGTGTAACGACGAATGGATTTTGTCGAATTGCAGAGCGCATTGCGCAACTTGGCAAGCCCACTGTGCTGGTACAGGAAGGTGGTTATCTCAGTGATAGTCTCGGTAAAAATCTCGACAGTTTTTTGCAGGGGTTTGAAAAAAGTCATCGATTAGCAACCTGAAGTAAATTTAGGGTAGTGCTTTTTTGGTGTAAGTTAACGTATCTATTTGTGGGGTCAGCTATGTAATAGCACGATTTTGTTAATGGTAAGTTAAGTGTAAGTAGGGTGTTAATGCGTATTTATTCGCGATATAAAATGATCTTTTCTTTGGAGAAAGTAATATGAAATTATTGAAAAAAACACGATTTGCAGTCACCGCTGCTCTGATTGTTATGCTGCCGTTTTCGGTAAGTCAGGCACGTGACTTTAGTGAGATTAAGGAAAGTGGCGTTTTAAAGGTATCGAACTCGGGTGCTTATCCGCCTTTTAGCTTTGTTGATTTACAAGGCAATGTAAAAGGTTTTGACGTTGATGTTGCCAATGCAATTGCCGAAAAAATGGGGTTGAAGGCAGAGATTAAGACCACGCCCTGGAACGGCATTATCGCTGCTTTAGTGGCAGGTAAATATGATGCTTGTATTTGCTCAATGAGTGATACCGAAGAACGCAGAAAAGCGGTTGATTTTACATCTGACTATTATTGGGCCGGCTCTGCTTTATATACTAAAGAGGGCTCTGGTATTACATCAGCAGCTGACATGAATGGTAAAGTTATGGGGTCAACTTTGGGAGAGACTGCAAATACGTGGGCTGTCAACAGAGTAAAAGACGGTAAGAACTCATGGTCTAACCAAACTTTCCAGGGCTTGCCTGACCTTTTATTGGCTTTGAATACCGGTCGTGTTGCCGCTATTGCGGTTGATGACGTACCTGTGGCTGTGGCCATGAAAGAGAAAGGTTACAAATTCACCCGTATTGCGACAGAAGGTCTTGACCGATATCCAGCAGCTATTACTGTCCAGCGCAACCAGCTGGAATTGAAAGCTGCGATTCAAAAAGCGCTTGATGAAATTAAAGCCGATGGTACTTACGCAACGCTGATGGACAAGTGGATTGGCTTCGATATTTCGAAGTAGTATTTTATAAAAATAATCTGCAGATGACCAATGGTTGGGGCTTATCCCGGCCGTTGGTTTTTTAGTTAGATTTCGATGACTCATAAAGCGTCAAGCAGATGATGCTCTTTAAAGCATTGCATCTATTGTCATGGGCCACTCTAGTAAAATTACCTGATAGGTCTTGTGATCTAGAAGATAGCATTTTTGTCGATCAGTCGATAGTTCCTATCAACCAACATAATAGTTCAAAAAAATAGAGCTGAGGAGAAGGTATGGATTTTGCTTTAATGTGGGAGATTACGCCTCTACTGCTAGAGGCCGCGTGGGTCACAGTCACTATTTCGGTGCTCGCATTTATGCTGGGTTTGGTTGTAGCGACAATACTGGTAATTATGCGTTCGTCTGCTTTTCGTATCATAAGGTGGCCGGCGCGAATTTACATCAGTGTGATTCGAGGTACGCCATTTTTCGTACAGCTACTGATTTTCTATTATGGTGGTTCTGCCTTTGGTATTAATTTGGAAGCCTATACAGCGGGCTTGCTGGCCATTGGCTTGAATGGCGGTGCGTATATGTCTGAGGCTATTCGCGGATCTATTCTTGCTGTAGACAAAGGCCAAAACGAAGCCTCACGCTCACTCGGGTTTTCCCGCATTCAAACCATGATCTCGGTTATTTTACCGCAAGCAGCAGGACTGATGATTCGTTCTTTGGGCGTGCTGAGTGTGATTATTATAAAGGGCTCGTCACTCGTATCGATCATCTCGGTGGTGGAACTCACGTACCAATCTCAACGCATCATCAGTTCAACCTACAAACCGTTCGAAGTATTTGCAGTCTCGGCAGTCTTTTACCTGATCTTGATTTATGGCGTAATTAGTTTCGTAGACTGGTTGTATAACCGTTACACCCGCTATCTTTATCACTAACTGGAGAATGTCATCATGAATTTCGACTTCACTCCAGTTTGGGACAACATACCGACCTTGCTTACGGGCACTGGTTATACTTTATTTATTGCTTTATTCGCTGCCCTTATCTCTTTGGTTGGCGGATTGGCTGTGGCGCTGACGACACTTTACGGCAAAAAAATATTCAGCTATCCGTTAAGTTTTTTCATTTGGTTATTTATGGGTACGCCACTATTGCTGCAATTGTACTTACTCTATTTTGGTTTAGGCCAAGTGGGCATTTTGATCCCTGCCCTGCTAACCGGCATATTGGGTTTGGGTATTCACTATATGGCCTATAACGCCGATATTTTTCGCGCCACTATTCTATCGATTGAGAAAGGCCAAACCGAAGCCGCTAGGTCTTTAGGTTTTGGCCGTATGCAAACTCTATGGTTTTTTATAGTGCCGCAAGCTGTCTTTCGAGCTTTGCCACAACTAGGTAACAACATGATCATTATGTTGAAAGATACATCGGTACTCTCCGTAATTGGTGTAACCGAACTGGTGTTAAATGCTCAGTTCGAAATTGCAAATACTTTCAGGCCCTTTGAATTTTATATTTCGGTGGCGGTGATCTATTACATTCTTAATTTGGTTCTGGAGACTAGCCTGAACCGATTTGAGAAGAAACTTGAGGGAAGAAGATGATGGACGTTCAAACAGGCGTTGGCAAAAATTCAAGCGCAGAACTAATGTTAGACATTATCAATGTAAAAAAAGCCTTTGGAGATCTTGAAGTACTTAAAGGTATTGATCTGCAGGTAACGCGTGGTCAAATAGTGTCTATCATAGGTTCATCGGGTTCAGGTAAAAGCACCTTGTTACGTTCAATTAATCACCTTGAAACCATCGATGCTGGGGAGATTTGGCTTGATGGCGTGCGTGTTAATCAGCCTGGCATGAAGGGACTAGAATTTGAGCGTCACATTAATTCAGTACGACAAAACATGGGCATGGTGTTCCAGCAGTTTAATCTTTTTCCACATCTATCAACGATGGATAATGTGCGTTTGGCACCAATGAAGCTAAAGGGTATGGGAAAACGCGAGGCCACGACGTTTTGCATGGAGTTACTGGCAAAAGTTGGTCTGGAAGACAAAGCAGAAACCTTTCCTGCAAACCTTTCAGGTGGACAAAAACAACGTGTTGCAATAGCTCGCGCTCTGGCAATGCAGCCCAAGGTGATGCTTTTTGATGAAGCGACCTCAGCACTTGATCCTGAATTAGTGGAAGAAGTGAATTTGGTAATGAAACAGTTGGCACGAGAGCATATGACAATGTTAATCGTCACCCATGAAATGAGTTTTGCCAGTGAGGTCTCCGACCATGTATTGTTCATGGATCAAGGAGTGGTATGCGAACAAGGCCCACCGGATCAGATATTCTCCAATCCCAAGGAAGAGCGAACTCGGAATTTTTTGAAAAAACATTTGCAACTGCAATAAAATCTAGCGCATCTCTGATAAAACTATCAGTGACAAATTTTAACCATAACAGGACCATAAAATGACACTTGAACGATTCGAAACCAGCGCACGCATGAGCCAAATGGTAATACACAACGACACGATCTATCTCGCTGGTCAAGTCGGTGATCCGTCGGGTGATATTGTTGAACAAACGCGCTCGATGCTCGCCAAGGTTGACAAGCTACTGGCTGATGCCGGCAGCGATAAAACTAAAATACTGCAAGCCACGATCTGGCTCGAGAGCATGGGAGACTTCACGAAGATGAACGAGGTATGGGACAGCTGGGTACCTGAAGGTCATGCACCCGGAAGAGCCTGTGGCGAAGCGAGGCTAGCAACAACAGAATACAAGGTAGAAGTTATTATTATTGCCGCGAAGTAAAAAGGCAGTTAGTTTTTTGGGTTGGGCTGAAGTGGCAGCCCAACCCATACGCAACGATTACAAACAAGAGCGACCCTGAAAATCCATAACTCTTGTCATATCAGATTTAAATTCGTCAACCAGAAGGTGCAGTCTGGAAATACGATCAGAAACAATGAGCTGGTTGCTCCTGGCGCACCTTAGCCCCTTCCAATATAGGGCATTTTAGTCGCCATTAATGTCATAAACTGAACATTCATTTCAAGGGGTAAAACAGCCATTTGCACAATCGTCTGCGCAACTTTTTCCACATCAATCACCGGTTCTGCCTGAATACTACCATTCGCCTGAGGTACGCCTTTTGAAAAGTTTTTGGTTAATGGCGTGGCGGCATTACCAATATCAATTTGACTACAAACAATATCATGCTCACGCCCATCTAAAGAAATCGATTTTGTTAAACCAGTCATTGCGTGTTTAGTAGAAGTATAGGGTGCTGAAAATGGGCGTGGTGTATGTGCCGATATGGAACCATTATTGATGATCCTACCGCCAACCGGGCTTTGGCGCTTCATCATTTTAATTGCTTGCTGAGAACATAGGAAAGCACCGGTAAGATTGGTATCAACAACCGATCGCCATTGTTCATAGCTGATATCCTCCATTGGCATTTGTGGCGTAAAAACGCCGGCATTATTGAACAGCAGATCCAGCCTTGAAAATTTCCGACTTAATTCCGAAAAAAGATGTTCGACCTGCAATGGATCACCGACATCACAACTGACGCATAAATAATATCGATCATCGGCGTTGCTCATGCTCGCAGTTTGTTGCAGCAGTTCTAAACGTCGACCGGTTAGCACAACGGCATAACCGGCATCGATTAAAGCAAGACTAACTGCACGACCAATACCAGTACCAGCACCGGTTACCAGGGCTACCTTTAATTGCGAACTCATATAAGGGGACTCTCTAATGTTTTGTTTTAATGCAGAGTTTAATCAATCGATCATCATTGCAACGAATTCAGGGTGCGCTGTTGGGCCTGAAAGAAAACGCAGGAACCATGCAAGATGTATCTGACTCTTGTCGCATTCTCAATCACCTTGAATGCCATATACCGTTTCATTCACAACAGGATCGCCGATTACACCCGGCTCAGTTTCGTAAACCATGACACACATCAACCGCAAGCGATCACCCACAACTGCTGTCACACGGTGTGCAGAATGACAACCACGAAAAATCACCAGTTCACCTTCATTACGCGATACCGTTACAACTTGGCTATCATTGCCTAATAGCAGTTTTGCAATACCATCATAATTCGAATCATTATCTGAACGCATATTCGACGCTATCTGGAATTGACCGCCTGATTCGGGCGCCTGCAGCATCAATGTCATCGTAAAATCGTTGTGTGAATCAAAATGCCAGGAAGAACGGTCATCATCACCCTGACATAATACGTTTACTGGTTGATAAGGGTCGTCAGTTGGAAAGAGTGTGGTTTCACCGACAATGTCGGCAATGAACTGCTGCATCGGTGGCCAGTAATATAAGTCTTTCAGTGGGGAATTATCTTCGAGTAAATGTGCTCCCATCATATTGTAGCAACCTCGCGCAAAAATATTTTTTGGATGATCGTCGGGCAGGGATGCGGTGCGTGTTCGCTCAAGGTAAACATTTCGCTCACTATCAGCTCGATGGGTATGTTGTTGACGGCTTTCCACTGAGGCTACAATTTTCCTGCGCTGAGCATCCCTGAGAAATCCAGGCATTACGCAATACTGTTGGTTATTAAGTTCGGTCCGCTTGGCAGATATCAAGGATCGATAATCGGCACTGTGCGGAATATTCAGTGGATATAGAGATAAGTCTATAGTCTTAGCGATATCAAGTTTACTCATAACAGAACTCGCGTTACGTCGATAAACTATGTTAACAAATGATTGTGTCGATCACCATAGAGTCAATGACTGAATACTATTTGCTAACTAATGGCCTTCTTGATTCGTCTCTGTTGTTATGACTGCCTTGAGCATTGCTGCAGAGTTGGGCGACAGTTGGGAATTGAAATAGAATTTTGAGAGACCTGATAGTCATAGTGACTCAACCTAACAGGAGTAACTAATGCAGATGATTTGAGATAACAAATTCTATGAATTCCTTTTTATATATATTGCTCATGTCGAAAGTAATGTCGGTAACAATCCATCGATAGAAGTTAAAAGTAAATGTAAGCGTGTATTTTCTGCCTTTAGAATCGTATCCCTCGATTTCCAGCTTATCCCAGGATGTCAATTCTATGTTTTTTGGATCGATGAACTTACTGGCACTCAAAAAAGTATAAATTCTACTCGTCGTTGTTTGATCGGTTTCTGGCTTAGGCCCTTCTAAAGCACTAAATAATTTTGCCAGTCCGGCTCTTGATATATAGAGGTCGGTATATTCTTCGATAAGATTAGATGCCAACGTTAACTGATTTAAATTGATTTGGTTCGTATCAGTGCCAGTATTGAACGATGCTTGGTCAATAACTTCAAATTTAATCTGTTGTTTCCAGCTTTCCTGAATTGAATCAAAATCGACATAAAGTTCGACGATGTCGATATTTTTCAGTTTCAGTCCCAATTTAAGTTTTTCAATCGATCCATTCATTGAAAGAGCTGCAAATATTATATAAATTATCAGCAGATATATGGGTAAGCCAAGCTGTGTTAATTTAGGCATGAGGGTATTTTTCAATCTATAAATTAAGTCCGAAGTTAAGGCGTCTCTATTTGCCTGTTAGCCAACCTTTGAGTCTGTCCCAAAATAGTTTAAGTGACTACAAGAGAGCTGGAAAGTAACTAATATAAGATGATTCAAAGTGCCCTAGGTAGCGGGCACTCTGCAAGAACCTTACAGGTTGCTGTTAATA
>CAXMOZ010000131.1:0-19523 GCA_964195315.1 uncultured Acidimicrobiia bacterium | reverse complement strand
GCACGCCCTATCCGGCCAGCGAGTCGGAAGCGCGTGAGTCGATGGCCCTGTCGTTGCGCTGGGCGGCGCGCAGCCGCAAGCGATTCGACGAATTGCGTGCTGCGGCTCCCGAGCGTGGCGAAGCGCTGTTTGGCATCGTGCAAGGCAGCATTTACGCAAACCTGCGTGAGGAGTCGCTGGCCGGTCTGACCGCTATCGGTTTTGACGGTTATGCCGTTGGCGGGCTCGCGGTCGGTGAGCCCGAGGAGGAGCGCATCCAGGTGTTGGATGGACTGCTGCCCAAAATGCCGCTCGACCGGCCGCGCTACTTAATGGGGGTGGGCACACCTGTCGATATCGCCGAGTCGGTATTGCGTGGCATCGACATGTTCGACTGTGTCATTCCGACGCGTAATGCTCGGACTGGTTTTCTCTATACCCATCAAGGTATTTTACGCATACGCAATGCCCGCTACGCCGACGATACGTTACCCATCGACGAACAGTGCGGTTGTTATACCTGTCAGAATTACTCGCGTGCCTATTTACGTCATTTAGATAAATGTGGTGAAATTTTAGGGGCCCGACTCAACACGATCCATAACTTGTATTACTTCCAGGTATTGATGAGTCGTATTCGTAAGGCCATAGAAGAAGACCGATACGATAGTTTTTGTGATGAATTCTATGAACAGTTCCAGGCAAAATAAGAGTCCTGACAAGTAGTTGATCGAGGGCTTCAGATCTACAAACTTGAAGGCTTGTGAGAATACGAGGCTAGTGACATAATACGCGCCGATTCGGGGTAGGCATGAACTATCCCACTCATCGTTAAGACGAATAAATCCATTTAAGCAACGTTTAGATAACTAAGGTAGGTAATCATGAGTTTTTTTATTAATGACGCAATGGCACAAAGCGCTGGCACTCAGTCTGGCGGCACTTTTGAACTAATTATTCCATTAGTTTTGATGTTCGCGATATTTTACTTTTTACTTATTCGTCCACAGCAAAAAAAGGCGAAAGAACACAAGAACCTTGTTGAAGCCATTAAGAAAGGTGACGAAGTAATTACCACTGGTGGTTTGCTAGCCAAAATTACTGCTGTTGATGAAAGTTTCCTTACCTGTGAAATCGCTGACAAGGTCGAAGTTAAGATTCAAATTCATGCTGTATCCACTGTCTTACCGAAAGGCACAATCAAGAAGCTTTAATACCTATGGTCAATCAATATCCTGCATGGAAGTACCTGCTACTCGTATTAATCGTAGTCTTTGGCATTATTTATGCCTCACCTAATTTATATGGTGAAGACCCAGCGGTACAAATTTCGCATCGAGTCAATCTGGTTAATGAAACTGAACTAACGAATGTACGAAACATTTTGCTGGCCGAAGGTGTCCAATTTCGGTCTATTGAGCAAAATGTTACTAATATTTTGGTTCGTTTTGATTCTGAAGATGAGCAGTTAATCGCAGCAACTCAAATCAGAGAAGCGCTGCAAAAGACAGACAGTCGTTATTCTGTAGCCATTAATTTGGCTCCAGCAACACCTGACTGGATGGCTGAATTAAACGCATTACCGATGTACCTTGGTCTCGACTTACGCGGTGGTGTGCACTTCCTGATGGAAGTGGATATGGATTCCGCAATCGAAAAATATTTTCAACGCTCAGAAAGCGAAATCAAGTCGTTCATGCGCAGTGAAAAAATTCGTTATAGGGCGGTGCAATCGAGTGCGAAGGGCGTCAGTATGCGTTTTTCCAGTTCGACAGTGCGCGATGACGCTCTATTGCAAATTGAAAATGAATTCAGGGAGTTTGAATTCTTGACCCGAAATGAAGGTGATGATTGGTTTATCGAGGTATCGTTAAGCTTAGTTGCATTAGAAGCTGAAAAACGTTTAGCCATTGAACAAAATATTTCTACCCTGAGAAACCGCGTCAATGAGCTAGGTGTTGCCGAGCCAGTCATCCAGCGTCAGGGTGAAGATCGAGTGGTTGTACAGTTACCCGGCGTGCAGGACACAGTGCGGGCAAAGGAAATTTTAGGTGCGACCGCTACCCTGGAATTTCGTATGGTGCATGGCAGTTATACCGATTGGTCGGCTGCGCGGGCATCTGGCAGGGCACCGGTTGGCACGCGCCTATATGAACGCACCGACAAATCACCTGTTTTATTAAAGCGCAGTGTCATTGTCACGGGTGATCAAATTATTGGAGCCGCATCCGGTATTGATACTCGCAGCAGCACACCGAACGTCACCATTACGATGAACGGCAAAGGTGCCGACCGCATGAGTGATGTTACTCGGGACAATATCGGTAATCCGATGGCCGTTATTTTTATCGAGGATAAATATGAATTTCGTGAAGTGAATGGTGAAACTAAGCGCTTCAAAAACACAGTGTCGCAGGTTATCAATGTTGCGACTATTCAAGCCCAACTGAGCAAACGGTTTGAAATCACCGGACTAGACAGTACTCGAGAAGCTCGTGATTTAGCCTTGTTATTACGTGCAGGCGCATTACGAGCACCGATGTTAATTGTCGAAGAACGCACTGTCGGCCCAAGCCTTGGTAAGGAAAACATCAGTAAAGGCTTTTTGTCGGTGATGATTGGTTTTGCGGCTGTTTTGGTATTTATGGCGGTTTACTACAAGGTATTTGGTCTGGTGGCTAATCTCGCGCTGACACTGAATCTGGTATTACTGATTGCCGTTTTATCACTGCTCCAAGCAACCCTGACATTACCGGGTATTGCGGGTATCGTGCTCACAGTCGGCATGGCGGTTGATGCCAACGTGCTTATATTTGAACGTATTAGAGAAGAACTGAGATTGGGTAACTCGCCTCAGGCTTCAATTTTTGCCGGATATGAAAAAGCGTTTGGAACCATTGCGGATGCGAGTGTTACCACATTAATTGCAGCAGTCATTCTATTTGGCTTTGGTACGGGGCCGATTAAAGGTTTTGCAGTGACATTATCGATTGGTATTTTGACCTCGATGCTAACCGCAATATTCGGCACCCGCGCTATCATCAACTTGATCTATGGCCGCAAGGCTGTTACCAAGCTGGCAATCTAGGAAATATTGATCATGTTATCCGAAAATATGTTAAAGCAAAAAATCAATTTCATGGGTTTGCGTAAACCTGCCATGGTTATGTCAATCGTCATGATTCTGGTGTCGATTGCTTGTTTGGCTACGCTAAAACTCAATGTAGGTATCGACTTCACGGGCGGTAGTATTATCGAAGTGGGTTATCAAAAGCCAGTTGAGCTTGAGCCAATTCGTGATGCGTTAAACGATATTGGTTATGACGATGCTGTCGTACAACATTTTGGTAGTGCCAGTGAAGTACTGATTCGACTAGTGCCTAAAGCCGGTCAGAACGAAGCAGAAACCAGTTCTGACGTTATCAAACTACTGAGAAGTATGACCGATGAGAAGGTTGAAGAACGAAGAGTTGAGTATGTAGGTCCACAGGTGGGTAAAGAACTAACCGAAGATGGCGGGCTTGCCGTTCTCTATGCGTTAATCGCCATCTTAATCTATGTGTCAGTTCGATTCGAGTACCGTTTCTCATTGGGTGCAGTGGCAGCATTAATCCACGATGTGGTGATTACACTGGGTATATTTTCGTTGCTTCGGCTCGATTTTGACCTAAGCGTTTTGGCGGCTATATTAGCGGTTATTGGTTACTCCTTAAACGATACCATTGTTGTATTTGATCGAGTGCGTGAAAACTTTCGGAAGATTCGAAACAAAACACCTGAGGAGGTCATTAATATTTCTATTAATCAAACCATCTCCAGAACCCTGATGACATCCTTCACCACACTGTTAGTGCTATTTTCACTGTTCTTTCTCGGTGGAGAAGTGATACATGCATTTTCATTGGCACTAATCATTGGTGTATTCGTCGGAACCTATTCGTCTATTTATGTCGCCACTACAACGACACTAGCATTGGGTATTTCTCGTGCTGACTTGTTAGAGCCCGAAGTCGAAGAGGAAGATCTGGCTCGTCCGTAGCTAACACTTTAGTCAGGTTTTATGGCCCATTCATGGCTGAATGGGCCTTTTCAAGCAAATTGCTTTGATCCTTAACCAGCAGACTGACAACCTTATAGTTAATGCGCTTAGCATTTGTCCTCAGTAGTGACTCAATTTAAATTCCGCCTACTTCATTTGGCATAAGGTTCTTCAACATACCCTTTAAAAACTGTCGATAGGAAACTTGGCACAGTCTCTGCATATATCTTCGTAACCCCTTTAACGGAGATGAAAAATGAACCAGGCCTTATGGGTAGCAAAAACCGGACTCGACGCACAGCAAACGCGCTTGTCGGTCATATCAAACAATCTCGCCAACGTCAGCACCACGGGTTATAAGCAATCACGAGCTGTTTTCGAAGACTTACTCTACCAAAACATACGTCAGGTAGGTGGCCAGACATCGCAGGAAACGCGCTTACCGACAGGTCTTATGCTGGGTAGTGGCACTAGAGTAGTAGCGACTGAAAAGATTCATACCCAAGGTAGCATCGAAACCACCGACAATGCCCTGGATGTGGCCATTGATGGTAAAGGATTCTTCCCAGTTTTATTACCTGATGGGACTCAGGCTTATAGCCGAGATGGTAGTTTTAAGGTTTCTGATCAAGGGCAATTGGTTACCGCCAGCGGCTACACCTTGCAGCCAGGCATCAATATTCCGATAGATGTTCAATCAATCACCATTGGTACAGATGGCATTGTGACAGTCGCATTACCGAATCAAGCGACTCCATCAACCGTTGGCAATATTCAACTGACTGGTTTTATCAACCCGACTGGCTTACAACCGATCGGCGAAAACTTGTTTGTCGAATCTGCTGCGAGTGGTGCTCCTCAGGCTGGCACGCCTGGGCAGGCAGGTCTGGGTAACTTGCGCCAGGGATCACTCGAAGGTTCTAACGTCAATATCGTCGAAGAAATGGTGGGTATGATCGAAACCCAGCGTGCCTATGAAATGAACTCGAAAGTCATTTCGACCGCAGACGGCATGATGCAATTCCTGAATAACAATGTTTAGGTGATGTGATGAACCCCACGATTAAAATAGCAGGGCTGGTCACCATACTGGGTTTACTGAATGCCTGCGGAGCTACTCGAATTGCGGTTGAGCCTGACCCTGATTATGCCCCGGTTGATTTAAATACCGTGTCCTTTCAACCCGCTCCCAATGGTTCGATATTTCAACAGGGCCGATCGGTCCGATTGTTTGAAGACAGCAAAGCTTTTCGAATCGGTGACCTGCTCAGCATCACCTTATCTGAATCGACAAATGCATCCAAATCAGCCGCAACCAATACCTCAAAGGAAAGTGAAGTTGGAACATCAGCGGCAGCTATTTTAGGAGTTATTCCAACGATTAAGGGTAATCCTTTTTTGACCAATACGGTGAATGCTGAAAGAGACTTTACTGGCAGTGGCGATAGCGCCCAAAGTAACAGCCTGACGGGTGAAATTGCAGTCACCGTTGCCGATATTCTACCGAATGGCACACTCGTGGTGCGTGGTGAAAAAATTATTGGCTTGAATCAAGGGTCAGAATATATTCGATTATCTGGAATGGTACGCCCACAAGATGTGAGTGCCAATAATGTGGTTGAGTCGCGGAAGCTGGCGAATGCCCGAATCTATTACGGTGGTGGTGGTGCCATAGCCGAGTCGAACACCAAGGGTTGGTTAAGCCGCTTATTTGATAGCCCGCTATTTCCTTTTTAAGCCGTCATTTTTGAAACGGCTCTCATAACACAATATTCGTAAAGCACTATTCATAAGTTGATATTTAAATGTTCATTATCAGGAGTTACTGGTGAAAAAAATTAAATGGCTCATATTTCTGGTTTTAATTGCAGCTCAAGGTACTGTTTGGGCCGAACGAATCAAGGATATCACTTCTATAAAAGGTGTTCGAACCAACCAATTGGTCGGTTATGGACTCGTGGTTGGTCTTGATGGTTCGGGAGACTCAACTGCATTTACGGTGCAAAGCTTAAAGAGCATGCTCGGACAATACGGTATTACCTTGCCTGTTAATGTGAACCCGCAGGTCAAAAATGTTGCGGCAGTCGCAATTCATGCTGACTTGCCAGCGTTTGCTAAAATTGGACAAACCATTGATATCACCGTGTCCTCATTGGGCAGTGCCAAAAGCCTGCGCGGTGGCAGCTTGTTGATGTCGCCATTAAAAGGTGTTGATGGAAATATTTATGCTATGGCCCAGGGCAATTTAATTGTTGGTGGTTTGGGCGTTGAAGGCGCCGACGGATCTTCCATCACTATCAACATTCCAAGTGTTGGACGCATTCCTAATGGCGCGAGCATTGAACGCGAGATAGCGAATCCTTTTGCAAGTGGCGATCATATTGTACTGCACTTAAAACGACCTGATTTCACCACGGCGAAGCGTCTGGCCGATACCATTAATCACGTTCTGGGCGCTAACAATGCATTGGCTCAGGATAGCGTCACGGTTGCCATTAACGCACCTCAAGATGTCTCACAGCGCGTCGGATTTGTATCGTTTATCGAAAATCTAGAGTTCCAGCCTGGAGAAGCCGCTGCCAAAATCATCATCAACTCTCGTTCTGGCACGGTGGTGATTGGGAATCATGTCAAAGTTTACTCGGCTGCGGTATCGCACGGCAACTTAACCGTGACCATTACCAACTCCCAAGAGGTGGTTCAGCCCGAGCCTTTTGGTGAAGGTGTAACTGCGATAATCCTCGAAACAGATATCGAAGTGAATGAAGAGGGCAGCCGAATGTTTCGATTTCCAGAGGGTGTGACTTTAAGTGAAATTGTCCGAGCAGTTAATCAGGTGGGCGCCTCACCGGGTGATTTGGTGGCTATATTAGAATCACTTAAGCAAGTTGGCGCGTTAAGTGCAGAGCTAATAGTAATCTGATCGTAATTTGGTCATTCATCACTCTGGAATCCATCAATGAGCGTCTCGTCACCGACTGATTTTTACCTGAACCAGCACCAGTATTCAGATATGAAGCTCGGTGCCAGGAATCAATCGGTGGAGACCACAAAGGCCGTTGCCGAGCAATTCGAAAGTTTATTTGTACAGCAAATGCTAGCTTCCATGCGCTCCGCGGTGGCAATTGATGAATCCAACCAAAGCACGACAGTCGACTTTTACCAGGAAATGTACGATAAACAGCTTGCGGTAAGCATATCTAAACAAGGCGGTTTGGGTATTGCTAAAATGCTATTAGAGCAATTGCCGGGTGGTGCCCAATCAGCCACTGATCAGCCAATCAGCAATCAATTAGCCCTAATAACCGGCAAAGGTGGCAATTCGTTGCCTACCGGGGTAGTACCGCAGATGGTAAATTTAGCTCTAGCCAATTCGCCCGTCACTAGCCCGCCAGTGGTCAATCTGCCAGTGACAAATCAACCAGAAGCGAAAGCGCCACTGACCCCAACCCTAAAACTGTCGCCAGCTACTTCTATACCGATACCTATGGTGTATCAAATCGATGCCTATCAAACACAAAATCCAGCAGTAAAGGTGAGTAGATTTCAAACCGCCGATCAGTCAGCAAGACAGTCGGACGCAGTCGCAGCTAACCAGGTTGGATCTGAACTGCGTTGGAGTAAGCCCGATCGCTTCGTCAGTGACTTGTGGCCACATGCACAAAAGGCCGCCAATGCCATAGGCATCAGCACGCAGGCACTGGTTGCACAATCAGCACTAGAAACCGGTTGGGGTAAACATAGCATGCGGTTTTCTGATGGTCAGCAAGCCTTCAATCTATTTGGTATCAAAGCTGGCAGTCAATGGGATGGCCCCACATTAACTAAACCAACACTCGAATTTCGGGGCGGTGTAATGCAAACTGAAATTGCTCACTTCAGGGTCTACGAATCTATTCCCGATGCGCTAGACGACTATGTCGAATTTATTCAAGAGAGCCCTCGATACCAAAATGCCCTCGATCACCAAGGTAACGATGCGCATTACTTGAATGAATTGCAGCAGGGCGGCTATGCAACTGATCCACAATACGCCAATAAGATTATCAATATTATGCGGGGCCAAACTCTGGGTGGTTCGGTAGCCAATCTGAATTCTAACCAAAACCTGGCAAAGGAGAATAATCATGGCTGATATGCTCAATACGGCCGTTTCGGGATTGCTCTCGTTTCAACGAGCGTTAGGTACCACAAGTCATAATATCGCGAACGTCAACACAGAAGGCTTTAGCCGACAATCGGTTGAAATCACTTCAAATGTGCCATCATTTTTGGGTGGCTCATACTCAGGGACTGGTGCGAATGTTTCATCGATACGACGCTCTTATGATCAGTTTCTGACTGCAGAAGTACGCGACGTTACTTCATCGTACTCTCGTCTAAATACATATGCTGAACTGGCCGCTAATATTGATGATGTGCTAGCTGACCCACAAGGTGGAATATCGCCAATACTGAATGATCTATTTAATTCGATACAGGATGTTGCTGACGATCCTTCCTCTAGTACGGCTCGTTTTGCAATGATCAGCACTGCAGAGTCATTTACAGAGCGTTTTCAAAATATCAGTACTCGCTTTGAGCAATTAGCTGAAAATACTAGAGCTGAAATTGAAAATGTAGTTGAAGAGATTAATTCGCTTGTACTAGCGATTCGAGAAGTTAATTTCTCGATAAATCAAACTGGAGGATTGGGTAAAGATTCTCAGCAATCAGGTGACTTACTCGATAAGCGAGATTCGTTGTTAACACGGCTAGCTGAGAAGGTGGATATCTCTGTGGTGTATAGCGACGACAGTAAGATGTCTATATTCATAGGGAATGGACAATCGGTGTTAACCGGCACGACGATTAATACCCTTGCAGTTCAGCAAAGCTCCACAGACCCAGCACAAGATGTCATTGTCTATAACGGGCCTGTCAGCGCATTTGACTTGAGTAACCAATTACAAAGTGGCGAGTTAGGTGGCCTGCTCAGTTTTAAGTCAAACATATTAATACCCGCAAGTAATGCACTCGGACGTACAGCTATCGCTATTGCAGAGTCAGTCAATTTACAGATGCGAGAAGGTATGGACTTAAATGGCAACCTTGGACAGGACTTTTTTAGCTATAAAGAAGCGCAAATATTCAGTGCGACTTCGAATACAGGTACGGCCACAGTTAGTAGCGACATCTCTGACATCGGTGCGTTGACCACCAGCGATTACAGTCTCACCTATGACGGTACTAACTGGACACTTACCTCCGACAAAGGCACTAGCTCAGCACCGGTTGCCAACGGTGCGCCAGCATCGTTGACGTTTGAAGGCATAACGCTGACGATTGACGGTACCACCGCCGCTGCTGGTGATTTTTTTACAATAAAACCAACATTGGATGGTGCCTCATCGATTCAAGTGTTGTCAAATGACCCCAGGCTGATCGCAGCCGCAGCGCCTATCAGGGCCAGTGGTTCACTGAGTAACCTCGGTACAGTCGAGATTAGTGCGGGTACCGTGACTAATTCAGCTAATTTACTGACGCCACCGCCACCAGCACCGGGTGGTTTAATACCAGCGGTTAACTTCACTTTTGCATCGTCCACAACCTTTACCTCTGATGCGATAGTGGTGACAGGTGGCGTCACCTATGCGGCAGGCGCTACAGTGCCTTATACCAATAATATGCAAATTGATGCTAACGGCTGGCAGGTAACTTTGACAGGGCTGCCTGCAGCGAATGATCAGTTTGATGTGCAATCGAACGTTGGTGGCACCGGTGATAATCGAAACGCACTTGAACTTGCTAACCTACAAACGCTTGATATTATAAATGGTGGTACTGCTACCTTTCAGGATGACTATGGCACATTGGTAGGTTTTGTTGGCTCACAAACTCAGGCAGCGAATGTGTCACGTGATGCACAGGGATTACTTTTAGGCCAGGCAGAGAGCCGAAACGCTTCAGTGGTTGGTGTTAATCTTGACGAAGAAGCGGCGGATCTGATTCGTTATCAGCAGGCTTATCAAGCCGCGGCTCAAGTCATCAGTACCGTACAAACCCTGTTCGATACACTGCTTCAGAGCACGAGGTAATTATGCGAGTCCCTACAACCCAGACTTATCTGCAAGGTATTGAAGCCTTCAGCCAACAACAGGTCAAACTGGCCAAACTGCAACAGCAAATTTCAACTGGCGTTCGATTGACTAATCCATCGGATGATCCGGTTGCCTCCTCACAAGTGTTGGGGTTGAGTGAGACGATTGCACTGCAAAAACAATATCAAGAGAATATTTCAGCAGCAGAAAATCGATTGCAGTTGCAAGAAACAACGTTGGTATCGATTGAAAGTATAACTTTCAGACTCAAAGAATTATCTATTCAAGCTAACAGTAGCGCTCTTGATAATACAAATAGAATAGCCATTGGTGTCGAGGTAGAACAACGACTAGATGAACTAGTGTCGTTAGCCAACACACAGGATGCGAACGGCGACTTCCTGTTTGCGGGTTATCAAAGTGCCATCCAGCCATTCACATCAACCACGACTGGGTCTATACCGCATGTTGTGTATGGCGGCGATGAGGGTACACGATCGGTGCAAATTAGTGAATCGCGTCAAATTCAGGTGGATAATCCTGGCAGTGAAATATTTCTGAAGCTAGCGACTAAGGATGGATTAAGCGCAACGGCAGCCGTAGCCAATACCGGTAGCGCAGCGATATCACCGCCGTATGTGTTTAATACGGCTACTTATGTACCAAGTAACATAACTATTACTTTCACTTCGGCAACCACTTATGACGTCACAGACTCATCGACTCCGGCGAATGATGTTGTCGGAGCAACTTATGCATCAGGCACCAATATCGATGTTGGTGGGGTGCGTTTTGTTGTCACTGGCACTCCAGCTCTAGCTGGAGGCGATGCATTCACTGTCAGTGGTGGTCAAGCCATTAATACTGCATTAAACGAAAATGCAGCTCTAGCTAATACCGGCAATGGCACTATATCACCAGCGCAGGTGTTTAATGCCGCAACTTATGTGCCGAGTAACATAACCATTACCTTCACCTCGGCAACCACGTATGACGTCACGGATTCATCGACTCCGGCGAATGATGTGATCGGCGCAATATATACCCCAAGTACCGACATTGATGTTGGTGGTGTGCGTTTTTCTATCACCGGCACACCTGTGGGTGCAGCGTTGCCAGCCGGTGGTGATGTTTTCTCAGTCAGTACTGGTCAATACAAAGACATTTTTGAAACAGTTCAAGTTTTTGCCGATACCCTGAGTGGATCTATAGGCGGTGAGCAGCGCGAGGCAAACTTTGCAGTGTTCCTCGATAGTCTTGATGGTTTCTTCAACCGAGTGCTAGAAGTGAGAACCTCCATAGGTGGCCGATTAAACTCATTGGAGAGTCAAAAGAATGCCAATGAAGCCGATATCATCGTCACTCAAGCCACAATATCAACGTTACGCGACACTGATTTGGCTGAGGCCATCAGCCAGCTCACGTTAGAGCAGGCAACATTAGACGCAGCCCTCGCGGTATTCTCCCGCATCACCAGCTCCTCATTGTTTAACTACCTTAAGTAACGTCAGCCATAAAACGCAAAATGGCAAATAGGTAGGTTGGGTGAGCGGCGTCATCGCGTAACCCAACACACATAACTCATACAACCTCGAAATATTGCATTACGCTATTACATCAAATAAAAATTAAAGAAATCTAAATCGCGGCCGTTATATCTTCTGACGGTGTTATTTGATTGGCAAATGACACTACTTTTAAACCGATCTGCAGCGAATACTGCTCAGTTCAGTCAGGAGAAATTAAATGCCACAGTTTATCAATTCCAATATAGCCTCGCTGAACACACAGCGTGCGCTGAACTCTTCACAAAGTGATTTGCAGACTTCACTGCAACGATTGTCTTCTGGCTTACGCATTAATAGTGCTAAAGACGATGCAGCCGGCCTTGCCATCTCCGATCGTCTAACTTCGCAGATTCGTGGTTTGAGCCAGGCGGCTCGAAACTCAAACGATGCAATCTCTCTATCACAGGTGGCTGAAGGCGCATTGGGTGAAAGCAGTAACATCTTACAGCGAATTCGTGAACTATCGGTTCAATCAGCTAACGCGACCAACTCTGCACAAGATCGACTCAGTCTACAAAAAGAAGTTAACCAGCTGGTTTCAGAGCTGGATAGAACGGCTAACACCACATCATTTAACGGACAAAAATTGCTCGACGGCTCATTTACCGCACAGGCTTTTCAAGTTGGTTCACAGGCACGCGAAACAATTAACGTTAATATTGGCGCAGCAACCACAGACGTTCTTGGCGTAGCTAAAGTCTCTACCGATAATGCCACAAACGGTATTTCGAATGCTACTAGTGGTGGTAACACTGTTATTGCGTCTACATCGTTTACTGCTGTTGATCTTGCAAACACTCTGGCTGCTGGCGGCAACTCTGCAACAACGGCTCAGACACTGACTGCGACAGATATCGATGGCAACATTACCACCGCTTCTATTATCGCCACTGATGATACCAGTGCAGAGATAGTGACTGCGATTGGCACGAATTTAACGGGTGTAACGGCCGCCGTATCAAATACTAATACCGCTACCCTAAATTTTTCAACCACAGCTGTTGAAAATAATGACTTCGTTTCTTTTACACTAGATGATGGTAACACTGCCGGAGTAGCTGGCGACAGCATCTCATTTGTGCGAGACACAGCTACCTTTACTACTTTGGAAGATCAAGTAGCCTCTACTATTAATGCAGGCGCTGCAAATACAGGGTTCACTGCATCAACTAATACCACTTCAGGTGAGCTCGTTATTACTAGTGAGAATTCGTCAGGTGCAAGCGATATCAGTTTTGTCGATCTTGCAGTATCTGAAAGTGCTGCGCTGACCATTGATACCTTTGCTGGTGGTGGTGATGGAGACATTACTATTACGCTCGGCAGTGATGGCACTAATGGTGCTGCAGCTGCGGTTACTTATGCCCAGGTAGCGGCTGACGATGCATTAACAGCAGGCAACTTGCTCACCGCATTACAGGCTGATGCAAACTTTGGTACTACTTTCTCTGCGGCATTAAACACTGCGGGAACTGGAGTCGATATAACGGGTTTAGCTAATACGGGTGGCACTGCAGCCAGTGATTTGGATGTCGATATAACTGTCGATGCGGGTACGGCTAATCTTTTTAATATAACCACCAATGCTGGAACTGATGGTGGTGGTACCGAAGCTGCTGACGCGGCTTCATTTGCTCTCGCCACGGCTGCTTTTACTGTTGTTGGTACCGACGTCGATGTCACAGCGACTTTCGAAGGCAAAACATTAACTGAGGATGCAACTGACTCAGGCACTAAATTGGCAGATGTTGAACTAACGGTAGCAGACGGAACTACCGTAACCAGTACTGTTACCTCACTTGCTGGTGGTGTGCTTGATATTGCTTCTCCTGGTGTAGCAGCAGCGCCAGTTGCATTTGGTACTGCGGACGGTACTGGCGGCAATAATACTGCCGCACAAACCTTGACCATCAATGGTGAAGCTTCTACCTCGGTTAATGTACTGGTTGACTCAGATGCGCAGCAGATTGCGTCATTGGTCAATAAGGTCGGTGATATTACTGGCGTTCAGGCAGCCGCACTTACCACTGCCACATTATCTAATTTGAGTGATGACGGTATTGTATCGTTTGAATTGAATGGACAGTCAATATCGGCTAGTGTGACAACTAATGACTTAACATCACTGGCTTCGGCAATCAACGATAGAACGGGAAATACCGGTGTAACAGCCGAACTGAGTCTTGATAAAAGCTCACTATCACTAGTTGATCAAACCGGTGCTGATATTTCGATAAAGGATTTTGATAGTTCATTAGCTAAAGATGTAGCTGCTGGAAAAACAGTCACAGCAACGATCCAGGGCGCAACTGGTGGCGAAACTACGCTGCAGGCTGGCGGTATTAATGCTGGCACTAGAGACTCAACAACTGTGGGTGGTGTTGTTGAGTTTAAGTCAGTATCATCAACTTTTAGTGTCAGTTCTTCATTACAAGAAACCTCTAATAGTTTGTTTAGTGGTGATGCGAATGCACTCAATGCCAGTGTCAATCAGTCAGTATCTAGTATCGATATCAGTACTGTAGCGGGTGCGACAGCCGCACTTGACATAGCAGATGGTGCAATCCAGCGTATTGATGCTATTCGAGCTGATTTGGGTTCGATTCAGAATCGATTTGAGTCTACTATTGCGAACATAAATACCTCGGTTGAGAACTTTTCAGCGGCGCGTAGTCGAATTCAAGATACTGACTTCGCATCTGAAACGGCTGAATTATCTAGAAACCAGATACTACAGCAGGCCGGTATCGCGATACTATCGCAGGCGAATTCATTGCCACAGAACGTGTTGTCACTACTTCAGTAAGTAAGTAACTTGAAGGGCTGGTTCGATAAAGTATTTATCGAACCAGTTTTACTCAGTTTCGGAGCATATTAATATGATAAACCTGACGCCAAAATCAATATCACCACCGGCCCAGCCCATTGGGTCAGAATTGAATCAGGCTAAACAAGCCACTACTAGTAACAATGCAGTGGCAAGCAGTGTGATTAAGCAACCCGATAGTAGTAATGTTGTATCTCGGGATTCAGCCGTTCAAAGTATCGACAAGGCCACAGTGCAAGTTGCTGTCGATAAAATGAATAGTCTTGTGCAAAATATTCAGCGCGACCTATCATTCAGCGTAGACGATGAAAGTGGCTTGACCGTGATTAAGGTCATTGATAGCCAATCGGGACAATTGATTCGACAGATCCCATCGGAAGAAGTCATCGCCATCGCCAATGTATTAAATGATATTAAAGCGGGTGACGACAGCGACGTACTCAAAGAGCGTGGATTGTTATTTTCTAATAACGCATGAATATTGGCCTGTATCTTGCTTAAAATTAAGAGTTTCTAATTTTAAATAATTCAAGCTAGTATTTTTCAATAGTATTTTCTATAGGAAAAAATGGCAGGTCATAGGAGTCAAAATAATGGCATCGATCACTTCTCTAGGCGTAGGATCTGGCCTCGACCTATCTTCTATAGTGAATGGTCTGGTCGATGCTGAAAGAGTTCCAAGCGAACGAGCGCTAGAGCTAAAGACATTGGCTAACACCTCAAAGCTTTCGGCTTTTGGGGCACTCAGAAGCTCACTATCATTATTTCAAAGTAGCTTATCCAGCCTTCAATTATCTAATACCTACGGTGGCAAAGAGACCAGCGTGTCGGATGACAGCTTATTTTCTAGTTCTGCCATTCAAACGGCTGATATTGGTTCTTATTCGATAGAAGTAAAGTCGTTGGCTCAAACTCAGTCGTTAGCGACGAGCGCACTGAACCCCTTTAATGATGTCGATCAGACAATTGGAACTGGTACATTGACGATAGCATTTGGTACAACATCGACTGGACCTTATGACTTTACCCAAGACACAAGCAAATCAACGCAGGATATTGTTGTTAGCGCTGAAAATAATAATACCACCTTGTCAGGATTTAGAGACTACATCAATAACAATGACTATGGCTTTCAAGCCAGTATCATCAATGATGGCAGTGGATTTCGCTTAGTACTGACAGGCGATGACTCAGGTAGTAAAAATAGCTTACAGATAACCGCCACAAATGATGGCGATGCAGACAATAACGATAACTCTGGGCTATCACGGTTTGCTTTTAACGCATCGGCACAGACAAGTTTGCTGCAAACGGTCGAAGCACTTGATGCTAGTCTATCGGTGAATGGACTGGATATAACCCGAGAGAATAATTCTATTACTGGCGTGATCGATGGTGTGACGCTAGATCTGAAAAAAGCAGAGGTTGGAACAGTAGTTACTTTAGACGTGACTCAGGATCAATCTAGTGCCAAAGCAGCTATAAACGAATTCGTAGATGGCTTTAATGGCCTGGCTGCCACCATTACAAGTTTGACAGATTACAATACTGATACCGAACAAGGCGGTATTTTGATCGGCGATTTTACGGTTCGTAACTTAACGAATCAGTTACGTAATTCATTATTTAAGGCACCTTCAAGTAATGATTTAGAGATCGGTAGTTTGTCTGATCTGGGTATTTCCACTCAGTCTGATGGCAGTTTAAAAATTGACAATGCAAAATTAGACGCCGCATTGTCGAGTAATGCTAAACAAGTCGAGGCCTTATTTATCAACCAGGGGCGTACCACCGATCAAGGTATTGAATTCCTATCGGCACCAGATGGCACTGCACCTGGTTCTTATGCGGTGGACATACAATCTGCCGCTACTCAGGGCAGCTATCAGGCGAATACTTTAAATTCATTAATTATCGACTCGAATAATTCGTCACTAATCATCAAAGTTGATGGCTTTACATCGGATACCATTACTTTAACAGAAGCGACTTATTTAACGGGTGGCGATTTGGCGACGGAGATCGAAGCCAAAATAAATGAAGACAGCTCGTTGAAATCAGCTGGCGTTTCAGTCAACGTATCCTACGATTTGGCGACTAATAAATTATCGATAAATTCTTCCAACTATGGACCAAATTCTACTGTCGAGATCACTGACGTAGGTGCTAATACAGCGACTGACCTTGGCATATCGGCTGGTATTGGCTCTATTGGTAGTAATGTTGTAGGCACTATTAACGGCTTATCTGCTAGCGGTGTGGGCAGGATATTAACCAGTACTTTGGGTGCCAGTAATGGTGTCTCATTAAATATTCCAGGGAGTGCTATCGGTAATCGTGGATCGGTTGTCTACTCCGATGGACTGTTGGGTGGGCTGAGCGCCGTGTTAGATAATTTATTGAAATCTGATGGTGCGATCGCTAGCCGTGAGACAGGGCTAAACCAAACAGCGACCCAAATTGCCATAGATAAGACCGATCTTGAGGATAAAATAACTAAACTCGAAGCGTCTCTTGTAGCAAGATTCAGTCTGCTCGACGGATTGCTCGCTCGTTTTAATTCGACGAGTGATTTTTTAACTCAGCAGTTAGATAGTTTTGTAAAACCCAATGCAATTAATGGTAATAATTAGAATGACATTAGCGCTGCTGTGTCGAATTTAAAAATAGGCTAGATTTTTTCATCAGTTCATCTTGCTAAAGTGATGATACTGAAGTGATGAATATCAGGTAAAAAGCAAAACTGAATTGTTTCTAAGTAATTTTTTAAAATAGGACATTAATATGACAATGCAAAGCAGACAGGCCAATGTATATCAAAAAACGGCGGTTTACAGTGGCACAATGGATGCCGACCCTCATTCGCTAATTACACAAATGCTGGATGGCGCACTCACTCGAATTGCCCAGGGCAAAGGTTCGATGCTGCGAAAGGATATTAAAACAAAAGCTGAGTTAATCAGTAAAGCGATTACCATTATCGGTAGCCTTGAAGGCTGTCTCGATCATGATGTGGGTGGAGAATTGTCTCAAAATCTATCAAAGCTCTATGAGTATATGTGCCTTACGCTAACTCAAGCCAATATCAACAATGATACTGCCAAACTCGATGAAGTCAGCAAGCTGTTGCTAACAATAAAGTCTGGATGGGTGCAAATACCTGAAGAATTCAAAACCCCATCAATCCCTCAGGGATAAGACTTGATGAACCATCAAAATGCACTCGTTACTGCCATTTCACTCACTGATGAAATATTGATGGCATTAGATGCAGACGACTTAGAGCGATTGACCGATTTGGAGGCTCAACGCGAGCCACTAATTCGGCAAGCATTCGAACAGTCGATACAGCAAGTTGATCAAATAAAAGCAATTCACTTAAAAAATTTAAATCAAAAAGTCATTGAGAAATTGATGACGTTTAAACAATCAATTAAACAGGAAAAACAACAGTTAAGTCGCTCGGCTAAAGCGACACGAGCTTATCAGGCTAATCAACGCTAAAGAATTAAGGGGCAGCTTGAGCAGAGTGTGATTTTATTTTTGACGAAAAACCTACATTACCGTTGTCAATTTTTAGTTATTTTGAAAAAAAGTTAAAAAAAACGCATTTAAATGTCGAATTTTTGGCATCTTCTACTACAATCTAAAATAATTAGAATGGGCCGTCATTTTTTCGGCAGATTAGATCCATAAAAAAATCACAGAGTATAAAAAATGAAGCATCACATACGTCGTGCAGTCACTAACGATGTACTAGTAGTCGACAATGATTACGCCAGAGGCCATGCTTTTATGGCCGTTTTAGAGTTCATAAAAGTTAAAGCAACACTGATTACAGCAGAGCAATTGTTCGCGACTTCATCGGCTGACTTAAACCACTACCTTGCTATTTTTAGCCTTGAATTTGAAGAAATTACTCAACATTTCCTGCAGCGCAATAAACAAGACAAATGTCAGTACCCTGTCGTTTTATTGGCGGATCGAATTGATTTAGCTGAATTAGACATTGTTGTTCAACTACCTTATATCGCTGGGCTTTGTTATCAATCCGATTATTACTCGATGTCTCGTGTGCTCGATAAAGTTCGGCTGCATAATCGTCGTGAACGGCGCATGGATAATCGCGAATGCCAACAATTGATTGGTGAAAGTGTATCAATCGAACGAATCAATCAAATGATTGACCAGGTCTCTGATACCAACGCATCGGTACTCATACTTGGGGAGTCTGGTACGGGCAAGGAGGTTATTGCGCGCAATATTCATGCTCAGTCTTCTCGAAACCATAAGCCGTTCGTCCCTATCAACTGTGGCGCGATTCCAGCAGAACTGCTCGAAAGCGAATTATTTGGACATGAAAAAGGTGCGTTTACTGGCGCGATTAGTGCCAGACAAGGGCGTTTTGAACTAGCAGAAGGTGGCGTTATATTTCTCGATGAAATAGGCGATATGCCGCTACCGATGCAAGTTAAATTATTGAGGGTTTTGCAGGAACGCTGTTATGAAAAAGTGGGCAGCAATAAATCAATTAAATCTGATGTTCGTGTTATTGCCGCAACTCATCGACGATTGGAAAGTTTAATAGAAGAAGGAAATTTTCGAGAAGACCTGTTCTATCGACTCAACGTATTTCCAATTGATGTATCACCTTTACGAGAGCGGGCAGAAGACATCCCACTGTTAGTGAAAGAGGTGATATCACGCATGGAGCGAGAAAACAGAGGTTCGGTTCGTCTCGGTAAGAAAGCCGTTGCCATGCTGCAACATTACCGCTGGCCGGGCAATGTACGAGAACTAGCCAACCTGGTGGAACGATTAGCGATTCTTTATCCACATGCAGTGATTGAAGCTAAAAATCTACCTGAAAAATATCAGTCGAGTGACTTTGTTGAGACCAATCTCATCGATACAGATGAGACATTAATTTCAACTAGCCAGACTGATATCAGTCACCTGCCCAGTAACGGCATTGATATGAAACAATATCTCACTGATATCGAAATATCTTTAATCGAGCAAGCGCTGGT
>CAXMOZ010000130.1:0-2482 GCA_964195315.1 uncultured Acidimicrobiia bacterium | reverse complement strand
CTCCAGATCACTTTATCTCCGAATAACCAAGATCCGAATGTATCCAACCATCCAGCCTCTCGAGTAATTTTAACCATTCCTGGGACCCTAGTGATTGTAAATTTGCGTCCAATACTATTATGATACTGTTCTATTATTTCAAACATTATTCATCTCCTCGAATACCATGGGACCATCTGATTGCGCCCATTTGACAATGCGACCTTTACCATCATGGTCGCGAAAATTTACAATCTCAAACAATCCAAGACTGCACTCACCCACATCTTGATACAACACCTCGTTGTTCTCATCGATTATGGCTAACCCAGTGAACGTAGGTTTGATCTTACTGATCATCCATTCAGTCAAAGTCAGGTCAGCTGCAGAAGCGGCATCAAGCCACTCCTGCTTCATGCTAGGTGTCAGCCTTAATTCTACTCTACTAGTTTTCATAATAATCCAATTCCAAAAGTGGTTTTAAGTGCTGGGTTTTCGAGCACTTCTTGAATGCGTTCACGAGTGTACAACTTGGTGAAACTCTTACCGAATTCGAAACCGCCGAATGCGAAGTAGACATCGAAAGACAACTTGATCTTGTACTTGCCATCTTTGCGCTTTCTACTGAGTATTTCTAAATGCATTTCTATTCTCCTGGTTGATTGGGTAGCTAAAGGCTTTCGGTGTTACCCTGAGCATCTAATTCATAGGATGCACAATCATGATTGTTAGATAAGCCTGTCAAATCAGCGACAATCATTTCATCAAGACCAGTCACATCAAATAAAACTACTTGACTGGCTGAATGCTGTGATCGACCTTTAGCGCCAACGATCGCAACTACACGTTTAACATTTTGATAGGTGTTCAATAAATGAGTTGCAAGTCCGAAAGCATTTGTTCGAGCACCATTAAGGTTGCTGTAGCGGTGATTCCAAATGGTCGTCATTCCTAAAAGTTTTGCGCCCATTTTTGAAGCTTCTTCGATTTGGTGGTCTGATATAGTCATGTCGTTTCTCGTGTTAATGAATGTACGGACATCATATCAGGTTGTACGGACATGTCAACTAAATAATTCGATAAAGTTTTAGATTGTTGCTGCGCCTCACTCTTCCAGACTTTGAGCACATCGATCGGAATGAACAATCGTTGCTTCGTGGTCACGGTAGATAGGTGTCCGTGAATGAATATTGCTCTACACATCCCTGATGGGTGGTAAATGCTCCAACGCCGGGCATGTTTACGATGTGGAGTGTAGGAGATCTCACTACCATCATCGAAAACATTGCCATGTCTGACCAGCAGATCTTCATAATAAGTATACTTGTCACGAGTAGCCTTCATGGCAGTCATGTACTGACTGAGGGTTAGTTCAGCAGCTATTGCTTGGTTGTTCCAAAAATCCAACATATAGATGGGCACTGTTATTTCCACTTCCTTTTTCTCTATCTTGGGAGGTGGTACGGGTCCACCCAACTGTTTGACGATGAACTGGCTCAAAGGTAAACCCTCTTCTATTGCAGCCTGGGTGAGCTGTGCTTTGAATTCAGAACTCATTGAGAATGTGATGTTAGTTTTCATAATAATTCCTTGGTTGGGGTGTTATACGTCAAATCGACGTATAATTGGGGTTATAAATCACCCTGCTGTTGAAAGTATCTGACATTTCGAGCTTACACTTCTGAATTCAGCGTCGATCTCTGCAACAATCATGCAAAAATCGGCTCTTTCACGACCGTCGAATTCATTATCTATTTCAGCCTGCCTGCTTCGGTCATATCCGATCAGTTCAGCGTCGCCTATTGTGTAAAAACCTATCCGATCAGTCGGTGGGTTCATAAGAACTTTCTCAAGGCGGCGGAGCCATGTTTTTTCTTCTTTTGTTAGTGGTTCAGTTTTCATAATCTACTTCCTTGGTTGGGGTGTTATATTTTCTCTATCGATTTTGTGTGCTTAGACCTTTTCCATTCTCTAGCACAGTAGCCACATCGGTTTGTTGAGTTCCCGTTTTTCAGAGTGATCTTGCGCGTAGCTTTTCTTTTACATTGACCGCTGTCGGTAAAACCACAAACACCTTCCAAGTTTGCTATTTGTTCGTTAAAGTATTCGCATTGCATAATAGTTCCTTGCTATTCAGGTAGTAGTTGCCACGCCTGCGCTTTATTCCACGATATTTTTATATCGTAGTCACGGTGGAAATGATACGGCTCAAACCAATCAGGGCATCTGGGGTCACCGTCAAGTACATATGTGACATGCTGAGTAACCCCATTGCCTTTTAATAAAACTGGAACCCCATAAGGAGGTAATTCTTGGTTAACATCTATCCATTTACTCATAATCTACTTCCTTGGGTGGGGTATTATGGATCTCGGTTAAAGCCTGAAACACGGCCTCTTGACCTAGTGGGTGGGGTGCAGATGCACCGGTTAACCAGCGATGAAAGGTTGTCTTACTTATTTTTAACTTGCTGCACACAAGATCATCTTCGAGTTTGTGAGAT
>CAXMOZ010000129.1:0-1668 GCA_964195315.1 uncultured Acidimicrobiia bacterium | reverse complement strand
ACTGGTTTTCCCATAAGAACACGCAGTTATTTTGTGATTTCATCTTGAGATGGGCCAGTCTTCAAGAACTGAAAAAGGCCCGAAAGCCATCGATTATTAAATTATTCAAATCGAGTAGCAGTCGTACTATTCCCCTCATCGAAAAACGGCTACAGGCGATTAAAACCGCCAAACCATTGACTGAGGATAGGGCCGTCATCTCAGCGCACCGGTTGGAAGCCATGGCTTTAGCCGCTCAGATGTTAGCGATAATCCGTGCCATAAAGGTGTTTGATGTTGAAATCCTGTCAACGTTTAAAGCGCTGCCTGATTGTATGATTTTTTCAGGTTTACCGGGTGACATGGTCAACCTTTTCAATACAACCCAGTTAAGCGGCTTTCTGCATTTCTGTTAATTGCTCTTCATACTGTCTTGGACTGACATACCCCAACGTTGAGTGCAGGCGATAATTGTTATAAAACACCGATATGTAGTTCAATATATCTTGCTGTGCTTCCTGCCTGCTTTGGTAATGTCGCCAATGCACTCGTTCTTGTTTTAAGGTGCCGAAGAAGCTTTCCACAACGGCATTGTCCCAGCAATCACCCTTACGGCTCATGCTGCCTTTTATGCCATGCATTTTCAGTAGCTTCCGGAAAGCTTTGCTTGCATATTGCGATCCACGGTCTGAATGATGAATGAGTCCTGCTTTAGGTTTGCGTTGCCAGATTGCCATCGCCAATGCGTCACAAACCAACTGTGCTTTCATGCGTGAGCTCATGCTCCAGCCGACCACTTTCCTCGAACATAGGTCAATTACAACAGCGAGGTACAACCAGCCTTCCTGTGTCCATATGTACGTCACATCGGCAGCGTAAACTTGATCGAGCTGCAATACGTCAAACTGTCGATTTACCAGATTATCGAATACCGGTTGTTTGTGATTACTGTTGGTGGTCACTTTGTATTTCTTTTTCCGTTTTACCGACACATTGGCTTCTTTCATCAGCTTTCTCGCCTTGTTCCGACTGATCGGGTAACCCAGGCAATTCATTGCTTTCTTCATGCGACGACTCCCATAAGTGTCATCACTGGTTTCGGCTATTGCCTTGACCCATTCCAGCATTTCCTCTCGTTCAGGGTCTACTGGCCTATTCGAAGTATGGCGTCGATAATGATAATAACACTGACGATTAACACCCAATACCCGACATTGCAGGCTGATCGGATAGGTATTCTTATGCTGGGTGATGAACGAATATTTCACTTCGTTTCTGCTGCAAAGAATACCGTTGCCTTTTTTAATATATCTTTCTCCATCTCCAGGCGTTTTACCTGACTCTTGAGCTTTCTGACTTCCTCCTGATCTGGCGTTAACTTGCCATTACCTCGGAAGGCCAGTCCATCATCAGATTCTGTTTGTTTAACCCAGCGACCTAACATGTTGGCATTGATACCAAGACTTCTGCCTGCCTCTTCTCGACTATATTTTTGCTCGGTCACCAGGCTAACGGCATCCAATTTAAATTCTTTTGAATATTTCTTTCGTACTGTCATTTTGTTTTCCTCAGTTAAGTAAATTATCCTTAACTGAGTTGTACTAATCAATTAGACCACGTCAGGCTTCTTCGAGCGCAGCGTCGCCGCCATTTTTCGGGGTCCCCAGTGCATCGGTGCCCTCGCGCAAT
>CAXMOZ010000128.1:0-51943 GCA_964195315.1 uncultured Acidimicrobiia bacterium | reverse complement strand
TAGACTATTAGTATTTTGGTGCTCGGATATCGGCGGCTCGAACCCCAAATCCGGCTTCCAGACTAGCCCCCCACTTCAGTCCGTTACACAATTCGGCGGTTCATCACCGTTAAATGCAGTCAGATGCATAATCCTTCGGTCATTCCGGGATAATTTGCCGGTTGCCGAATGCCATATCGAACGGTTATTCCAGATTACCAGGTCACCTGGTTGCCACGCGTGCACGTAAACAAGGTCGGGAGCAATCGCGGGTCGCATACAGGCTTCTACCTGGAGCCTAGATTCAATGACACCCAAAAAACAGTGGCCAGCTTCTGTATTTTGTTCAAGCGAATGCATGCATCGTGGTTGCGGCATTAAGGCTTGTTGTTTGGTGACCGGGCAGGTCCATACCAGCGGGTGAATTTGGGCCCGCAGGTCGTCAATCGCAGCGCCTGGAATGTCTTCTTCTTGTGAGTAATATTGTTCTGCTGTGGGGTCGACTAATCTTAAACCATTACTGCTATTTCCCAATTCATAAGTGGTCTCGAATGGGCGACTGATATAGTGCACCCTGGTTTGTAGGCACCGTTGCTGTGCATCAGACGGCAGCAAATCGTATGCCACACGGCCACTCGCAAAAGCAGTTGATCCGGCTTCACACCACAGCTGATCTCCCGTTTCGTCGTCGTACGACAACCAGTGACCACTCCCAGTGGGCGCTTCAATGCAGCGCATTTGAGTGTAGTGACAGGGCGAATGATCATAGAATGGGCCGTCAATGTGCCACTGTAACGCGCCGCCGCCGAGAACTTGAGAGCCTCTATCTTTACCGTATGCACCCCGGTTACCACCGAGGGTGACGTTTAGCCCATAGTGATCAATATCCCCTTTGCCCAGAACCAGCACACCGGGTTCTTCAGGAATTTGGTATGTCCCAGCTTTATTTCCTTGCGCGACCTTGAAAACCTCCCAGGGATTATTGGTTTGATCGCGCCAGACGGTAAAACCGTTGATGTCGATCGACCGATAAAACGCGACTTCCTGTTGCGGTGTCAAATGATGCTGATCTGGTATCACCAGAAGCTGGTGATGATGGTGCAGCGCTTGGCGAATTTCATCCGCAGCTTTTTGATTGGGGATTGCACAATCGAAATCGGTTATGGTGGCGCCGAACGGGGACGCATTGATTGGCTGGATATGCATAGCCTCGATAATAACGTTTTTTATAGCCTCTGACTCTTTGGTTTTACTACAAGTCATGGTTGGTTTTGAACTATTTATTGCGAGCATCTTGGTTCAGTCGGCGTCGGTTCGAGACAGGATCGGAGGTTCGAAAAAAGTTCGGGAACGCCAACTCGTTGAAACGAATCGAGAAAATGACAATACGAGGCAAAAACAATAACTGTTTCCCAGTTTCGCAGTCGATAAACTGTCGGTCGGAGGCCCAATCGGAACCACCCAGAAATAAACACTTAAATCTCTTTAACTTACAGACGCATTGGCCACCAGTGCGGTTAGCTCATAATCCATTGGTCGGAGGTTGAAGTCCTCCCGAGCCCACCATTTAAATCAATGATTTATATACCAATATTGAGTTGCTGCAAACTAAGTTAATTTTCATGTAGGCGTAGTGTAGACACCTAACCTCTGTGACAGTGGAACAAGGAGTAAAATTCGATACAACGTGATCCAGAGCAGACGCCACCACGGCATCTGCTCATTTACGACTGCTCGTCGTCAGCATCGTTACTTTCACTAAGGGCCCAAACAAACTTGTCTGCCATATATCTGAAATGATCGCTCTCGACAGTAGCCTCGTCTAGATAAAACTTAATAGGTTCGACCAGATTACTAACCGACTCTCGGACCGCATTGTCAAGCCAGTACGTGAGCATGCTGTTTATTGGCGAATACAAGGCGTACAAGATTGCTGAATCATTTGAATGATTCGGTGGGCGCCCTCGCTCTTCAGGGGTATCTCGTTGTGTTCCTTCAAGGTATCAAGGTAGTTAACAACTATAGCATTCACTATCATGACGAGGCCTTCATTCGAAAATCTCTCGAACGGCTCTCCCAAATGTTCGAGCGCAGGCAATATATGAACAGAGTCCACTACCAGTTGATTTACTGTCTCCTCGAGATCATCTCTCGACGGTGTATAAGACTCGTCCTCATCAGAATTGTCCCAATTGTCAATTTGATCAGTCGATTCTTCAAGCACGTGTCTCCATGCGCCTATACTGTTGCTCTGCTTTGTCTTCGGCATGACCTCGTTCTCTAAGTCATCCAATATTCGACCGTCTGTCCATCCGTGCTTTCTAAGCTCGTTGATATAGTTGTTTAAGGTGATGGAACCGGACTGTGGATTCCATCTAGAAAATCAATTCCGGCAGATACCCTTAATGTATGAAGCTTTTTGTTCGATTGGGGTCCTTTTATTGTTTAAAAGAATCCCGCCAATTTTACTGATAAATTCTTCGGCACTGTCCTGAAATACCTCACCCTCGTCGTTATATCGAAGATACTTGCGGGACGAGAAATCAACCGCTTCCAACATGTCCGCAAGATCAAAATAACTTAGACACCCGCACTTTTAAAATTTCTAGCTTATTCTAGAATTGTCGGTTTTCTAGATATTTATGTGGACATTCACCGGGCACAATGCCGGAACGGGCAATCCCCTGAATGTAGGCGGCTGGGAAGAGTGGAAACTTGACGACAATATGAAAGTAACGTCATAGCCAGGATGGTTTGATGTAGAAGATTATCAGAGAAAAATCGACGACTCTTTCGGCTGGAAATACCACATATTAATCCAAAGCGCAACCTGTTTCGTGCACAGACGGTACAAAAGGCGTCCTCAAAGCAGTCACTCCGACATGAAACAACAAGGCCTGTTTAGCAATCCAAAATCAACGCTTACAATGCAACCGACTGGATATCTAAACGTCAGTCAAGCCAGCCTTTCTTAGTCCTGCGATGTAGGGGTCGAGTCCATCTGGGGATTTGGTCGGCAGATTCTTTTTAACAAACTCGATGGACAGATTTGGTTTTGCTTCGATCGATTTTGCCAATGCCTGTTTCGCTTCATCGAGGCGATCAAGATTTGCCAGCGCAGCCGCATTTACGGCATGCGGCCAATATCCGGCAACATTGGGTAACTGCATGGTTTTTCGATACCAGACCAAACTCTCTTCGTTTTCATTATCGAGAATACAGGTGAAGGCATGAACGATAGTAAATGCCCAGAGCATCGGGTCGCGAGGGCTAAGATCTACGGCCTTTTCCGTGGTGCTTTTCGATTCATCCAATTGACCAGCTAGCGCTAAAACCATGCCAAGTCCGTGATAAGCCTGTGTGAGACAAGGATTAAGCTCAATCGACTTCCTGAGCGCATCTATTGATTCATCATGTCGCCCTTGCATCATAAAAATTCTGCCAATCGAAAAGTATGACATGGCGTCTTTGCTATCATATTTGATGGCATTTTTTGCGGCCTTCATTCCCTTGTCGATAAAATCATCTGGATCTTCCACATAACCCAGTATTAGCTTGATGTAATAGCTGTAGGCCAGATAAGAGTAAGCTGGCGCAAAATTAGGGTCAGCTTTATTGGCTTTTTGAAATAATTCGATTGCAGTAGAAACAGGGTCGTTTTCGTAATTCCACATGAAAGACAATCCGCGCTGATAAAGCTCCCAAGCGTCTAGATTGTTGGGTGTCTTATGTTCGATGCGGATTCGTTCTGCGGCGTAGACTTCAGGTTCTAAAGCGGCGGCGATAATTTGAACCATCTCATCCTGTAAGTCGAATATATCTTCCATCTCGCGATCATAACGCTCAGCCCAAACGTGATGCCCAGTGACGGCATCGATAAGCTGTGCGGTCGCGCGTACCCTTGATCCTGATTTTCGGACGCTGCCTTCGAGGATATAACGAACCCCAAGTTCGGTGGCTATATCGCGCACATCTTTAGATGTATTTTTATAGGTAAATGTGCTTTCACGCGAAATGACTTTGAAGGAACGAACCTTTGACAATGCGGTAATTAAATCCTCAGTAATACCATCCCCGATATAGTCGAGATCCGAGTCATTATTCATATTCCGCAAAGCCAATACTGCGATCGAAGGCTTATCGGAAGCATTGCTAGATTTACTATCCGGGGTCATTTCGCTGTTCGTGTTTATCAGAGGCGTCCACCGAAAGACATGAACAGGTCTGTTTATATTTTTAAATGACTCGTTTCCACAGTCCTCAAATACGGACCCTATTTTTCCCACTATTTGATCATGTACACTAGTCGATATACAAACACCACCTTCAGGTGCCGCAGCTTCTAGTCTTGCTGCCAGATTGACCCCATCACCAAACACTTCACCTCGATCTTCGATGACATCGCCTATGTTGATACCGATGCGAATTAAAACTTTTTTATCTTGATCGAGAATGTTGTTTCTGACGACCAATTCAGTTTGAATTTCAATTGAGGTATTAACAGCGGCAACTGCACTGGAAAACTCGGCCAAAATGGCGTCACCAGCATATCGAAGAACGCTTCCACCAGATTTCTTTATAGTTGAACTAACATAGTCCAACATATCCATGACTTTATGATGAGTACCTTCTTCATCGCTGCCCGTCAGTCGCGAATAACCAGCGACATCGGCGTAAAGTATCGCCGTCAACTTTCGGTTGAGAGGGGGTGGTTCGTTCATCAAAGGGGAAAATGAAGAGAAACGTTAGTTTTGATGGTTGCATGGATCGAGTTCATTATCCACTAGTTTTCTTGGTCGAACGTGGAAGCTAATCTAAAAAGCTATGGGATTCGCAATTCAGTAATTCTAATCGATCCTCCAACTTTACAAATAACTTACAAATAACTTAGACACCCAAATTAAAAAATAACTTTAGAAAATAACTTAGACACCGACACTTTTAAAATTCCTAGCTTATCCTAGAGTTGTCGGTTTCCGAGAAGAAAGTCGTGACTTGTCTCGACAAAAAGGCAGGGGTATTTAAATGGAAACGGCCTTTTCTAGCTATTCTACCAACTTTGGCCAAATTCCGAACGTAACTATCCAATAACCGATTATTAGGCCATGCTATTTTTCGTTTTATTGCGAGATTTGTTAGGTAGGAAAAAACTTTTCACAAGCGCGGATACCATGTACCCAGTGTTTCTCAAGCTGTTCACAGGCTTGTTTTATGTGATATGACGTGCCGACTAACGACTTAAACTGACTTTCAAAGTTTTGACTCAGGTAACACCAGTGCTTTGGGTCGATATTCAATTGTTAGAGAATTTGCGGCGTGCTTTCAGGGATTGCACCGCGCTTATCATCGCGTAATATTCTGCCGGTCCAATCTACTAGTTCCAGGTAATCGGTGAGTCGAAATGATAGTCCGTTGGGCATATTGGCTCTAGGATTACAGGCAAAAGGAAGTAACCCTTCCGTCTGTTGCGGTGGGTCATTCGGTTGTGCTGCCTTTTCGGCCTGTTCACAGCGTCGTTTGATACTGGTGTGATCTGAGGTCGTTAGGCTATCCGCTATTCCGGCTCTAATCAGGTTCAATTCGACATAAGCGACACAGGCCGGCAGGGCTTTTTCATCTAGCAATGCTTGGCTAGAAAAACGGCCTTCCCACGACTGCATGGATGCAGAAGGTAGAGCCACGCAGGAGCAGTTGCCGAGAAGCGTCCAGTGCAATTGTCTTCCTGGTTCGCCGCGCGAGCTATGCCTTCGTTTATGATTTTCATAAACCAGCTAATATCCATTAAGCGCTCACGCCAGCGTGCTATCGTGGCATTAAGGTTGTCTTGTTCGGTGTCTGTGAGTAACCCCCCTTTCATAAAGCGTTGGCTATAATGCGTACCATTATAAAGCTGATGCCAGCGTTCGGCGACCTCTAGTGGGTTCCAGTTATCAGCTGCTAGTTTATCGATGAATAGAACGACATGGTAGTGATTATGCATCACTGCATAAGCAACCAAATTGATAGCGAAAACAGTAGGCAGTTCGAGCACCTTGTCTTCAATCCATTGTCGTCGATGGGCGAAGGATTTACCAGTCACTGCATCTTTACCGCAGAGGAATGCTCTGCGCACACAGCGCGAGGTGCAATGGTAATAGGGAGTTGCATCGACAGAAACTTGAGTTTTCCTTGATCTTGGCATCACAATATCCTTTTGTGAAAGCAGAATGAATGAACTTGACAGGCGCGGGATTTATGTCAATTTATTTTGATGGGTGTCCATAAAGTGTTCATAAAGGGGTTGCCAAAAAACTACGAATCGAAATTGATGTATTGTCTAGAGCCAATACATTCGCCGACGTCGAGCGTACCCTGTCAAATTAAGGCAGTACTTTGTCATTATGGAAAAGTATATGATGTGAATCATTAATTGTAAGCCTTTTAAGCGTCCCTATAAGCAAGCAATGAATGCAGAAGACCCATATATGACCCTATCGTCCGCCGGACAGCCCATACGGTCATGGTACGCTTAAGGTATTTATAAATTTTAGTTTTTTATATCCCGTATGATTAAGGAAGTACACCCGATTCTAACTATGAATCAGGCGACTAGCTACAAAAGGGCAGATCGGTGATTTTTAAGGCTCTTTTAATGGTGTCAGTAGTTAGCTCAAGATTTTCTTGGGCATTATCAATGCTATTTTCAATAATACCAATAGCGATATTCCTATTCAAACGTGGTGAATAGACCATCTCCGTTAGCAGTCCCACTTGATCGCCCTGTAGCATGATAGGCAATTGGTGCTGGTTGCCAGACACTTTTGGCCCATCCACGAATAAGCCGACTATACGACGTAGGATGCCAGCTTCCTTAATTTTTTGAAGCGCTTGTTTCCCGATAAAATCATCTATTCCTTGCAGATCAACCAAGGTGCCCAAGCCTACTTCAAACGGGTTTACCGGATGGGTTTGTTGCCTAGCATCACACCCGTATGATAATAGGCCGCTTTCAACCCGTTCCGTATCATTTGGTGCGCCGGGGCCGATGTCATATTTTTTACCTGCTCTGGCGACTATATTCCAGAGTTTTGTACCCATTGATTTGTCGCGCAAGTAAAGCTCGAACCCACCCTGTTTAGACCAGCCAGACCTTGCTAGTACCAGTGGGATATCTTGTAATGTAACTTCACTGAACCAAAAATATTTCAGATCGCGCACCCAGGGCCCGAATAAATCAATAACCAGATCAACTGCTTTTGGACCTTGAATGGCTAACGGTGATACATCAGGTTCAAAAACGCTGACGTCATATCCCCGTTCCACTGCAATTGATTTTGCCCAAAGCGCGATATCGCTATCAGCAATGGATAACCAATATTGCGTTTCTGATAGTTTTAAAAGCACAGGGTCGTTTATAAGGGTGCCGTCATAATCACAAATGGGGACGTATTTTCCCTGACCCGACTTTGCGTTGGAAATATCGCGAGGAGTCAAATACTGAACCAGCTTGGACGCATCCGGCCCATTGATTTCTACTTGTCTTTGGGCCGCCACATCCCATTGCACAACGCCGTTGATTAGCTTGTCATATTCCCCATCCGGATCGCCAAAATGACCCGGTATCAGCATATGATTATAGATTGAAAAAGACTGAACACCAGCCGCTACTGTCGCGTCAAAATAGGCAGATTTTCGTAAATTCGGGGTGATTGCAATTGTATAATTCATTTCAAGCCTTTATTTAAACCCGTGCGGGTTTTTCCCCGACTGTGACCCAACCCAGCTATCCAACTTTATTCACTACCGGCGCATCAATTTCGCTGGCAATCAGAATGATGCAGCCAATCAATGTATTGGAAGCATAAAGCCATACCCACTGATGTCAATATTCAAAATCATCTCCAATCTTCCATAAACTCCCACTTTAACAGCCGGATTCTAGGCAACTTCGGCAGTTTCATTAGAATTTTTTACCATTTCCAATCAGGCACCATCAATCCGATTGCCGACGTCGAGTGGTGCTAGAACGGCACCGGAACAGACAACTGACCCGGGCTCGCTCAGAACCCTCCACATTCACTCATTCCGGCAAAATTCCGGTCGTCCCTCGACTGCCCCCCATCCAGGCCCCTGTGAAGCAACTCGGGTGGCAGATGACTGAAACTGAGATTTCAAAGAACGTTCGAGCCCGGGTCGGGGAGCCAAATAAAATTAAAGCCGCTGATGAGATCACTCAAAGCAGATTTTTTTTGTGCTAGAATTACAACTAAATCAATGTCTTGGAGCCTGCCTCTCTTTCAGGCCAATCAGATATGTCCATTTAGCCCCGAGACCCATAGACTATTAGTCTTTTGGTCCTCGGATTTCCGCGATCGCGGCGATTGATCCCCCAGACAAAAAATAATTTATACAATACCGTCTTTGCGGCTGAATTAGCGAATGCTGGCTGAGCTCACACGACCCATTCCTGACGGGTAGCTGTCGATGACCAGTTTTTTCCACTCAAAAGTTCCAGGCTCTATGTATCAGCGTTGCCGAGCAGAGGGGAATATGCAAGTTACGGTTAACTTTTGGCCTTTATGGGCTGACACTCGAACGACTCGTGGTAATCGTCTGGAAGACATCTACGAAAATGGTACTGGTCAACAGGCAATTCTAACCATACCTAAATAGGGGGCCTGATAAACATAAGGTAGCCTCGCCCCTTTTAGCTAAAATAGCTGATTATCTACAAAACAGGTATCATTCATTCCCCTAACGACTTCGTAACCTACCCTGTTGTTCAAATCTGAAAGTAATTAATATGAATCCTCAAGACAAAGATGCAGATCAACAAGAAGCCATACGTACCCTGGCGAAATTAAGCGCGTCAAAACAAAATTTGAATGGAACTGATTGGGTGGACCCTCAAAAAGAACGTCAAGCACGCGACCGGATTGGCAGTTTTTATGACACGAACCATGTTGAAGTGGGTGCAAACGACGAAAAGCCTATCTCTAAAAGGATGAAAGCAACTGTTTTTTGGATAAGAGCCGGATTGTTGGCCTTCATTCTCTACTCGTTATACAACACCTTCAGTGCTAGTTGAGCTGGTTTTAACGGGCTCCAAACCACTTCAAACCGGGCAATAATCATCAATAATAGATGTCATATCCACCCCTTACAGCATCCGAAGGTTTCACTGCGGTTCATGTCGGTCCTCAGTTTTGCCTTGCTCCCAATACGGATCGGCAGAAAGTTCATTGAATGAATGAAGAGCAAATAGGATACCGAAAAAGGATTTCATGTTGTTTTCCTTAATTTAGATTCAAAATATAATTTTGCTTGGGATGACCGTGTCCATCTGGTGATGAAAAGGTTCTTCGTGGCTGTGGGCTCATAATCAATGGGTCCCTGGTTCGAGCCCGGGTCAGGGAGCCAAATAAAATCAAAGCCGCTTATGAGATCACTCGAAGCGGCTTTTTTTGTCATTAAATTAATGGGTTGAAGCCTGCCCTCACTTTCAGTTCAATCAGTTACGCCTATTTTCGCTCCGAGACCCATAGACTATTATTTTTTTGGCCCCTCGATATCGGTGGGGAAATCAGGGTAATTCGACGATTGAAACCCCGGGGCACCATTTCTAATCAACTATCTTAAAATGCTCAGTGCCCTCGTGTTTTACATCGAAGCCCATCAATAAAGAATTGGTTCTTGATGATTTAATAGTTTGAGTAGCTTTTGAAAACACTGACCTCGTTGTCATTGCTGATGGCATAGACCTTGAAGTTCTGTTTTGGGGCACCGGGTGTATCCATTCCGAGAGTGCCTGAAGGCATAGTTGGTACAGTCAACATGCGGGTGTCATCTCTGTTAGCCAGTAGACGTTTGATATCCTGCGCCGGCACATGGCCTTTAATAACAACACCATCCACAACGGCCGTATGACAAGAAGCTGCTTTCTGTGGGACGTCAAGTATAGGAAGCATAAAGACCCTACCCACATACGTCAATTTTAATAATCATCTCCAATATTCCATAAATCTCCTTCTTATTAGCCAGATTCCCAACAACCTCAACATTTTTTCATGTATTTATTCATCATTTTCTAGCAGAGCTATCATTAGCCAATAGCTATGCTCTGCCGCCCTACTGGTATCATCAAACTACCCTGATGTAAGCCAAACAAATTGGTTTGAGAAGGCGCTCTGGTTTCGCAGGTATATCAGGGTTTGCGCAAGTTATCCGATAAACGCTGGATCATTGGCACCACGGTGGCGCAGGACGTAAAGCCCAGTAAAATTGTTTACACGCTCACAAATGAAGGGCGGACAGGGCTGGATGCCTGGGTTTTAGGTCCAAGTCGCACCCTGGAAGGTATAGATGATCTATTGGTAAAGCTATATAAACCTGAGCCTGGACAATGCGGCCCATTTGGCCAGCAAACTTGAGCGGCGCCGGGAGGAAGTCATGGGGCGCCTGTATTTAAGGGTGTTTACCTCGCGCTAAACGCCGGGATCTCTCAGGGAGAACAATTTCTTGCCTGGTGCGATGAGGCTTTGACGCTGCTTGCGACTATTGAAACCCCGGCCTGAGTTACCGCCGGTCTGGTTCTCGTTGCCGTGCTGGTTAAAGTAAATTCATGATGTTAGGATACTCGGCCCACATTTGAAAAGGTGGCGTTAGTAATGTTTGAGAGAAAAAAAAATAAATCAGCGGCTACGCTCAGTGAACCTATGAGCCCGCAACCCCCCTCTGTTCCCGTATCTTCGGGCACTGTAACTGCGAGGAGTGACGCAATGATCGGATCGAGTATCGTAATTAAGGGCACTGTTACGGGCGATGAAGACCTGCTTATCGAAGGCAAGGTTGAAGGCACTATCGACCTGAACAGTAATGTGGTTTCTGTGGGTCAATCTGGCCGTGTATCAGCAGACATCAATGCAAAAATCGTCAATATCGAAGGTGAAGTCACCGGTGATATTACCGGTAATGAAAAGGTCGTGATATCTAAATCGGGCAATGTGCGCGGCAATATTGTAGCGCCTCGAGTAACGTTGGAAGACGGCGCTATATTCAAGGGCAGCATCGACATGGATCCGGGTGAAACATCCGTTAAAAAGGTATCCCTGGCATCCGATAAGCCCTCTGGCTCTGGCGTTGCCGGAACTGACTCAGCTGCTAGCATTGATCTGAAGAGCGGCTAGAACACTCGAATTTGGCCGCCTGCGGGCGGCATTACCGGATTACCCCCAACATGTCTGCCACCCAGTCTTCGCAGCTGTTAGCTTCCCTGTTTTCGCGATTTGAGAGCGAGGAACGCTTAACGGTTCTTCATATAGGTTCGGCCGTGCCGGAAACCGTGGAGTTTTTCTCGCGCTATCGAAGCAAGCTGTTTTTTGTCGATATTTTTTCGGAGCTGCCAATTCAATGGGGTGAGGAGCATGATTTATCACTGGTACAGCAATTTGCCGAGATACTCGGTCTGCCAGGCGATACTCAAGTTGATATATGCCTGTTCTGGGATGTATTCAATTATCTTAATAGCGATTCGGTTGCGGCATTTCTGAGCGCGCTGCACCCCCATCTGCACAGTAAAACCCTTGCCCATGGATTTGGTGTGTACAACCTTAAAAGCGGGCAGAGTGGCCAGTACTACGGCATAGAGTCTGCGGACACAATCAGGGTAAGAACCCGTTCAGCTATGTTGCCGGGCTACGCACCGCATCCGCAAAGCAAACTCAAGAACATGTTGGATTGCTTTAATTTTGATCGCAGTGTTTTGCTTTCTGATAGCAGTGCGTTGCTTTCTGATAGCAGACTGGAAATTTTACTGAGCGCTAAGGTATAGGAAGCAAAAAGACCCTACCTACATATGTCAATTTTCAAAATCATCTCCAATATTCCATAAATTTCCTTCTTATTAGCGATAGGCTCGGGTTCGGTAAGCACAAGAAAGCAACAAAGAGAAACATCTTAAAATTCTTCAACTTTCTGCGAAAAAATTCTGGGTACTCCTTTCTGTTAATCAATGGGTCCCTGGTTCGAGGGGGATCGGGGAGCCAAATAAAATGAAAGCCACTTATGAGATGTCTCGAGGCGGCTTTTTTTGCGCCGAAATTTTCATTAAATCAACGAGTTGGGCTGGCCGCAGAGCCGCTTCCCTCGTTCAGGCCAATCAGTTACGTCCATTTTCGCCCCGAGACCCATTGACTATTAGTCTTCTGGTCCCTGGAAATCGGCAGATCGATTTTCATAGGCAGGACAACTGAACATCCTAGTGTTGGTGGTTCGACTCCGCACCTGACACCATTTCCCATAACTATCTAATCAGCTGTCCGTTGTGTGAGCCGAAAATTCGAACCACCGCCTGAAATCCGTCTCGGCGGCAACCGGGGCTAACTCCGAAGCAACCGACAGCCTCAGGCACCCAGATCCACACGCCTCCGGCAAAATCTCGATCTGGGGGTCGCTATTAAGGTGGCAAAGGCGGTATTTTCGCTCTTTCACCCCCCTTTACCCCTTTGCTTTTGCTAGCTCGAAAAAGACGCAGCGCGACATTTCCCGAAACCGGTCATTCACTTGACGAGTATCAATGCCCGGCAAGAGCTTTCAAAGCCATTACTCGCTGGTTACCGGCAATGACTCCTTTGCGCAAATTAGCGGTCGTTCCGGGATCATCTGAAATTAGCTCTTCACGGCACATAACAGCCATTTAGTAACTTAGGTTTGAAAGCAGCTATCGGCACATAGCCAGGGAAAGCACTGGGTCTTTATCACAAGTGCCTGTGTTAGCTCGGTCGTATGAGCTCCCCTGTTTAGATTTTCTGTCTATGTATAAACGTGAGACTAAAATCGATTAACGGACTACTTGAACTGAGCATTTAGCGTGTCGCACCACCTTTGCTGCTGTTGAACCAAGAAAATAGTCCTTAAGCCCTGGTTGATGCGAAGCTACGATTATGAGATCAACATTCTTTTCCTCCGCGACTTCAAGAATGGTTTTGTAAGGGTGACCAATTCGGACTTCAACATCCATCTTAGTATCTGTGGATCCTGCAAGAGCCTGCAATCCCTCTAAAGAGGACCGCACGGATTTATCAACAATGCCACGTGGCAATTCAACGGCAGCCCAGCTTGGAATTTCTTCCACCACGTTAAGGAGAATAATCTTCGAGTTACTGTCACTCTGCATAGAGGCGCTGTCAATCATGGTATTGAGTTTGGCCACATGTGCCATATCGACTGGAATTAGAATAGTTTTGTGCATAGCAATTTCCCCGTTAAATTGATACGTAAGAATAAGATTCGAATGCCAATATGTCTATGTTTATCCGGTCTCATTTGTTTGTTGTATAATCGTGGGATTTTACAGAACTAGATCAGTACTTATTGACTGCTTCAGCGGCCGATGAGTATACTGATTTTAATGGAAGCTTTGACATCAAGGGTACCAGACTATTGAGGCTAGAAGTGGGCTTACACCACCAGTAACGCTAACGACTCTTCTGAGAAAAAAAGCAGTCGTTCAAGATACCAAGGAAGATCGACTCTAGATTCCACTGATAGTAGTCGATAACACTAAGAATTCTTGAGCCTAGGGCGTCACTCGTATATTACTGTCTGGAGCAATATGGAGCGTTAATAGAGCCGTTCACGTTCGTCATTTACAACGATTTCGTGCATTTCGCTCTCACTAATATCTAGTTTTCCTGCATTAACCACGGTCTCAGCTAATCGTTTCAAACCCGCTAAATCTGGCCAGCTACGCTGTTCCCACAGTTTGAACCGAATAATGCATTTGGAGCAGTGAATAAAAGCTTCTTCAACAGAAACTACTATCGCTAGGACTGGGCTACACCCACTTACAGACATCGGATCTCTCAAACTCTGATCTCTTACGATCTTAGCTGTCCCACTAACGCGAAGCGTCTCAGTCTTGCCAGGAATCATGAAGATCAAACCCACTTTTGGATTCTGTATAATATTTTCTAGCGAGTCGGCGCGTTGATTTCCGGGACGATCGGGTATGGCCAAAGTCTTATCATCAAGCACTTTAACAAATCCGATTGGATCACCTTTTGGCGATACGTCGGTACTTTTAAATGCATCAGCCGTAGCTAGCAAGACAAATGGTGACCTTAAAATGAAAACTCCGCAATATTTATCAAGATGCTTAATCGTCTTAAGCGTTACAAGTTCACTAGGCTCGTTAAGTACAGCGCGTAGCTGCTCCCTAGACTCTATAACATCTACAAAATGATTCATTTAAACTCCAAAATAATGATGCGGTTTAGATATAGTAATTATCATGATATTAATTTATTTTACTCAGAAGAAAAATCACCGTCAGTCGTATTTTAGTGCGCCATTGTCCGAAATTGTTAGGCGAGTTCAGGGAGCTATTCACTAATATTTGGGACCGGCACGAATCTTTCACAGTGTTAACTATCGATAATATTAACCGTTGGCTAATGCCATGCTACAAACTCATCTTTAACAAAGCTTTGCAAATTTCTTCTACATGTTGGTAATTACTGTCACAACATCCACCAAAAATATTTAAGTGTCTGTACTTAGAAGCCAATTCAGCGTTTAGTTTGCCGAACTCTTCAGCTCCGTCATCTTCTAGGACTTCACTTTGCCAGAGTTCAGCATGTCTTTTACAAAAAGCATTTGCCCGAACGCCCCGAATTCGATTGACCCAATTTTCCTGCGATAAAATATTATCGAAATGGGTAGGGTTGGCACAGTTGATCATATAATAAACTGGTGCGTGGTTAGTGGCACGGTCCATTGTCCCAATCGCATTTTTAAGTGAACCGCCATTAAGCAAATTGCCATCGGTTTCCAGTGAAAAGGATATGGCTGATGGAATACCCAATGACTGCGCGGCACGAGTAATGCCGATTGCTTCGTCGGGTTCATTCAGCGTCATCGCACAGACCATATCAACACCGGCTTTATCCAGGCTACTGATTTGTATTGGATGATAGTTTTCTGCTTCGTCCGGTGACATCAGGCCATTCGATAAATAGGAATCTTCTCGAGAACCAATAGCACCGCTAATGACCATTTTACTTTCTTCGGTTTGATACTCCTGTTTAATTTATCGCAAGAGATTGATTGCTGCATGATTAATTTCATCAAGCCCCTGTTTAGAATAACCAAGCTCTTTACCCCAATCCGTACTGGCTCGATAGGTCAAACTGTCAAGTATAAGCCCGACTTTGTATCGATTAGCAATTTCAGCATGTCTGCGATAGTAATCCTGAATTGCAGCATAACCCTTAGGATCGTTGAGCAAATGAAAAGAGGCGAAGCATGGGAGTTCGAATCCAAGCGTGTATATCAGTTCTGTTTCAGTGCCACCATCGGTTAAAAATAGGCATTTTGGTAGTTGTGGTAAGCGATTCCGATACTGGGTCATGAGATATCCAACTCATCAAAACAGTCAAACGATACGAAGCTCTGGTTGTTGAGCGCAACTGGGTATTACCTCGAGTAAAGTCTGGTAAATCACTGGTAAAGGAATGCGTATAGCAAACGGGTGAAACGTCTCAAAAAGTTTCGCTGCATTTTCTAAACACTGGGCAGCATTTGGATCACCTAACTGAGTTAAAATAGCACCTTTAAGCTGATGAAATGCAAAGACATTATTTCGCAACTGTAAGGCGAGGTCGATATCATCCAGCGCAGATTTGTAATCACCATGAAAAATCGCGCGAGTGCAGAAAGCGGAGGCGATAAGAGAGGAACGGATCTTTTTTACTCCGGTTCACAGCTCGCTCAAGCCAGGGAATTGCTTCGCCGGGATTTTCTTTGCCAATTAATGCAAGACCTTGAACTTCATAACTCGCAGGATATGATTGTGAAATTTGGGTTGCCTTTTTCGCGTCTGCGAGCGCGCTGTCCAGGTCATTCAGGCGAAACAGGTTGACATAACCTCGCATGCAAAAAGCATAGTCACTCGAACTATCTAGTTCAATCAAGCGATTGGCGAGTTTAAATATCTCTCGATCATCCTGATCGAACTAACCCTCAGGCAAAGAAGACGCTAAAATCACCGAGCACTCCACCCGCATCGACAGTGCCATCGCATTGAATTCATCTGCGGCCGACACCTTTTCGGCTAACAAAAGTGCTCTGTAGAGATCATCAATTGTTGCGCGGTAAATACTCGTAGCAGGTTTAGTTAATAGCTCTGATAAGGTGAGATTGCTCTCTTCCTGATCAAGTAGTCGCCGTGTATCAAATGCAACCAGCTGTAAGCGCAATGCCGCATCAACACTATCGACAATATTCTCAATAGTAGTGAGTGGATCATCGATATTATCGGAATACCCTTCTGCCCAAACAACTTCACCACTTTCGTTACAAACCAATGACAGTTTGCTGCGGCTTTTTGAGGCAACCCGATCAATACGCCCGTGTAAAACATAATCGGGGGAACTTGAAAGGTTACTAATCTCGAGAAGTCGCAATCCGGTTCTTTGAGACAGACGCAGGGATATTTGGTCTTGTAACTCTTCTACGAATAACTGGTTTTCTTCGTCATTGGGCAAGCAGGCAAAGTTTTCCAACGCTATCGACGGCAGAATGCCTTTGGCTGTGCCAAATTTTATGGTGGGGGCAATAACAGCGACACGATTGGGTGACCATTGGTAAACATGAACTAGATTCGCAATATTCTTAAACGTTTTAATACCGCCATCATTGAAACTAGCATATAGTTTCTTGCCAATTTGCTCGTAGACCGCTGACGAGATATAAATACCACCACTATAACCCCAGAAAACCCTATGATCATGGTAATCCAGCGGCTAGTCCCACCCAAACTGCCAAATACAATGATAGACATAATAGTAATGAAAAATGGGGTCTCCAAAAATAGAACTGTGGCATTGGCGATCGGAACCTTCAACTGCGCAAAGTAAAAAGCAGAATATCCAAAAAAAAACAATAGCACACGGCAAGTGCTAAGAAAAGGTTAAGCAGTACCAAATTTTTGAAGCTTATGACTAAGTTTCAAATAAATGCTTATTAACAGTACGCCGATGATCGCCCGACAAAACAGAATCTGAAACATCGAAATATCGACTGATAGAAACTTAATCAATAAGTCTTGAACAGCAAATATAGTCATAGAAACGACAACTAAAATAATGCTTTTTTTATCTTCTTTCATGATTTATTTTCTCAATACTAGAGTCCGGATATATGGCTCCGAACGATTTCGAAGTCCAATATTTAGAGTTAATATTGGTTTGAGATTGTACTCAAAATAGATCATTCTAATTTTGTTTTTCGAGTCTGCAATAACAGCTGAAATTTAACATCAGATGGATTTTTTCAATAGGTAAACGTACGTTAGGCAGGCAAATCGCGCAATCAAAAAATATCGAACAAGTCGATCGGTTTTGATTTTGAAATGACCGTAGTTGAGTATCGAGTTGTCCTAAATGGCGTCAGGCTCATCAATCCCAACGGCTGTCCATAGCAATCATCAGTTTGCCGACGTCGATTGATCTTGGACTTTCGCAGGAACAACCAGCTAACCCGGGCTTGCTCAGAGCTCTCTAAATTCGCCCAGTCTGGCAAAATTCTGGTCGTCCCTTGACTGGCCCCAAACAGACCCCAGCGGCAGCAAATTGGGGCAATTCGGGTGGCAGACGACTGAAACTGAAATTTCAAAGACCGTTCGGGTTCGGTCGGGGTTCGGGGTGATCAAAATTGTTTGGATTAACTAGCTCTCACCAAAAGAAAAAGAACCAAATAGGCATTGTTTTCGAGCAACCAAGGGTAGTTCAAGGTCGGGATAGGCTCGGGTTAAGTAGGCACACGAAGTCGACAAAGAAAAACATCTTAGAAATCTTCAACTTTCAGCAAAAAATTTCTGGTTACTGCTTTCTGTTAATCCATTGGTCGTAGGTTCAGTCCTACCAGGTCCACCATTTTTTTATTTCGATGACTTACGGCGAAGAGATCGGTGAACTAATGGTTAATGGGTCGGTTGATGTCTATAGACTCACTTATTCCATAAAAACCTCTCGTTAAAATACCTGCGTCTGCACAGCGCCCTATTCTTCCTACCCTTAACATCATTTCCAACTATATTCGATGAGATACCCATTGCCTTGAACGATCAAGGTCGTCCTTGGTGTGCGGTGGTCAATGATTCCAATGCGCTTAAAGAGTCAATTCCCCATGTTGCCAGGAACGTCCACTTCTTTAGTATCTTCACTGCGCCACTTTAAGAAATCTAGACTTTTGTTGCTTAACTGTCTGATAACAGTCCTTTGGAACATCTCAAATCAAACGCGGTTAAATTTAATGTTGTATCATCACTGGAACTAATAATGGCGAGTTTAGAATGGCTGAATCAGGTGAAAAGTGAAAGAGTGTGAAGTACCAACGGCATTAATAGTCGATACGGATACTGATCATTCACTGGCTCTAGGCGATCTACTTGAGTCGATTGGATTTCGGTGCAGCTTCTCTAACGGCATATTGCCTAAAAACATGGCACCATCGATTGTTTTCTTAAGTTTGGATAACTCAGGTTTCAATGTCTTTGAGCTTATGGCAAATCCGCAGTTAAGCAATGCTGCCGAAATTGTGCTTATGGCGGCCGAAGATGACCCAGCTACTGTTCGACGTGCCATCTCTGCAGGGGCTACCTATTTTTTTTGCAAACCATTTGATCGTGAATTCCTTGAACCATTATTGACCGATATCTATGAAGAGGAAAGCTGTTCAATTGAGCCGTTCGGCCAGCCCGATATCCAACCCCTAGATCAATTTGGACTGATACGCGGCAGCTCAAACCCAATGAGAAAACTCTACAGAATTTTGCGTAAAGTTGCGCCGACAGATGCAAGCATCCTGTTGATTGGAGAGAGTGGCACTGGAAAAGAATTGGTCGCTCAAACACTACATCAACTGAGTGATGTTGCTGATGCTGCATTCGTCGCAATGAACTGCGCTGCGATACCTAAAGAGCTCTTCGAGAGTGAATTATTTGGCCATGAAAAAGGTAGTTTCAGCGGTGCCAGTCAACAGCATCAGGGGTTTTTTGAACGAGCAGAAGGTGGGACTCTTTTTTTAGATGAACTCGCAGAAATGCCTATCGAACTGCAGGCAAAGTTGTTGCGGGTTTTGGAGGTCGGCGCCTATCGCCGTGTTGGTGGAGAGGTAGATATTGAAAGCAAGGTTCGAATTGTTGCCGCCACTAATCGCCAGCCCAACGAAGCGATAGAGCAGAAGCTTTTGCGAGAGGATTTATACTACCGGATAGCACAATTCCCTATTTGGTTACCCCCTTTGCGGTCGCGTGACGACGATATTGAAGGTTTAGCACAGTTTTTCATCGATGAATTGAATGAAAAAAATAACACTACTGTTATTATCACCAAAGCAGCATTACCTGTGCTTCAACAGCACAACTGGCCAGGTAACGTCAGGGAATTACGTAGTGCAATCGAAAATGCATTCATCATGGCAGATATGGAAATCACCCCCGAGGAGCTACCTGATTTGGGCCTCGCTGACAAAAAAGAGCAATTTAATATATCTGTGGGTGAGTCTGTCGAAGATGCCGAAAAAAAGCTTATATTTGCAACCCTAGATGCAAATGGAGGAGACAAACAGGCAACTGCAGACATGTTAGGCCTTTCTATCAGAACACTTTACAGTCGACTCAGTAACTATGAAGAAACTCCCTAAGGAAACAAGTCGATTTGACTTGCGTAGACCAACCTAGCTCCGGTGCTAATTGTTTTCTAGGGCTGTATTGGATAGACCCTCGATATTAATTCGAGGTGAATTACCCGCTTTAATCCCCCGTAATCAAACCAAGCAACAGTTACCGAGTAAGCCTTGACTAACCTTGACTGCGAAATCTGCAATAGGTGTGCAAAATCTGCAGTAGAAACATCGAGTTACGACAATGAAAGCCAGCGATCGTGCCAAATTGCAATTGGCATAAATTTTGCATTTTCCCTCATTACTATATCAAAAGAGGTGGCTATTTCTTGGGTAACAACATTACGAATGAATTTAATTACAAACCAACTGACTATAAGACGATTAAAGATGAACACCAGATAAAACGAGCTTGGGTTGTTATTAACCCCGATTTAGTAAAACCCAGTGCATTGAAAGAATCGGCGCTCGTGACGAGGGCTATTGCATTATTAAAAGCGAAGGGCTGTGATCTTCATTTTTTTCATCTGCGCCTAGGCGACTCGTTAACAACAGTTTTTTTCTCTAATAACAACGAAGTACTCCATGAGCAGCTCAAATGCCTCAATCAGGAGGCCACACTGATAGCAGAGTTAGTCGTAAGACTTAGCTCTGAGGATGTCAATATCAAACATGAAACACGATGGGGTACACCAAGATTGGAAGCAGTTTTACTGAAGATCAATGAGTCTCAGCCCGATCTTATGATAAAGCAATCGCGTTCTCACAGTTACGTTATGGCCCAGCGCATTAATACTGATTGGGATCTCATTCACCATTCGCCTGCACACTTTTGGTTTGTCAACGAAAAGATTGATGACAATATCGACAGCCTGGTTACCGCAGTCGACGCAAGTACCAATAATGACAATATTATTGCGGCAGCAGACTATCGCGTTTTTCGTATGTCAAAATTGTTAGCTGAATTTTTCGACGCAACGAATACGCCTGTCCATACCTACCAGGTACCGGCTGGAATGAGTACCTGCGCCACTTATACACCCGTTTTTGGAGGCTTTTCATCGCCAACCGAAAGTGAGGGGCGATCGGCACAAGAGGCGCGTCAACAGATAACTAAGAAGCACAGTCGATGCATAGAGGTATTCTCCAAGTATTTCCATATTAATCCCGAGCGTGTTCGGATAGCGCAAGGTCAGTCCTGTGCTGATATTACTGAGGCTGCCTTAGATGTAGATGCTAATCTCATTGTTGTGGCGGCTAGTAATCTATCACGTTGGGAACGCTGGTGTCAGTGTGTCATGGCAAGTCATTATTGGCATATGCACCTTGTGATGTCCTTTTCGTTAAGGACGCCGACAACGCATCTAGTCTAAAAATGGGCAAGCGACCATTAATTGGGCCCCAGCCTATGACCTGGAAAACGCAATAATAGACCCCGGTCGCGTTTTGGTCCGCCTTACTTACTTGGAAAGACTAGCCAGATTAGTGTCTCAATGCGACATCGTATTCTTAAGATCTGGAAGCGAAACATATTGGTTATATTGGAGAATGAAAATGAGGGTGAGTCTACCCAGATACTGTACACAAATCTGCTTGAATCAATAAACAATACACAGACACTGCTTCGGGTGCGCTCTGATAACACCTCTGAAGCAGCTATGGCTTAGTGAGCGACTCACTCTACAAACTCAACCTGGAGAAAATCCAGTTTATAAATACTCGGAGAAAAAATGACAACAGGAACAGAACATAATACTTTGAAAAAAAGGAATCGAAGAATGCAATTCTCATTCGAAGGTTCAAAAATTGTATGCCAGAGAGTACAACAATCAAATAAGGGCGATGTTTTAATCGATGTCGCTCAGTTCGATGCTCAAGTAGACACCGTTCCACCGCACGTTGCAGCTCAGCTGAGCTCGATCGAGGTAAAGGATCTAAAGCTGTTCCAGATAGATAAGGTACGTCTGCAAGCGAAAGCCGATCACAGAACCATCCTTGAGGCGCTTCCTACACTAATAGAAAAAGTCCGCGATGTGCTTATTTACGTTAATCAGGTGGATGAGAAGCTTCATCAAAAGTTAACTATAGCCAACCATCGGCTTGGCGACGCTCTCATGTTAGTGCAAGTTGAGCAGGGAAAGGAAACTGACAGTGCTGGCTCAATGAACGCAGATGAAGCTTTAAAGGTTAGACTAGATGTCATCACGCGTAATTTGTGATTCCGCCGACGAGGATAGGCGTAGACTAAGAGCAATCTGGAGTGCCTACATTAGCGATTTAAAAAGCAGATTATTAAGTCGCCGAAAACCACATTAAAAGGACAAGGCAGATATGAAAGATTCATTTAACACTCTAAGCAGGACTAACTCTAGTGGCGAGTCGTTTTATTACTATTCGCTCCAAAGGCTGGGGGAATCATTTGACCTCACACCATTACCCTTCGCGCAAAAAATACTGCTGGAAAACTTACTGCGCCACGAAGATGGTATTGACATCACCGAAGCAGACATCGAGTTAGTCGCTAACTGGAATCCTCTGCAAGAGCCAGCAGATGAAATTTCTTTCACTCCAGCGCGCGTTCTATTGCAAGACTTCACGGGTGTGCCTGCCGTTGTGGATCTGGCTGCAATGCGTGATGCGGTGAGTTATCTGGGGGGGCAAGCTCGACAAATAAACCCTTTCTCTCCGGTTGAATTAGTGATCGACCATTCAGTGCAGGTAGATCGTTTTGCATCCAGTGATGCACTAGAGTACAACTCAAACCGAGAATTCGAACGCAATAAAGAGCGCTATGAGTTCCTTAAATGGGGCCAGAGCGCGTTTAAAAATTTTTCTGTGGTGCCACCAGCTACTGGTATTGTTCATCAAGTTAATTTGGAGTACCTCGCGCACGTCGTTTTCAACGGTGAACGAGAGGGTAAACGCTTGTTGTATCCGGATACGCTGGTAGGCACTGACTCCCATACCACTATGATCAACGGTCTTGGGGTGCTTGGTTGGGGCGTTGGTGGAATTGAAGCGGAAGCAGCGATGTTGGGGCAACCAATTTCGATGCTGGTGCCTCAAACCATAGGCTTCGAATTGACTGGAAAATTAATCGAGGTAGCTACCGCGACAGACCTGGTTCTGACCGTTGTAAAAATGCTCCGAGATTATGGCGTTGTTGGTAAGTTCGTTGAGTTTTTTGGAGATGGTCTGGACAACCTTCCGGTCGCTGACCGAGCGACAATTGCGAATATGGCTCCTGAGTACGGTGCTACCTGCGGCCTCTTCCCGATTGATGAAGAGACACTCCGATACTTGCGCCTGTCCGGTCGAAAAGAAAAGCAAATCACACTGATCGAACACTACGCAAAGCTGCAAGGTATGTTTCGACAAAGTGGTCAACACAGTGCCGTGTACTCAGGAACACTGACGCTTGACATGACCGAAGTCGTGCCTTGTTTGGCCGGACCGAAGCGTCCACAAGACAGAATAGCACTGACTGATACCAAGCAAAATTTCATCAGTGCGCGAAATGAAATGACTCAAGCCAGAGACTCCAGGGACAGCAGCGATCAATTTGACAACGAGGGTGGTGGGGTAGCCGTTGGAAACGAGCAACTTAACAATGCTGAGGGGGTATCAATAACCAGCAATAAAGGTGAGTTCGAATTGTCTGATGGCGCCGTAGTCATTGCCGCAATCACATCTTGCACCAATACCTCCAACCCAGTGGTCATGCTTTGTGCTGGCATACTTGCCCGTAACGCAGTTGCACTTGGGCTAGAGGTCAAGCCATGGGTTAAAACATCTTTAGCGCCAGGTTCAAAAGTAGTCACTGGCTACCTTGATAAGGCAGGCGTGCTCGATGATTTAGAGCGGCTTGGATTTTATGTAGTTGGTTATGGATGTACGACTTGCATTGGTAACTCTGGCCCCCTTCCAGATGAGATTCAACAAGCCATTACCGATCACAACCTGGTGGTTGCCTCTGTGCTCTCCGGTAATCGTAACTTTGAAGGTCGTATTCATCCGAGCATCAAGACCAATTACCTGGCGTCTCCGCCCCTGGTTGTTGCCTATGCACTCGCAGGGCGAATGGACATCGATCTCTACCAGGAACCACTTGGGAAAAGTAAGGCGGGTAAGGCTATTTTTCTAAAAGACATCTGGCCTGCTAACGAAGAGATCCAGGCTTGTATCAAGCAGCACATTAAACCCAACCTTTTCAGCGAAAACTACGCCAACCTATATGAAGGCAGTGGCCAGTGGAAGGCGATTAAAACAGTTAAGAGCGATAGATATGCTTGGTCTGAAGCATCAACCTATATCAAAAATCCACCTTATTTTTTAGGCATGACTGTCGAGGTTCCGAAGATATGCGATATTGAAGGTGCGCGATGTTTAGTGATGGTTGGCGACTCAGTTACCACTGACCACATTTCTCCTGCCGGTGCAATTGCACCAGACGGCCCAGCTGGACAGTACCTGGTGGAACAGGGTGTCGATGTGTCCAACTTCAATTCCTATGGCTCACGTAGAGGTAATCACGAGGTAATGCTGCGAGGCACTTTCGCTAACGTACGATTGCGCAATCAATTGGCACCTGAAACCGAAGGTGGATGGACAACCTACCTGCCAACGAACACGGTGATGTCAATCTATGAGGCAGCCATGCAATATCAGGCGGATGACAAACCACTGATCGTATTGGGTGGCAAGGAATATGGCACCGGATCGTCGCGTGATTGGGCGGCAAAAGGTACCTTGTTACTTGGCGTGAAAGCAGTGCTGGTAGAGAGTTTCGAGCGCATACATCGCTCTAACTTGATTGGTATGGGTGTCGTACCCCTTACCTACGTAAATAATGAATCTGCCAATTCTCTGGGTCTTAACGGCAATGAGCGCTTCAGTATCTTAGGGCTTAAAGAGATCGAATCAACTCGTTCAGGTCGTCTCGAAGTGGTGATTATTGCCAGCACCGATGATGGCAAGAACATTAAATTCAAAGCGTTAGTCCGACTCGATACACCAAAAGAAATTGAATACTACCAACACGGTGGCATCCTCCAATACGTTCTTAGAAAAATGGTGTCGAGAGAAAGTGACGTAAGAGATTAATTCATAAAGGGCTCTATGATGAAAAAAGCGAGCACAAGAATCGAAACCGACAGTCTGGGGGACATAGTGGTTCCACTAAATGCTATGTACGGTGCCCAAACTCAGCGAGCGCTCGACAATTTCAATATTAGTAGCTTCAGTTTACCAACGAGTTTCATTATGGCACTAGCGCAGATCAAAAAAGCTGCTGCCCAAACCAACGCCAATCTCAAGCTTCTGAGCCCTCAAGCTGCTGACGCTATTACTAGCGCCACGGACGAAATTCTGCAGGGTAAACACTCTGATCAGTTCGCGGTTGATGTGTTTCAAACCGGGTCAGGCACTAGCTCAAACATGAACATGAATGAAGTCATTGTTGGTATCTGCCGAGCAAAATTCGATTTGAAACTTCACCCGAATGACCACGTCAATCTTGGACAAAGCAGTAACGACGTGATTCCAACAGCCATTCAAATTTCGACAATTGTGCAACTTCAATCTCATCTCATTCCGGCATTCAATCAGTTAATCGAGATTGTTGACGTGAAATCGCATGAATTGAAATCAGTCATTAAAACGGGGCGCACACATTTAATGGATGCGATGCCTTTAACTTTTGGGCAGGAGCTTTCAGGCTGGGCATCTCAATTGCGCACTGGCTTAGAACGGCTAGAGGAATACATGGTCTCGATGACAGATTTGGCGCAAGGCGGCACGGCGGTCGGGACAGGTATTAATACGCACCCACTTTTTGCCAAAGGCTTCGCGGCGAAACTTAGCGACAATCTATCTGAGAGTGTGAACCTGGAATTCAGCTCTTCCGACAACTTTTTCAGAACAATCAGTTCACAAGATTTGTCAGTGGGCTTATCTGGCCATTTACGTGTTCTTGCGACATCGCTCTACAAGATTTCAACTGATCTGAGATGGATGAACAGTGGCCCACTTTGCGGGCTTGCAGAAATTGAACTTGAAGCGCTGCAACCAGGCAGCAGCATTATGCCAGGCAAAGTCAATCCTGTTATTCCAGAGGCTGTCAGCATGGCCTGTGCACAGGTGATTGGCAACGATGCGACGATATTAATGTCCGGTATGTCTGGCAACTTCCAATTAAATACCATGTTGCCTGTGATCGCGTATAACCTGTTACAGAGTATCGAATTACTCGCAAATTCAGCCAGCCATCTTGGCGAATATTCTATTAAAAACTTCTCGGTAAACACAGACAATGCCGATGCAGCTGTTCAACGAAATCCCATTCTCGCCACAGCACTGACACCAATCATAGGGTATGCAGCAGCGGCAAAAATTGCGAAAAAAGCTTATCGAACAAAGCGGTCCGTTTTGCAGGTGGCGTGCGAAGAGACCTGCATCGACGAACAAGAGCTTCGCGAACTGCTGGATCCACTCAATCTAGCTAACCTTCCCAACTCATTAGACTAACGTTTAAAACCTAGACAACATGGACAAACCGGCGGAAATTTAACTACCTGATTCAACTGCTAATAGAGTCAGGCATAGGGAAATAGAATCATTCTGCACTAAGTAATAGAACAGTGACGCAGCCGATAACGTACCGAGCGTACACATAAATTGGCGCCTTATTAGGAAATTTTCATGAGAAAACGTTTGTGCATTTTTTGGGCTTGCTAACGTCATGTTACGAACCGAAGTCGAAGCACTTGCAGACCTACATATATATTACAGGGTCACTTTAATTTGCAGCCCTTTTTTTTGCTAAATATGTCTCAGTGTAATTCTGGTAGAGCTTTTAATCAGTGTTTGGTTGGCCAAGAAATTCTTGGATACGTTGCACGTCAAGATCGCCCATGACCAGACCTTTACTTATCTGAAAAACTTATTAAAGTTCTCTGATCAATCAGTTGAGAATCAATCTCAAGTAATTTCGAGAACGACCGCATCCCAAAGCGGTCGTTGCTGTTACTGGTGGAGTTGGCCCTCTGCTAACCCTTATGGGCTGATAAGCGACCTCTCCAGTGTTTATTAAGTACTAAACCGCTCATTCACATGCATAGGTTTAAATAACGAGAGAGCAACAGGCTTGCGGGTATACTGGATATGAACTGCTCGGGCATATATGATTTTCATTGACACTACAGTTACCATATAAATCGACCATCGATGTTCGTGGCAAGGTCGAGTTCTTAATTTAGTTTTGTGTTACTAAATACATTTTACCTAATTCAATAACTAGCTCTTTATGAGGACAGTATCATGAGTACGCGATTGCAGGAACAGGTCGAACTGATTACTGATACGCTTGAAAACAGCCCCGAGAGCGGGGTGTTATATTTGCTTGAGCCTCTGTCACCGGCTGAAATATCCCGAGTTATTGAGTCGCTTCCCTGGGGTTTGAGAAGCCCTTTGTGGCGGCAGGTCACTCGCTTAAAAAAAGGAGAAGTACTGCTAGAGCTGCAAGGTGAGCTGCGCAGGAGCATGATAAAGCAAACAGATGATCAAGAGCTGATCGCCTGTTTGTCGGTAATGCAAATGGATGAAATTGCTGATCTGGATGATGACCTCCCGATGTCCGTCGTGAGTGCCATGGTTCAGACGATGGATATTCAACGCCGCCAACGCTATGAGCAGGTTAAGCTTTACCCCGATGACGTTGCGGGTGGCTTGATGGATGTAGATGCCACGGCCGTACGTGGCGATGTTTCTTTTAATGCGGTCTTACGTTATTTACGTCGACTACGTCAACGTGAAGGCTCGCTACCTGAGCACCTTGATAGTCTAATGGTTATCGACCGACACAATCACTTTATGGGAACGCTTCCTTTGAGCCATCTTGTTTCTCATGACCTCTCCACAACGGTCAGTGATGTAATGGTTTGTAACGTTGTCGGTATTACACCCTTGACCTCGGCACTTGAAGTCGCTCGAATATTTGAAGATCAGGATCTGCTGTCAGCCCCAGTGATTGATGATAAAGGTTATCTCGTGGGGCGCATAACCGTAGATGATGTTATTAATGTGATACGTGACCAGGCTGATCGTGAAATATTGGCGCGCGCCGGCTTAGACCAACACGAGGATATGTTTGCGCCGGTAATCAATAGCTCTCTACGGCGAGCAATATGGCTCGGCATTAATCTAATGACGGCCTTTTTGGCGGCGTGGGTGATTGCCCTATTTGAAGGATCAATTGAGAAAATGGTTGCGCTGGCAGTGCTGATGCCAGTGGTTGCTAGTATGGGTGGTGTGGCGGGAAGCCAAACACTGACGCTGGTGACGCGAGGCATGGCGTTGGATCAAATTGGACGACGTAACATATGGAAATTAGCGGCTCACGAACTCACTATCGGTGGGTTCAATGGTATCTTTTGGGCCGGAGTGGTCGCAGCAGTTGCGTACTATTGGTTTAATGATTTGATGCTGGGAATGGTTTTTGGCGCAGCTATGTTGATCGTTATTTTTACCGGCGCCTTAGTTGGAACATTCATTCCATTGATATTAAAAAGGATAGGTATTGATCCAGCATTGGCAGGTGGCGTAGTGCTGACAACAGCAACCGATGCCATCGGTTTTTTCGCGTTTCTCGGGTTAGCTACCGTCTTACTATTTTAACACTGAATGAATCAGTCAATTGTATTCGATCCAGTAAAAAATTCTTAATCATTAGTATTTTTGAATGGTATATAAGTGCAGTTTATTGATGTTCACGTGTATCGGAACGACCGAGAATATTTCCAGAGTAGTCACTCAGGATTGGATTCAGTAAAGCTCGAATTTGGCTGCTCTGAAGGTAAGCAGTACTTTTAATTACATCGATTATTTGATGGGCTACTTTAAGCTAGTCTAGGGACTGCTTCACCGCTGCATGAATCGACACTTAAATTGTCTCTTAATTAAAGTGTTCGGTGTCATTAGACCAGAACAGACTACCTGTTAATCAATGGGTTCGTGGTTCTTTGTGGTGGAATTGTATCACCGATCACGACCTTGATAGTCGAATCTGCTTTAGCTAGTAACCCAACGGCAACCAGTTTGTCGAGTGATGCAAGCCTAGCGGCAGTCAGCAAAATCATCACCAGTCTTGGTCTTACCGGCTACGACCCTATTGATCTAGCTACCGCAAATTATGTTGCTGCTGCCAAAGCGGATACTGCGGCAGTTTCAATAGACACTACACCACCTGCGGCATCACCCACCTTGGTGGCGTACACCAGCGCCATCACTGCGACCTCTAATGAAAGCCTGTTTGCCACTAACGTGGATGCGTCCAGCTTTACGCTTGCGAAATCAGGCAGCGTCGATGGCATGGTCACCTTAGATGGTGCTACCAAAGTCGCGACATTTACCCCGAGCAGCAAGCTTGCCATTCTCGCAAATTATTCGGCCACATTGAGCACAGCGATCACTGATCTGAGCGGTAATGGGCTGACCACGGATTACAACTGGTCTTTCACTACCTCCGAGGGTGCCTGGGTATGGCTGCGAGGATTGCGACTGACAATACGGAGGGGCATGATGGACAATCCGTCCAAATTAGGATCGATTTCAGCGGAAACACCATCGCGTTGTAGGCTCAGTCTGATGGCACGGAAGAAAGTATATGGGCCAACCGCTATAACACAGCAACGGGGTTGTGGAGTACAGCAGCGGAGGAGATAGAGACCAACACTACGGCAGGCAGAGATCAGACAGACCCCAAAATAGGTTTTTATTCCAGCGGAAATGCTATCGCGGTGTAGAGTCAGTTTGACGGTGCGGTCAGGAGCATATGGGCCAATCGCTTCGAATAAGGTTTTTCGTGTAGTTTATTGGAGAGTGCCTAACAGGATATAGGCAAAAAACGTGCTGTTTTTGCTTATGCTTAATGTCAGTTACTATCCGAAAGGCCAAACCTACCTCTCGGCAGAGGTTCTAGCTTGTAATCTCTTCTTTCAAAATTCCATCAGTGTATCTTTTGTGTATGAGAAACGGTTTATTGGGCTTCGCTTCAGTGCTAGGTAATGCCAAAATTAAATAAAGGCCAAATCTTCAAATTCTGATTTCAAGAAATTTATGTGTTTAAATCAATGATCAGTATGACAACGGAGTTACCGAAACCTACCCCTATCAGTAATGACATCTCAGGGCACTCACTCTTCATTTAAACCTATGCATGTGACAGCTGTTGATTAATGGTTGTCAGATGCCTGCTCATATAGCAATGCACTCGCACAATAGAAATAGGGTCATATCGAAGGCCTCGGACACAGGCCACCAAGAGGGAAACCATGGGTCGTAGCCAGGGTAGTGAATGTTCTGCATTGCCGAACGCCTTCCTTATAGCAGCTAATGGGGCTTCATTTTAGGGCTATTTATTAGAAACTTGTTGAAATCGACAATGGGTCTCCAAGACCTCATTAACGGAAATCAACGGTATTTCAGGAACTTACATATCTGGAATGGTAATGCTTTCTTTTACACCATCGACCGCCAATTCCAATAAACTTTAATGATTCTAGTATTGAGTTGCTATTGCTTTTCCATAGACTAATACTCTGAATTATAGATGCTGTCGTTGTTTGGTTGTTTGCGTTCCTAGGTTCGCTGCAAAAACGATAGTGATGTGAAAACGGATTTCAATCGACAACAGAGACGGCTCAGTAAGTCTTGAAGTGTTAAATGGCATGTCAACCGAATTTACTGATACTCATTTAGAGACAGATAAACTGGTATTGGCTGCAAAATTTCGTTCACCTTCGATTGGCTACACCCTGCCACACAAGCAGCGCAACTTTCACTTTAATTTTCTTTGAATGGGCCGATAGGGCTTGTTCAAAGATAGTGCTGTTTTACTTTCGATGCATAACCAACTGGAGTTCATCATAAACTCGACAACCTCTTCATCGCCAAAATATAAGTTCGGGGTGATTCTGATGATTATGGTTCTGGCCGAATCAGGCAGTATCATGTCGACTGACCTCTATACGCCAAGTCTACCGTTTCTGACAGACTTCTTTGGCACAACACCGGAATTGCTCAAGTTAACTATTAGCCTTAATTTAATTGCTTACGGATTTGCTCAAATAATTTACGGACCTTTGTCGGATCGATTTGGACGCCGTCCGATTTTTCTGGGCTCTATATTCTTTTTCACCATCGCGAGCGTGGTCTGTGGTTTTGCGATTAGCATTGATCAGTTACTGATTGCTCGTGTATTTCAGGGTTTCTTCGCCGCCGCTCAAGCCGTTATGGTGCTGGCGGTATTTAAAGATTTATTCACCGAAAAAGAACAGGTAAAAGCATTTGCTATGTATGGTATGGCAATCGCCATTACGCCAGCAGTAGCACCCATTTTAGGTGGCTATATTCATGTGTTACTGGGTTGGGAATTTAATTTCTTCCTGACCGCATTGATCGGATTAATCAGTGCAATATTGATTTACTTTCTGTTGCCAGAATCGACGACCCCTGATCCGTCAGCATTAAAAATGCGTTCGATACTGAGAAATTATTGGTCTGTATTTTCCAATCGAGTATTCCTCGTCTATGCTGGGCTAGCTGGTATGGCGCTAGGCTTCATTTATACTTTTGTCACTGCAGCGCCCTTTATTCTGATTACCCTATTCGGAGTTGAACCCCAGCACTTTGGCTATTACCAGGCGGTGATTGTGGTTGCATTTTTTCTGGGCAGTTTGCTGGCAACGAAGTTGGCAGATCTCATGGTCTCGATTCAGATCTTGAATCTGGGGCTGGCTATTTCTGTGCTTGGTGCTTCAATAGTGGTCGGATTGATTTATTTCGAAGTTTTGACGCCAGTCACCCTGTCATTGGGTTACGCATTTATTACATTTGGTCTTGGCCCGGTATTCGCTGTTGCACCGACAAAGGCAATGTCTGCAGTCAAATATTCAATAGGCAGTGCTGCCGCCGCATTTGGTAGTCTCGAAGTTGGACTTTCAGGCATTATTGCCGGTTTCGTCAGTATCATTCACGATGGCACTGCCGGGCCGCTCGGACTCGTTACCGCTTTTACGGCTATTACTGCCGTTTTTCTCGGTATAATCGCTAACCGCATGCATAAAAAATCGGTTTTTCGTACTTAAGGGTTTACTGCTATATTTTAAGTTTCATCGAAGGGAAATAATGCGATTGTGGTCATTCCTGAGGCGCTAAGGTGGGTTGCCCTTCAACACCTGATAGACTGCTCGAAACAAGAGCGCTCAATACTCTGGAAACCCGAGCCAATTATGGATAAATAACGGCTCCATTACAATATCTCGATCTGCTTTTCACAATTCGCTCGAATTGTGTTCAGAACGTCATATCTTCAGAGCTCTGACAATATAGATTTCTTTATCGACCTTGAAAAAATGCACCTTGTGACCAAAAATATTTGGGTGGTCGCGATATCGTTAGCTAATTTTTTGAACAAAATTCAAAAAACATCAAATTACCAGCTATGATTTAATCTGTTGATGCCGGGGTTTATACAACAAGAGAACTCAATAGGAAAACGAAATGATAGGTAAACCTAACAATTTAAGCTTAGGAACAAAACTAATATCAGGCAATGGATTAATTATTGCGCTATTAATTGTTGTCTCTACTACCGTTTACATGGGTGTTAACTCATTGCTGTTTAATTTTAAGTGGGTAAATCATACGCATGAAGTATTAAGCGATGCTTCACGAATTGAGGCAGCCGCCGTGGATATGGAAACGGGCATGCGGGGGTTTCTGTTGGCAGGTAAGGAAGAGTTTCTTGACCCATACAACAGCGGGGAAAAATCATTTTACACGCAAATTGAAGAACTTTCCAAAACTGTTAGTGACAATCCAAGTCAGGTAGCAATGCTAGCCCAAGCCAGGGAAACCATTACTCAATGGCAGAAAAAGGTGACTGAGCCGGCTATCCAGTTGAGACGGAAAGTTGGTGATGCCATTAATATGGGTGATATAGCCGATCTGGTTGCTGAAGCCAGAGGCAAGGTATTTTTCGACAAATTCCGTGGCCAGATCGCGACCTTTAAAGGTCGTGAAGAAGCGCTGATGGGTGCTCGCTTTACAGAATTGGGTAGCACTTCAAGCAGTGTCGTTAACACCGCTATTTTTGGTGCTTTAGTAGCCACAATAATGGGGGTGATGATCACGTTTTTTCTGACCAAAAATATCATGCAACAATTAGGTGGAGAGCCTGCCTATATTGGGCGTATTGCCAAAAGTGTAGCCGAAGGTGATCTAGATATATCGTTGGATGATGAGCACTCTAGTGTTGGTGTTTTCGCTGAAATAAAAAAAATGGTTATTAGCCTGCAAGATAAATCAAAAGTTGCTCAGGAAATTGCAGAAGGTAACTTAAATGTAAAAGTGCCCCTTGCCTCAGACCGAGACACGCTAGGTAAGGCTTTGCAGACAATGGTAAATAATTTAAACGAAGTGCTTGGAGAGGTTGATGTTGCGGGTGGTTCTATTGCCGCAGGAAGCAGCCAGGTTTCATCCTCCAGCCAGGCGCTAGCGCAAGGCGCAACTCAACAAGCGGCGAGCCTTGAAGAAATTTCCAGCTCACTGACCGAATTGACATCACAGGTTAATCTCAATGCCGAAAGTGCTGACCAGGCTCGGTCACTGACCACACAAGTGCAAAATGCGGCGAAAAAGAGTAGAGAGCAGATGGATAAGATGATCTCTGCGATGGATGAAATTAGTGAGTCAGGGCAAGATATTGCTGTATTTATCAAAACGATTGACGATATTGCAGCACAGACTAACCTGCTAGCCCTCAATGCCGCTATTGAGGCCGCTCGAGCCGGTGAACAAGGCCGAGGGTTTGCTGTGGTAGCCGATGAGGTGCGTAGTTTAGCGGCACGCAGTGCAATTACGGCTAAGGAAACAGCCAAACTAATATTACAATCAACAGAAAAAGCTTACCATGGTAATAATATTGCCAATGAGACTGCTGAGTCGCTACAGGAAATTGTAGAAAGTGTTAATGAAGCCTCTATACTGGTTTCACAAATAGCCAATGCCTGCAGTGAGCAGGCGCAAGGCGCCAAATATATCAGTGCAGGTGTTGCTGAAATTGATACCGTCACCCAGATTAATGCAGAGGCAGCTGAAAATAGTGCTTCAGCCTCTGAGGAACTGTCCGAGCAAGCCGATTCACTTAGAAATATGTTAAATCGCTTCACACTCAACCAGAGTTGAACTTGACCTTAAATGATTTAAATACACAACACGGTAGAAGAGCGCCGTGGGACAAACTGGCTTAGTGTGTCGGGGGCCACAGGCCTTAAAGACTGTTTTATGTTAGCAGCCATTCGCATGGACATGCTGAATCGGTATCAAAGCACTCTAACCAACAATTGTTCATTTAACTGTATTAAGAGGCGGAAATGGGTAGCAGGGTGGTTTTGTTTTTGCTAGAAGTTTTAGACTTATAAAGTGCCTTATCTGCCACGTCAATAATATCATAGTCACTAACATTGCTATCATAAGGTGCTACACAAACACCAACGCTGACAGTAAGCCCCCTGCCTTGCTTAGAATTTTGGACATGTTTTCGTGAATTCTATCAGCGGCTATCATTGCACTATCTGCATTCGCTTCAGGTAAGATAATCAAGAACTCTTCACCGCCATAACGCACCACTACATCATCAAACCGAGCGCCACACATTAATAAATCAGCAAATTGTTTAAGCACTCTGTCGCCTTCGGCATGTCCGTAATTGTCGTTGACATGTTTGAAATTGTCTAGATCCAGCATAAGCCCTGAAAAACATAATTTTCGGCGCTCCACTTGTCGACGAATCATTATCATTTTAAGCTGCATCTCTCGACGGTTAAAACACCCCGTCAGCTCATCAGTTTTAGATAAATATTTAAGCTGAGCATTAGTTTCTTGTAACTGACTTTTTGATTGATTAAGAGAGTTAAGCAATTTATCTCTTTCCGCGGCCGAAAAACAACAGAAAATTATTTTATTGTCATGTGTTTTATCTCGTCGAGCGAAAAAAATCATTGGTACTTTTTGTTTTTCGGGATTTATAAAGTTAAGGTGAACCTCATTAATTTGATCTTCATTAAGTATAGATGGCAAGACAATTTGTTGGAGTAAAGTTTTTGATCCGTTACTCAAGAAATCATCTAAAGGGCGATCAACAATTTTATCAACAGTAGTATTTATCAGCAATGCAAATGACGCATTGCAATATTGAATACTAAAAGAAGCACCTATAATAAATACACCGCATGGTAGTAAATTGTAATCATTCATTCATTAAATAATTTTTAATGGCTTGCGAAGTTATTTTTGGGTGAGTTATATGAGGGCAATGCCCTTCAGAATCAATGACAGTCATCTCACTGTTAGGTGTCGTGCTGTGCAGGAAATGGCCCGCATCGGTTGATGCCAATGAGTCAATCTGACTTTGTACAATGAACGAAGGAACCGTGCTTTTTTTTATGAGTCACGGTGGTCTGACAAAAAAGTTGCTTTGGCAAAATTCTTTGCGATTACCGGATCAGTTGAGCAAAAACTATCGGCTAGCTCACCGGTCAATAATTCACTTGCTTGTCCACCAATAGCAATGGGGGGTTAAATATGATGCCCAACCAATATAATTTTTGTCCATTAAATCAAGTAGTTCTTCTAGATCAGAATATTCAAACCCCCCAAAATATTCAGGTGGATAATTGATAAAACAGGGAGAAGGGGTAATGTGAATTAAATGTGAGAAGTATTCTGGTGACTTTAACGACGCTAGTGAAGCGATAGTTGCGCTAACAGAATGCCCTACAACAATGACATCCTGAAGTTGATTAGCTTCTCAAATGTCTAAGATGTCATCGGCATCCTACTTTCATGAACTGACGTATATTTGACCAGAACAGGCATCTTCATACCTTAGGTCTAAATGGGGGGTGATGGCCCACAAGAGACTTTCAATACCCCGATTAAGTATTCCTGCGCTGTGAGAAAACAGTAAAAAATATGGCGAAAGTATAAGAATGCTTTTCACTGGCTAGTTGCCATTGAGAAGCCTACCGCTTTCTCATTGCAGGAATAACTGATTACCAAAATAGTCCGCGATTCCACTGACCTGAGAGAAAAACCTCCCCATTTGAGCGATGACTTGCATGCACTTCTTATGATAGGGTTAATTTTTAATAGTGCACAAAATTGTAACGCTTTAGAACAGAATCACCAAAAGCTAATATTGGGGAGGGATTGCAAAGATAATTAATAGGCCAGGAAAGGTTGCTATGCGAAGTGATAATCGGTTAATTTGTGCAAAAATTTGTCCACAGAAGTATGAAGATCTAAGCTTTGAAGAATGGGTAGATCTTCACGATTCAGAACCGCAGCGATTCGAAAAATATGGTAGAAATTTACTCAATGATATAGCCGATTCTGCACCAGAGGGGTCAAAACGTCGACTAAGAGGCCTGATCTTTCAAATGGAGGCTGAGGCAATAAAATCAAAATCGCAGATGGCATACAATATAAAACTGTCGGGTATGATGATGGATATGGTAAATGAGCTAATGTGCCGGCTAAACCAATTGACTATCAACAATTTTAAAGACCTGGAACAGGATCATCCTCCAGTTAAGCCTGCAATATTATTACCTTTCAATCGGTAAGGGTGCGTTGCAACAGCAGGATATTCATAAGCATACCCTATTGAGTGCAGTTTACTTGGTTCTATAAAGATGATGGTTAGCCTCAGCATTAGCAAATTCGCTCTCATGGTAGTCATGCCGATGCTGACAGTGATATGAAATTCTTTACCATCTGCGGCTATACTTGTTTCCAGAATATTCTTTCTGAGACGCTCGACTAGCGATCTGTCATTTGCCAATTCCGTGTTTCGCAGCAGGATGACATGTTAAACAGCTCAATCACTGGTTAGCCTGAATGACTCACTTTAATAATTTCCTTCTTTAAAAATAGCTGCCCTCCTTTAATAAACTAGAACACTAAGACATTAATCCTTAAGATTCTAATGATAAAGCCAATAGTTAGAAGTTTGAATATTTCTGACTAAACTAATACTCAATCGAGATAAAGCATCGAAATACATAACTTGTCTCAGTCTAAAAGATGATCGTCATTTTGGCAGTGGATGCAACAGACTCAGCTAGAAGTGCTAGCTCGTAAGTGGCTTCTAGCACCGCCATGACTCACCAAACCTCGGACAATATTAAAAGACTTACCATCAATCTCAAAGATACCGAGCAAGGCGTAAAAGAACTCGGTATCATTATCCAAAGCATCGTCGGCATTCTTTTAGTGATCAAGGGCATAGCCGATCAAATAAGCCTACTGGCGCTTAATGCGGCTATCGAAGCAGGCGAGCAAGGTCGAGCATTTGCCGTTGTTGCGGATGAAGTCAGAACGCTGGCATCGAATACTCAAAAGTCAACGTTGAAAATTGAAGGCATGATTTCAATAATTCAGAAAAATCAGAGCAGGCTGAAACTGAGATGTCCGGCGGGAGAACTCAAATTGGTTTCACTGTAGATCAAATGAATGAAGTCGTAGAAGCGTTATCTTCTATTGAGGGCTCTGTCGCAAATATCAATGAAATGAATCAGAAAATAGCCAATGCAGCAAAGCGCAACAACCACTGAAGTCAGTCTCCGTGCTGTCTAGATCAGGGAGTATTCAATACTCTCGAGTGGAAACATGAATAAGCTAAACACAGCGTCTGCTGGTATCGGTGGTTTGGCTAATGACATGGTTAAGATTGTATCTGTATTTCAATTGAACTAATTGTTTGTCAACTTGGTTAAATACGACGAATTATTCTGCACGTAAAATTATTGATTAGAAACTACACTTCATCCATAGCACCGGTCAGGCACATCTTCATTTCTTTTCGGATATTATCTAAAGTATAATCCCAGACCGATAATACAAACTCTGGTTTTGAACCCGGGTAGATCGGATTTAAAACTTTTGCTTTATCTCAATACCATCTATTTTGAACTAGGAATCGCCCATGTCGGATGTCACCATTTCTCCATCACAAGCACATACTCTTATTGTGGGCATACTGCAGCGCCACAATACCAGCAAGGTAAACGCCGAAGCAGTCGCAAAAGCGCTAGTAGCCGCCGAAATGGATGGCCAACGCGGGCATGGACTATCACGTGTACCATCCTACGCGGCCCAATCTGCTTCGGGCAAAGTCAACGGTCAGGCGACGCCGATAATAGTTGATAAAAAAGCCGCCGCGGTGCGTATCGATGCGGCCAACGGTTTTGCTTTCCCTGCCTTTGATCTGGCTACCGCAGAACTCACCAAGCTCACCGCAGAAGCAGGCATGGCAGCCGCGTCTATTTTTCACTCGCATCATTTTGGTCAGGCTGGCTACCATGCAGAAGGTCTGGCAGAAAAAGGGCTGGTCGCACTTGTGTTCGGCAACAGCCCTCAAGCCATAGCACCCTGGGGTGGTAGCAAAGGTGTCTTCGGTACCAACCCTATCGCATTTTCTGCACCCAGAGCCAATGGATTACCTTTGCTAATCGACCTCAGCCTGAGTAAATCAGCCAGAGGCAAGGTCATGGTTGCGCAACAAAAAGGCGAATCGATTCCAGAAGGTTGGGCGCTCGATGAACACGGCCAACCCACCACAGACCCCAGCGCAGCCTTGAAAGGCACCATGCTACCGATGGGTGATGCCAAGGGTGCTGCGCTGGTGTTAATGGTTGAAATTCTAGCCGCGAGCTTAGGCGGCGCCAACTTTGGCTATGAAGCTTCGTCCTTTTTCACCGCTGAAGGCAAGCCACCAGGTGTAGGGCAATTGATAATGGCGTTCGATCCAATGTTTTTCTCCGGCGGTAGTTTCACCAGCCGACTGGAAGATTTGATTGATGAAATTCTACAACAGAACAATACCCGAATCCCAGGCTCAGGACGCAGTGCCTTGCGCGATAAGGCGGTGTACGAAGGCCTAAAAATACCTGAAAATTTGATGAACGAACTAAACCAGTTAAATTAGACTAACCTGCCGAAGGGAAACACCCCAAAAATAGGTTTTTAGAGTTAACCCTAGATTGCCCCCTATTTCTAGATTAACAGGCCATCAGCATCGTTTTTTGGTTAGTCATGAAGGGGGACAGGGGTACTCATATTAATATGCGATCTGGATACATCTTCGCGTTAGCGATCATTCAAAAGGGTCCTTCTGTTGAATCGACCCGCTAAACTCGACTGTTAAAGCAGTCGTTAGCATGGGTAAGTTTTGCCTCTGGACGAGTGCTCAGGCTAATCGAGTACCCAAGTATTTTTGTAAGGGCTCGAGACCACTAAAAATCGACCATCTACTAAATAGACAGGACAGCATAAAACTAACTGTATATAACACCGACGCTTATCCCTAGCCAGTAGAATTCAGAACAATCCTCTCTAACCCTAAATTGACCCGCATCAATTAGAGCTTGTATTGATCATGGTCCAATGCGGCTAATAAAAACAGTGGGAGTTATTGTCAACTTCTCACCGCGATTTTTTAAAAGTATCAGCTGCCGCAGCAAACTGCGATAAAGCATCTTTCCTGTCATTCATAGCGAAGCGATTAGCTGAATACTTCTTCATTCCTTTCTTCACTCAAAGAACCTGATTAAATTCACCCACTAGAGAATACCGTCTTGATTTATGATATTTCTATAAGAACGGAACTTTTAGCATTCCTGATAACAACTTCGAGCATACTCTTCTCTGAATCTACCAAAGCTGATACCTAATGCAGATAATAATGCTACGGAAATGCTGGCTAGCCAATAGTCTTATCATTAGGCAGACTTGCCTCGAAGTATCAAAACCGACAAATGGAATTTTGACTCAGCCGGTTGGAAGATAACCGAGTCACCGGCTCATATACCTGACTGAAGTGGTGAGCAAATTGTCTGGCTAAAAGCTACTCTGCCGGCTGGCAACTGGAGACACCCTTGTCTACTCATCACCAGTGTCGATCTAACTCTTCAGATGTTTCAGAGAAACCATCAAATTTATCCATTTGGGAACATCGATATTGCAGGAAATATCCAGTTCGAAGGCTGGCCCTGGCATATTATTCGGCTACCCGCAGACTTTGCTCAGCAATAGGCGAACGATTTAATTTACTTAATACCATCTAGGTCAGGGTATCACTGGTCTTTATCGTAATTGTACTGCTCGTCGGTGTCATTAGCACAATCATGGGGGGCCATTTAAAAAGACCGCGTTGCTGCGACTGGCCTGCTATCGTTTAACTTGTCTTTGATGATGTTTGCAGAAAATGAATTAAGCAAGATCATTTTTTATGAACCGTTATTGTGACGTTATGTGCCACTTTTAGTTATTTTCTTATCCCTGCGTTCCTTGCCATAATAATTCGAGCCTGAGTTAAGTCTAATAAGTCGCTCATAATCAACGCTTTGTTATTTGCTTGGTTCGGATTTACAACCGCTGTCGCTCTGCTATCGATGTTCACTTCGTTTAACTTTGTCAATGCTTGCCCCTAGTTTGATGCACTATTTTTTGCCCTAGTGTTGTCTATGATGTTCGGGTGTTTCAAATTTTTTAAGCGGCAGGGTTTCCCCGGCTTGTTGATGGCTTTTGGTGTACTCGTCCTCTTTATGCCATAGGTCATTGATATTTTGAGTACGCAGGAATTTATTACCTGGATTCGACGCACAGGACAGCTTGGGTTAGTTTTATTTTCTTTGACATCACTCACTATTTATCTGGTACAGGACTGGAATCAACAAACTGTCTTGCATCAGTTCACTGAAAATCTCGAGTCCGAAGTTGAAGATCGCACCATTGAATTAAGAGCGAACCAAAAAAAGCTCGAACCTATGACCCTCGAAGACTTTCTCACGTTATTGCTAAATCGTCGATCATTTGCAGACCGGGCTATCGTAGAAGTATCTAATGCCATTCGCTATCAACGTCCGGTTTCATAGCTGCTTTTTGATATTGACCATTTTAAAAACGTCAATAACAGTTATGGTCACAGTGCGGGGGGTTTAGTACTAAAAGCTGTCGCCGACTCAATCAGAGAGACCTGTCGTGAAGGTGATTTGATTTGTCGATATGGCGGCGAAGAGTTTGTTGTTTTATTACATCCAACTAAATAAGACCAGGCTCCTGTGCTAGCGAAAAGATTACGTAAATCTATTAATGAAATCAGGGTTATCAGCGAAAACCATACCATCAACATTACGGCAAGTTTCGGATTGGCTGAACTGGGCGATCTGAAACAGAACGAAGATAGTGTCGAGAAATTACTCGACCAATTTGTAACCGCAGCGCATCAAGCAATGTATCAGGTAAAAACCTCTGGGCGCGATGCCGTAAAATTCCACAACTTATCAGTATAAGTCTGGTCGAGCTGATTCTTGGTAGCGATTGAACCCTGAGTACTTTTAACGGCTAAACCATGCCCCGACTTCACCTCCGCTCCCCACACCAGTAAAGAGGGTGGCAGGTGCGTAAACATCGAAGGCTAGAGGGTAACTTCCTCAACAGTAAGACGCATATACACAAGCAGTTTACTTTTTCATGCAAATTTGGTGTTGTGAAATAGGTGGCGCCCTTATACGACCGTTAGGGTTAGATATAATAAAGCTAGAATTAAACTGCCCTGAAGGACTGCAGTGTCGATAAAGCAGTTGCTCCAAAAATTTGCTGTGGTTTACGGGCAGATATTGCAGGTTCACCTATATTAATCTAGAGCGGTAAGTGGCTAATACTGTCATTTCGCTGCACTGGCATTGTTAAATACAATGATATTCGCTTTCTACTGACTATATCACCTGGCGAAGTACCTTAAAAATCTGCAACGATGGGGGCTGTACTGCAAGTTGATATCAATATTTATTTTACCTGACGAGAACACATAACCAACCACGAAAAATACCACGCTGCCCAAACTTAATATAAACTTGCCTGAACCTATGTGGAATTTAACTGTGATTAAAACTTATTTTCAAGTCGGCATGTCTATCCTACTCCTGGCCATGTTAGCTGCCTGTTCTCAAGTGCAAAAACAGGTTGAGGCTATCAAGCCCACGGCTAGTCTGGTAGGTGTAAAACTGACCAATCTGAACTTTGATCAAGCCGAACTTGTGTTTAACATCGAAGTGAAAAATGACAATCCGTTTTCAATCAACCTGGATAGTCTGGATTATGATTTTAAAATTGCTGATAACTCCCTGGTGAGTGGCATTAGCAATCAGGAAATCAAGCTCAAAAAATCATCAATCAGCTCCATTTCGTTGCCTGTTACATTAAAGTTTGATGACCTGAAGAAAATTCCCGGTGGACTCCGAAATGCAGACCAGTTGCCCTATTTGTTTAAGAGCAACCTGAATGTCATTCTACCCATCATTGGTTACTTTACTATTCCGGTTGAGCAACAAGGCGAACTACCAGTGCCCAAAAGACCAACGATAAAGTTTAAACGGATGAAGGTTGAAAACCTGACTTTATCGGATGCTGATTTCATATTCACACTAGAGGTCTATAACCCGAATGCCTTCCATCTCGGCCTCAGTAATTTTAACTATCAACTCAATATCAACAATCAAACCTGGGTAAAAGGCATTAACATAGAAGCGGCCGCGATTCCGCAAAAGGGCAAGGGCATCATTAACGTCCCGACTAAAATAGACCTTCGTAAAGTTGGCAGCGCAGTGTATAGCGCTCTGGCGAATAAAGATCGTTTAAGTTATCAACTCGTTGGTAACATTACGGTTGATACCGGCTTGGAATTTTTGAAGGATTATGAAATGCTGTTGAACTTTGCAGGCACCACAAAATTATCTGAATAATCACAAATCTAGCCTTTTTAAACTGTCACAGAAGGTCCATGTAGGACGCCATTGTTGTCGGTGCGGTTTCGACAAGTCAGTTCTCAATATCACCGATTAGTCCTTAATATTCGGCGACTGGCATAAGGGCCGATGGCACAACGCTTCCCCTTCATTCATGATTCAAATCAGAGCTATAAATAGCTACCAATTTACTTACCGAGTACCACTGGTGTTATATCAAAATTAATCGCCATTTACTATATCGCGCCTGGAACTGGTGGTTGCGGGGCAGACAGTGTGATTGTACCGCCTCATAAATCTGGTCATTAGCGCTCGTGCTTCAGGGAAAATGACTTGCTGGTAGTTTTAAGCTTAACTCCTTTCACATTTGTCTCAGAATTTGACTACAATCGCAGTTGTGTATTGATGAGAACGCGAGTATGTCGCCACTTTGCAAGCGATTTTTAAATGTAAGTTGGAATTACTATAAGAAGACCCCGATAGTTAAACTTGTCCCAATAGCACTGCTCTGGATTATAATTAGCGCCTCTGCACTTGCTGAGAACGACTTAAATGATCCAAAACAAATCATTCGGGCAATTCAAAATTTAAACTGGATCACTGAAGAGTATCCACCATTTAATTATCTTGATCCCAAAACTGGTCAGATAACAGGCGTGTCGGTGGAAGTTTTATTTAAAATTTTCAGCAAACTTGGGGTTTCTAGCGAAAAATTAAATTTAAAGATTTACCCCTGGGCTCGTGGTTATCATAAGGTCTTGAATGAACCGGGAACAGCTCTGTTCTCGACCACCTACACCATGGAGCGACTGCAGGAGATGAAGTTTGTTGGGGCGATAGCACCCAATGTTGTCGCAGTTATAGCGCCAAAGTCTAGCCAGATAACTATCAATTCTATTGCCGATTTAAATCGGCTCAAAATTGGTGTCATAAGAGACGATATAGGGGAACAGTTATTGATCAGCCAGGGTGTCAAAGCCGAATCAATCGATCGGCTCAACTCTGGACTGAGTATGGTGAAAAAACTGGCCTCAGGAAGAATCGACGCCGTCGGATATGCTCACGCTACTACCGAGCTACTATTTAAAACAGCAAATATTAATCCAGATAAATTTGAAATTATTCATGTATTAAAATCTTCGACTATGGGTTACAGCTTTCACAACTCAACTGATGCGCGAATCCTTGAGCCCATTCGTAAAGCTTTGGATGAGCTAATCGTTGAAGGCACTTTAGCTGAGATACAAGCTAGCTACGGCCTAAAATAAACCCATGAATAATCTTAAAAATGGTATTGGCCTTCGCCTACTGCGTTACGTTTTTGGTTGCTACCTGGTGGTAGCCATACTCGTTACTGGTGTCCAGCTAGTGTCTGAGTATCGTCATGTAAAAAGCGATATATTTAGTCAAATTTACGATCTTGAGAATACATTCAAAGAAAGCTTTGTAAATTCTATATGGTCGTTCGATACCCCTCAACTCAAGGTTACACTTTTTGGAATGACGAAAATTGATACCGTATCTGGTATCAAAATTGTGGATGAACATAACCAAATTTTAGCTTCTATTGGTGATGTCGTAGATGAAGATAGGCAGATTTTTTTGAGTAAAGACCTGGAAAGTCCGGGAATGAAAGAAATCAAACTGAAGCAAGCTGGGTCGGAAGTTAGTCAAACACTTTTTGAATATACGTTCCCTATCGAATACCAGGAGGACGAAAACGGTCCTATCGATCTAATTGGTTATGGACATATATACACAGATGTCGATACGATAATTGATCGTGTTAAATATAGTTTCATTTTAATAATCATCAATTCGCTCATAAAGACGGCTGCTTTGTGGTTGTTTTTTTTATATTTTGTTAACCGCTTCATTGCTAAACCACTAGCAGCGCTGGCCAATGCCGCGGGCGCATTAAATCCAGAAAAACTTGAAACGCTGAGTAGCTCAAAGGCCCTCGATGGTGTTGTAGAGTCTAAACATGACGATGAACTCTATTTATTAGCCACTAACTTTGACCAGATGCGCATCGCTATTGTCGACAAAATGGAGATTATAGAATCACAGAAACGTAAGCTCGAAGAACGAGTTCTGGAACGAACTAAATCTCTCTCCGAAGCCAATGAAGAACTGAGGCATCTAGCACTGCACGATACTTTGACTTCTTTACCCAATAGAACATTATTTCAGGACCGTCTGGCGCAGTTACTTAAGGCGGGGCAGCGTAATAGCAATCGATTTCTAGTTGCAAGTATCGACTTGACTAAATTTAAGACCATTAACGATAATTATGGTCACCAAATTGGGGATTTGATACTGGTCGAAGTCGCTCGACGATTATCTAGCGTTTTGCGTAGCAGCGATACTCTGGCTCGGATGGGAGGAGATGAGTTTTACGCTTTATTTGATCTGAGCAATAGTAGTGATGGCGAGTCGGTCATTCGAAAATTCCTCACCGCACTTCAAGATCCTGTTGTGTTGAATGATAATGGTATTGAGAGTATTCAAATCAACGCCAATATTGGTACTGCTATTTACCCTCAACATGGAGAAGAAGCAGACTCCCTGGTTAAGAATGCTGATATGGCCATGTATCAGGCAAAAAATGCTGGCATTAGCTACGCACTCTATAGCCCTGAAGAAAACTCGAGATTGAGACGTCAGTTAAAATTGAGTCAGGACTTCAATACGGCTATAGAAGATAACCAGTTATTCTTAGTATACCAACCAATATTAGAGGTCAAATCGAGCCGTGTTACCAAGATAGAAGCATTGGTTCGGTGGCAACACCCCACCCTGGGACTAATTTCTCCGGTCGAATTTATTCCTATCTGTGAGCGCAACAGTAGTATTCATGAGTTGACTCAATGGGTTTTTTATCAGGCCTGTAAACAGTGCAAGCCCTATTGCGAAGCCGACAGATCACTATCAATTTCTATCAATCTATCCGGCCGCGTATTTGGCCAGCCTGAGTTACCCAACCTATTGGAGAATATATGCCGAATGTCTAAGATACCGCCTGGCAATATAAACCTGGAGATTACTGAGTCCACTGCAATGGCGAAACCTGAGCAGGCAATTGAAATCTTGAACCAGCTCACCGGAAAAGGTTTTACTGTATCGATAGATGACTTCGGAACAGGCTACTCATCGTTTTCCTATTTGACCATGTTACCTGTCAATGAGTTGAAAATAGATAAAAGCTTCCTGCTCAATAGGGGTAAGAACAGCGACAAGGTTATCAAGGCCATGATTGATCTGGCACACTCATTGGATCTGAAGGTGGTAGGCGAAGGTGTGGAAACAAAGGCCCTATTGGATTTACTAGCAAGCATAAACTGTGATTATGCCCAAGGTTATTATATTGCCAAGCCGCTATCAGCTGATGAAATGCATCGATTCCTACAGAACGATCAAGCTATCGAAGCGATTAATCGCTGTTGAAGTTGAGGCTAGTTTGATCTCCAAAAGTAAGACATAAAAACTATAAAAACCCTATCCGCTCTGCCCTATCCTGGCCACTTAACCCCTATTGAGAACTGCCAATGCTGCTTTGCTTTCGACACATTGCTACTGTCTCATTTCACGTCTAACTCTTTGTTAGTTGATAGGTGCTGGTTCATTTTTTCTAACCATTGCAAGTGAAAGGTCTTATTCACTTGATCCCAGGCCTGATTTAAGTTGCCATTATTGGCCGCTTCAGACGCACGACTGACTTGCAGCTTATCTAGTAATTCGATGTCTTGCTGATTAACTTCGTTCAGCACTTCATCAAGGCGCGTTCGGGCTTCTAAATACTCTTTGCCTACAGCCTGCTCATTAACAACATAAATAGATAAAGATTCGCTGGTAAAGCAGGTTTTCTGAGGCTTAACTACTATAGTTTGGACCCAACAAGGGTCAACAAAGAAAAGGGTATTTGGAAAAATACAGAACCATTGTTGGGTGCCATTTTTATCTGCAGAGAGACCCTCAAAATGGGGCAATTGTTTCGATGTTTTTGCGGGCTTATTACTAGCACCATTAGCGAGACGTAATCCGAGGATATTATCCGATACCAATAAGTCTTCCTGTTCCACAGCAGATTCCACCGTACAAGCTTGGGAATGGACAAACGGCACATGGTAGCCATCAAGAAAGTTATCCACCGCAAGCTTCCAATTGACATCACCCACATAATCTTTTGTGCTCACCTTACTAAGCTGATCGTTTGAATAACCTTTGAGTAAATCATCCAGTGGTTTTATAAAGTCTGAAAATGGTATTGCGTCATCTGAGATATTGACAAAGATAATGTCCCACCAAATCGCAAATCTAACCGGTATTAAATCTTTACCGATTTTATCTTCAGCGCTAATGGGTATATTGTCGTTGCCGTAAAATCGTGGTGCACTCAGTAAACTGCCATCTAATTTAAAGCTCCATCGATGATAGGGACAGACTAAAGTGCGTTTATTGCAAGGTTCATCAACTAACGGCGCACCTTTATGTCGACAGACATTGTGAAAAACGCCAATTTCACCCTGTTTATTTTTGAGGGAAATAAGAGAATGACCCGCGATTTTTATCGGTAACACATCGCCAGCTTTCTGCAGTTGCTGCCCACATCCTATGCTGGCCCAACCTTTGGAAAATAAAGCATCACATTCCGCTTCAAAAATATCATCATCTCTAAAGGTTTTGGCCGGTAAGCCCTTTTGCTCGACTTGATCTGCTGAAATCTGGGTAATATTGATCGACATTGAGGCGCTCCGAAAAGGTTGCTGTTTTTATCTATTGTTTAAGGTCTAACCAAACATTTTGTACCAATATTTTCATCAGAGGAACATAATTTTTAGCAATACGACCTCTTAACTCTAAAGACCCTGGCCATTCGCATAGCCCAGTAATTAAAAATTGATTTATTTAAGCGATCATTCAGCATCGGCAAAATGGTTCACAATGCGCGCAAATTTTGGCTAATTATTTTAAGTTCTTCGTAACTGCTCGGCTGAGTTCTACCAAGTACCAAGACATTTTTTTCTTCCAGCACTTCGTTTAAACGCTGGCCAAGCAGAGACTTATCCTGCTTTAAAACGATGGCTCGATAAGCGTGCCAAAGTAATTGCAGTTTGGTGTGTTGAACAATGATAGATGGCGACCGGAAAGTCATACTGTTAAAGGTATCAAGTGTTGACGTTACCTGTGCTGTTAATACTTCCGGGCTTGTTTTTGAGAAGGTATCCGCATGTGAAATTGCCAAACTCAGGCTATTCACCAGGCTGTGATAAATAACGGGTCCAGCGGCATCATCAAATTCTATAGACCATAACATAGCTGTATCGAGCGACTTCAGCGTTGCATCGCGAAGCTGTATAAATTGCCCGTTTTTTTCAAAACTTAGTGCAAGTTTTAAATAATCTTTGCTTAAAAAAGCGGTGCGTTCGACCTCGGTGTAACCGAGCTTTTCGGTATCACCCTTCAATGATTCTAAAATGGCAATGCGCCGTTGAAGGTACTTAATTTTTTCAGCCGCTGTGGTCGCCATGTTCGCCAAAAAGCCATAGGCCAATAATTGTTGACGCTGAGAGATCAGGGGTAGTAAAAGCGTTGAACTAGCAGCTTCAGTACTTAGGCCCACGCTAAAGGACAGTAATTCATTTAATCGTTCGCGAGAAGCTTCAAACTCTTTGTTTTTCATCAAGGCAAAGGCATAGGACAACAGCACCTTACTGCGATTATGGCCAGTGAGTCTAGCATCGTTATTAAACAAGGTTTGATAATGCGCAATGGCTGTCGGATATTGCTCTGACTGTTGAGCATAAAAGGCTGCTTTTTCGACAAAGGGGTTGAGCTCACGGGTCCTCATCTGTTGAGCTAGTGTCAATGCCTGCTCACTGTATTGCGCAGCCGTTTGATTGTCATTGGCATAGAATGATGCTCTTGCTGCGGCCCAAAGCACACTTAAATGCGCTTCATTCGATGCAAAACCAAGTTTGAAACGCTGACTAAATAAGTCAGCGGAATAAGCATATTGTCCGGTGTCGAATTGCAGCCAGGCAGCGTTCTCATATACCGATGCAATAATTCGGTGATTCTCGCGACCTAAATCTAGCGCGATCATGTAGTGATAATGTGCTTTTTGATAGGCAAGCCTATCGTAGTTATAGCCCTCTTTTGAGGCCAGTAATTGTTGATGATAAATATAGCCTGTAAGCAAATCAAGCATGGCAGGATTAACCCCACTAAATTGAACCTGGGCTAGTTCAGACAAGGCCTGCTGCCAAAGCTTAGCGGCTTGTTTAGGCGCTGATTGGGCTTGAATGACCATTTTCAGTGCGGTGCCATAGTGACGGTTTTCGCCAATTAATTTTTTTTCTTCAAACAATTCATAGGCTTGTGCCAAGTTGTCTTGTTTATTGAGTACAGGATTCAAGCCCAAGGTAATGAAGTGGTAATGGGCTTCTAAATCATTGGTCTGGCGGATGGCACTATAAAAAGTATTATAGGCTTTGACTGGTTTACCGCTGGCCAGAATACCGTAGGCTTTATCCATGGTGATAATACTGTATTGCTGTGCCGTATTGACAAACTCCATTTCTGAAATGTGAGTAGTAAGCAGCCAATGACGAGATAATAATTCCATAAACTGAAATAACTCTGCTTCTCCTAATTGAGTAATGGCACGGATGTGGGCTGCTTTACGTAAATAATGGTTTTCACGATAATTTTTTAGTTGTTTAGCGAGCGTTTTGTAAGCAGCAGTTTGTTGTTTTTGATCCGCGGTATTGAGCATAATTAATATGGATTGCTCAATTTTAAAAAGTACATTAATTTCCTCTGGTAAGTCCGACTTCATTATTTGGTCGAGTTGAATAGCTCGCTTTTTATTATCGGGTTCGAGTTGTTGCTGCAGTTTTAGGAAATTAAAAGCGTAATGGATCTTCGCTTCTTGATTGAGTTCAGTACTGCTATACATTAATGAATAATAGTGAATCAGTTGCTCCGGTTCAGCGTCTAATAATTGCGATAACAGGCTGAATATTAAATAGCGTTCCAGCGGCAACATGCTTTGTTTTAAATCAATTTTCTTTAGTGTGTGGAGTGCTTTTGAGTATTTTCCCAATTCAAAATCCAAATAACTATCAACATACAATTGAAAGTACTCTGTCCCCTCTAGCTTACTGATGTTGTTACGGGCTTGACTAACAAGGCGAGTAAAACGAGCCGTGACAATGCCAACAGGGATGCGCTGCTTGGACGATTTCACCATTAGTAGCTCGTGCAGTATGTGATACAGCGCAGTCAGTTTTGGCTTATTAGTTTGATAAAGAGTGGCCAATTGATCGAGGTAATATTGTGCGGCGGTGAGTTCGCCAATTTCTAAATGATTACTAAGCAGTCGCTCCAACAAGTTGCTGTCATCTTCCTGGAATCGATAACGTAAAGTGTTGATTAATAATAGTCGGTCGGCATGACTGCGAGCCGATAAATGGGCTTCTTCTAACTGCTGCTCGTTCCAGCCAGGCGGTACGACACCGCCTAGCGGCAGGCGATAAATATCTAAGGAGCCTTCAAAAGCACAGGTCACGTAGAGTGATTGTTCGCTGAGTGTTGGGAAATTACAATTGTGATCCACTGCGGTGAGTTGTTCTGGCAGTAAGGCCTCACGGCTGCTTAGCCAAGCTAGCAGAGGCAGCCGAAATAAAATGCTATGGTCATTACCATCAATGCGTTGATCACCATTGGTATCATTCAGGTAGTGACTAAAATACAAATACTGGCCATCGACAGAGAGTGTATGCGTGCCTGTAAAGCCCGGTAAATCCATCTTCGGTGGTTGGATTAATTGTTGCTTTTGTCGGTCATAGACACTGAGTATTCGTGGCGTTTTTTTATCAGTGCTGGAAGCTTCCGTTGTTATATTCTTCATCAAGTTAAAAATAATATAGCGGCCATCGTTACTCGCATTGGGAGAGCTTATAATCCCGCTGTGTATAGTCTGATTTTTTTCATCGCTGAGTGAATAACTGACTAGGTTTTGTTTTGCGTCAATACCGTCACGGCGCAAATAACCCAGTTCACTATTACCAATCCAGAATGGTGAGCTATCGGCACTGTTTTTTCCAGTGATACAGCGAATCTCATCTTGCCCGATGGCCTGTAAACACACATCGCCCTGGGCATCATGACCGTAAAAAACAAAGGCTAGTTGAGTTTGGTCTGGGCTAAGTGCCGGTTGCTTAGCATCGCCTTGCTCGCCGATAAGTTGTTCAGTGTTGATGCTGCTGAGTTGCTGTTGAAAAATATGGGGGACTTGATTCCGGTCGCGGGTGAAGTAAATTTTCTGATCGTCGCGACTGACGCTAGCTTCAAAATTATCCCATGGCCCAACGGTGATTTTTTGCAGTGGACTTAGACGATTGTTTTGCCAATCTTGGGCGGCTAAGCTTTTGGTTGAAAGGCTTAGCCCCAACAGGCCGGCAAGGCTGAGCACAATAAGGCTAGCGATAAGTTTCATGGCTGAATAGTATTACTGGTGAATTCACTATTTAGCACCTCAAGGCTACGTGCCTTGCGAGGTGAGCCAGGGTCAGCTTCCAGTGCGGTTGGACCAGGTTTGATTGCTTGTTGACGAAAACGCTGATCAATCTGGGGCCATTCGCCAGAGGCCTCAGCCTCCATCACAGTGTGGCGATCTATCAGGTAAACATCCGGCAGGCTAATGCAGGCACTGAGTGCGATGCTGGTGATTAACAGCGTGCTGATTCGTGAAATTACGCGCATGGGGGACTTCTCACTTTAAGGGTATAGCGTTCATTTCAGCGAAGATCTCTTCACCGAAATGGTTGATTAATGGGGTCAAGGGTAGATTGCGCACGTTAATGGGTGTGGGTAGCGCGGAAATTTTGACTTGTAAATCCATCAGACCAGATTGCATATTGATTTTTATCCACTGAGGGTAAGCCACACGCAGCGCGTTGCGCACCGTGGCAAGCTGAGAGTCCTCATAATCAGGATCGATAATTTCTAGCATTTGCAGTAGTTGCCCCCGATTGATTTTTGTTACATCAATCCGACCTTCCATTAGGCGTTGCTGGATATCGAAGGTGATTGCGCTACGTGCGCTAACAGAGCTTTGCTCATCGCCTTGCAAGGGACTATCGGCGGGTAATAATTGACGCAGATCGACATCGTTCATGCGACTCAGAAAACCAAACTGCCAAGCTTTTGGGGTGGCATCAAAATAGAGCTGACCACTGATATGGCCGCCGAACAAGTCCAGATCAAAGGGCTGTAAACGAAACAGGTTTTGCTTAAGTGAAATACCAGCCAAACCGGGGCCTGCTTCTAGATTGCCACTAATGACACTGTCGAACCGCAGCGTGTCACTGTTGAGATAAGGTTGTACGCGACTATAGTCCACTCGCTGGAAGGGATCAGCGGGGATT
>CAXMOZ010000127.1:0-28935 GCA_964195315.1 uncultured Acidimicrobiia bacterium | reverse complement strand
TCTGTTAGAACTATATTGACATGAGATTCTAGAGGTGTATATTTCCGCGCCATGCCCAGGTGGCGGAATTGGTAGACGCGCTAGCTTCAGGTGCTAGTGACCGTAAGGTCGTGGAGATTCGAGTTCTCTTCTGGGCACCATGCTATAAATCACCGTTTATTTCAAAATATTAAAAACCGTAATGAATAGTTTGAAGTTGTCACTCAATATGAATAACTAGTCAGATTTTTAATATTGTGGAAACCGATGAGTATTGGATGGATCAGGCATTGCAGGAAGCCGAATTAGGCGCCAAATGTGATGAAGTTCCGGTCGGTGCAGTACTTGTTGACCAGTCGGGTCAATTCATTGCCAGCGGCCATAATCAACCTATTTCAACGGTTGATCCAACAGCCCATGCTGAAATAGTCGTCATACGCACTGCGGCTAAACGGCTAAATAACTACCGGTTACCCAATACAACTTTATACGTCACGCTTGAGCCTTGTACTATGTGTGTCGGTGCTATTGTGCAGGCTAGAATAGGTCGAGTGGTCTACGCGACGGCAGAACCTAAATCTGGGGCAATCGAAAGTGCACAACAGTTATTTAAAAAATCTAGCTTTAATCATTATCCGGAGATAATAGCGGGTGTCCTTGAAGAGGAATGCTCAACTTGCCTAAGTGGTTTTTTCTCAAAAAAAAGAAAAGCTAAGAAAGAAAGTAAACAAGTCAAATTATCTAACTAGAGACTTGCTGCTAAAGGCAATTTTTCACTTAATTTCACGGGCGTGAGTGAAACGGATTTCTGGTTTAATCTGAGATCTAAACCAGTTTAGTCATGTGCTGATATGCTGCATCGAGTCAGACTCAGCGTCTAATTTAGTTAGCTTCAATAGAACTTCATGACCGCCAGGAATCATCAGTTTTCCAGTTAGAGACCCATTCTGGAATATCAGCGGCAGACATTGGTCGCGCAATACCATACCCCTGTGCCAACTCACAACCCAATTGCAACAGTGCTAATCCATGAGGGATGGTTTCTACACTCTTGGCAATCACTTCACGGTTGAATGTTTTCGCCAAGCCTATAACGCTTTCTATAATCGCCAAATCGCCGACATCTTCTAAAATGTCTTGCTCTAAGCCTGGGTCTATTTTAATTAAGTGTGCTGGCAGGTGTTTGAGGTGGCTGAGTAATGAATACCCCTTACCAAAGTCATCTAAGGCAAAGAAAACGCCTAGCTTATTGCATGCAGTCATTGTGATAGACAACTGACTAATGTCATTTAGCGCACTGTTTTCGAGTATTTCCAATTTTAGATATTGCGGATCTACTTCAGGGTGGGCTGCCAACAATGCTTTTAAACGGTTTGTGAAGTTAGTTTGCTGTAATTGATAGGCACTAATATTGACGCTAATTAAGAGATGCAGGCCTATACTTCTCCATTGGATTATTTGGGTCAGTGCAGCGTCGATGACCCATTCACCCAGCTCGAGGCTAATGGCCTGACCTTCTATAGCGGGTAAGAACTCTAAAGGAGGCACTAAACCACGGTCAGGATGCTGCCAGCGGATTAATGCTTCTACGCCCTTCACTTCGCCAGTGTGCATATTCACCATGGGTTGATAGTGCAACAAAAACTCACGTCTTTCCAAAGCAGAGCGAACATCGTCGATACTTTGCCGTTGAATCTTGATCGCATTATGCTGGGTGATATTAAATTGCTTATAACAGTTCTTGCCTGCTTGCTTAGCGACATACATGGCCTGGTCGGCGTGACGGATGAGTTGTTCTGCGTCTAAACCATCTTGTGGGTAAAGGGTGACACCAATACTGGCTGAAACTTGCATCACGGCATCACCTACCGTAACCGGGTTAGCAGCCGCCTTTAGAAGTCGCTCGATTACTGGCTCACTATCCTCAGATCTCTCTAAATCAACCATCACAGCGATAAATTCATCGCCACCAATTCGGGCCAACGTATCACCTTCTCGTAAGGCTTCATTCATTCGTTTTGACAGGGTAATGAGTAATACATCCCCGACATCATGGCCATAGTTGTCATTGACGGTTTTGAAGCCATCTAAGTCCAGATAAGCAACGACTAATGACCGATTTTGGCGTTGGCACTGCACCATAGCCTGACTTAAGCGGTCGGCCAGTAATGCACGGTTAGGCAGGTCAGTCAGTACGTCGTAATGAGCAATGCGCTGCAGCTTTCCTTCGGCTTGTTTGCGTTTGGTAATGTCAACCATCCCGACGAGGCAGTCCGTTGCCGTTAACCCAATATTAGCCTCGAGACTAAGCCACAAAGCCTGCTCACCAAATCGCACCATTAGCTCGCAGTTTTGCTTTTCACCAGTCTCGAATGTTTTTGATAGGCAGTCACGTAAGGTTTCCTTATGTTCGCGGGTTACATAGATTAAAAAGTATTGCCCTGCTAAATTTGACCTTTCAAGTTCCAGCAGGCTCGCCCCGCGCAAGTTTACTTGCGTGATTTTGCTACTGACATCCATAGCAAAATAACCTATTGGTGCAAAATCAAAGAGTTCAGTATAGCGATGCAATGCCAGTTGTTCGGCATCCCGGGCCTCGCATAGCGACTCATTCTGCATTTTCAACTCGATCTGATGAATCTGCAGTTCGTGCAGGATCTTATGTGCATTTTCTAACGGCAATTCAGCGCCCGGCATGGTTTCGTCTTGTAGACGGGCTTTGGCGATTCGGCACAGCTCGGCTTTGGAATCGAGAGCAGGGCGATCATGGTCTAGAGCAGAAACAGCCGACTTGGGATCGGAAATATCGGCTATAAGCGAACCCACAGGCTCTTTACTTATGAGTCCTAATACTTTTCCGGATCTTTGACCGTTGGTTAGGAGATCGTTTTTGGTATGAGTCAGGTTATCAGGCTCTTTACGAAGACTTTCATTTTCTAAAAGCAGTTCGTGGGGATTTATTTTTTCATCCATTTAGGCAACACCTGAAATTGCTAGTTAGGGTTGATTGAACTGCAATAATCAACTATTGAGAATAGTTGAATATAAAATTAATGCTAGAGATATGAAATTAATAAAGGTTGTAGTAATTTCACCCAGAAGTTACTACTTCATCCAAATTTTATAAGTTGAGCATCTACTCTCAAGCACTGCAATCTGCCATTTCATGGTGCCAATGAATGTCGTTATGGACTTCTATTAACTTGACAGGCTATGTGAAAACAACATTTGGTGACTGTAGTTTACACGAACCGGCCTTGATCGTTGCTATCAAATTAACCAGACAAAGTACAGATTTCCTTCCTCAAAGGTTATATGCCAGCAAATGTAGGCTCGATCCTTTACTGACATTGGTGAGCCGTGTTGTGAGGAAGTTTGTTGCAGCAATAGAGGTATTGTTAATGTTCGCAAATAGACAGGTTAGGCTTATGAAATAGCAATCTGGTATGGGGATCCCAAGACAGATAGTTTTGTTCCTGCAATACGTCATCTAGTGTTTGACAGTGGGTGCCTTAAACACCGGTTGATTATCCTAAAATACTCGGTGTTTGGTAGTCTAGTCTCGCGTGAAAGCCGCTAGTGAGCTCATCCAAACTTGCTTTGACCGCACCCAGCAGTCGTTTATTCATTAAACAATGCCTGCGAATATACTCAAAGTGAATAATGTAATATCAGCACAGCTGTTGCGTTAAAATAGTGACTAATTAAGCGGATATAAAAAACCAATAATGGCAGATTTACTGTGCAGTATTAAAGAAACAATATCCAGAGGCGGTGAATTGGCCTTCTCCATCTATACCTCGGTCCATGAACAAAAGCTATTAAACGTCCCGATTGCAAAGCCTTTACTAATCGTTGTGATTAGCGGTGATAAAGCCCTGGGCAATAATAATGAAATCAGTTGTCATGCTGGCCAATTCGTTTTTTTATCGGATAGCCCTGCCATCGACATGCGCAATATTCCTCGAGATAATGGCTATTTTGCAATGCTGATCGAGTTTGACTATGAGCATTTTGATGAAATCCCTAGTGGCACTGCAGACAAACCTGATTACCTTATTGGTGATACCAGCCTAGCACTCGAACACTGCTTACGGCAGTTTGTAGAGTCAAATAGTTGGGCTTCAGAAGGCATTATTGCTTCCCGAAAAAAAGAAATTCTTATGCTGCTTTATCAACTTGGGCATACCAAAATTGTATCGATGATGGGAAAGCCAAAAATCAGCCATCTGATACATGATCTATTTCATGACAAAAGGTTCGGCGATGTCACGATTGATTATATTTGTGAACGTTTAGCAATGAGTGAATCTACCTTACGACGCAAGCTCAAGTCGGAGGGAACTAGTGTCCAGGACATTAAAGATCGGGCAAAACTAGGCTTAGGTTTACATTTGCTTCAAACAACAACGGACCCTATTGGATTGGTGGCTGAAAAATGTGGTTACCATTCACAATCACGTTTTACCGATCGCTTCAAAGGACATTTCGGTTTAACTCCTTCTGAGTTAAGAAAGACTAAAGTGACCGATAAAGGCGAAAACTTGAGTGTTTTAGGCCTAAACGAGCAGCCTGGTCAGGGCTAGTATAAGGGCTCAATTATCAACGCTAATACGAGGCAAGTCATGCAAAAAACACTCAAGTTATGTTCAATTTTATCACTGCTAGTGGCATTACCGGTTTTCGCCGGTTCTTTGACGCTATCGAGCAATGATATTGCTGCTGGAGAGTTCATGAGCCAAAAACATGAATTCAACGGTTTTGGCTGCTCTGGCAGCGATTTATCACCTCAGCTTAGCTGGTCGAATGCGCCTGAGGGCACTAAAAGTTTCGCAGTCACCGCTTATGATCCAGATGCACCAACGGGCAGTGGTTGGTGGCATTGGCAAATTATTAATATACCTGCGAGCGTTACAACGCTGGCTACAAATGCAGGTAGTACCAAACAAAATTTAGCGCCCACTGGTAGCCGACAAATTGAAAATGATTATGGTGAAATTGGCTTTGGTGGCGCGTGTCCACCACAAGGTCATGGCCAACATCGTTATCGTTTTACGCTACATGCACTGTCTGTTGAAAAAATCGACTTGCCAGCGAATGCTTCGGGCGCTTTAACCGGTTACATGATAAACGCGAAAACGATATCGTCGAGTACCATTGAATCTTTATATCAGCGCGATTAGCTGAGCGCTTCAATTAGGCTCACCGAGTGTCTTAAAGATTACTCGGTGAGCGCGAGTTCCGACTGCAATGGATAATTCTAATACTAAAGCTTATCTGCCAATGCCTATCTGAGAAATTTAATCTAGATTAAAAAGGGTAGAAAGAGTTTCCAAAAAAGATGGTCGTCCACTTTGACGTTACTGATTCTCGCCTATCGCAATGCCTTTAAAGAGCCTTAAGGCTTCTATCCTGCGCGCGCTACCAACCAACTGTTACTCAGCTGAACAAGACTCCATGTCAGATCTGGCTGACTTATATGATTTTTGTTTATTGCTGGATTGAATGCGGGTGTTGAACGACTAGTAATAGACCTTAGTGATCGAACTTGCATAATATTGTACAATTCAGCGCTAACAAGGCTTGGAAGGAGAGTGAGGAATAATTTATCAGTTTGGTGAATTCGAAGTTGATACTTAGAAATTCCTGTTCAGCAATAAAATAATGCGCGGTGGACGATTTTGACCCTCAAACTTTTGATCCATTGCCCTGTTCGTTCAGACAGTATTTACAGCAGTTTGAAGATTTTCTTCCTCAATTCCTTTATCTAGATGTGAAAACCACATTGATTGCGACAAATAATGATGAACAAGATTAGCCACTTTCTATTTTATATTGCCTCAGGTTGTTTAATCGGTGTCCTTATTTTACAACCAGTTAACGATATGGTGATCTACCATATGTATGAAGTTGATAGCAATGCACAGAGTTCCTGGGGTTTTATATGGGAACAGCTGATGGAGTCGCTACAAGGCCAGCATATTAGGTTAACACTGTATTACATAACAGTAGGAAGCATACTCGGGTTTCTTGTGGCCTTAATTTCAAGAGCGTTACAATCCCGCCTGACTATCATCAATAGCTTGAATGAGGAGCTAGGCAAAGATGCTAATTCTTTGATAGCTCAAGGCGAAGGACCTGAACTTGAATTCAAATCCAGCCTGCGCTGGGATTACCGGGAAACTCGATCCAATAAGGCACTAGAATTTGTCATTTTAAAAACAATTAGTGGATTTATGAATAGCAATGGAGGCTCGTTGCTTATTGGTGTCGATGATGATGGAAAATTATTAGGGTTGGAACCAGATTATAATATTTTGCATAAAAAAGATTCTGATGGTTTTGAACAAGCCATTATTACCACCGTATCGACAAATCTTGGGACTGACTTATGCCAGTTCATCCACCTTGTATTCCATCGTATAAATGATATGGAAATCTGCCGTATCATCATTAAAAAATCACCTCGCCCTGTTTATTTGACAGATAAAGGAACCCTTCAATTCTATTTAAGAACTGGTGGTGGTACTCGTCATTTAAATATCCAGGAAGCTACTGAGTACACTAAAAGACGTTGGTCTAATTGAAGTGTGAATGAAAATTTAGTGGCTAAGCTTTTTATTTTGTTGCTGTTATCTAGAGTTTTTCTGACGGTCAGTTCCTGAGATCTATCTGACTATTAAATTTGCCTGTTAACAAAGGTTAACGACGCAGATAACAATGACATTATTTACATTAAATCAAGCCTGAACCCGCTAACCAAAAGTAGTGTGTAACTTGATGAAACAGAGGGAGAAACAATTACAGGAAAACGTTATCATTAAATAAGATCTCGAATCTTACAGTAGCATCGGAGAAAACTGGCTCATCGCCATATTTGCTGGTGATTCAATTGTAGAGGTAGAAGCAGCGGAATTCACCCAAGGTCACTAGAAGTGAAAAACATATATAAAGTTGCCGTCATTATTGCAGGCATACAGCTTAGCTCTTGTTCAATGTTAGCTTTTAATAAGCCCAATAACTTTTTAATTAACGAAATAGTAATCCATAATTCTTCAAATATTATGCTTGAAAAAGCACAGCTAAAAGTTTCGAAAGGCAATGGGCTTTTTAGCTGTAGTAATATTATTCCACATACCGCATGCAGCACTTCTTTTCCGGTAAGACCTTATGGGGGTAATTGGGTGAAAATATCTTGGCAGAGAAATGGTAAGGAAATTTCTACAGAAAATATTCATATCCCTGTCGATAATGAAATTACAGCCGGATCTGTAATGAGAGGAATTATAGAAATACAGAGCAAAGATAAGTATCGCGCCTATTTTAAAGAGCAGACGCGCAGCTTTTAACAACGCTAAACAAAGATCACTCAACACCCAGCACTAAGATTTAACATTACCTTGGGGGCCAGCGTTCAGAATCAATACAGAGCTTTGGTAATTTCCATTTCCAATGAACCTATAATGACGGGTTGGTGTTGTACTTGATGTCATTTTAGGCGGTATTGCCACCCTAAAGAAAATCGCATATAAAGCAGGCACTACTATTAGGGTAATAACCGAGCCAAATAACAGTCCGAAAAATATCGTTACCGCCATGGTTTCAAACATGCCACCGCCAATCCATAACGGGATCATGCCACCACAAGTTGTTGCTGTAGTGAGTAATATTGGCCTTAGCCTTGATTCACTGGCCGCAACGATAGCATCCCAGGGGTTCAACCCTTGTTGCTGGTAGGCGTCGATACTATCGATTAAAACGATGGCATTATTAATAATAATGCCGGCTAGCGACAATACGCCCAGTATCGTAAAGAAGCCAAAGGTCGAGCTAGCTATCCATAAACCCCATGCCATTCCAATAACACCCATCGGAATAGTAATCATGATCAGGCCAGCTTTACGTATCGAATTAAACTGGCTAACCAGTAATAGCACGATACAAATAAACGCTAATGGCAACTTATCGACAATAGATTGGGTTGCATCATTGGATGACTCTGATTCGCCGCCAATCTCTATTGAGTAACCAGACGGTAACCGCGCGGTAAATTCTTTCAACCACGGATTAAATGTTTGGTTGATCGTTGTGGCGGTGTAACCGTGAAACAAGGTGGCAGACACTGTCATGGTTCTGATTCGATCTCTGCGTCGGATATTGGAAGCAGACCATTCGACGTTGGTATCGGCAACCTGGGCTAATTTGACGCTTGCCCCAGCTTGAGAGTTGATCGTCAAATCGTTAATTCGCCTTAGGTCGTATCGCTCTGACCCTTCGGTGATTAATGTGATAGGTATTCTGTCCTCACCTTCTCGATAATCGCTAACAGACGAACCACTTAAGCTTTGTCGAAGTGAGTCGGCGACATCAGCACTGGTTACACCCGAGGCAAGTGCGCGCTCCTGATTAACATTGATCGCGATTTTTTTAGTCCTGACACCCCAGTCATCTTTTATCGTTAAGACGCCTGGTATGCCTAACAGTTTTTGCTTGATCTCTGAAGCGCGACTTTCCAACTCATTGATATCCTGGCCGCTGAGACGAACTTGAATTGGATAAGCGACTGGCGGTCCCTGGGATAAACGGGCAATTTTGTATTCTACGTCTGGATGGTTATTAGCAACGTAGTCACTCAGCTTGGCAATCGTTGGATCGAGTGCTGCTGCATCTTGCACATTCACTATGCTTGATATATGAGCAGAGTTACCGGCACCCGGGCTATAACCTAACTTAAACTTAGGTGCGCTGCTGCCGACAAAATTAGTCCAACCAGTAATAAGACCGCTTTCATCTTTTATCGATTGATAGATAGCCTGAAGCTCATCGGACAGCAATGTCGTGACTTCTATATCTCGTCCAAGTGGCAAGTCGAGCTCGACACTTACAATTGCCTCGTCTGAAGGCGGAATAAACACAGCCGGTACATGACTCAGTGCAAAACCTATCGTTCCAAAAAGGGAAAATACTACTAACACCGCCAACCATCTAAATCGAAGCACGGATTGAATTGTCTTTCCGTATAGTTGAATTATCCTTCCTCGAGGCTTATCACTTTTATCTTTAGCCTTTAACAACACGGACGCGATGGCAGGAATGATGGTGACTGAAAACACCCACGAAGACCCCAGAGCGATTGCCACAATATAGAATATAGCGGCACAAAATTCACCGATAGCTGATTCAGCCAAAGCTATGGGCATAAAGGCAGCGACGGTTGTTAAGGATGCCACTAATAAAGGAATTTTGAGTTCAGCAATGGTCAATCCTGCGGCTTCGGCCCCTGATATACCTTTCTCCATTTTAAGCATTATCGACTCATTGATGACAATGCCATTGTCGACTAATAGCCCGAGGGAAATAATTAAACCCGCCAATGAAACCTGGTTAATAGTGATGTCAAAAACAGACATCAAGGCGAAGGTGCTTAAGATCGCCAGTGGTATCAATATCGCTACCGCCACTGCGGTTCGCAAACCCAAAAACACGAGCAGTACAACGAATACGATTGCGACGGCCTGCGCGATACTGGATATAAAATCCTGTATTTTTAAATCAACAATATCCGCCTGAAAAGCGGACTCCTCGAGGTCAACACCCAACGGTAATGACAGCTTTATCTGGCTTGCAAAGGCGCGTAATTCTTCGCCTAGTCTAAGAACATCTCCACCTTCATTCATAGCTATTGCTAGAACCATGGCCGGTTTACCATTGGCAAACACACGGTTTGTGGCTGGGTCTTGTAACACGCGGGTAATAGTTGAGATGTCCTGGAGTTGTACCAGATTATTTTGATTGTCACGTATAATGGTTTGTTTAATGTCATCTAAGGAGGTGAAGTTACCGCTAGGTTCGAGACTGATACGCTCTTCACCGATGACAATATCACCACCGGGCGAGATCACATTGACACTACTAATAGCACTGCTAAGCATCGCTGGACTGAGGCCCATTTCACGTAAACGCGCATCGCTATACTGTACATAGATCACTTCTTTTTGCTTGCCGTAAACTTCGACTTTTGACACCAAATCAAAACCAATCAGTTGGTCTCGAATAGTATCCGCCATATTAGCCAGCTCGGTTAAGTTAAAACCGTCGCCGGTCAAGGTGTAAAGGCTGCCAAACACATCACCAAACTCGTCGTCTACAACAGGGCCTAGAATGCCGGCAGGCAGTTCATTGGAAACTGACTCGATTTTGCGGCGTAAAGAATCGAATATTGGCCGCATCACCTTGTAATTTTCTTTGAAGTGCACAGTAATATAGGAAAGACCTTCTCTGGAAATGCTTTGAACATTATCTAATTCAGGCATTTCCATGATGGATTCTTCAATTACTGAAGTGACCAACTCTTCCATTCTCTGCGCACTAGCACCCGGCATTTGAGTGCTAACAACTGCGGTCCGAATGACAAAACCCGGGTCTTCTGCTTTTGGAAGGTCCAGATAAGCTAGACAGCCCCAAACCACCATAGCGATTGTTACAACTATCGATAAACGATTATTTTTTAAGGTAAGATTAACTAGGTTCAGCGCCATTTTATTGTCCAATTACTCATTGCTCTATTACGGTTTGCTCATTTAGTTTGTATCTAGGCTTACGGCAATATCAGGCGCTTTACATTCATATTCTCATTCACTCTGGAGGTGCCAGAGACAATGACCTCATCGCCTTCAGATAATCCACTCGAGACCTCGATTCCGGCATTGAGTAATTTACCAGTGGCGACTGTTCTTCGTGTCGCAGTAAACACCTCATCAGAGTCGGTGGGTTTTAAAATATAAACAAACTTACCAGCCGCATCTTCTAAAATAGCTTGTGGTGACAGTAGCGTTATCTGAGCGCCGTCATTGTTTCCAAGTTGCAATGTAACGGTCGTAGCAAGTCCGACGCGTAGGTTTTTATCCACTTGCTGAAGTTCAACTTCGACGTCGAAACCAGCTGCATTAATATTGCTAACACCCACTTCCACGACCTTACCCGGATAGACTTCAGAACGCGCGCTTGGAATAGAAACAGCGACTAGATTGCCCACGTTTACCTGATCAATCAGTGCTTCCGGCACGGTGATTCTGGCACGCAGAAATTGCCCACAGGATAAAGCCACGATAGCAGTACCCGCATTAATGTTGCTATTAATAGAAGCTGGGATCGCGGTTATCGTACAGTTGTCTGAACTGCTCATTAGCGTTGTATATTGCTTGCTCTTCTGCACTGAATTAAGTTGTTGCTGAGCAACGGCTAAACTCGCTTTGGCACTATCAGCGTTGGCTCTAGCCGATTCCAGGTCAGCTAAGCTCGCTGCCTGAGCGGTATACAGTTCTTTAGCTCGTTTATAAGCACTTTCTGCGTTTACCTGTGCCGCTTTTGCTTGCGATACACTAGCTTCGGCTTGACGAGACGATATTTCAAAATCTGTGCTATCTAATCGGGCTACCAGGTTGCCTTTATTGAGAACATCTCCGACTTTTATTGGCAGTTCAACAATGATCCCAGATACCCTAAAGCTGAGTTCTTGCTCATCAGCGGATATAGTCGTACCTGACAATATCCTCTCCGAATTAGCCGTTTGTCCTTGAATAATATGAGTCTTTACCGCTTTAACAACCTGTGGCGCAGAGGTCGCTTGCTCTGCTTGCTCACTGCAGCCAGCAAGAACGATTAAGGCTAAAGACAGTGTGGCAACTAAAAGCGTACTTGATAATGCGCTAGATATTTTTGGGGAGGACATAATGTTATCCGCGTATAGTTTGATTATTGTGAAAGATTTTGTGATTGAAAAGCCACCGACCATTGTTGGTAGGTTTGCGTGTCCATTAGGTAACTCACCGCAGCCACTTGAAACTGCCAGTTGGCCAATACTTGAATGTATTGATAGCCATTTGCCTTATCGCTGCTTAACGCAGAAATATAAGTGTTTTGAATGCTCTGCAAGTTTTCAATTGTTAATGCACCGCTGGCATAAGCGCGTTGATTGATGGCTAAACTTTTTTCAGCCGATGTAAGCGCAATTTTGCCTAGCTTTATATCCTGCCATGATTGCGCCAGGCTATAGACCGCATTTCGTGCCGCCACTTGAGCGGAATTTCTGCCAGCCCGGTATTCGAGCTCGGCGTCGATTAAACGATTATTCGCCTCACGAACCTGACTGGATAAACGGCCACTGGTCCAGAATGGAATGCTCACGTTAATACTCAAACTCATATCGTCACGATTATCGAAGGTAGTGCCAGACGAACCGGTGGAACTATCAAGATAGTGGTAAGCCTGCCCAACCAATTTCACTTCCGGGCTATATCGTCCTTTGGCTGCTGCTTTAACCTGAAGCCGATTTGAAGCAATTGCAACCGTCGAAGCCTGTAAACTGGGAGAGTCTTTTATCGCTTGTTTAGCACTCCAAATCGCCAAATTCTGTATACCACTGAGTGTTTCCAATAGGGGTTCTACGAGGCGATGGCTGGCGGCTACGCTCGGATGGTCCAGGGTTATATTTTCCATCACGGCGTTTTCGTCAAAATTAGTATTGCTCAAATCCATTAACGACCTTCTTGCTTCCAAAGTGCCTATTCGTGCCGCCAATAAGTTTGAACTTGCTGTGGCTATTGAAGCCTCTGAATTATAGACATCACCAACGATGCCACTACCCAGTTTGACTCGTTTTTTTGCCATAGATAAATTTGACCGAGCTAAACGAACATTCTCTTGTTGGGCTGCAAGGCTCGCTTCTGAAATCAGTACCTGAAGAAATACATTTAGGGTGTTTACCACGGCAGCTTGTTGATTGGCATCGTTCAAGTATTGCTGTGCTACTTTATTAAGTTTCGAGGTTTTATGGTTAGTACGATCAACTACCGAGTAAAGCACTTGCGAATAGTTAACTGATGCAAGGGAGTTATTATCTGGATTTCCAGAGTCAACGGCGAAACCGCTGCGACTATTTTGAGTATGACTCAATGCCGCATCAAACTGGGGGGACAGAACCGATTTAGCCTGAATGATAGATTCATTCACCAATTCAATGTTATTACGCGACTGAGCTAAACCTGGGTTTTTATCCAGAACCCATTGCAGTGCCTTATCCAGCGCGATGCCTTCGACTTTTAAGTTAGCAAAGCCTACTACGGTAGCTGACGACAACACATTAATCGATAAGTCCACGCCCATTTGCTGAGCGGATGCTGCGTTTAAAGTCAGGTGGTGCTCAGACTCTAACCAGCGAGGGCCAGGTTCTAGTCTTTCACCCTGTAACAATCCATAAATATCTAACGCGACACTACGAGCGATTAAGGATTGATTAGCATCGACCAGGTCCGTCATCATCGCCCCTTGTTTTACAATGTCTGGGCCTTCAAAGGTAAACACCGGAACATTGCCCGATTGAATCTGACGGATAACCTCGGCACTGCCTTCGCGCATTGGCGTTACCATTGCTAGCGCAATTTCTGGTGCAATTTGTTCGATGATGGAGCGCGACCGATCTAAAATGGTGACTGAAAATTCGAGCCCAAATTTTTCTGCATTTTTCTTAACGCCATCGAAAAAAACATCTCCCAAATGGGCTGTCGTTGAGTCAACGACTAAGGTCACCGGTTTTTGACCGATTACCTGAGTGATAGACCTAAAAGTGCTCTCTATATCGTTACGCGTGCTACGCCAGTATAGGTTCGGAGTGCTGTCCTTTACTTCTCCACCGATCAAGTTTGGGTTGACTATCCATGATAGAAATGTGGGTTTAGGGAATTGATCTAGACTGTATAAAAACTGGCTGCCAATGAAACCAGGGGCAATAATTGCTTGAATTGTTGGATCTGATCCAGCCTGTTCTAGTTGATCCTGATAGGACTGTGGTGAAGGTGAGGCAGTAAAACTAACAAACTCTATGCTCACTGAATCTTCAATTAAAGGTGACAATTCTTCGATGATAAGCGACTCAATTCTAGAGGCCTCAACAGATCCATTTGAAATGAATCCTATTTTAAATGGCGCCGCATGAGCTAAACTTGAAGCAGATAGTGCGAATATAAATGCTAGTGAAGTGCTTATTCGTTTCATTGCCAACATATCGGTATTTAACTCAACTATAAAATTACGACTTGCTCTGGTTTAACAGCGCATTTCAACGGTTCATATACCTTTGGCAACACTAAGCAGTGATTAATTCATGCGATATAAAATTCAGGCTTATTGCCTTGTTAGAAGAAAGCTTCGCATTACTTTTAAAGCCCAAGCTGATGTCTTTAAAGTTATTTGGGTACATCTATAGTATGTTAACCTATCTTCTTATAAATTATTCACCAAATCAAATTAGTCAGAACTATTATTGTAAATTAATTGCAAAATACGACTCTTAAGTTCAGATAGCCATTATTTTTAATCCGAGAACATACTGCGAACTCGGCTTACCCATTTGAAAACCAACCAAAAATACTATTTTCGAGGAGTAGCGGGTGCACCAATCGATCATTTTAAAATTTTTTTTATCCTGTATTCTAATCAGTACTGTATTGGGCTGCGCATCCTCTCACCCGAATACAAAATCGGGTTATTTGGAGGATTATTCGCAATTGCAGCAATCAAATGAATATGAAGACACTAAAATTTATATAGCGCCATCATTCGATAAAGCATTATTAGGCCCATCGAGAAAACTGAAGATCGAAGCATTTGAAGTCTGGTTAGATCAACAGGACAAGCTGCCTTTAAACCTTAACCAACTTGCTGAAATAAGCCGTTATTTTCAAAACCAATTCGAATTAAAACTCAGTCCAACTTATCAAGTAATGGATGTCGCAGATGAAGAAACATTGACGATTCGAGGCGCTTTTACTGGCATTAAATTGTCTGCACCCAGAATGTCGGTAACTGACTTTATTCCGATCAGACTAGTCATTAACGCAGGTAAAGCGGTTTATCTGACTGCAACCAATCAGAGCGATATTATAAGTGAAGTTTCGATCGAGGCCGAATTCATTCTCGGACAAAATCCAAAACCAGTATTGACAATAACGTCCTTTAAAACCCTGGAGTCGACAGTTTCAAGTGACAATGAAGGCAATATCGAAGCCATGAAAAAGGTGCTAGATATATGGGTCAATAATTTTGTCGCTGCTCTGAATAAAATCAAACAGTAACGCTTTTTATTGAGAAGCAATCAAATAATGTGATAATTCCACGCCATTTCTATCTCTCGAAGCGAGAGAAATATATAAAGCATGACAAGGATAATAGTGAGCGTTACCTGGTATCTGGATTTCGATAGTTTTTTGATACCGTCATAAAGATTCAGAGTAATCAAGATACCCGAAAATCCAACGACCCCAATACCTGAGTATTGGCTCGATATAAACCCAAAAAGTAGGCTAGAGTGGTTTTTGAATTCACTCGTGCCCATAGCCAGAAGTACCGCGCATATCAGAAAGTTTCTGATATGGTTGAATGTGTCCTTAGACAGACCATTTTGCAGTGTGGTGTTAAGCACGTGACTAATTTCATGAAAGAAGAACTGTTAGTACTCAAAAGCCATTATAGCGGGGTTATTTTTTTCGATGGCACTATAATATTTCCACCAGTATCCAGTTGAAATGGGCATCCGTACCCGACTAAATTCGTTTGGAAATCCAAAAACAAGGTCGGTCCAATAAAACAACTCAACATCAAATTAGACCTCATTATTCTCCGTCTCAAAGACCCCAATAAAGAGCAGTCCCAAATTAAATTTCACCTTTGAAATGCCGTATTGAAAATTGAAGATGTTTTTTCACACAAGCCGGGCCTTAACTCGATTATTAACTCTTGGCCTAAGGGGCAGGGGAGGTCTTCGTTAAGCCCCTATCGGACTTCGATTAATCTATATGTCTGCCGCCAAGATGACGAAATGATGCGCAGAACCGTAGGGCGTATTAGTGAAGCGTAATACGCCGTATGGTTTGGTAGAACCCAATCAAAACTCTGGATTTCGCTAGCGGTAGCCACCAGGATGATGAAACAGACGACATTTGGTCGCTAACTTTAAATATCGGTGAGTCAACAGGCTAAATGTGTGAAAACGCCAATAGTGAAGAAAGTACAAAAATATTACCACATTTATAAAGTGTGCAGTTCATGCAGAAGAGTATGTGATCAACGCTCCTTTTTTATTATTTTTTTATCGGTACTCGTGTTTTACCCAGTCAACTTCCATTGCCCAGTTGCTACTCATTGGGTCTGGTTTTATTTTTGCAAAGTTCAAAACCGCAAACATCGGTTCTGCCAATTCGTCGGCAAGCCCAGTACCGAGAAAAACTTCGGTATCGTCGAGTTTAAATACCATATCATTACCAGACCATTCAACTGAGTATTCATGATATTCGTCAAGGTTAGCTTGTTGAACCAGCATTAAAGATTGCCAGTCACCACCGTCGCAGTATCCCAGGCTTTTAATCGCACGCGCGGCGTATTGATCCGGCCCACCATCGCTATGATGTTCAAATATATCTATTTAGCCCGAGCCAGAGTCATTGGCCAGCAAATATTTTTATCGGCCTCCTGCACGGGGGGCTCATTGTTGCGAGCACCGAGTAACCACCAAGCAGGAAACATGCCATGCTGACCGCTATTTTTAACTTTTAGACGCGCAGTCCACCTTCCCTTGACAAATTATTGACGATTCTTAGATGCGATGCGGCCTGCAACATACTGAGTATCTGGTAGATTTTCTCCCGCTTTATTGACGTTTGAACAAGCTTGCTTTTCGCCTAGGTCGACCACACGTATCTTCAAGGAGCCATTGCTTACTTCGCACGTATTAAACTGGTTACCAGGCAAGTAACACTGGTTTTCATCGTTAACCCATAACATTTGATCCTGCCAGTTATTTACATTAAAGGTATTAAAGTCGTCAAAGAAATCAATTTTCCAGACTTCGGTTGAAGCGTGGTTGTTAGCGAACTTATGTTCAAAGGCGGATGCCATCACGGCTACTGGTACAATGATTAACAGTTTTATAAGTTACTCTGGGACTGTAATAGCTTTAATGTCAAAATTGTAGAATCTATGGGGTTAAGTAGACACCACCCAAGTTTGATTTAAATGTCATAGATCGTATCGGGGGAAAGTATCCTGCATCGACGAAGTACCTTATGCGTCTCTAAACGACTCCGAAGAATTACCTTGCAAAATTCGGCCTGGGCTGTGACTTCAGTCTGACGATTTTTTGTCACGCTTAATCGGTTTAAAATATAACCAGACAAGCAAACCGATAAAAAGGAATACTTCAATGTTCATAATGGTATCAAGGATATTACTCATGTTTCATTCATAACTTCGTTTTTAGGCGTTTTTAACAGGCAAATAACCCACAGCAATACGACAAAAAAAACGGCAAAGAGCCCAGAGCGATAATCGACTTTATCGCCGCAATATTGCCCGACAGAATTATCACAAAACCGAGTGCACCCAAGATAACACCCCTGGTTAGTTTGATCTTGGCGCTTGAGTTTAAATCGCCTTTGGTAGAGAGCATGCCAAGTACAAAAGCGGCGCTGACCAGGTCGACAATAAACGCGGGCAAATAGCAGAGTCAGAGATCGGCAAATATGACGGTCGTCAAACCCAGGCTGGTCCCACTCAATCCGAACAAGGTATCGATACCATCCTTTACCTGGAACACGCCCATCGCAATAGATCCACCGACACCAATCGCAATGGCTAGAATAGCCAGTAAATTACTCAACCAGCTCAAAGAATCGGTCAGTCGGTTTTTTCCAAAGGTGTCGATAATAGCTGCGCCGATCAAGCTTGGGCATCCCCGACGGAATCCAAAATAGGCAATTACGAGGTCGGTTAACGCATAAATCGCCCAGGCATGGAGACCCCAGTGAAAATTTGTAATAAACAGAGCCTGCCCCGCTGCAACACTGGGGGGGTGATATTTATTTAATAAATCAAAGTGTGTCAGCGGTTCAGCCGTACCCCAAAAAAGCAAGCCAACCCCCATTCCAGCAGCGACTCACAAACTGAATATGCACCAGGTAAGCGGCCTGCTCGGCGAGGCCCGCCGCATCGATCAACCCCCAGGCTGCGATGGCACCGGTAATGCCAAGTGCAACCAGCAGCAACGGGCTTGAAACTCGGATGGTGTTGAGGATTGCTGCTTACTGTTTTCAGTAGAAGAGGGCCTGTCTGTATCGTCAATCATGGGAGTTCCTTTGATAAAACAGATAGGTTTCCATAGTGCTCGACCTGTATAGCAGTAAGTTAAAAAGTTTAATAAAACTCACGATGAAAATACCGGGTATAAGCGCTTTATGAGCAACATCTATATCGAGTGATTTTTCAGTGTTGGAAATTTTAATGCGCTTAATTAAAGCTTTTCTTCAATGTTTCTAATAACTCAGGGTCAGTATGAATTTGAAATGCATTTGTGGTTGCATGTAAGGCAATTGCAACCAGTATGCCGCCAAGAATAATACCAATACCTCCAACACTTACAGAGATAATTTTAGATTTTTTACTGGTTGGTTTGATGTCACCGTAACCAATAGTCAATGCTGTTATGAAAGACCAATATATAGAATCGAATTTTGTCCATGATTCTATTCGGCCAACAATAAGGCCAAGAGAAATTATTAGAGCAATCATTATCAGCAGAATTGGAAACACTAAATATACGCCCCAAAAGAAACCCCTGAAAAATGTAATTGTGAAATCCATTAATTATCCTATAAGTAAATTATGTAACTCAATAGCACAGCAAAATATTGTTTTGCGAATTTTGAGAAACAATGGGTGAAAGTCATATACAAAAAAAACTGAAGTCATATTTTTAATACGGCTATGTTTGTCAGTGATTATTACATTCAACTATCTAGTATCCTGCACATTTTTCTGCCTAGCTGAGGGCTCTAGGTTAAACAATTAATTGGCCTCCATTGATCTCTATAATTTGACCCGTGATATAACCTGATAACTTTTCAGATGATAAGAAGACGTATGCAGGCGAGCAATCCTGTGGAGTGCCTAGACGCTGAAGCGGGATAGATTTCCTGGTTGATTCTAATTTTTCTTCACTCGAATAACGCTTATGAAAATCAGTTGCTATGGTTCCGGGGGAGACCGCATTAACTCTAATATTATCGGGTGCCAGTTCGCGTGCTAGTGCCTTTGAGTAAGTGCTAACAAACGCTTTGGTAGCGCTGTAAATTGATGAGCCAGGGCTTCCACCTGTCGTTGCAGAAATTGATACCGTATTGATGATTGAAGCATTTTCAGATTTACGCAGCCAGGGAATTAACGCACTTGTGATTTGGACGACTGATGTTTGATTCAGATCAACCAGTTTTTGGTACTGAGCAACGGTGAGTTGATCTGCTGGAAACCGACCCACCATAGTACCAGCGTTGTTAATTAAGACATCAATTACGGATGTCTCGGCTTGCACAAATTCAACAAACTGCTTGACTGCGTTTGCATCTGAAAAATCAGCTTCAAACACAGAGCTTGAGACTTCTGAGAGGTTTTTTGCGGTACCCAATCGACCACTATGCGCTATTATCGTTGCCCCACATTCGGCCATTAAATTTGCTATTTCGTAGCCTATACCACGACCTGCGCCCGTTATTACAATTGTTTTACCCGCTAAAAGATCGCTATCAAAAAAATTATTTATCATTCGTTTTTCCTATAATCGATGCTCAACAAATGAAGAAACCGACATTGAATTCTGCATAATTTTAAACATGTAAAAAAAAGGACCTGGGTTTTCCCAGGTCCAATTAGTAAGTTCGCCCTAGCGATTGCTAGAGCAGAACAGCTCTAGTTTTCTATACTAGATACTAACTACAAACTACTGAGTCCAACTTTTAACCAGTTCATCATACGAAACAGTGACGCCTTGTGGTTTTTCATTGGCTAGTTTTGCTTTTGGAGCACCCGCTTTAGCTAACCAGTAATCCGCATCTTTCTCATCGTTCAGCTTAGGACCAAGTTCACCCTGAACACCGGCACGCTCAATTCGAGAAAGAACTTTTTCCTGTGCTTTACATAGGCTATCCAATGCACCTTGCGCTGTTTTAGCGCCAGACATCGCATCGCCAATGTTCTGCCACCACAGTTGAGCTAGTTTTGGATAATCAGGTACGTTAGTACCCGTTGGTGACCACTGTACACGCGCTGGTGAACGATAGAACTCGATCAAACCACCCAGCTTATTTGCACGTTTTGTGAAATGCTCGGAATTGATCGTTGATTCACGAATAAAAGTAAGACCAACATCAGATTTTTTCAGATCGATTGTTTTTGAAGTGACGAACTGAGCATATAACCAGGCCGCTTTAGCACGATCAACTGGGGTCGATTCCATAAGAGTCCATGATCCAGCATCTTGATAACCGATTTTTGTACCTTCTTTCCAGTATGCACCGTGGGGGGATGGTGCCATACGCCACTTTGGAGTGCCGTCTTTATTCATTACTGGTAGCTCAGGTTTCACTGTCGCTGCAGTAAAGGCTGTGTACCAAAACATTTGCTGGGCAACATTACCTTGAGCAGGAATTGGACCCGCTTCACCAAATGTCATACCAGCGGCTTCAGGTGGAGAGTATTTTTTTAACCACTCAATAGCTTTTTCAACCGCATAAACGGCAGCTGGAGAGTTGGTGGCTCCACCACGTGCAACACAAGAACCTGTTGGTTGTGATTTATCATTCACGCGAATTCCCCACTCATCGACTGGAAGACCGTTTGGTTCACCAATATCGCCCATGCCAGCCATCGACATCCAGGCGTCGGTATAGCGCCAGCCGAGTGAAGGATCTTTTTTGCCATAGTCCATGTTGCCATAGACATTACCATCCACGCCTAAACGAGAAAGGTCACGTCCAGTGAAAAATTCAGCGATATCTTCATAAGCTGACCAATTCACTGGAACACCGAGATCGTAGCCATATTTAGCTTTGAAATCGGCCTTATTCATTTTATCGTTGAACCAATCGTATCGGAACCAATAAAGATTCGCGAATTGCTGATCAGGAAGCTGATAAAGCTTGCCATCCGGTGCAGTGGTAAAAGAAGTCCCGATGAAATCAGCTAGATCAAGGTCAGGGTTTGTAACGTCTTTACCTGGTCCTGCCATCCAATCAGTCAGATTACGAACCTGGTTGTAACGCCAGTGCGTTCCAATCAAATCAGAGTCGTTGACATAAGCATCGTAAATATTTTCGCCAGACTGCATTTGGGTTTGAAGTTTTTCAACGACGTCTCCCTCACCAATCAGATCATGAATGACTTCTATGCCCGTTATGGCAGTAAAAGCAGGCGCAAGCACCTTGGACTCATACTCGTGAGTACCGATAGTTTCAGAAACGACTTTGATTCTTAAGTCTGTAAATGGTTTTGCAGCATCAATAAACCATTTCATTTCTGCTTTTTGCTGTTCAGAGCTCAGCACTGAGACACCTGCGATTTCATCAGCCAGGAACTTGTTTGCAGCAGCCATATCAGCTTGTGCAGAACTCATTCCTATCATCAGACCGACAAGTGCCGTTGATTTTAGACCTTGTTTTAGCATTTTAATCCTCCTTAAGGGTTAATGCAGAGTTGAAGAGCGAGCTGGTAATGAGAGCACGCTCCAGTTTGCCATTACACTGTTTTAAAAACACCTATGGCGTAAATAAATGAGATACCGAGAGCCCACCATAATCCAGCAGCGCCAATGAATCCTAACCAGGCCAGGTGAATAAAAGCACTACCGATCAATGATATAAAGAGACGGTCGCCCCTTGTTGTTTCAAACCGTAGAATCCCAATTCGTGGATTACCACCAGGCGAAAAATATTCCCATATACACATAGCCAGTATGCAGCTAACAATACCTATCCAGAAAATTGCGGTAGGACCCGTCCATGCCATCCAAGAGAGTTCCATTTTTTTATTCTCCTCAGAATTATTTAAACGCGACCAAGGGCAAAGCCCTTAGCAATATAATTACGCACGAAATAGATAACCAAAGCGCCAGGAATAATGGTAAGAACCCCAGCTGCGGCTAACACGCCCCAATCAACACCGGCTGCACCGACTGTTCTAGTCATGATTGCAGCGATCGGTTTTGCATCAACAGTGGTCAGTGTTCTTGCTATTAGTAATTCAACCCATGAAAACATAAAGCAAAAGAATGCCGCCACACCAATACCCGAAGCTATCAACGGGATGAAGATTTTGACAAAGAATTTTGGGAATGAATAACCGTCTATATACGCTGTTTCATCAATCTCTTTTGGAATGCCTGACATAAATCCCTCCAAAATCCAAACGGCCAATGGAACGTTGAAAAGACAGTGTGCAAGGGCAACCGCAATATGCGTGTCAATTAATCCAAAAGAAGAATAAAGCTGAAAGAATGGGAGCACAAAAACAGCGGCAGGCGCCATCCTGTTAGATAACAACCAAAAGAACATATGCTTATCGCCTAAAAACCGATATCTTGAAAATGCATAAGCAGCAGGTAAGGCGACTGAAATCGAAATGACCATATTTAAGGCCACATAAATCATTGAATTGATATAGCCGTTATACCAGGACGGGTCGCTAAAAATCACCGCATAGTTACTCAATGTTGGCGTTTCAGGGAAAAGAGTAAATTTTGATAGGATTTCCTGGTTACTTTTAAAGCTCATATTGATAAGCCAATAAATCGGCAGCATCAAAAAGAAAATATAAACCGAAGGCGTAATCCACTTTAGATTTAGGGGCTTGGTCACAGACCTTTCTTCCCTCATCGCACTATCGACTAGATGGGTGGTTGTTGCTCTATCGTTAGCCATTATTCAGCTGTCTCCTTTGCTGGCTTATCAACGCCGACATTACTCATCACCGTAAAGAAGATGTAGCAGATTAGAAGCACGATTAGCTGATAAATAAGGGACATTGCAGCAGCTGGACCTAAGTCAAATTGGCCAATCGCTTGCTTGACGAGGTCAATAGATAAAAATGTTGTAGAATTTCCTGGGCCACCGCCAGTGAGAACAAAAGGTTCGGTATAAATCATAAATGAGTCCATAAAGCGCAGCAGGAACGCAATGATTAAAACGCCTCGCATTTTAGGGAGTTGGATATATCGAAACACCGACCACTTTGACGCACCGTCTATTCTCGCCGCTTGATAATAAGCTTCTGGAATAGACACTAAACCGGCATAACAAAGCAACACGACAAGGCTTGTCCAATGCCACACATCCATGATGATGATGGTGACCCAGGCATCAAAAATATTATTCGTATAGTTATAATCGATACCCAGTAAACCCATCGTATGACCGAGAAGGCCAATATCACCTCGGCCAAAAATCTGCCATATTGTGCCAACGACATTCCAAGGAATTAGCAGTGGGAGCGCCATCATAATGAGACAAACTGGCACCCAAAAGCCCTTTTTAGGCATTGAAAGAGCAATCCAAATACCTAAAGGTATTTCAATACAAAGAATAATGAATGAGAACAGAAGATTGCGCCCTAAAGCGTTATGGAATCGCTCAGATCTCAATACATCAGTAAACCATTCAGTACCCACCCAGAAAAATTTATTGCCACCAAAGGTATCTTGAACAGAATAATTAACGACCGTCATAATTGGAATGATGGCTGACAGTGCGACCAATATAACAACCGGAATGACAAGCAACCACGCTTTATTGTTGTAGGTTTTTTCCATGATCTATAGTCCTCTTCCGTTAACTAGGGGATAAACCAAATGATCGTCTTTATAAATATTGATACGTGAAGTTTCGAAGGTTATTTTTGGATCAGAGGGAATGCATTCACCTTCATTCAAGACAATGTTGACTTCAATACTGTCAATAGTGGCATGAACAATTTTGAAACGACCAATATCATCGACACCTGTCACCTTGGCTGGAATTCCTGAACTAATATTATTGAGCGAGACAAATTCAGGTCGAATGCCAAGCTCCACTTTCCCCGTTAAATCTGGGTAATTGCCTTTCAGATCGACTGAATGACTTCCTATTGTCGCCTGGTTTCCAGCAACATCGGCGGGGATGATATTCATTCCCGGCGAGCCAATGAAATAACCTACAAAAGTATGTTTTGGTTCATCAAAAAGTTCTTCAGGCGTACCAATTTGAACCACCTCTCCGTCATACATGACCACAACTTTATCGGCAAAGGTCAAAGCCTCAGTTTGATCATGAGTGACATAAATCATGGTGTGATTGAACTGGCGATGAAGCTCTTTTAACTTAGTCCGAAGTTGCCACTTCATATGTGGATCAATAACCGTCAACGGCTCGTCAAACAGGATGGCATTGACATCATAACGAACGAGTCCACGGCCTAGAGATATCTTCTGTTTTTCATCGGCAGTGAGACCTCGTGCTTTAAAATTAGCTTTGTCACCTAAGTCGAGAACTTCTATCATTTCCTCAACCCGCTTAGATATCTCGTGCGGCGCAACATGACGATTTTTTAATGGAAATTCAAGATTCTGACGCACTGTCATGGTGTCATAGATAACAGGAAACTGAAAAACTTGCGCAATATTACGCTGCTCTGGCTGAAAGGTTGTGACATCACGATCATCAAATAGAATCTTTCCCTTCGATGGGACCAATAACCCAGATATGATATTTAATAGTGTTGTTTTACCGCAACCAGAAGGGCCTAAAAGGGCATAAGCGCCGCCATCATCCCAGACATAATCAATTTCTTTGAGTGCGAAATCACTATCAGTTTTTGGGTTTGCTAAGTATGAATGCGCCAATTTATCGAGTGTGATTTGAGCCATTACGCTACGCCCTCGGTTCTTGGTGCAGACACAAGCACATCGTGCTCATCAAATATAAAGAATTTAGATGGGTTCATATAAATTGAAATCTGGTCGCCAATTTCCACCCTATGAACACCATGAGTTAACACAACCAACTTAAGATCACCCTGCAACACATGAATAAAAGTTTCTGACCCCGCAATTTCAGTGGTAGAGACTGGCGCTTCAATTTTATGTGAGGCCTCATTGGATGGACTTAACATCAAATGGTGAGGCCGAATACCGATACTATAAGGGCCATCAGCCAAACTCTGGAGGTCTTTTGGGCAGTCAACTTGTCCTTGCGAAAATACAAACTTAGACCCCTGTTTCTGCATCGGGATAACATTCATCGGAGGATCTGAAAAGGTCTGTGCGGTCTCTAAGTTTGATGGTTTATTGTAAACATCGATAGTCGTACCAAACTGGGTAACACATCCCTCATGCAAAGTGGCTGTCCTGCCGCCAAGTAACAACGCTTCCTGTGGTTCAGTCGTGGCATAAATAAATATTGCACCAGTTTCGGCAAAGATTCGTGGCAATTCTATTCGAAGTTCTTCACGCAGCTTATAATCTAAATTTGCCAGTGGCTCATCTAACAAAACCAGTTCAGCGCCCTTGACTAAAGCTCTTGCGAGCGCTGTACGCTGCTGCTGTCCACCCGATAAATTAAGAACCCCTCTATCTAGATACGGGGTAAGTTTCATCAGATCAGCTGCTTCACGAACTTTTATATCAATAGTCTTTTTATCAATGCCGGCGACACGCATTGGAGAGGCAATGTTTTCGTAGACTGTAAACCCGGGGTAGTTTATAAATTGCTGATAAACCATGGCAATATTACGTTTTTGAACTGGCGTCTTAAGAACACTTTCACCATCCATCAGTATTTCACCTGAAGTGGGTTTATCAAGTCCCGCCATCAACCTCATTAATGAAGTTTTTCCAGACAAAGTCGAGCCGAGCAGTACATTTAAAGAACCTTTCTCTAACTTCATCGACACATCGTTGATGTGAATCGATGTACCCACTTTTTTACTTAAATTCCGCAGCTCTAACAATTCCTACTCCTTCACTTTCCTGCAGCCTGATCAAATGCAGTATTTTGTTGCATCCAGTTTTCAATTGTCGATATTTGCTTTTCATCAAGCCGAATACCCAGTTTAGTTCTGCGCCAAACGACGTCTTCGGCACATTCTGCCCATTCATATTTCATCAGGTACTTAACCTCACGCTCCGATAGAGTACCACCAAAGTCTTGACCCATATCCTTAATATTTAAAGCACCTTTGAGCATAGTCCAGGCATTAGTTCCGTAACAACGAATGAGCCTTTTCGCCATCACAGAATCCAAAAAATGAAATTCTTGCTTCAGCTTCGACAGCAATGAATCGTAATCAGCTACCCCGAAATCACCACCAGGCAAATTTGAAGTTGCAGTCCAGGGACCAAACCGAGCACCTATTAGCGCTTCAATTTTTGTCAACACCGATTCTGATAATTTACGATAAGTAGTGATCTTTCCACCAAAGATATTAATGACGGGTAACTCATCACCATCAACCCGTAAAACGTAATCACGAGTGGCTTCTTGTGCTTCTGTCGCGCCATCATCAAACAGTGGGCGAACGCCAGAGTAAGACCAAACAACATCGGCTATATTGACTGGCCTTTCAAAGTACTCACTAACTGAAGCGCATATATAAGAGATCTCCGGATCAGTGATTTTTACATCGGCAGGGTCACCCTGATAATCCTGGTCCGTGGTGCCAATTAAGGTGTAATCTTGTTCGTAGGGCAGGGCAAAAATAATACGATTGTCAGCATTCTGGAAAATGTATGCTCTATCATGATTATGGATCTTAGGGACTACTATATGGCTGCCTTGAACCAGACGAACGTTTTTTGATCGATTACTATTAATCGCTTCACCCAATATCTTATCAACCCAAGGCCCCGAAGCATTGACAAGCAAGCGCGCTTTATGCTGAGATATCTCACCAGAGCGACAGTTTTTAGTTGATATAGACCAATATCCGTCTTCTCTTCGAGCAGATACAACCTTAGTCCGAGTTTCAATAATAGCCCCGTGCTTTTGCGCATCTTGAGCATTCAACACAACCAGGCGAGCATCATCTACCCAGCAATCAGAATACTCAAACCCCTTCGAAAATATTGTCTTGAGTGGCTTCCCAACCGGGTCAGTCTTTAAGTTTACCTGTTTGGTGGCCGGTAATAATTTACGCTGACCAATATGATCATAGATAAATAGGCCTAGCCTGAGCAGCCATGCAGGACGCATTGAACTATGATGGGGCAAAACAAATCGCATAGGCCAAATAATATGTGGCGCCATTTTCAACAGAACCTCGCGTTCACACAAAGATTCTCGAACAAGTCTGAATTTGTAATGCTCTAAATAGCGTAAACCACCATGTATGAGCTTAGAGGACCACGATGACGTTCCGCTGGCTAGATCATTCATTTCAGCAAGACGAACAGAAAAACCACGTCCAGCTGCATCGCGCGCAATTCCGCAGCCATTGATACCGCCACCGATTACGAAAATGTCTTCTACCACAGACAATGCTCCCCCTACCAAATTGATGATTTTAACTGATAAGTACAGTTTTAATAAAAAGAAGGTAATTGAAGGCGATACGAAAGTCAAATGAAAGATATGCTCGGTCAATAGTTCGCTATATAGCAGATCATGAACCTACAACAAAAGAGTATTTCCAGAAATCTAACCATAGTTTCTATTGTCGTTTCGAGGTGGTTTTATTCTTCTAGCTTTTTTCGGTTATGGTTTTTATTCAGACTTTTAACCTCGATGACTTCAATCTCTGATTCTATGCACACTTCACGAAAGTCATCGTCAACGATAACATCCGTAATAAACGTATCAACCTGAGATATGTGGCCAATTCTAACGGGAGCATTACGCCTTAACTTGGTGGAATCAGCGAGTAATATGACGTGACGGGCATTTTTAATGATTGCTTGAGCAACCTTTACTTCACGGAAGTCAAAATCCAATAGTGATCCGTCAGAGTCTATCGCAGAAGAGCCGATAATAGCGAAGTCGACCTTAAAGTTTTCAATGAAATCAACCGTAGCCTCACCAACAATACCCCCGTCTGAAGACCTTACAACACCACCTGTAATGATAACTTCATTGTCTTTAAACAATCTTAATCTACTGGCAACATTAATATTATTAGTAATGACCATTAGACCCTTATGATCAATAAGCGCATCGCTAAACGCCTCTGTAGTTGTTCCTATATTAATAAAAAGAGATGCATTATCTGGAATAATTCTGGATGCTGCTTTTCCTATAAGCACTTTTTGCGATGCTGCAATTTGACGTCTGGCCTCATACTCCACGTTCTCACGACCATCTAGTAATCGGGCGCCACCGTGAACCCTAACAAGCTTTTTAGCTTTGCTCAGTTCATTCAAGTCGGTACGAATAGTTTGTGGTGTCACGTTAAACTCATCAACAAGCTCGTCAACCAGAACTCGTCCACTATTCTTTAGTTTATTAAGAATAGTGATTTGTCTCTTTGTCATGAACATTACTTAAAACCTCGTTGTAATTTTCCTTTTTTCAAATATATAAATTACGCAAACTAAATGAAGTTGTCAAAAAAAGATTAATTTATTGAAATATAAAAATAGTATGAATGGAAAATAAAATAAGGAGAGATGACTTTTATCGACGGCTTTCGTTTTGCTGCATAAAGTCAAAATTGTGAGTCATTTTTAATAACGAAAGGAAAGTGAAGTTATTTCGTAAGAGTTCGTTTCATTATCCACTTTATTTGTGATACTTTTCGGTGATAGATAGTGCCAGTGATCGAGGCTAAAGACAGATTTAAGTTTTATTCCCGATAGTGCTAATTCTGTCTAGTCTCGATAATATATTATTAATTTTAGGGTTAGGGTTTTACTGCAAAAGCTGGCATTACGTTCTGAAGTTCATCTCTCAAAAGCTTGTCAGTTGAACTGATTAGCCTCTGTTGACTGCGCTTAATATTGACTTGTGCGTTTTGCGTTTGTGAGTAGTGACGTTTCCGCTTCGTTCTGTAAAAGGCGTTGCTGACTAAGCTGGTCAATTGTTTTCAGCTGTTGCTCAAGCCATTGTGTGTTTTTTT
>CAXMOZ010000126.1:0-3543 GCA_964195315.1 uncultured Acidimicrobiia bacterium | reverse complement strand
TGGCTATTACAGCTAAACTGATTCCTTCCTCTCGGCTAAGCGCCTTCTCCACAGCTTGTAATTTAAATGATGGATTAAATCTTGCTCGCATTCTAACACCTCTAGTTAAATATTAGAGGCGACAACTATCCTGACACAGGGGGCATTGCAGCCTATAGGAATAAATACCCATCATAGAATCTTGACTGAATTGGTGACTGCTGGGTGAAATTACTACGACCTTCGTTAGCTTCATATCACTGGAATTAAATTCAAATTCAACTAAACTCATACACAATTAAATTACAATCAAGCCTTACTAGTAATTCTAGGTACTACCTAAATGGACGAAATAGTAAACCCCCAAGATCTTCTTTTAGAGATTGAAGGCCTCCGTAAAGAGCTTCGTGGTGTTACTCAATCCAAAGATAAGCTGCAGAAAATCAACCTTCTATTTAGTCATTCGGAACAATTCGTTAAGGTTGGTTACTGGGAATGGGATGAAATAGCAAACCAGTATATTACCTGCTCGGAACAGTATGCCAAAATCATGGATATGACGGTTGCGCAGCTGATGGGGGAGTTCAAAAACAGCGAAGAAGATCAAAAGTCTGTTTGTGAGAACGATCGCGAACGATATAAGCAGGTCGTTGATTCGGCAGTCGAAAGTAAACAAGGATGGGATATTAAGTATAGTAGCTATACCAAGGCAGGTAGGTGGTTATACTTGCATGAAATAGGCAAACCTGTGCTAGATGATCATGGCGTGCTTGTTAAGACTATAGGTACTATTCAAGATATCACCAAAGTAAGAGCTTTGGAAGAAGAGTTGAAACAAAGTAACACTCTCTATCGGCAGGCGGAAGCCATGGGCAACATGGGACACTTTTACTGGGATCTCACGAAAGACAAATTAATTTCTTGTTCAGATCAGTTTGCACGAATATACGGTATGACCGTACCCGAAGCACTCGAATGTTTCGTTAACATTGATGCGGTAATAGATTTAATTCACCCAGATGACAAGGAACGATTCAGACAAGGCACACGTTTTCATAACGAGCAACGCAACGGAAATGATTTTGAATACAGGGTGACCCTCTCCGGAAATACGCGCCATCTTTATGTCCGTAGAGAGATTCTGCTCGATAATAATGGCGAACCATTACAGGCATTCGGAATAGTTCAGGACATCACGGAGAGTAAACACGCCGAAGAAAAACTCAAACGCATTGCCCATTACGACGTACTGACCAATCTACCTAACCGTGTATTACTGGCTGACCGCTTAAACCATGCCATGGCGCAGTGTCAACGCCGCAATCAGTCATTAGCCGTTGCGTACATGGACTTAGATGGCTTCAAAGTCGTTAATGATACCTACGGACATGATCTGGGAGATAAGCTACTCGTCGAACTGTCAAAGCGAATGAAAGAAACTTTACGAGAAGGTGATACGCTTGCGCGTATTGGCGGTGATGAATTCATTGCTATCATGGTTGGTTTAGAAAAGATCAAAGATAGTGAGCCAGCATTAAAACGACTGCTAAAGGCTGCTGCTGAACCATTTACTGTGGGTGATTCCATATTGCAAGTTTCATTGAGTATTGGTGTCACCCTTTACCCACAAAACGGTGTGGACGCAGACCAACTCATTCGTCACGCCGACGAAGCTATGTATGTCGCTAAGCATTCAGGAAAAAATCTGTATCACCTGTTTGATACCACGCTAGATAAAAAGATAACTATTCAACGGGAAAGTATAGGCGATGTTCGTTCAGCTTTGGGTGGACGTGAGTTTGTGCTGCACTATCAACCCAAGGTGAATATGCACACTAGCGATATGATAGGCGTTGAAGCTCTAATTCGCTGGCAGCATCCTGTCCGTGGTTTAGTCCCTCCTTTAGACTTCTTACCGGCAATAGAAGGTCACGCCATTAGTCTAGAGCTGGGCGAATGGGTCATAGACACTGCACTAATTCAAATAAGCCAATGGCGAAGCATGGGCGTAGACCTTCCAATCAGTGTCAACATTAGCGCTTATCAATTACAACAAGCTAACTTCACCACTTGCTTAACAGCGTTGTTAGCAGCCCACCCCGAAGTTGATCCGCACTATTTAGAGTTAGAAATACTGGAAACCAGTGAGTTAAGTGACATCAGCCAAGTGTTTGACACCATGAATGCTTGCCATGAACTAGGCGTACGCTTTGCCTTGGATGACTTTGGTACGGGATATTCGTCACTCACCCATATCAAACGTCTACCAGCCTACTTGATAAAAATAGACCAGAGCTTCGTGCGTAACATGTTGGAAGATATCGACGATTTAGCCATTGTTGAAAGCGTCATAGGTTTAGCTAAAACATTTAAGCGCGAAGTAATTGCCGAGGGTGTAGAAACTATCGCTCATGGAGTAGCATTGTTAGAACTGGGCTGTGAGTTAGCACAGGGTTATGGCATAGCTAGACCCATGCCAGCCGGTGATATTCCAGAATGGGTTTCTAGCTGGAAGGCTGATGATTCTTGGCAAACACACCTTCAGATCGTTTCTGACACAGTTCACTTACCTGTTCATCAGTCAATTTAGATTTCCAACCACCGAAACTGAACCCCACTTCCCTTAGCCTTAGAGATTCAGGCGGATCTCTTCACTAACTTATACAGATAACTTCGAGTGATACTATGCTTTCTAGCCAATTCAGCTTTATTGGTAGATTCATCAAATTCTTTCTTTATTACTGAGATGTCCTCGTCACTGAACACACTCTTCTTACCCTTGTAGACGTTGTTCTCTTTTGCAATCTGGGTACCCTCTCGCTATCTTTCGAGCATCAGGTCACCTTCAAAAGAACTGATAGTACCCAGCATCGTTAGCATCAACTTCTGAAATGCATCGAACCTAAGATTCTCTTTGTGAAAGTGTATCGAAGCACCCTTGTCGATTATCTGGACTACGATATCCAGCAGGTCACGAGTATTTCTAGCGAGTCGTGATAACTCATGAAAATTAACGACATCATCAGTACGATTATTATTCAGCATATTCTGAAGTTCAGGACGATTAGTGTCTTTTGCTGATACTTTCTCAAAATACTCTCTATCATATGACACATCACGTAATTGATGTTCTGTTTTCTGGATTGCTGTACTGGTGTCAATAAGCATCCAAAATTGACCCATGTAGGCATCGAATATTGACCCACCCTTGGGTTGTTAATTTAGAGCCTTTTGTTGACTTTGTTTGAATCGATATGAGTCATTTTTAGTTTCTATGATAGAGCAATGATGCGTTACTCTATCAAGTAATGCAGTGGTCATTTTAGCATCACCAAACACACTCACCCATTCTGAGAACTCTAGGTTAGTAGTGATGATGACGCTGGTTTTTTCGTACAGTTTGCTAATAAGGTGAAACAGTAGTGCACCGCCTGATTTAGGGAATGGGATATACCCTAATTTATCAATGATCACGCAGTCCACGAGCTGTAACCGTCTGACCAAACTGCCTTGGCGTTGTTCCGATTGCTCTTTGATTAAGACATTAATTAAATCAACGGCATT
>CAXMOZ010000125.1:0-50929 GCA_964195315.1 uncultured Acidimicrobiia bacterium | reverse complement strand
CCGCGAATAAAGCTGTAAGCATCCATCGGAGACAGAGTCGCACCGTTAATTTCACGATAATGATAAACCTGCTTGACTAGATCCTTATTGCCACAAATGACACCACCGAGCGCATCGGCGTGTCCACCAAGATATTTTGACGCCGAATGCAAAACAATATCCGCTCCGAGCGCCAACGGATTCTGGTTGATCGGCGTTGCAAAGGTGTTATCAACCACCACCAGCGCACCGGACTTTTTTGCAGCGGCAGACAGACGTTTAATATCCATGATTTTGATGGTTGGATTAGTCGGGGTCTCGAGATAAAGAATCGTGCAGCCTTTACCGATTTCTGCTTCGATAGCTTCGTAGTCAGTGGTATTGCAAAGCGTGACGTCGATATTCAGCGGCGGAAGGAAATCGTTAAATATCTTATTGGTTCCACCGTAACTATCTTTGATCGAAACAACTCGGTTACCCGGCCTTAAAAAAGTACCCAGTACATTACTGATAGCGGCCATTCCTGACGAAAAACTAGTGGCTGCTTCTGCGCCTTCGAGTTCTTTAACTTTATCTTCAAAAGCTCGAACAGTGGGATTAGTATTACGCGAATAGATATGGCCCGGTTCTTTTTCCAGAGCAACGTTCTGCCAGGTATCAATATCTTTATACGTGTAGGAAACGCTGTGTACCACAGGCACCTGGGTAGCGCGTTCGTAAAGTTCGTGTTCCTGCTCTCCACCCCAGATACTGAGTGTGGATTGGCCGACATGTTTTTGATTGAGGGGTTTTTGATCAGACATAGGTAATTCCTATAAGCGATGTGATAATAAATACCTGTTGAAGAAAAAACTCCAACAAGTGTCCAGTACCAAGGCAGCGCTTCAAGAGCCTTTATCTTGATGCGTAGAATCATACACAGTGAAATCTCAGAAACAACCCCCTGAACCCTCCCTTCACCCCACAAATTAAGGCAGCGAACAGCAAGGCAGCATCGGCTTAAGTGGCGTGATGTGATTTTCAGCGGTTGAATTGGCTCAGCGTTGCAATGTTAATAGTTGCCTTCAGTGAAAGTCCATTTCATCAAGTACTCTCTCTTTTGGCTTTTCTAAGCTGCCTGTGCGGCAGTGAACTTACAGTGACAAGTCAAGCATCTAGCATTATGTCGGGACCCAGCCCAAATAGATTTTTGAAGTTAAAACTAGATTTGCGTTTGAAGTCATTTGGGAAATTATTGAGTATCTTCCCGATCTCCATAAAAGATGCTGTTTGTTAATTTATTGCAATGGAAGCTTTGCGCAAAAAAAGTAGCCGTTCGATATAGATACGAAAAAGACTTTTGATAACGAGCATTAACGTCCAGCTGTGTGGAGAGCGAAGCGATTCCCTACGCGCTGTTTGTGTACGCCCAGCATGGGCATGAACTAATGGGGTGTAAGTTCCCTGTAGGAAGATCACGGTCGAAAACCATGTTGTGATTAGACGATAACTACTAGCGAATGGCAAGGGCTTGACCGTGAGGTTTGGTCTGAAGGAAGCTGGACGCACCAAAAGTAGGCCCTACGAAGGGAAACTGCGAGCTGATGAACAAGAACATCATATGAGGCGTAGGCTGGAGGCGAGTTGGCAGCAAGACGATGAAGCCATGTGATCTAACGGCCAGCGTAAATGATGCAGTTGCGCGCCCGAGCGTACCGACAAAGTGCCCTTGGGGTGTGGGGACAGTTCATGTTCTTATCTGGGGTAGTACGGCATTCCGGGATCTGCTTAACTGGCGATCGGTAGATAACCATGAGGCTCTGGTTAATAAGTGCCTTGGCTCTTTGGGGGGCATCGTCCAAAGAGAGCGAACCAGATGCAAACCGATAGCGCTCACGGGGGGAACCCTTTGAGTGATTAAGCAGAAGTCAGCAGACGGAATAGTAGCCAAATGTCCAGCGTAATGGCTAGGACACGGTGAATACGGTAGGCCGCCCCTCCTGAACATCTAGAACAAAGGAGGAGCCTTGCCAAACATGAATACACGAATGCCGAGCGGTAATGACGTGACTCAGTGTAGTGGCTCGAAGTCAGCCTTTAGCGATGATCTGTTCGAACGGGTATTGCGGTGGGATAATCTGCGTACCGCATGGAAGCGCGTTCAAGCCAATAAAGGGGCCGCTGGCATTGATGGCATGACCATTGATGAGTTCCCCATCTGGGCAAGAAGTGGTCACTGGAAACGGGTTGTGTCTGAACTGGAAGCAGGTCGATACAGACCGTCACCGGTCAGACGGGTTGAAATAGATAAACCAGATGACGGAATTTGTCAGCTGGGGATTCCAACCGTGATTGATCGCGTGATTCAGCAAGCCATTGTTCAAGTACTAACGCCTATCTTCGACCCCGGTTTTTCGAACATATAGTGTCGGGTTCCGTCCGGGGCGTAATGGGCAACAGGCGGTAAAGCAGGTGCAAAGCATTATCAAGGAAGGTCGCCGCATTGCGGTGGATGTCGATCTGTCGAAGTTCTTTGACCGGGTTAATCACGATTTGCTGATGACGCATCTTGGCTATAAAGTAAAAGATAAACGTCTGATCAAACTGATTCAGCATTATCTACGGGCTGGTATTATGGACAACCAGTGCTACAGGGAGAGTTGGGAAGGTGTTCCTCAAGGCGGGCCACTATCGCCGCTGCTGGCAAATATTATGCTCGATCCTTTGGACAAAGAATTGGAGAGGCGCGGGCATCAACTCGCTCGGTACGCGGATGACTTTACGATTCTGGTGAAGAGCCAGCGGGCTGGGCAGCGCGTGCTTAGAAGCATCGGTCAGTATCTGCAAAAGCGCTTAAAACTGATCGTTAACACGGTCAAAAGCCGCGTCGTTAAAACCAACGAAAGCAAATTCCTCGGTTTCACTTTCCGGGCAGGACGCATTCAATGGCATTCGCAAACTTTGCAAAAGTTCAAGCAGCAAGTCCGGCGATTAACGAACCGCAACTGGGGGGTATCGATGAAATATCAACTCTGTGTCGATCTGGATCATTGGATTCGGCGTCGAGTTAGGATGGCTTATTGGCGACAGTGGCGCAAGCCACGAACCAAGGTGAGAAGTTTGATGAGACTAGGTGTTCATGTTCGATCTGCAGTTGCGTGCGGCATTACCAGCAAAGGCCCATGGCGTAGTGCTAAGACCCCGGGGATACAGCGGGCGTTATCAAAAGCGTATCTTAAAGCTGAGGGGTTATATGCATTGCGTGATGGATGAATCAAACTTCACCATTCCAGGTGAAACGGCCTGTGCGGATGCGACGGTCCGACGCTTCGGTGCAGGGTGTTGTGGGGGCTGAGGGTTAGAGACCTTCGGCTACCCGATTATAACTATGATGATTGGTGTTGGTGATGAATTTAGAGACTGGGGTTTTGCTTTTATATTGACTGGATACTATCGCGCTGACATTGCTTGCCAACAGCGCTGATAATTTTTGTTGCTGTATTTCCACTTCCAAACTCCCTGTTTCCTAAATGCCTTTTAATTCTTCGAAGCAGTTAAAGAATAACACCTCCGCTATTTAATTTGAAACCTTTGTAACTATGTCCGTAATGCTTTTAAGTTATAACGCCGCACTTTGCGCAGAACGAGCGTAGCGAATGAGTCCGGCAACAGTGCCTTGTATGTATTCTGTGGGTCGGTATTCACTTTCGGTGACAGCCATTCGATTTTGGTTGCCATTAATAATGGTGTGCCGGCACCGTCACAAAACCGGACTAGCACTCCTGCCTGTGCAAGCATTCGCATCGCCGCCTGGGTTATCGAGGTACCAGTGCCTAGTAACAGGCAGGTGGTATTAGCGATGGGGATATTCCAGTATTAGTTTTCGCCCTTTTCCTCGGTCAGGTATAATACGCGACCATCTTTTTGCATTACTCGACATTTATCGAGGTAATAGATTTTTGCGCGCTTGGAGTGGAGAATAGCTTTTAAATCAGTGAGTTGTTCCATGCTGTGTCCTTATGATTTGTTGTTTCGATCATTCCGTTGTCCGTTGTCCGTTTTATCGGTTGATTATAAATGCCTTAAAGTGGTTAAACTTGATTTGAGTCATTAAGTTTAAAGCACTGCAGGCTCACCAGGCGAGCCTGTTTGAATTTCCAACCCTTTTTTAACCCACTGTTAACCATTTTAAATAGCTATTTGTGTTTGATTCGTTGTAGACGTTAATTTAGGTTCGTATTTCGATTAGTCAAAACCTATAATAGTCCGCGCCATATTTGTGGCTGAATATTCGCTTAGGTGGCTAATCTTTGTTTTTCGAAAACCAACAACAGGATTTTTTCCGTCCACTCACTAGTAAGTACCGAGCTCAGGTGCTTGAGTGTTTGCAGCTGTTGTATTTGCGGCTATATACCAGTCAGGCGGATTATTCGCAGTTACTGTCGCGGGACATGGTGATCGAGTGTTTCGAGGAGGCGATTACGCGTGCGCCGTTGCTGGAGTCGCAGGCGGATGATGAGTTTAGTCAGCCAACTAAAAACCAGCGCGAGCAGGCTAACTGGACGCTGAATTTATTGCTCGAGCACGGTTGGCTAGAGAAGCAGGTCGACGAGGCTACTTTACAAAGCTCCTATGGGTTCACTCGGGTTGGGCGTTTGTTTACCCAGCCGGCTATTGAGATGAGTCAGGGGCGTTTTCGCACGCGCCATCGTAATACGCGTAATACGCGCAATGCGCTGAAGATGTTTGTGGAGCAGGGTGATGTGTATGACTTGCTCGATGCGTATGAGTACTCCGAGCGTATTATCAGCGATTTTACCGATGTCATCGGTGAGCTAGAAGAGCGCAAGCGGCTGTTGATACACGAGGTTGAATCACAGCAGTTAATACAGAAGGCGAGTGAGGAGTTCTTCGACTTTATGGAAACGCGTTTCATGCCTGATCTGGCGATACGCCTGTCGGTCGATAGTGTGGAGAAATATCGCGACGAGATAGTGACGACCATTAACGCCGCAAAGCGTAAACGTCGAGACTTCAAAAGTAAAGCCGAAGCTGAGTTACGCAAAACAGCTCCCGAGCTGATTCAGTCGGATCAGCAATCGTTGCTCTTTAGCATCCTCGATAGCATCGAACACCGCATTCATAACGCCAGCGATATCATGCTGCCATCACTTCGTCGGGCGTTGCTTAATTTCACTCGGCGTGCCGATATTATAATGCGTCAGCTCAGCTTTAGTCATCAGGGTGGGGGGGATTTACTGTTCGATAATCTGCGCCATTTACCGACTATGAATGATGATGAGTTCGGCGCTGCGATGCATGCAGTGAGTCATCATATTACTGAGTTAAACGTCGGCTTTGTCGATCCTGTCCAGATCAAACTGCGCAGCGAACGCTTGAAAAAAGTGGTCGATACTCGAATAGAGGATGACGCGGACATGGACGAGGCCTCGCGCAAAAGGCTTTATCTACAACAGATACTAGAAAAAGCTTTTAGTGTGAATAACCAGCAAATGAGTGAGTATCTGATCGATGCCATCGCCAGTGGGCATAAAATTTCGTCGCATCAGTTGCCCGTTGCTGACGCCAAAGATTTAATCATGCGCAGCCATGTCATCGAGGCAGGCAGTGCGGGTCGGCAGTCGAGCGAGTTTGAATTTAGGGTTACCCCAACTGGTAAGCGGGTAGGCGACGATTACTTTGTCGATAGTGATGAGTTCACCATCGAGTTAGTCCGGATTGGGTTAGGCACGAAACAAAGCAGTGAGGAAACCGCATGACGTTTAATCAGTATTTGCTTCAACGACTGGAACAGATAGGTATTAGTGAATATGAATTCCAGGAGCTGATTATTCGGCTGATTAACTACTCGGTTATCGTGCGTGACGAAAGCCAAACGGAGCAACAATTGTTCGACCGGTTGATTCGTGCGCGCGCCTTGGTAGAGGAATATTTATCAATCATGGGCATTCAATTATTGATTGATACGCGTTTTGAATATGTGCGGGTTTATCCGCCTGCGAGCGAGATTGCCGGTGTTAAAGAAGCCGAAGACAATGCCTGGAGTGGCAGCTTGCGGCAAAGACTGACACAGTCGCAGGTTGCGCTCGTTTTGGTGATTCGCGCTCAGTACGAAAAGGCCTTAAAAGAAGGCAAGATTGACGAAAAAGGTTGTGCCATCGAATCGATTGAATCGCTCACTATTGCCTGCAAAAATTTACTGGGCCGTAATCTGGCCGACAAAATATCCGATCGCAGGAAAATATTTCAGCGCCTGCGCCAGTTGCGCCTTATCGCTTTTAACTCAGACGAGACATTCGAGAGTGGTGAAGGTTGGATAAAAATTCATCCAATGATCATCACCTTTGTCAGCACGCCAGCCATCGAAGCAATTGCGCCCGACAATGGAGCCTCGCAACCAGAACCAGAAACTGAGCTAGTCGAACCAGCTAATCCGGTAGATCTGGCCATTGATGAAGTTGCTGCGCAAAGCGATGAAGAAGGTGAAACGCATGTTTCTTAGAAAACTAATTATGGTGAATTGGGGTAATTTACCCAATTCAGAATTTGAGTTTGGCCCTATTAATTTACTGTCAGGTGGTAATGGCTCTGGTAAAACAACCGCGGCAGACTTGATCCAGACCATCATGACCGCTGCCCATGAGAACCTGTTTCAATATAACCCCGGTCAGGACGAGACCACTCAAAAAGGCCGAGGTGGCAAAAAAGTTCGCACCCTGGCTTCTTATGTTCTGGGTTGTGACGATGGCAGTTATGCGCGTATGAACCCAACCGATGGTTATCTGGCGGCGACCTTTCATCCAACTCAGGGTGAGACAAATGACACCTTAACCGCATTGATTTCGGTACGCGCATGGCTCGAAGTAGCTGGCAGTAACCGTTTAGCTAAGCAAGAGGATCTGGTGTTTTATATCCTCACTCAGCAACAGGAAAAAGCGCTGAGCCTCGAGCACCTACAACCGGATAATAGTGTGCTGCGGTTAGAAAACCTGCACACCAGCTTGATCCACCTGTTTGGGAAATCCTGCGTCGAAAAATACGATACTAAACGGGCTTATCTCAGACGTTTGTATGGCGCACTGCGTGGCCGTAAAGATTCGGTAACAGAAACCGAGGCGATGTCGGCCGCAAAAGCTTTTTCACGGTTTATGGCTTACAAGCCGGTGCAAAGCATTACCCGCTTTGTGTCCGATGAAATTTTAGAAAAGAAAGATCTGGGCGAAGCCGTGCGATCTATTTCTGGTCAGCTGAAAACAATCCACGGCATGGAGCGTGATGCCGACAGAATTCAGCAGTCGGTTAATGCCCTCGACCAGGCATTTCAGGCCAGTCAAAAATATCTGGATGGCTGGCGTGATTTGCAGCTAACAAAATATTGCATTGCGAAGCATCTTTACCTGGTTAGGCATAAAGAATATTTAAACGCGAAAGATAAAGAAAAGGAATTTCATCAGCAGCAAAAAGATAATGACCAGAAAGTAGATACCAACGAACAACGAGTCGAGCAACTGCACGCGCAACGCATTGCGCTCGAAGCCCAGCGCCTTGGCATTCCGGCCTTGCAGCAAAAAGATGAGCTCGAAAAACAACGTGAAAACCATAACAAACAATTAAGCAGTATTGGTTTTGGATTGCTCACACAACGTCAGGCATTAGACGATGGTGTGAACGCGACCCGACAAATCGTAAAGCTGATTCAGTCACCCAATATCCAGATCGAGCTACCGAATTTGGCGGAGCTCAACACTCTGGCGACAGCCAATGCACTGTTGGCACTTAACCCCGAAGATGCTTTTGACGTGACGTCTATTCGAAACAAAGACATTTTCAATAGCATCGAAAAACTCGAGCAAACGTTGGATCAGTGCCAAAAGATTCAGAGCCAGTATAACCAGTGGCAGGCGCTTTGGTATGAAGGCGAAACTGGCGCGAAGCCTTTGCAAACTCAGATCGCCAATTATCTGTATGAGCTTGAAACCGCCTACCGCCAGGCCGACAAAGAGCGCCAACAAAAAGCGCGTATTGTCGATAACCTGGAGCAACAAAAGGTGGCCTATCCCGACTATGTCGAAAAAGCGCTGACGGCATTGCATAACCTGTGCCCTAACGCCGATGCGCGAGTGCTTTGCGATTATGTCGAAGTGACCGATGAGCGCTGGCAGGCTGCCATTGAAGGTTATTTGGGTGGCGCTCGGTTCTCTATTCTGGTTGATGAAAGCTATGAAGCCGAAGCGATTCGGATCGTGCGTGGACTGCCAGGGCGAAAAAATAATGCACGTATTATTCAGGGTTCAAAAGCAGAGCGAGATGCCCAGAAAATATCAGTCGATAAAGATTCTATCGTGCATATCATGCAGTTTAGCCACGGCACTGCGAAAAGCTTTTTGACCGCGAGCTATGGCAATGTAGTTCGGGTTAAGGATGAAGAAGTATTGCGCTCCACTCGTCGAGGTGTCACGGTGGATTGCCTGGCCTCTGGTAATTATGCGATGTTCCGTTGCGATATTAATGACTCCGATCTGGTGTTTGGTGTCGAGGCTCGTAAGCGCGCTTTACTCAGCCAGCAGTACGAACTGGAAAGGCTAACGGCATCGTGGAATGACTTGAATAACGGCATGGTCGATGTCAGGCAATTGAGTGACCATATCACTCGACTGAAAAAAACTAACTTTGCCGATCAGTTAAAAGATGCTTTGGTTTGTCATCGGGCGTTGCAGTCAATTGAAAATTTGTTGAGTCAAATTGATCTATCTGACCATCAGGAACTAGAACAAAAACTGGGCCAATTAGGCGATGAAGAAAGCACCCGAAAAGCTGAGTACGAGCAGTTGCTCGAAACACGGGGGCGTTTCAAAAGTGAAATTAATAGTCTGCAAAAAAGTTATCAGCGCTTGAGTGACGAGCTGGATAAGGCCAACGAAGTGGTCGAAAACCGCGAAAATGACCTGCAGCAATTGCACGAAAGCTGGGTCGATTTTGACCTCAATGCGCATCTTGATGGTGTCGACCAAAAAGCCCTTAAGCTCGATCTGGATGGCGAGAACCTGTCCCGCACCGAGCAGGAAAGCCAGTTGCATAAATTTGAAAGACAGTTCGACGAGGCCATAAAAAATCAAAACCAGATATGTTTGCCAGGTGATGCTGTGGTTTATGAAAGTTACACCGGCGAATTAAACCTGAGGCTATTCAGTCATATTGTCAAACTACAACGTCAGATTGACAATATTTATAATCGTCTGAAAAACAATGTATTGCTTGAAAAGCACGAGCAATTGAAGCAATTGAAAGATAGTTTCAACCATACCTTTGTTTCTAATCTGTGCCACTCGATTCACCATGCTATTAACGATGGCAAGCGTCAGATCGAATTGCTCAATACCGAATTGAAAAATCATCACTTTGGTGACGACCGAGAAACCTTTCGATTCGATTTCCAGTGGGTGCCAGAGTTTCGTGAATACGCCCGCTTTTTTGATGACGTTATTAAAAACCCTGAACTCAACGATGGCACTACGTTATTCGTCGCCAACCTCAAGCCGGAGTCGGGTCAGGTCAGAGACAAGTTGATGGAGATGCTACTCGATGACGACAGCGATAAAGCGTTACGTGAATTAAGCCGCATTGCGGATTATCGTAATTACCGTCAGTACGAAATTTATAAAGAAGTCGAGGGTAAACTGCCGATAGCGCTGAGTGAATATGGTACTGGTAGCGGTGGGCAACTCGAAACCCCGGCCTACATTATTCGCGCCGCGGCAATAACATCGGCCTTTCGATTTTCTGAAGGCAATAGCCATTTACGCACCGTGCTGGTGGACGAGGCATTCTCGAAAATGGATGAAACTCGATCGCGGGAAGTAATTAGTTACTTGACCGAATCACTCGGGCTTCAGTTAATTTTTATCATGCCAACCAGCAAATGTGGCCCGTTTATGGACTTGATCAGCAATGAATTTGTATTTGCCAAGTGCCCAAGCGCACAAAAACGTGGTGAGCTAAATACCCGCGTGTTGGTGGATAGGAAAGTATGCAACCGAGATAAAATAAAAGCGCTGTGGGCAAACCATAAAAAAATGGTTTATCGTCAGGCAGAGATCGACTTTCTAGACGACTTGAACTTGGGTGATGGTTCTTAGCTAATAGCTGATACGGATTTTAAAACTCGGGCAACATGAAACCAATAAGAAAATCCGTCATTCCGGACAGTGTTTTCTGCTGTTCCGGAATCCAGAGGCTTCAGCGAGACACTAGATATCGGGACAAGCCTGGTATGATGATTCCAATTTAACGGACAGTGGTGAGCCCAACACTAATAGCTCATAGGTAAAGGACAATGGATAAACCGCCCTGGCTAGATGATGAACCCGAAATAAGGCAATTGTTGCAATCGTTTGCGGCGCGCATGGCGAAAACACCCGATGCCATCAAGCCACTACGCAGCAGCTTGAAGCCAGAATATTTTGCTATGAATGAACAGGGTAATCAAAGTTGGGCGTTGTTAAATCGACTAGCGCCTAACTTTATTACCATAAAACCAAAGGCCAAACGTAACCCATTCGATGTCGAATGGTTTGGTGCCATGGTCTATTTTAAACCTGAGAATAAGCATTTACTTTTTGAGTGGCTGAACTTTAAACCCGATGATTCATTACACCGATGGCAACAGGCCTTGAGTGCATCTGGTTTGGCAGCGAGTGATTCGGTTAATTTTGATAACCTGAAAAATAGCCCAATTTCCTTCCCAGGAAAAACTGATGCAGCGGTCATTCAACAGCTTTTTTTGATCGCGAAGGAAAGTAGGAAAGAGTTAACCTTAAGAGAAATAAGTGCCTGCTGCTTTTGGGGTGACTCCAAGTTCCTCGATAACAAGTCGGATTGGCTGGCGAATAGCTTTACGACTTTGTCTGTCGTTACCAGAAAAATTCAGGTGAATTATTTTTTACCCGAATATTACGATCAGGTATTATTTATCGAAAATCTCGATACTTATCATCAACTCATTCAAAAGCGCCGTGATTTTACACAAACAGTAGCCATTGTTTATGCCTCTGGCTTTCGGCTAACCGCATCCAGAATCCGAGAGCCGGATGGCGTGAGTTTGCATCAGGCCGCGCAAAGTCAGGGCGAACCGCAACCTTTCATCGATTGGTGGTTTGGAAAGGCAACGCAGAATATGGCTAGTTTTTTCTGGGGCGATTTTGACTTCTCTGCGATGGGAATTTTAAAACTATTAATACATCAATTTAATCATATGCAGCTTTGGCAGCCAGGGTATCAGGCAATGCTACAACAGGTAGAGGCGGGTAATGCTCACCCAATTTCATTGCGAGATAAATCGGGTCAGAATGATCCGATCGAAACTGGCTGTGACTTTGCCGACAGTATAATCCTGCCCTTGTTACGTCAACATCAAAGCTGCCTTGACCAGGAAGGCATTGATTTGGATGCGCTTAGATAGTTGTCCTGGGTAAGCCCGACCAGGCTAGACCTGACTAAGCTGGGTCAGGACTATAATGCCTGCGGTGCAAGGATACTTTTTATCAATTCTCTCTACGAACCGGCAAAACGAACGCCGGATAACTCCGCCATTTCTTTTTTCCAGCTGGTTAAATCGTTAATAGTAAGCTGGTTTAAATGATTGTGGCCACAGGCACGAGCCATAACGCTCATCAGTTCGACCGAGGCGTTAAAAAAGTTATTCAACTGAGTGGCTGATTTCTCGACATTCAGTCGCTGACGTAAATCCTTATTCTGTGTCGCTATACCTGTTGGGCAAAGGTTGGTATTACACATGCGCGCTGCAACGCAGCCAATTGCCTGCATTGGGCTATTCGACAATGCGATGCCATCAGCACCTAACGCCATTGCCTTGACGAAGTCGGGTGGTACACGTAAACCACCGGTGGCGATTAACGTCACCCGCCCGCTGGCACCTTGCGCATCTAGATAGCGACGTGCTCTTGCGAGTGCCGGAATGGTTGGTACGCTGATGTGGTCACGAAACAACTCAGGTGCAGCACCTGTTCCGCCACCTCTTCCGTCGAGGATAATGTAGTCAGCGCTAGCATCGAGGGCAAACTGTATATCGGCTTCGATATGGTTGGCGCTTAGCTTGAATCCAATTGGAATACCACCACTAATTTCGCGCACTCGATCAGCAAATTTTCTGAAATCGTCTACTGACGACAGGTTGGCGAACGTGGGTGGTGATACTGCAGCCTCGCCCTCAGGAATATTTCGAACTTCGGAAATCTTACCGATATTCTTGTTACCTGGCAGGTGCCCGCCGGTACCTGTTTTAGCACCCTGACCACCTTTAAAGTGAAAAGCCTGTACATTTTCCAGTATTGCTTCACTGTATCCAAATTGCGCGCTGGCCAGTTCATAAAAGTATCGTGAATTTTCTGCCTGCTCTTCGGGTAGCATGCCACCTTCACCTGAACAGATGCCTGTGCCTGATAATTCAGCCCCACGTGCGAGTGCGATCTTGGCTTCTTCGGATAAAGCACCAAAGCTCATGTCGGATACAAACAGTGGGATTTTCAGGCTGAGTGGTTTTTTAGCCTTGGGGCCAATCACGAGTTCGGTGCCCACCAATTGATCTTCCATGAGCGGTTTTGTTGCCATCTGTGCAACCATGATTTGTAGATCATCCCAGTGCGGTAACTGGTTTCTAGGGACGCCCATCGACGTCATTGGACCGTGATGCCCCAGTTTTGATAAGCCTTCGCGGGCCAATTGATGAATGTAGGCGACTGTTGGCTCTTCTGGCGTGGCAGATGCTTCGGGGGCAGAGTCAGGTTTTGCTGTTGATACTCCAGGACCTTGCTGGCCGATATCTTCAATCGAAAATTGTTTATGGCTACCGTCACAAAAAGGCTGATTAGCGCTGTTTTTACAGGCGCAAAGATAGGCGTCGCCATCTGTTTCAGCGGTAAACGCCTGAGGCTTGAACTCGGTGCCCGCATGGGAGCCATCACAAAAAGGCTGGCTTTTGGATTGGCCGCAACGACAAAAGTAGTATTCATTGCCTTTTGCTAGCATCACTTTGTTTGGTTTATTGTCTGCAATAATTGGCTTATTCATATTTTCTCTCTTTATAAAATATCGATCAAGAATGTCGATAAAAACTAAAACTGACCACTCTGGTAGTCAATAAACGCTTGCTTCAATTCGGCCTGTGTATTCATTACAAATGGCCCACTGCGTGCTATGGCTTCTCCGAGCGGTTTCCCTGCGATTAACAAAAATCTTACGCCTTGCTGCTCGCTGCGCAAATTAACCTGATCGCCCTTGCCGAGAACCGCTAGTTGATCAACTGTGAGTCGGTCTTCGTCTAGTGCCAGTGAGCCTTTCACGACATAAATAAAGGCATTGTGAAGCTTGGGTAGAGTTTCCCTGAACTCGGTGTCAGAATTCAGTGTGACGTCTAGATACAATGGTTTGGTCAATGGCTGTGATACTGGCCCTTGTGTCCCTTGCGACGTGTTTCCAGTAATAACGCGGATACTGGTGCCTTGCCTTGATTCGATCGGGATATTATTGGCATCGTGCTCTTGATAGGCCGGTTCTCTCATTTTGTGCGATGCAGGTAGATTGATCCAAAGTTGAAAGCCTTCGAGTAGGCCATTTTCCTGTTCAGGCATTTCGGAGTGGATGATGCCTTTACCTGCTGTCATCCATTGCACACCACCTGGTGTGATGACGCCTTCATTGCCTGCATTATCTTTGTGGCGCATTCGGCCATTGAGCAGGTAGGTGACGGTTTCGAATCCACGGTGTGGGTGAGATGGGAAACCGCCAATATAATCGTTTGGATTATCTGAGCGGAAGGCATCAAGTAGTAAGAATGGATCGAGCTCCATAAGTGCGGGTTGGCCGATAACACGCACTAGTTCTACGCCGTCACCATCAGAGGTGGGCATGCCGTTGATGACTCTGGCGACTTTTCTTTGGGATATTGCGGTATTCATAGCCTTCTCTTTTACGTCGACGTTAACAGGTTCGTCATTCAATTCATTTGGGTTATTATTACTGTTCATGTTATTAAGATAAATAACTGCTTTTGAATAACTCTGTTCACTATTTGAGAACGATATGAATAAATTTGAAGAGCTCGAAGCTTTTGTGGCTGTTGTTGACCACCATAGCTTTAGCACGGCTGCTGATAGATTGGGCGTTGCTAAATCGTCGCTGAGCAAACGTGTGAGTGAACTGGAGAAACGGTTAGGTGTGCAGTTGATGCAGCGTACGACACGTAAGTTGTCCCTGACTGATTCTGGTAGACATTTTTATCAAATGGCGGTCAATTTGTTGGCTGACTTGAATGAGGCGGAGCAGATGGTGTCGGATGCTCAGGCTGGTTTAAGTGGTAAGATAAAGTTGGCTGCCCCACTGGGGCTGGGGGTTGGCCAACTTTCCAAACCATTGTCAGAATTTATGCAGTTGCATCCCAAAATCGAAATTGATCTTGATTTAAATGACAGGCAGCTGAATTTAGTGGATGAGGGCTTTGATTTAGCGATTCGGGTTGGGGAACTCGAGGATTCGAGTTTAATTGCACGTAAGTTGTCATCGGCTGGTTTTGCTGTTTGTGCCAGCCCTGCGTATTTGGCATTGCATGGCGAGCCACAGCATCCCTCTGAGTTAGTCAATCACGAAGTTCTGGTGTACAGCAATGTGTCGGTCAGTCAACAATGGAGCTTTGATGATAATGGCAAGCAAGTGTCACCCAGGGTTAAGTCACGAATGAGAGCAAACAATGGAGAAGTTTTGGCCAATTTTGCACAACATGGGTTGGGTATTGTATCTGGCCCTCTATTTTTTTTACAAGCTTATATTGATAGTGCTGTATTGGTTTCGATATTGACCGATTATCCCCGGTCGGAGATTGGTGTTTATGCGGTCTATCCACCAGGCCGTTTGGTATCGCGCAGGGTGAAAATGTTGAGTGATCATCTGCATGTTTTTTTTAAGGAAGGACAGGGTTTAATGAAATGAGAGATATCGGGGAAAATATTTTAAAAAAAAAGGGCTTTTCTACTATTTATTTCTTGGTGTAGTTCAATACTACCCCTGTAATTCACATAGTCATTGTAAAAAGACCTGCCAGAAGCAGCAAGGGCACTAGCTAAGTTTGCGCCTATTGCAGATAATATACTAGGATTTCCATCAGTCATAGCCAACGAGAGTTAAACAGATATGTCATTTAGCCATTTGTTTACCCCGCACAAAATTCGCGGTCTTGAAATTAAAAACCGTATTTTTTCCTCGGCTCATCAAACAATTCTGGCCCAAAACGGCTCTCCTGGCGAAGATATGGTTGCCTATCACGAAGCCAGAGCCAAAGGTGGAACAGGATTAATCATTATGGAATCCTCACGTCCCTACTCAGATGATGTGTCTGCCAGTTATTATATCGACTCTAGCTCAGATGCCTGTATTCCAGGCTATCGAATGGTTGCTAAAGCTGTCCAAAAACATGGCTGTAAAATTTTTGGACAGATTAACCATGGTGGGCGTATCGCTAATACTCACGATGGAATGTACATGGTCGCACATGCACCCTCAATGGTGCCCGACCACAGGTTCCACTGTATGCCCCGGGTGATGTCGACTGCATACGTTAGAAAAATCATTAATGCATTTGCTGCCGCTGCTGGACGTATGGCTGAGGCGGGTCTTGACGGTGCAGAATTAACCGCAAGCCACGGTATGCTAATCGCCCAATTTCTCAACCCGCAAACCAATTTTCGCAATGACGAGTTTGGTGGTTCTGACGAAAACCGCTTCCGAATAGTTTCCGAAATGATAGCTGCGACAAGGCAGCTAGTCGGTGACGAGTTCATCATCGGTATACGTATCTCAGCTGATGAGTTGGAACCTGACGGTCTGGATCAAACTGAGTGGTTGAATATTTGTCGCCGCCTGAGTGACGAGATCGAGCTGGACTATCTGAATGTGACTGTTGGCTCCATGATGGGTCTGGCGGGATCCGTTCATGTAGTGCCACCCATGTTTATTGAGCATGCTTATACAGCGCCCCACGCAGCTATTATAAAGCGAGAAGTACGACAATCCGTTCTTGTTACTGGACGCATTAACCAACCACAGCTTGCCGAACAGGTACTCAGCCTTGGTCAGGCAGATATGTGTGGCATGACTCGAGCCCTAATTTCTGACTCTGATATGCCTAACAAGGCTTTAGCTGGAAGCCTTGACGATATTCGTGCCTGTATTGGATGCAATCAGGCCTGCATAGGACACTACCATCAAGGCGTTCGCATTTCCTGTATCCAGCATCCTATTTCGGGCCGTGAGCTGAGTCTTAGTACGCATCCTACGGCGAAAGCTGTTCGCAAGGTTCTGGTGGCTGGTGGTGGTCCTGGTGGTATGAAGGCTGCCGCCATTTTGGGCGAAAGAGGGCATCAGGTTATATTGTGTGAGCAATCTGGACTTCTGGGCGGGCAGGTGCTCTTAGCCCAAGCGCTGCCTGGGCGTGCCGAGTTTGGTGTCATTGTTGACAACCTACGTCGAGAGATGGAGTTGCATGGCGTCGAAATTCGTCTGAATACAATGGTTAACAAGGCATTGATTGATACAGAAATTCCGGACGCCATTATCATTGCTACCGGGGCCACTCCTTATACTCCAGATTTGGAAATGTCAGAGGAAACTCATGTCGTTGACGCCTGGCAAGTATTGAAAGGCGAAGTTAAACCCGGTGCGTCCGTCGTCATTGCCGACTGGCGTTGCGATTGGGTCGGTATGGGATTAGCAGAAAAACTCGCACGAGAAGGATCACATGTACGCCTTTGTGTTGATGGTGAGTTGGCGGGACAGAATTTGCAAAAGTATTTGCGCTGGCACTGGGCTGGTGAGTTGCACAAATTAGGTGTTGAAGTTGTTCCCTACGCCCGCTTGTTTGGTGCCGATGGAGATACCGCTTACTTTCAGCATACCACCAGCGGTGAAACGATTATCTTAGAAAACATGAGCACTCTGGTCATTGCCCAGGGACATCAGTCAGTCGTTACGCTAGAGCAGGAGCTAGCCGAAACAGATATTGAGTTTCATATGGTAGGTGACTGTCTGAGCCCCCGCTCAGCCGAGGAGGCGGTATATGAAGGGTTTATGGCTGCAAGGCGAGTTTAAACTAGACTTCCCATTAAAAACTGTCAGTTATTGTCGATATATTTTTGAGATATCTTACATTATGTTGATTGCAGTAAAGCAGGGTGTCGAAACACCCAGCGGGGTTTCCGCGATAGGACCTTATTTATCGGGGGGCGCTAGCTAATCACCTTAACCTGCGCAAACTGTCGATGACCTTCAGCGGAACCATGAAAACCAAAACCACTTTGTTTCGCACCTACCCATGGTGCATCACCACGGCCACCAACACCGCCGTTGATACCCACCATGCCGGCTTCTAAACGATTGGCAATATCTTTAGCATCAGCGCCAGCAAAAACCACGGCACCTAGTCCATATTCAGAGTCATTGGCGCGTTCAATGGCATCTTCAATCGTTGAATAACGGCTAATGCTAACCACTGGGCCAAAGGTTTCTTCCTGTTCCATTTTCATATCGGCGGTGACGTCGGCAATAACGGTAGGTTTAATGTAATAGTCGGGGTGATCTTTACCACCTAACAAAACACGAGCACCTTTAGCAATTGCATCATCAATATGTGCAATGACATTTTTACGTTGGTGTTCGTTAATAATAGGGCCAATGTTAACCTGTGGTTGATCCCAGGGACCTATTTTATATTGCGAGGCAATCGATGTTACCAATTGCTCAAATTCATCGGCTACTTTTTCATCGACATAAATTCGTTCTGTTGAAATACACATTTGTCCGGCATTTTCAAAACTGCTAGCGACAGCAAAACGGGCTGCGGCAGAAATGTCGGCATCGGCTGTTACTACCATTGGATCATTTCCACCCATCTCCATCACCAACCTGATTAAGGTATGGGATGCCCTTCTCATAATGTCTTTACCTGCTTTTTGAGAGCCGGTGAAAGCGACAACATTCACACCAGCTTCTACCAGTGCCCGCCCTTGCTCTTTGTCACCATGTATTATTTGAATAACATCCTTTGGCAATACTTGATTAAACAAATCAACATAAGCCTGGGCAATTAATGGTGTTTCTTCCGAGGGCTTAAATACCACGGTGTTACCGGCCGTCAATGCTGGCATTATTAAGTTAACCGCCATCATCAGTGGGTAGTTCCAGGGGGAGATAACAGCCACTACACCCATCGATACATATTCGATAGTACTGCCATGTAATTTTTTAGAGTTTAGTGCTTGTTGAGATTGTTGAGCAATTGCGGGTGCGCATTTTGCACTGCCATACACTTCACCGGTAGAGCGCCTAATGTCTTTACCCATCTCCTTACTTAGCAGGACGGCTAATTGATCAGCTTGGCTTTCAACCAATGCTGAGGCTTCGGCAATAAGGTTTATTTTTACATCAACAGGCACGTCGCGCCAAATTTTTTGTGCTATTTTTGCGCGTTGAACAATTGCCGCTATATCCCCTACTGGGGTTATCTCAACCTCACCAACAGCTTCGCCATTACCTGGGTTGTATGAAGTTAATTTTCTACTCACTACTTTTCCTCTGGATAACTGAACAACAGGTCGGTTCGAATAATGTATTTGGTGCCTTTTGAAATGGGCTCGCCACTGTGCAAGCAATGCTGCGGATGACTTCCATGAGGGAAAAAAAGCACGCCACCTTTTGGTGTTTTGACGCTCACAAGGTCGACATCGTCAGAGGATCTTGCCGGTTGAGTCCGGTCACTTCGACTGACTAAAAACTGAGTGCTCCCGCCTTCATAATCATCACTCAAAAATATTAGACAGGTGTACTGACTGTACCAACCGGAATAAGCATCATTCACTAGCTTACCATTAATTACACGGCTGCCCGGCCATGCACCATCGCTATGAGTTTTAAAGAAATCACCTTTGCCGTAACGATAAAAACGAAAACGGGCATTGATACCTGTTGCCGTCTGCCTGCCCACCATATCAGGTATGAAATCTTTCGTGCGCTGCCATATCATACCATCTACTTTTTCGCTGACGATCCAGTTTAAATTGTCATTGTGACGAACATGATATGGCAAGGATACTGGTGAATCTTGATGAAAGCCTAGTTGTTCGACTTGATCTACAAATTCATCTGCTTCATTGGGATTAAGCACATTTAATAATTGAAATGCCCCTGGCACTTCTGGAATATCCACGCGTGTCACAGCCTGGTTGGGTGCTGAATCAAATACGATAGCTGTGCCATCGTCAGTCCAGGCTGGTAGCGGATTTGATTCCAGCCCCATTTCATGGGCGATAATAGTAGGTCGATTTTTCATCATTTGATCCCTGATAAAGATGACTCTGGTTCTGAAAAGTTCGAAACACGCCTATTATACTATCCGTTGTAGACGCTTTGGCCACCCCTAATGATCCTGATTGACTATGATAAAAGAATTCTCGACAGTTATCGGCATGTGAACTATATTCTAAGTTGAATTTTAACTCCAAACTCTCTTTATCCAGAAAACGTTATGCTTAAAACATTTGCTAAAAGTGCTGACTTAAAAGATATTATTAATGCGATATCAAGTGATGGAGGCGCTATCGTAGCTGATCAAGCACCTAATGTTTTAGTGGATAATGTTATTGCCGAACTGCGTCCCCACTTTGAAAGTAAAGGCCACAAATTCGAGAACGATTTTAATGGTTATAAAACTCTGCGATTAAGCGGTATTTTAGGCCTCTCTCGCTCTTCGGCCGAATTGATCGCGCATCCGCTCGTAATGGAGATTGCGGATGCTATTTTAAAGCCATATTGCGAAAGCTATCGAATTGGAAGTTGCACAGCCATTGAAATTCTTCCGGGTGAAAAATCCCAGGTATTACATCATGACGATGATTTTTACCCGCTTCGAATGCCAGGTGTTGAATTTCAAATTAGCGCTATGTGGGCGCTGGATGACTTCACCCAGGAAAATGGCGCGACTCGTGTAGTTCCCGGTAGTCATCGCCAACGGGATGTTTCAGAACATGTCGAAACCGATGCGATACAGGCTGTCATGCCAAAAGGCTCGGTGCTTTTTTATCTCGGCTCAACAGTACATGGGGGTGGCGCCAATAAGTCACTAATGTCTCGATCTGGCCTAATCAACACCTACAGCCTGGGTTGGCTTCGTCAGGAAGAAAATCAATATTTAACTATCCCCCGAGAAGTGGCCGATAGTTATCCTGACCATATACGTCGACTGATGGGTTATCAGGCTCACGGCAAATATCTTGGCGTCTATCCGGATGATCCAGATAACCTGTGGTTCGACGCCTAAGGTGAATTTTGTACTGAGTCGAGACTATACCTTCACCATATAATCTTTGGTGTTGATTAATTTAATGCACCAGGGAACGTCCTATGAATGTTGATAAAATTATCCGTTTTGAGCCTGAAGGGCCAGCTGACAATAAATTAGTGGAGTGGGAGGCCATGGACCCATCAAGCATAGAGAGCGGCGAACCAGTCCAGCGTGGGCATTTATATTACGATGATGAAGCCTTAGGCCTAATGGCCGGAGTCTGGGACTGCACACCTTTTCGAGGGAAAATGGAACCCTATCCTGTCGAAGAATTCATGTATGTACTAAAAGGGTCAGTTATCATCGAATTGGAAGACGGCTCCTCAACAACCATTGCTGCAGGTGAAAGTTTTATCGTTCCGAAAGGGTTGCTTTGTCGCTGGGTGCAAACTGAATATGTACGTAAGTACTTTGTTATCTTTTCTGCTAAGGGAGGCGAAGTTCATCATGATCCAGCTCGGTATGGCATCATTACCCCAAGGGTGAACGACGCGACAACACCTATCGTCATCAAAGACACTAGTCGGATCATCGGTATTGTCCCTGATCAGCATAATCATATTTATTATACCGATGTTACAGGACAGTTTACGGTTGGCATGTGGCACAGCACCGCCTTTGAGCGCCCGGTATTCGAATTCGACCATTTCGACTTGATGTGCATTCTTGAAGGCGAAGCAACTGTCTCAGATGGTGATGGGAATAACCAGCTGTTCAAGACTGGGGAGGCTTGTTTCGTTCCAATGGGCGCGCAATACAAATGGCAGTGCGATGTTCCTGTCACCAAGGTCTATTGTGCCTTCACTCCAGCAAAGGTGGTTTATGATGCTACTCAAAGCTGAAATTGAAATCTTCGGTCAGTAAATCTCGATACGGAAAGAAGTTTAGTAGTCGCGCATAGGTCTCAAATTTTTGGCCTCCACCCCCGCGGTTCAACCTGTCTTTAGTTGAACAATCCTTGGCGTTTTGCGCCATACCCTAACGACATGATTGGAGGCTAGGGTATGACTCCGGGGTCGTTCAAAAAATTCCTCGTCGAGGGTATACGAACATTGTCGTCGTCACCGGTGACACTGTTAGAAGCGGCTTTTATTTACTGATTGAATAGACTATAGGTTTTATCTTGATCGCTATATTCTTCCTCAGTCGCTTCACGGTTAGCGACAAAGGGCTTCGATACTCTGGGGTTTTTATAGACATCAAAACCATTGTCTTTAGAGTATTTAATCGAAGGGTTGCCGGAGGGGTAGGACACCCAGTGAGCGTTCATATCCAAAGGCACACCAAAATATCGTTATTGTTATGTACGCGACTACCGATCCGATTGTTCGCTCATAAAAGTTAGCCCTAACCATAAAGTCTATTAATTAGACCAATTGTTAACAGGTAAATCCTAAACCTAATTTATCTAAAAACTTTAACCACAAGCCCCGTTTCCCAGCATTTTTGTCTGCTTGCACTAAAGCCCACTGGGTTAATTTAACACCCAACCACCTAAAGGGTTCTGGCGCCCAAGGTAAGGCTCTTTTTGTCACAAATTGCATTTTAATGACATCACTGGGCGCAAAACCTAACAACTCAATACCAATTCTCGCACCAAATCGAGTAGCGCAAACACCATGACCGGTATAACCCACCGCCCAGGCAAGACGACCGTTATGCATGACACCGGGCACTACACAGAAACGTGTCGATGTGGCAATAATACCGCCCCACTTATTAGAAAATTTGATGTCGCTTTCTAATTGCGGAAACATTTCAAAAAAATCTTTAACTAATTGCTCATAGCGTGCTGGCGCGTCCATTAATTTCATGTCGATACCACGATTAAAGTAATAACGAACTGCTCCGCCACCACCCCAGGTAATGCGATTATCTTTGGTTAAACGAAAATAATGGAACATATTAACGTTATCGCCAAGCGCATGACGAGATTCAGGTTTCCCCCAGTTGATTTTATCGAGTTGCGCATCGGTTAGAGGTTCTGTCGCTATTTGATAATCCCAAATGGGAATCACTGAGCGGCGTATTCTTCCAATAGAACTGGTAAAGGCATTCGTGGCCATTAATACTTTTTTACTGTGAATCATTCCGCCTTCACAGTTTGCTACCATACTGTCTTTACCAACGGGCTTAACATCAATTAATTTTGTACCTTCAAAAATACGAACGCCTAACTGATTAAGTAAAACATCCTTTAAACCAAAACATAAACGTGCTGGATCAACAACACCATCTAGACCACCTCGATACATAAGTCCTGCATGACAAATGGGGGAATTTACTTCTTTACGGATAGCTTCTTTATCAAACCAAATAGCTTCTTCATTACCAGCTTCATCTTCTTCTGCGATAGCTTCCTGATACTCTTCGTACAAGCGCACGGCTGATCCTTCATCGAGTGCAACGGTAGTCATACTTGCATTTTCATAGCGGGCATCAATATTGTATTTTTCTAGCGTTTCTAATAGCTCTTTTATATTCTGCTCACCTAACGCTTCTAGTTCATCTGCCTCGCCTGGGAATTGTGCTTCTATATTCGTTTCACCATGAGCGATGCTGGTATTTAAGAAACCACCATTTCGCCCCGAAGCACCATCGGCAACAAAGGTTTGTTCAATGATGATGATATCGGCATCTAGCTTACGTTCCTTGGCTTGCATTGCCGCCCAAAGGCCAGTGAAACCACCACCGACTATAAGTAACTCGCAGGTTTCATCTGAGCTTAAGGGAGGTTGCACTTCAGGCATTATGGCAGGGTCGTGCCAGAGGGGCCGAGCTATGGCATCTTTTAGTGCTTTATGAAGTTTAGTCATTTCTTCTCATCTTATTGACCATTAATGGCCTGTTACGTCTGATTCAACTTACATTTTAATCGCAACCGAGACCAAATGTCTCGATATAGTCGAAATCTTTCGGTTAGAACTGCATAGCTTTAATTTCACAATATTCGTGTAACCCGGCATCACCAAATTCTCTGCCTTTTCCGGATTCTTTGTAACCACCAAATGATGCTTCATGGTTTGCCTCATCGCCATTGATAGCGCATTGTCCCGCTTTAATTTTTGTAGCAATGGTTTTGACTTTGTCTCGATCACCAGCCCAACCCGCGGAGGATAAGCCATAGGGTGTGTCATTTGCTATTTCAATAGCCTGGTCAATGGTAGAGTATTTGATCATTGATAAAACGGGACCAAAAATCTCCTCCTGAGCAATTGACATATCATTGGTCACATCCGCAAAAACAGTGGGCATAACAAAGTAACCTTTTGTACATCCGTCGGGCATATCGGTTCCGCCGGCAACCAATCTTGCACCTTCAGCTATCCCCTTATTGATGTAGTTGATAACCGTTTGTTTTTGGCTTTTGGAAGACATTGGGCCAACAAAAACTTCGGGGTTAGTAGGATCACCTACGAGCAATGCTTCGGTTTTAGCTTTCGCCAACTCAACAGCGGCCTCGTAGACAGATTCATGAATGACCATTCGGCTTAGGGCGTTGCAAGTTTGACCTGTGTTCACCATGATATCGTTGATTCCGAATTCGATGGCAGCATCGAGGTCGGCTTTTTCGGTGATGATGTACGGCGATTTTCCACCCAATTCCAGACAAACTCTTTTTACAGCAGAAGCCGCTGCATTGGTTACTTCTTCACTGGCTTCTGTTGAGCCGGTAAAAGTGACCATGTCAACATCTGGGTGATTGCTTAATCGGGTGCCAATTACCTTACCACTGCCGTGAACGAAATTAAAAACACCGGCGGGTAACCCTACCGCTTCACACATCTCCGCAAAGATAAATAAGTGGCTGGGAGTTCGGCTTGCTGCTTTGACGACCATAGTACAGCCCGAAGCGATAGCAGGTGCCACCTTACCAATCATTTGCCAAATTGGATAGTTCCAGGGGTTGATCATTGCGCAAACCCCAATGGGCTCCCTGATGATAATCGAGTTACCAATCTCTTCTTCGTTTTCCATGTGCTTTGCCTTGTCGGCGAAGGATTCGCAAATAATTTCCAGTGGATCAACCTGGTAGGCGGCATTCTGAATGGGCAGGCCTAATTCGTCGATTATGGTTTATGTTAGATCGGCATTTCGTCTCTTTGCTTCAGTCGCCAGTTTTCTTAAATAACCTTCTCTTTCGGCAGCCGAAGTTTGTGACCAGGTTTTGAATGCTTCTTTGGCGGCAGCGACGGCGGAATCAACATCTTCAGCACTGCTTCTTGGAACGCGTGTAGAAACCTCTTCAGTAGCTGGGTTTGTTACATCGATTGATCCTTGTCCGATTGGATCTACCCATTGCCCGTTAATATAGAATATGTCGTAGACTCTCATGCTGCTATTCCTAAGTTACGGTTATTTTTTTGTACACCCCCTGTGCCCAGCATCCACAGCTCAGGACCCATCGCTACAGAACTCGCTAATACATTGCCGAACAGCAATGACAAAATCGAATAGCAAGGATGTTAATTTTGGATTTCATATGGCTAGCCATAGCTTGCCTTCAGTGAATTCCTTATGTACAAGAGCATTATTCACGATTAAGGTATAATGCACCTAAATAATACTAACTGACTAGTCAGTTAGTTTCAATTGTTCGTTTTTATTAGTAACCAAATGCCAATTCAAAATTGGGCGTTTAATATCGATATGAAGCCTGAAAACAATCATCATTCACAGTGAATAGAAATGACAATTAAAACAACAGAAGAATATACCCGAGCTAATCTCGAAGCCTGGAACGAGGCTGCACCTCGGCACGCTGAACACAACAACGCAGCTCTGTTTGAAGGGTTTAAAGATCCAATGCACATTGAGCTGGAAGGCGATATTCTGGCGTTGTTAAAGCGTGTCGACATACGGGGTAAATCGATTGTTCATTTGTGCTGTAACAATGGTCGTGAAACCCTGTCATTGCGAAATATGGGCGCCGGACGATGCGTTGGTATTGACGCGTCAGAATCGTTTCTGGCCCATGGCCGAGAAATGATTCGAATAGCTGGGGCAGAAGATCAAGTAGAGCTCATTCAGAGTGATATTTACGATTTACCAGAGCATTTGATAGGCCAGTTTGACATAGTTCTAGTTACCATAGGGGTGTTGAGCTGGATGCCCGAGTTGAAACCGGTGTTTGAAATCATTCAAAGCCTCTTAAAACCCGAAGGGCAATTGGTGATGGAAGACATGCATCCGATACTGTTTATGTACGATGAGAATTTAGAGGGCGGTCCATCCAGTATTCAGACATCCTACTTCGGAAAAGATATTTGGGAGGAAACCACGGGGCTCGATTATTACGGACACGAAGTCTATGACTCCAAACCTAATTATAGTTTCATGCATCGCCTCGACGAAATTCTGATGGCGGGAATCGATTGCGGACTGCAGTTACGTTTTTCAAGAAGCTGGACTATGATATATCTAATTTTTGTAGTGACCTTGAAGATAGTTCCACCAAGCCGCCGCTCGGCTTTGTAATGCTGATCGAGCAGCGACCATAGCTAATGGAGATGCCAGTAATCAACCAGCAAATTTTGAACAATCTTGTCTTTACTTCAAATTATCTAGTAGTTAGCCACTAGGGTAGCTTGAACTCTACTGATAATTCGGTCAACTCGCGTCGATAGGGAATATCGGAAGGCTCTTCGCCCAGTTCTCGCGCAAAAAGGTGACCTTCATATACGGCTGCAGCAATGGTTGCGGGCCCATGACAATCGCCTATCGGTTTCAATGTTTTGAACAGCCCTGAATCTCGGTCGGTCTGCTCACTGCTCAGCTCAATAAAAAGGTTGTCCTGTGGCAGTCTAGAAGTCACCATAACGATGGATGTTGCGTCGATATTGTTTGTGTTTTCAGAATAGGTACAACCCATAACGACAGTTTCTGAGAAGACTTGTTTCAGCCGATAACCAGTCACAATGGTAACGCCAATTTCGATTAAACGTGCTTGGATACGATGCTGTTCCAAAGTGTATTCAGTCCATGCAGAAACCACAGATTCTGGCGTTACAAATGTAACATTGCAACCCTGGCTAACCAGTAACTCAGCTACTACCGAAGCTATATAATAGTGGTCGTCGTCGTAAATTAATACGTTCCCTTGCGGACAAACCCCACCAATGATGTCATCAGGCGTTAGCAAATTAGTATTATCCAAACCAGGAATTGGGAACTGATGGTTGCGGCCATATCCATCATGTCTCCACTTAGCACCGGTTGCTATTGCGATATGTGTTGAGCCTAGTTCCAGGATATCTGCTGAGGTCAACGGGTTATTAAGATAAATCTCTACATTTGACATTTGTGACAGCAGATAACTGCGGTAGTCGCGCACTCTCGACCAGGTTCCAAGGCCCGGCAACCGACTTTCTAAACTGACTCTGCCACCTAACTCGTCACGGGCTTCGGCAATAATGACATCGTATCCACGCCGTCCGGCAGCAAGTGCAGCCTCGAGACCTGCTGGCCCAGCGCCCACAACAAGAACCGAGCCATCATCTTTCTTCGCCGCTATTCGTTCCGGATGCCAACCTTTACGCCACTCCTCTGAAGCTGTTGGGTTTTGAGTACAGCGCATCGGTGCGATCATGTTGTCCCAGGCAACACAAATATTGCAGCCAATGCATTCTCGAATTTCGTCTATACGCCCTTGTTCTATTTTTTTCGGCAGGAATGGATCCGCAATGGAGGGTCGAGCAGCGCCAATCATATCAACAACACCCTTGTTAATCAGAGAGACCATACGATCTGGTGACGTATAGCGACCTACCGCAACAACGGGTTTCGTGGTTACTTTTTTGACAAAATCGATAAAAGGCTCCTGATAACCTTCATCGGCAAAACGACTAGTCATGCTGTCGTTTTGCCACTCGGCAATATTGACATCCCACAGATCGGGAAGCTCTGCTAGCATTTCGACTATTTCGCGACCTTCCTTGTTCGCTTCCAGCCCTTCGCTACCGCGCAGTTCGTCAACAGAGAAACGCACAATGACGCCCATTGTGTCGCCAACTGCATCCTTAGTGTCTTCTATGATTTCGCGAAACAACCGAACCCTATTTTCGAGGCTGCCACCGTATTCATCAGTACGGAAATTATATCGGTTAAGCATGAACATGCCGGCCAGCGACAGATTATGTCCGGCATAGCAGCAGATAATATCATAACCAGCTTTCTTAGCTCGCTTCACCGCATCAAGGTGCCAACGGCGATAATTCCTAATATCAGCCCTATTCATAGCTCGTGCCTGCAGTGGATGGTTTTGTGAAGCGACTGGCATGTGTGTTGGGAATATCGGCACCTCTCGACTGTAAAGGTTAGATGCGACGAAGCCATTATGAACTGGCTCAATTGAAGCGAGTGAACCGTGCTCATGAACCGCATCACACATGCGCGCGAGATAAGGAATGTCCTTATCAGACCAAAGTCGTCCTTCTGTAGCCGGTGTAATATCGCTGGTTGGATGAATATCAATTTGTTCAGTTGATACTACAGCCCAGCCACCTTCGGCCTTTACACCACGCATTGCTGCCATACTGGATGGGAAAGTACGACCCATTCCATTGCAATGAGGTGCTTGATAAAAGCGATTTTTTGCGGTAACTGGCCCTATTTTTACCGGTTCGAAGAGAACGTCATAACGTGGATCACGCGGCATAGCTTTACAACCTCAGCGGTTCAGTAGCGTATATGTTAATGCCCATAGCCCTCAAAAGGACAATGGGTACAGCATCGAGCTGTATCGAGGAACTTATCATTTAGCATCCAACTAGGCTGTGAATCGTCGCATGTTGAGAGCTTTTAAAATTATTATGCTCACTTATATTGACTGACCAGACATTCAGTTATTGTATAATATAGTATCAAAAATACCTGACTAGTGTTGGACTTGGTAAAACGGATACCATTACTTTTGAATAAGCTAAGAACCAATTTTAACTGCTTCGAACCAAGATAACTCGAGACCGACACTCTTGGTTTGGTAGTCAAAATGTGGTCTCAGCATAATCCTCCTTCCTTTGAAAATTTGATTCGACATGTCTAGTCATACCCATACAAAACTAGTTGTTAGGCTTGAAAAAATGCCAGCATTGCATCCCTTCAATGTCACTTTCACCCTTTAACTCATAACCTAGACGTTGATAGAAAGCTACATTCTTGGCTGCTTCGGTATCTAATGCCACGCCATCAGATACCGGATTTGCATTGGAAAGATAAAAGCAGTACTGCAATAGTGCTTTTGCATAACCGTTGCCTCGATGAGTATCGAGAACACCGATGTAATCAACGAAAAAGTGATGCCCTGAGGATCGGTGTTGATCGCTTGTTTCAATATATAGTTTGTCCTTACGCACTCCTTCTTCACCAACAGTATTGACCCATGCTGCATATGTTTGCTGAAGCGGTTCAGGCCAAGTCCTTTCGTCCTTGTTCATTGACGGCTACCAGCAACACATAACAGCCACAAGGGTTTCATTTTTTTAAATCCCCACTAACGGTCCATCCAGATATAGAGGTCGATCAAACATAAGACCCATAAGCAAGTTGAGCCACCGTTGATACTGTTGTTCATTGATTGCGTGTTGAAGAAAAAATTTTCGCATTGCAGGATAGTCGCTAAAGGTTTCGACTAGTAATGCTACAGCTTCACTGCGGTGATCCAGAGTTAATTTAATAATTTCAGAGACACTTAATTCCCCCTAATGTGATTGTAACCAATTTTCTTGTCTGGAACTTTACAAACAATAATTCATACCGCAATTAGTGCTTTTGCATAACTTTCAGTGTTTAGATTAATGGTCGGTATATTTGTGTTAGCCGCATTTTTCACTGAAATCAGAGTTCTAGTTGAAACTAACGTAAACGGACCTTTAGCTCTACTTTTAGTTTCAGCTTTAGCTGAAGAGTCATCGACATATTTGGATAAGAAGGTGGTTAATCTTGCAGACTTAGAGACCCGAGTATTCGGTAAAAAATCAATTTCAGATGATGTTTCGACCCTCAGTTAATTTAGCCAGAGCAGCCAGAACGTTACAGAAACTTAATGGCTAGTTGTCGCGGAACGGATCTGCTGGTATTACGATACCCTTAAATTTCTCTCACTACACCCCATTAAAAAAGGGGCTAACTTAGCCCCTTTTTTCATTCAATATAACTATCAATACTGTTATAAAGAATTGAGCACATTACCATCCCTGAAATCAGAGGCATTGTCTTCTTTGCCTTTGGAGATGGTCATTAATCCCTCTAACCCCATGAAGAAGGATTCGCAGGGCGTTTTCCCCCAACTTGAAATATGCCAACACAAAGCACCTTTATCGGTGACGGACCATTTGCCTGTCTCTTTTTGTCCGTCCCAGAGTGTTATGAGTTTACCGTCAGCTGCATAATAGGCACCATTATTGTTTTCCCATGGATGGGTTTTACCTGAAACAAGCGCTATAGTTTCTTCTTTGGTAAATATCTTTCTATCACTGCCAGTTTCTAGGAAATCCAGCTTATTCCCTTTATAAATTTTTGGTGCCTCAGATACTTCCCCACCAGTCATCATGCTTACCACTTCACCATTGTTGTAGTAAATTTCACAGGGACTGTTTTCCCTATCATCAAAAAGTCGGCAGAGCTTTCCACCGTCATAGGAAGCCCAGGTTCCTTCAAATCGATTTCCATCTTCCAGTGAAGTTATAGTACCGAATTCTGTGTAGTAAACACCGCCATTGTCGCGCGCCTGAGTTTTTTCAGAGAAATAACTATATAACTCGCTGGTAGTTAAGGGAGCCGAATCGGGTTGCAGAACTGCAACAGCCTGACTACTACCGGTGGTTTGACAACCAATGAGGAAAAGGGCGGAAAGGCACAGAAAGCTCGTAAGTTTAAAATATTTTTTCACTGTTTAACCTCTAGTTTGTTAGTCCATCAAAATACTAGTTAGCAGGCAGTCTGGACGCTGTAATGGGTTTGCCTTCTTGGATTCCTGACTGCCTAGTCAGTCAGATTAAACTCGATAATGCAACACCACGTCAAGTTATTATTGATGCTGACGTGAAGTAGGAATGAAAGTTTTAGGTTAAGCCCTTAGACAACCACGTAAAGAAATTAAAAAGATATTTGTGAATGGTCATCAATTAGGCGGTAAAACAAGCAATGACAACCGTCAATAACAGGGGTAGGGTAATTCTAAGGAAATGGGCCATAGGGCCATCACCTTTTGGTAATTTACCAACGTAAAACTGGTATCAAAATCGTAGCCTGACTGAGTCCGGAAACTCATCACTACCATCAGCCCGAAGGGGACACACATACTGAAAAGCATCACCAGCAATGTGGGAGACAAAAGAATATATCCCTTGAAAGCGTCACTACCATTTTAAAAGCCAAGCAACTGGCTGCGCCATTTTTTGTTGGAATGCGCCGTTTTTTCATAGCAGTTATGTCATATTTAGATCATCCGTTGATGATATGTTTAGGAAAAAATTTTGAGATTAATAAACGCACTGCTTTCTTATATCGTTCACAGTCATCAGGATCGTAATCAAGATGTGATTCAGTAAAGATACCGAACAGCATTGCGCCTAGTGATAAATTTATGCCTTCCAGTTCGCTAGGGTCGTATTGTCCTTCTTTAATCAATTTCTCGATTAACTGTTCAAGCTGGCTCCCATAGCTCTCGTCACAAGGGAGGCTAAAACTGTGGTAGAGCTGATTGCCTTTGTCCTCGCCCCAGAACGCATGCCAGGCCGAAATATACTGTGGATTGTCATAGGCAAACTGGATGTCAAAATCGACCAATTGGAGCAACTTTTCAATATTGGTGCTCCCTTCCTGACGGTAAGCAGCAATCCAGCCATCAGAATATTGAGCACTGAGAAAACTTAATACTTCTTCAAGCAATTTACTCTTAGATTTAAAGTGAAAAACAACCAACCCGCGTGATATTCCAGCGCGTTCGGCGACGCGATCCAACGTCATATTGCTCAGTCCGAGCGCAGCCACACTAGTAATAGCGGCCTGCAAAATCTGCCGACGGCTTTCTTCACCGCGAACTTTTCGTTTATCAATTTTCGTTTTTAATTCCTGCATATTTTTATTCCCAATTCTATTTGGGGAACCTTATCATAATTGACAATTTTCAAGGGACTTGTAACTGACTAACTAGTCAGATAACGTCTTTATGGCATCATAAATATCACGATTCACTTGCCATTAAATCGTCGATACCTTTTTGCTTAATAAAGGCTATCAATTTCACAAGGAATGGAGCACATGATTTAAGATAATATTCCGCACGACGAAGAAATCGATAGGCTTAAGACGGCTAACCTGTCTCGCCGAGATTTCAGTAAAAACCTTGCTGCTGCAGGCGTTAGCATGGTCGACACACCGATGCTCGGTGGTAACGCATTCACTGCCGCCTAAGATCAATCGACCTACAAACACTGGTTGATTTTGGTCCAGCGGATCAGGTTTACACTTCAGATGGCATATTGGCAGGAAACGTTCCATCTGGGCTTACTCTAATTTACGATGATGACTACTATATGGCCAGTGTCATTGCCGAAGTTTTGAGAGAAAAGAATATCCCAGTTACACTCGTTAAGCCCGAGTCGATGGTTTCCAGTTGGGGCGATATTTCCGCTGAACAAGCCTAGATTAACCGTAGACTACTCGAAGTCGGATTGGACATTATTACAGCCCATGGGCTCGCATCATATGACGGAACAGAAGCTCAAATTGAGTGCAAATATACGGGTAAATTGAACCCTATTAAAGTGGAAGCCGTCGTTACAGTCACGTTCAGAACCCCAATGATGATCTGTTTCGAGAAGTGGAACAAAAGGTAGCCGAACGTCTTAACAAATAAGGAGACTATGAGCGCAAATCGCTCACCCGCATCGGTGACTGTGAAGCGCCAGCCATAATTGCTGCGGCTGTTTTTGCAGGTCACCGTTATGCGCGCGAACTCGATACAGAATTCGATCCAGACAATCGCATGAAATATGATCGAGTATTTTATGAAGAAACTTGAAAACAACACACCTCCATCTGAAGAATATTGTAAGACTCTTCTGGATTAATACGAGGAAGAAATCACTAGATAAGGCTTACGCTCATATTATGGAACACATTGAACCAGGAGAAGCAGCTCACGGCGCAATGTATTCCAAGGTGGTTAAGATTTTTATCTGCTGGCAGGATATCGACTAGTTTCATCCATCGTCACTACCCAATATTGATGATTCACGCTGGAAAATGTTGCGGCCAAATTTTCTCTACCGCTGGTCTGGACCGCACAGCTTTACACAGGGCTTGAAGCTTTGGGTTTTTATCAAACAAAGCATCGGGTTGCTCATGCCAGTTGGTCAACATCAGTAAATAAGGATCAACCACCGAATACTCCGAACCAAGCAGGTATGGACCATCACCCAATTCGTTTTCAATTAGAGACCATGAATAATCAATAAAATCTCTGGCTGAATTCTGTACCGATTCAAAATGGTTTTTATCTGTTGTAAATTTATCGCTGTAATATAACCTTAAGCAGCCTTCATAAAGATTGCTCGCAGCGAAGAATAACCATCGATAAGCCGTTGCCCGTTTGGACGAATCTGCTGCAGGGAGTAGACCTGCCTCAGGGTGGCAATCTGACAGATGTAAACATATTGCTGCAGACTCAGTAATAACTGTACTGTCAGGCTTTATCAATGCAGGTACTTGCCCTCGAGGATTAACCGCTAAAAACTCAGTTTTTTCCTCATCACCTTTTTCCAGGTCGAGCATAATACGTTCGTATTTAGCGCCAGTTTCTTCAAGTACAATTTGGGGCGCGAGGGCGCCTGAGTCTTTCGACCAGTATAATTGGTACATCCCTACCTCTTAATTGTCATCACACTAATTTTCAGAAGATCCCGTTCTTTATTCAACAGGCACTACTATGGCGTAATACTTTTTAATATAGTCTCTGACCCGCCATTGGCAAACGGTTCCCATTGGAATAAAAAATGCGTCGCCTGCTACAAATTCATGTGTATCTCCATTTTCCTCAGTAATGCTCACTTCACCCTCTAACAACTGAACAAACTCATGCGAAGGAAAAGGTTTCATTATACTTTCAAAGGCAGTGCTATCCCACATCCCAACAAACATATTGTTACTATCATTGGTAAATAATGGTGAGTCCCTTTGAATGGGAGCACCCGCTTCGATAACAAATGGCTCGGTGTGATCCAATTTTTCCAGTCCATCCGATAAGCGATTCGCATTTAGCACCATCACGCCACCGTCTGCCCCGCCTATTTCTGGTATTGGGGTATTAGGATGATCAAAAGTGATGTAAAACTTACGTAAAAACCCTTCCTGCTTCCAGCTGATAGGAATACCATTTCGAACGCAGAATGATTCTCCCTGCTTAACCAGCGTTTCTTTGTCATCAGCGTCAACCATTTTGGCCTGACCCTCCAGTACCCACATGAATTCATCACCGGGGTAGGGTCCAAAAGCTTCCTGCATTGTTGTAGTGGTCCAGACACCAACACTGAGTCCAAGTTTTTCGTCTTCGAAATACTCATGGACTTGCTGCTCAGGCAATGATGATTGAAAATCATCTTGCTCTAGTTCCATATCGGTCAGTCCGATACCATCTGGACCATTGGGTTCGAGACGTATAACACCTAGCTTATTATTCATTTTTAACTACTCAATTGTTGTTAATGTTTATCATAAAACATTAACGTTAACGATAGACCTAACTAATCGTAGAGGCCTTCCTAAATAACTCATCAATCAGATTGGCTGCGCGCTCGCCCTCCTGAAGAGCTCCGGGTACACTGGCTGGGTTCATATGATTAGAACTCTCACCAGCAAAAAATAATTGGTCCTCCACCGGCTCCGCCAACTGTTTTCTTTTACTGTCATAACTTGATTTATAGGTGTCCAGCATCGAATAAGAATAGCTACCTTGCACATACGGGTCGGAACTCCAATCCTGAACCACTCCGTCCAGATAAGATGCACTTGCCGTACCACCAAACAGCCCATCTAGATCTTTTAGCATTTCACTCAGAATTTTTTCATTGCCGGCAGCACCACCACATGCCGTTAAACTCATTTCAGACAGTTTGATTCCATTGTTGCCCGTTAGATAACACATCATAATAAATCACTGCCACCTTGTTTATAAATGCTCGGGCTCCAGCAACTGTCAGCTAAACCGTCGGTTATCATATAGCCCAGCTTATCTTCCCAAAAGGATTTTTCGAATCGTAAGTCAACTTTCATTCCCTTCCCCATACCGATATTACGATAGGCGTTGATTGTCTTCTCCGGTAAGCTCGCCAGAAATTCAATTGTTTAGCTTTGTAAAGCACCGATAGACGCAGTAACAATAGCAATCTCGTTTCGCATATCAATTTGCTTTACAGGACGATTTAAATGAACAAAATCAAGGACATCATTCCACCATAACGTATCCAGTGCATCCGAGTAGCCAAGGTTTGATGGTTTCAAAGCTCGTATATCACTGGATAGTGTCCAGTTCCAATTCTGTTGAGCAAGACTCGCAATCCCAATTTTATCCAGTCAGGTACCATATATTGAACCCGCTATAGAGTTGTCATAAAGGTGGTATGCTCGGTGATTGCGGTCAACACCGGTACGCTTTAATACATCATCTGCCATGGTAATCGAAAAATCTTTATTCTTCTTTTTACTGCTAGATCCCGCCCCATATTTCCAGAATTTAACAATGTGGGTATCATCTTCGCAATCGCCCGTTTCCACCCAACAAGTCTTATTGTCATCCATAGTCAGCACATCTTCACCAACATAAGTCTTTACAGTAGACGTCTTTGCCGTACTCACTAACAATCGTGTCATAAACTGGATTATTAGCTTTCAAATGATGTTCCTCAGCGCCCATCTGGATTCGAGTGCCCCCCAAAGTGCGGCTATAGACTCGTCCACCATACCGGTTTGTCGCTTCCAACACCTTTACCGAATAACCTTTTTTAATTAAAGTTTTAGCCGCATAAAGACCCGCCATTCCAGCACCAACAACAATTACATCGTTAACGTCGGTATCTTTACTATCGTTTGTCAATGCTGCCACTCCTGATGTTATTCCACTCAGACCGACACCGGCCGCCATTTTAAGAATACTTGGTCGTCTAATATTATCTTTATTCGGTTTTTGTATTGGGTCATGACCACACCTACCTCAATTTCACTGAAAATTATCGATTTGATTAACTTTTAAATGCTGTTCTCACGCAGAATGCCTTTATGTTGGCATAACGCATTAATATCCTATTTCTGTTGTAATAAAGTTCGTTGTGTTTCCTTCTATGATCTTTGATACAGGTGATTTTTTCTGGTCTCGAGTAAAACATCTGCAAATCAAATCTGAGTGAGTTTTATTTTTAAATACATATGCTCACCACGTCTTAAAAGGTTAGTTTCCTCGACTATCTACAACCGGACCATTAAAAATTGTTAAAACCCAAGCCACCATGCGGCTATACTGATTCAATGTGTTTTTCAAAGGCATCATCTCTAACAAAAGTTTGAATGAGGCTTGATGTAATACTAATTAACTGCGTGACTAGTCAGTCATTTAATTAGTTGCAAAATTATCCACAAATAGAACAAACTATGGGAAATATTATGAATCTCACTCCAAAAAAGGGAATCGCCTTTTGCAATTTTGTCCTCTATTCGCATGCTTGAGCCAAGAATGGATCGCTAGAACAGGAATTGCTTTTTTAATCGGTGTTGACAATAGACGTAGAGCTAGAGAAATCGATATACTGCCGCCACATTTTTCGTAGGGTTAACACGTGAGCATAAAATCAGATCGTTGGATTCGTCGTATGGCTGAGTCTGAAGGCATGATCGAGCCATTTGAGGCGGGTCAGGTTCGGGAGTCGGACGGCAGTAAAATCATTTCCTACGGCACATCAAGTTATGGCTATGACGTGCGTTGCGCAAATGAGTTTAAGATTTTTACGAATATTAATTCGGCCATAGTTGACCCCAAGAATTTCGATGATAATAGTTTTGTCGATGTCAATTCGGATGTTTGTATCATCCCACCAAACTCCTTTGCGCTGGCTCGTACGGTTGAGTATTTTCGTATTCCACGAAGCGTGTTGACAGTTTGTTTGGGTAAATCGACTTATGCGCGTTGCGGTATTATCGTTAATGTCACGCCGTTAGAGCCCGAATGGGAAGGTCATGTGACTTTGGAGTTTTCGAATACATCACCGCTACCAGCAAAAATATACGCCAATGAGGGCGTTGCCCAAATGTTGTTTTTTGAATCTGATGAAGTTTGTCAAACTTCTTATAAAGATCGTGGTGGTAAGTATCAAGGACAGAAGGGCGTTACCTTACCCAAAACATAGGGTTAAAGCAGAGCTTAAACCCGAAGGTCGAGTACCAGCCAATTTCTCTCAGCCGCAATGGCTGATAGCTTTTCGTCAGGATTGACGGCTACCGGTTTGGCTACTTGTTCTAGCAATGGCAGATCGTTAATCGAGTCGCTATAGAAGTAGCTATTGTTTAGTGAGTGGTTGGAGTTTTTTAGCCACTCGTTTAACACCGTTACTTTGCCTTCCTTGAATGTTGGAGTGCCTAGATATCGACCAGTGTATTGGTTATCGATAATCTCTGGCTCTGTGGACAAAATTTGATCTATGCCGAGTAGTTCGGCAATTGGTGCAGTAATAAATAGGTTTGTTGCGCTTACAATAATAAGTTCGTCGCCTTGTGCTCGGTGTTTGTCGAGCAATGCCTGTGTGCCCTTGGCAATAATAGGTTGAATCCAGTTACTGACATAATCACTACGCCAGGCATGTAATCGGTCGATGGAGTATTGGGTTAACGGTTTAAGTGCAAATTGCAGGTAAACCTCGTTGTCTAAATCGCCGCGTAGATAGTCATCCAGAAAAGCCTTGTTCTCGCGCTGGTAAACATCGGCATCGACAATTTTTTTTGCGACCATATATTCACCCCATAAGTAGTCACTATCGCCATTGAGTAGGGTGTGGTCGAGATCAAAAATTGCTAACGCCATGATGGATCGCCTCGCGACTGGTTGGTGTGAGTCAAATAGTGTGTAAAAATAGCGATTCGAATTTTAAACGATTTATTGAGAAGAAGCGACGTGATTGACGTAGATGGATATAGAGCAAACGTGGGCATTATCCTGTGCAATCAAGCGGGTCAGGTGATGTGGGCAAAACGAATTGGTCAAGATGCCTGGCAATTCCCACAAGGTGGTATATCGGATGGTGAGTCGCCAGTTGAGGCGATGTACCGTGAATTATGGGAAGAAACGGGTCTGCAGGTGGATGATGTTAATATTCTGGCGTCTACTAATAGTTGGTTGCGATACAAGTTACCTAAGCGGTTGATCCGAAAAAATTCATCACCACTCTGTATTGGGCAAAAGCAAATCTGGTTTTTATTACAATACCAGTCAGACGAAGGTAAGGTTGATTTGGGTGTTTCGGGTAAACCTGAATTTGATCACTGGGAGTGGGTCGATTTTTGGCATCCTGTTGAAAACGTTGTGTTTTTTAAACGCCGTGTTTATCACTGTGCGCTGCTTCAGTTACAGTCTTACTTGCCTATTGCACTTGAATCGGCTAATAATGAGGTCTCGTTAAGCGGCTAGTATCAGGTTCTGATGGTAAAGGATATCGTGAGTTAACCTTTTGGTATGCCCTTTAGGAAAGTGGCGTTGCCGCAATCCTTATATTCATTACAAAACAGTCAGCCTTCTTTAGGAATCACGTCTTTTTCGTATGTAATCGATTAATCAAGTAGAGTTAAATTCAGTCGACGGTTATCTGAGATATATTTAATCACCAATTTATAGGGCAGGAAAATATTTAGTGCCATCAATGCTCAACAGGCTTCAACGTATTGTTCAGGAGGTTAGCCATTCTCCTGATATCCAGCATGCGCTCGATTTGATCGCGGACAGTTTGTTAAAAGATTTGGTGGCCGATGCCTGTACTATTTTCCTGGCATCTGCTGATGACTCTGAAGAGTTAATTCTAAAGTCCAGTCGAGGACTCAACCCTGATATAAATGGCAAAGTAACTCGGCGTTTTGGTGAAGGCATTGTTGGCCTCATCGCTGGTAGAGCTGAATCTATCAACTTGACGGAGGGGACGAAGCACAAGCGCTTTATCCTCATGGCTGACTCGGGCGAAGACAGTTTTCCAGTCTATCTCGGCGTGCCCATCATTTCGCATCGAAAAGTATTGGGTGTTATTGCCGTTCAAAGAGCTGAACGAGCTTTCCAGGAAGATGACGAGGCTTTCCTCAATACCTTAGCGGCCCAGTTGGCAACGTCTATTGAGCATGCCGAAAGCCAGGGTCGATTTAAATTTGTGGGCAGTGGCGATGCTGAGTCGGTGACGCATGTTGTTAAAGGTGTAGCAAGTGCGCCTGGCATGGCTATCGGTGAGGCGATTGTTCTTAATCGAGGCGTTAATTTAAGCTCTGTGCCAAATAAGTGGGTGAGTAACTTTGAAAGTGAAATCAAGAATTTTCATGATGCGGTAAAAAGGGTACAGGAAGACTTAACCGTTCAAGCTGACCGCATGCGCGATTCCTTGCCAGAAGAAGAATGCGCATTATTCATCGCTTATGCGCAAATGTTGAATGGTGGTTCACTGATTGACGACACGTTGCGTAATATTGAACTAGGTAATTGGGCACCAGCCTGTTGGCGCGATACGATTGAAGCGCATGCGCGTATTTTTGAACAAATGGAGGATCCCTATCTAGCCGAAAGAGCGAATGATATTCGTGATCTGGGGCATCGAGTATTACGCAAGCTCATGCTTGAACAAAGTGCGTTGATTGAATTTCCCGATCAAACGATATTGGTTGGGGACGAAATTACTGCTATCGATCTAGCCGATGTGCCACCTGATTGCCTCTGCGCCATTGTCTCAGCACATGGCAGTGCTGCTTCTCACGTCGCGATATTGGCGCATGCGTTAGGTATTCCGGCAGTAATGGGTATTCCTAATTTACCCTTCAAGCAAATGGATGGCTTGAAAGTGGTGGTTGATGGCTATAGTGGCACTGCTTATATTGACCCGAATCAAGAAGTGCTTGCAGAGTATTGTACGTATCTCGAGGAAGAGGCTGAAATAGAGCAAGACTTGTTGAGACTGAAGAATGAGCCAGCGGTGACAAGTGATAACCATACTATTTCTCTGCGAGTTAACTCTGGTTTGATGGCTGACCATACCCCATCACTGCGTAGTGGTGCTGAGGGAGTAGGCTTATATAGGACAGAAATACCGTTCCAGATTAGAGACCGATTTCCGAGTGAGGACGAACAATATTATATTTATAAAAATGTACTTGAGACTTTCGGTAAGTTACCCGTAGTGTTGAGAACACTGGATGTTGGTGGTGATAAACCATTGAGTTACTTCCCAATTAAAGAGGCTAATCCATTTTTGGGATGGCGGGGTGTACGAATTACGCTTGATCACCCAGAGATTTTTATTACTCAGGTGCGCGCAATGCTGAGAGCCAATATTGGTCAGGGTAATTTGCAAATATTACTACCGATGATTAGCGGCAGGAAGGAACTGGACGAGTCTCTGACGTTAATACGTCGGGTCAAAGATGAAATAGAAGAAGACTACGCCTGTGATATCGATATGCCACCGATTGGCGCCATGATTGAGGTGCCCTCAGCCGTTTATCAAATTGAAGATATTTGCAGTGTGGTCGATTTTGTGTCTGTCGGTACCAACGACCTGACCCAATATTTGCTTGCGGTGGATCGTAATAATGAGAATGTAGCTGATTTATTTTCATCGTTTCATCCTGCCGTATTAAAGGCATTAAAACAAATCGCCGTGGGGGCTAGTTACTCTAATACCCCTGTCAGTGTTTGTGGTGAACTGGCCGGTGATCCGTTAGGTGTGATGGTGCTTTTGGGTGTTGGTATTGACAGTTTGTCGATGAGTACGGGTAGCTTACTCAAAGCCAAAAAGGTGATTAAAACGTTTAGTATGAAGGAAATGAGAGCGATGTTTGATATCGCTGTCAAAATGTCTGACTCATCCGATGTTCGTGTCATGTACGCCGAGAGACTGGATAAAAAAGGACTGGGTGGATTAATACGCGCGGGTAAGTAACGGGCAGAAAAACTGACTCAACCGCTTATTGAGCCAGATCACTTGAAACGAATGTTATTGATTCAGTTAGCTTAACGGCCGCGCGGAACTACTTCATAACCTGCTTCTTCAGGTTCGTCGTCCACTAGTTCATTCGGAAAACCATCGGCGAGTACAGACAAGCCAGTGGCATCTTCGAGACGTCGAATAATATTGGGCGATAACTCTCGTTCACCGTAGCGCTCAATGCCATCGTTAAAAATATCGACCATAACTGGGCTGATATCTAAAGGTATGTTATGGCTTTGCGCTACCTTGTGAAATAACCCGATATCTTTCTTCACCAGGTCCATCGTGAATGAAATATCTCGACCGCCATTTAGAATGACTTGACCTTCGGTTTCAGCCACAAACGAAGTGCCCGATGAGATTGTGATGGCTTCATAAGTGGTCGCCATATCTATGCCGGCTGCTTTCATTGTTACCATAGCTTCACACAAAGTTATTAGGTTGGCTGTTGCCAAATAGTTGGTCATTACCTTCAGTACAGAAGCTGATCCGATCGGTCCAGTGTGCAAAACGCGTCTGCCTAATGTGGTTAGCATCGGAAGCATGCGTTCAAAGGTGTCTCTATCACAGCCAGCAAAAATAGAGATATTGCCTGTCGCTGCACGATGGCAGCCACCAGAAACGGGGCATTCGATAGCAGAAGCGCCTTTAGCCTGAACTAGCCCAGCTAATCGTTTTACTTCGCTTTCGTCAGTTGTGGACATTTCAGCCCATATTTTGCCTTCGCTTAAACCTGCAAGAACGCCATCATCGGCTTCCATTACCAGTGAACAAGCAGTAGGTGACGGTAAGCAGGTAATGATTACGTCACATGTCTCGGCTAATTCCTTGGGGCTATCTGCGCGGCTAGCACCTTGATCCACAAAAAATTGCACGTGATCTTCATTTAAATCTCGAACTGATAGTTCATAGCCATTTCTAAGGATTGATCCGGCTAGTTTTCCACCAACATTACCAAGTCCTATAAATCCAATTCTCATATTATATCTCCAGCCATCATTTGAATTATATTAGTGATCGATTACTTTACTTAATTCAAATTATTACGCTATTGAACCCTAAAGGAAAACAGTTAAAATTGACCATAAGACCCAAAAATATTGATAGGTAGTGCAATGCAATCACGTCTTCCCAATCTTGTTTGGTTGCGTACTTTTGAGGCGTCGGCTCGACTTTTAAACTTTACTCAGGCGGGCGCCGAGTTGGGTTTGACACAGACGGCTGTTAGCCAGCATATTAAAGCACTGGAGGAGGTGTTAGGTTGCCAACTTTTTGAGCGTAAACCTCGTCATTTAACTTTGACAGGTATGGGAAAGGCTTATGTGCATTCAGTTCGCAAATCGCTAGCAGACATTAATTTATCAACCACTAGCTTATTTGGTTCATTATCACAGCAAACAATTACAGTTAGGGCGCCGATTTCAACTGTCGCACTTTGGCTTGCACCATTATTGCCGCAATTCACAGCGCTGTATCCCGAGATAAATATTCGTTTTATTTCAGTTATATGGGCCGATTCGGCGTCTGCCGAAGATGTCGATGTTGATTTACGTATAGGTTATGGCGATTGGCCTGGTCTGCAGGTAGAGAAGATTTCGCAAGAAACGGTGGTACCTATCTGTGCTGCTGCGAGTCTACCCACCATCAGTCACCCAGCAGATTTATTGGATTGTCCCTTGATTCATATACTGGGGCACGAAAATAACTGGGCTAGATTTTTTACAGCCAATGAGCTCAGTATGGACAGTGTCCAGATGAGATATTCAGTCGATACTACGATCGCAGCGCTGGCACTTGCGTCGGCTGGGGTTGGGGCCGCAACAATACTGACTCGGTTTGCAAAAACGGCCATTGAATCAGGTTCAAAAGTTGCCATGGTCGCAGAGCCGATCGACTTTCCTCAATCGCATTACCTGATTACCCCCGTTGTGCATAGTCCGCAAAGGGCTGAAGTTGAACTATTCAAAGCTTGGTTAAAGTCGCAGTTCGAGAACGAGTAAGGCAGCAGTTCTAGGAGAATATAGCTACGCATAGATTGTTTGTTTCTATTCTGCTAAAGCGCTATATAGGCTTAACTACCGCTAATATAACCACCACGAACAAAATGATGACTGGCAGTTCGTTAAACCAACGAAACCAAATATGAGTGCGAGGATCATCGCCAGCCTCGAGTTGCTCAATAATACGACCACAATAAAAATGATAAACCACCAATAAAACGACGAGTGCAATTTTGATCTTAAGCCAGAGCATTTCCGCATAGGCGACCCAAGCATATTCAAATGTTAGCCAGGCACCGAATACTAGCGTGAGCACCATCCAGGGAGTGATGAAACGGTATAGTTTTTTCTCCATTAAACCAAGGTGAGCTTTGACTGAATCATCGGTTGTCATAGCGTGATTGACGAATAGTCGAGGCAAATAAAATATCCCTGCGAACCAGGCGACCATGAAAATTATATGTAGTGCTTTTACCCAGATCATTAGTGACGTCTGTTGTGAATTAATTAACGGAGTTTGATGCGTCTAGCGAGCTGTATACTAGCACCTGATCGCGCGAACTATGTATAATACTGAGTTCATTTTAACCCAAATATTGAATCTTATTAAATGATTAAAGTAGGTATTGTTGGCGGCACAGGGTATACCGGTGTTGAGCTTATTCGTTTAATTGCGAATCATAGTGATGTACAGATTGAGGTAATTACCTCGCGTTCAAATGCTGGCACCTTAGTGTCTGATATTTATCCTAATTTGCGCGGACGCATTGGTTTGGCATTTAGCGAGCCAGCGCTTAAGGCCTATCAAAATTGTGATCTGGTGTTTTTCGCAACGCCCAATGCTACTGCCATGTTACAGGCTAAAGCGCTACTGGATGCGGGTATAAAAGTAATCGATTTGGCGGCCGATTTTCGCATTAAAAATGTAGATCTGTGGCAAAAGTGGTATGGCGCAACTCATGCTTGTCCAGATTTGTTGGCGCAAGCTGTTTATGGCTTGCCTGAACTTAATCGAGATGAGATACGGTCTGCGAGTTTGGTTGCAAACCCTGGTTGTTATCCAACATCGGTTATTTTAGGTCTATTACCATTGCTTAAAAATGGCCTTATTGAGCCGTCTAGCATTATTGCTGATTGTAAATCAGGTGCCAGTGGCGCTGGCCGCAATGCAAATGTAGCCACATTGTTTAGTGAAGTGACTGAGTCGGTTAAGGCTTATGGCACCTCAGGGCATCGTCACTTGCCGGAAATAAGACAAATTCTACAGACGGTTAATGCGGATTCTAATTTAGTATTCAGCCCCCATTTGATGCCAATGATCAGAGGTATTCATTCTACAATATATGCCGATGCAATTGGTTTTGCGGGCAATTCTGCAAGTAAGGCTCAGCAGCTTTTCGAGCAAGCCTACAAAGACGAGCCATTCGTTGATGTTATGCCAACGGGCTCGCACCCAGAAACTCGATCGGTTAAAGGTGCGAACACTTGTCGTATAGCGGTGCATTACTTAGAAGAAAACAATAAGTATGTGGTTTTATCTGTGATCGATAACTTAGTTAAGGGAGCGGCGGGTCAGGCCATTCAAAATATGAACTTGATGTTTGGGCTTGAAGAGGATGCCGGTTTGAAATCATTGGGAATGATGCCTTGAGCCAGTTGCATCGAGGCTTTCATGTAAAGCAGTACAGGCCTTGGAAACTATGGCTGGGTGTTGTTTTAGTTGCGGCACTGTTATGGTTGTTTTTCGTACTAGGTCAAGCTTATCAATCTTACGAGTTGTCGCTTTTCAAGTTAGAGCGAGAGACACTGGTCAGTCAGGTTGATGAGCTTGAGTCTCGTAACAGTAATTTAGTTAAGAAAAATGCTCAATTGTCGACCTCGAGTCGAATTGAACGTGACGCCTATTTGCTAGCGAATCAGGCGCTCATAAAATTACAGCAAAAGCTACTAGAGCAAAAAGAGGAGTTGGTTTTTTATCAGGGCATAGTTTCTCCGAAAGATGTAGCGTTGGGTATTAATTTACAAACTTTTGAAGTTAGAAAAAAAGGCAGCGAAGGTGTGTTTGGTTATAAAATGGTGCTAACAAAGCGAGGCAAAGGTACGAAAAAGGTTACAGGCACTGCGAAAGTGCTGGTTCGCGGTGAAGACAAAGACGGTAAGCGTGATCTTCTTCTGTCAAAAATTGAGTTTGGTAAGTCAGAAAGAGACACTAAATTCTCTTTTCGGTATTTTCAAGTTTTCGAAGGTGAGTTTTCCCTTGTTGAAGGCTTTACGCCGTATGAGCTAGAAATTAACATTGTTTCTACCACGAAAAAGATAAAGTCGTTTACCGAAAGTATTTTATGGGCAAGAGTCTTGTCTGAGGACAGTTAACATGTTTGGCAAAAAAAAGGCGTTTCACTCTGCTCGAATTGACACACTGGTAGGGCAGGGTACCGAAATAACAGGGGATTTGGTATTTACTGGTGGGCTGCATGTCGATGGCAGTATTATCGGCAATGTTAAGGCCGAAGAAGGTAGTTCTGCCATTCTTATTCTTAGTGAGTTTGGCCGAATTGAAGGCGAGGTCAATGTGCCTAATATGGTACTAAACGGACAGATTGTTGGCGATGTATATGGCTCAGCTCGGGTAGAGCTGGCCCCGAAGTCGAGAATAAAGGGTAGCGTTTATTACAACCTGATTGAAATGGCGATTGGTGCTGAAGTTAATGGTGGGCTAGTTCATAATTCTCCAGATACCAAACCACAGCGCGCTTTAGAGCATAAGGCAGCGGAGAGCAAGGACCAAAAAAACGATGAATCGGCTGAAACTGAAGAAAAACCATAACAGAGCCTTTTGTGTTTTTTCTTTAGCCCGTTTTAACCAATAAGAATAGTTGACTAAAATAGTAGGGAAAGCTAAGGTCAACTTAGATTACACAGAGACTAGTATCGTGAATATTACAATTGATGCAAATTTTGGATCGATGATTAAACCCATCGTTAGTACTGTTTTAGACTTTTCAGATGCGGCTGCTCGAAAGGTTAAAGCGTTAACCGAAGAAGAGAGCAACCCTAACCTGAAACTTAGGGTGTCTGTTTATGGCGGTGGTTGTTCAGGGTTTCAATACACGTTTTCTTTAGACGAAGAAGTCAAAGAAAACGATAAAACAGTTAAAAATCAGGGTGTGACACTGTTAATTGATCCTATGAGCTATCAATATTTGGCAGGTTCAGAGGTTGATTTTAGTGAAGGCTTAGAAGGCTCGATGTTTGTTGTCAACAACCCTAATGCCAAGTCTACTTGTGGTTGTGGCTCGTCTTTTTCTATATAGGTTGCCCGATGAATTTAATTGGGTATTTTTACTAGAAGTGAAAAAATCCATTTAAATAAAGGCCTTGATACTCGATATTGGTGTCAATATTATCGGCGTTATCCAAATCAAGTGAAAACGTTTTCAGTCCACCTTCAATGCCTAATCCAATACTAGACTCATAACCCACCAAAAGGGTTGAGTCATTGGCGCTATTGTCACCACTACTGAGGTGGTTCAGGTCGGCGCCAGCGTAAAACCCCGTGAATGGCAGGTCAAATCTTGCCGAAATATAGAGTAAGGGTACAGTTTCTTCTAGCTTGATATTGTTGCCATCAATACCTACCTCCCCATCAAAGCGTTTAATATCGATACCTAGATCGAGGTTGATCCAGTTATCGAGAATTTCGTAATATAGTACGATGTCATCGTGAGAAAAATCAAAGGTTGATGTAACCTGAGTGCCAGAAGTATAAGATTGCCCGTTAAACTGAATGCCTCGATTAAGCGTGTTAGACCCAGAAGTTTCGAGGTTAAAATTTTGATACTTTACATTGGGCAATAAAGGAATCGGATGTTCCAGTATAAATACAAGCGAAGTTTGCGATGGGTCGTTAACACCCAAATCGCTTTTAAGATCGATACTGGCATTATTTCCACTATTAAAGTTACCCGTTAAATCGGGAGCCCAATGGCTAACCCCAATATTAAGGCCGATGAAGTCAGCATTAGCCGAGGCTGCCGGTAGACACAGTATTGCTAGCACTACTAGCCTGTTTGTTGGTGACTTCATGTTGATACCCATCGAACTATTTATTTTAAGAGCTAATTTTGACGCAAGCTCAGATTATAGCGAGTAAATCAATAAAAATATGCATTGTTGATAAAAAATAGTAAAAATATTGCACTGGCGGAGCTAGACCTAATTATTTCCGCTATAGATTCCACCAAGAATGGCGTGACGACGGGCATGTGTGGAAGAGGGGATATTGCCTGGCTCATGATTGATCCTTCGCCTGGCTAGCCAGGCAAAGGCGATTGCTTCAACATAGTCAGGGTCAATATCTAACTGTTGAGTTGTTTGTATTAGCGAATTTGGTAGCCGCTTTTGAATGCGTTCAATTAGGTGCAAGTTGCGAGCGCCGCCGCCACAAATAAAACACTCTTTTGGGTTATTCGGTAAGCCTGAAATGCTATCTGCAATCGATAAGGCGGTTAGCTCAATCAAAGTAGCCTGAATGTCATTTGGGGCGTACTGATTAATATTGTAAGTTGAGAGCCACGTGGGATTAAAATGATCTGTTCCTGTTGATTTTGGTGCCGCTTGCTTGAAAAAAGGCTCTTTAGCTGTTATTTCGGCAAGCAGTTTATCAATCACACGTCCAGTTTTGGCCCATTGTCCGCCATCATCATAAGGCAGGCTTTTATGTAGGCCGACCCAGTAGTCGCTTAACGTATTGCCGGGTCCAGTGTCGAAACCCATGATTTTTTCAGTCGGGTTACTCGGTAGGTAAGTGATATTAGCAATGCCGCCTATATTAACAATTGCTCTGTTAGTGGTTGATGATGTAAATACAGATTGATGAAAGGCCGGTGCCAGTGGCGCGCCCTGACCACCAAGTGCAATGTCAATGCCTCTGAAATCGGCAACAGTTGTGATGCCAGTCTCGACTGCTAGCGTATTTGGGTCCCCTGATTGAAGTGTGTAAGGAAATGTTGCATCAGGGCAGTGACGAATCGTTTGACCATGGTTACCAATGGCTTGTATCTGATTGCGTTTAAGATTAGCGTTCTCAAGCGACTCGTTCACGGCAGTGGCATAAGCATGGCCAAGCTCGATATTGAGTCGGCATAGCGAATCTATGCTTGCTGTCTTATCGAGTGTTATGTCTTTAATTCGTTTTTTTATGGCTGCAGTGTATGGATGTGTTTTGCTTAGCAGTACCCTGGGTGGCTTGCTGTTAAAATCAACAATGGCAATGTCGATGCCGTCAAGACTCGTCCCTGACATCAGCCCTATGTAAATTTCGGACGATATAGTAGCTGGCATTAATTTGAATTGTTGGCCAGAGTAGTTCCCATGACCTGCAGCATAGATAAATACACTTGGGTATTCTCTTTAAAGTGGGGTAGGTAGGATGGATGGACTGGTTTTGCCTCTGGCAGTTTTACGGTCAATGGATTGCGATGTGCGCCATTGACACGAAATTCGTAATGAAGATGTGGCCCAGTTGCTAGCCCGGTACTACCTACATAACCAATAATCTGGCCTTGTTTAACCTTTTTTCCAACTCGTATGCCTTTGGCATAGCCATTTAAATGGCCATAAACCGTTTTATAGCGACCGCCATGTTGAATGAATATAGCTTTGCCGTACCCGCCTTTTCTGCCCGCTAAGACAATTTTTCCATCACCAGAAGCGCGTATTGGTGTTCCCCTGGCAGCAGCGTAATCAACACCTTTGTGTGATCTCCATTTAGACAAGACAGGATGCCAGCGCTTTAAACTAAACCTGGAGCTGATACGAGCAAACTTCACCGGACTGCGTAAGAACGCCTTACGCATGCTTTTACCGTTCTCATCATAATAATCACTGTCACCCTTAGGGGTGGTGTAGTGAACTGCTTTATATAACTTACCGTTATTGATAAATTCAGCCGCTAAAATTTGGCCACTTTTTATTTTGACGCCGTCTTTATATAATTCATTGTAGACAACCCCAAATCGGTCACCTCGTCGAATATCGAGAGAGAAATCAATATCCCATCCAAAGATATTGGCCAGGTCCATAATGACACTTTCAGGTATGTCGCCTGCCGCAGCCGCTTCGAACAGTGAGCTTTTTATAACGCCTTGCTTAAAAACGGGTACGGCATCAAGTTTGTAATTGACTATCTGACTGCTAAGCGCCTGATCTTCGTTGAGGCGAATCTCCAATGTCCTGGTTATGTCGTAAACATACTTCATTTGTCGCAGAGATTGCTTTTCGTCTAACAATAAATGAATTTTTTGACCGGGTTTGATAAAGCGCAGTGCCTTGGTGTGTTCATTGAGAGCTGCAACATTATGGGTTGTAGTCGCCGATAGGCCGTTGGCTGAAAATATAGAGGCGAGTGTGTCTCCAGATTTGATTGTTATGATTCGCCAATCATTATTCACAATGTCTATGTCAGCATTCACAGACTTAGCTTCAGATTCAATGCTCATTTCCTTGGCTTCAGGTAGGAGGAGCTTATAGTGTAATTGTTGTGACTTGGGGGTAGAATCCGAAGCCTTGGAAAGTGTGGTGGAGGCACTGAATCCGAACAGTGTGATCGCAGCAGAAACTACGGCCAATTTCAGCAGTAATTTAATTTTTGATTTAGACTTAAATGCGAATGCAATTGGTCGCCGAATTATAGAAACGCGGCTTGATTTAAGGTCAAGTTCTTGAAAACTCATTAGGTATATGGCGCAAGCTATTGGTTAAATTGAAAAATATGTATAAACAATACAATCGTGGAAGAGATATAACATGATTTCTGTCGAAGATGCAATGCAGCAAATCAAAAGAGGCGCTGATGAGGTACTAGTTGAATCTGAGTTAGTTACAAAGTTGTCTCGTGGAAAGCCTCTAAAAATAAAGGCCGGGTTCGACCCGACAGCACCTGATTTGCATCTTGGGCACACCGTCCTTATTAATAAAATGCGTCAATTTCAAGAGCTGGGCCATCATGTCATGTTTTTGATCGGAGATTTCACCGGAATGATTGGCGACCCCTCTGGTAAGTCAGTGACACGTCCAGCACTGACATCCGACGAGATTCAGGAAAATGCCCGGTCATATAAAGATCAGGTGTTTAAGATTCTCGATCCAGATTTAACTGAAATATGCTTCAACTCGACCTGGCATGGAAAAATGTCGTCAGCCGACATGATCAAGCTTGCCTCGCGACATACCGTTGCCCGGATGCTAGAGCGGGATGATTTTTCAAAACGATTTAAGGGTAACCAGCCCATCTCAATTCATGAGTTTTTATATCCATTGGTGCAGGGTTACGATTCGGTTGCGATGAAAACTGATGTCGAGTTAGGTGGCACAGATCAGAAGTTCAACCTACTAGTAGGGAGAGAGTTGCAGCGCTCCGATGGATTTGAGCCTCAAGTTATATTGACAATGCCAATACTAGAAGGGTTAGATGGTGTTCAAAAAATGTCGAAGTCGCTCAAAAATTATATAGGTGTTAATGATTCCCCTGATGACATGTTTGGAAAGTTGATGTCGATAAGTGATGATTTGATGTGGCGCTATTTCGAGCTGTTGAGTTTCAGGGCAATTTCAGTAATAGATAGCTTTAAACAAGATATAGTAAATGGTAAAAACCCCAGAGATGTCAAGTTCATACTGGCCGAAGAGATAATAACCAGATTTCATGACAAGGCATCCGCCACCAAGGCGCGAGAAGACTTTATTGCAAGGTTTTCCAAGGGAGCTATGCCAGATGAAATGCCTGAAATCACAATACCGCTAGAAGAAGGTGGCAATAGCCTCGCCAATGTACTCAAGTTAGCATCACTTACTAGTAGTACTTCAGATAGTTTCCGAATGATTAAGCAAGGCGCAGTAAAGCTTGATGGAGAAAAGGTAGAGGATAAGACTGTTCGTCTTCATAAAGGAGTTGTCGTTGCTCAGGTCGGAAAGCGTAAATTCGCTAGAATCACAATAGCTTAACTACCTAGGTCGCGTACGCTTTATAGGCCTTGGAAATTAATTGAAATAAACCGGGTAAACGTCTTGACGATTGAGCTTAACTGCCTATAATGCGCGCCTCGCTATTAGTCAGCCAAGCCGAAAAGCTGGGTTGAAAAGTTAGATAGTGAGAAGAACGACTATGTTGAATTTGATTTCAAATTGAATCCTGGCATCCGTTTTCGTATCGAAGTGTTTTTCGGGACCGAAGGATCAAGGCCGGCATGGAAGCGTGAAGCGGAAGATACTGATGATTTTCGTTGGTAAGCATTCGGGGAGGAGAGAACACACATGAAATTTGACCACCG
>CAXMOZ010000124.1:0-13783 GCA_964195315.1 uncultured Acidimicrobiia bacterium | reverse complement strand
AACCATTACATTGCGGGTATTTGAAGACGATCAAGGTGTGCACATTACATCTGAGGATACCGGTGGCGGTATTCCAAAAGATGTTTTGCCTCGTATCTTCGAGCCATTTTATACCACAAAAAAAATGGGCAAAGGTACCGGTTTAGGTCTGTCTGTCAGTTACGGCATTGTCCATGATATGAACGGCACCATTGTTGCTGAAAATATCAATGATGGCGTTCGGTTCACGATCACTCTGCCAATTGTTCGTTAATATTGAACATTAGTTACTGGAAGGCTAAAAACTATCTCAATCAAGATCCTTATTGTTGATGATGAAGAAATGATTCTTGAAGAAACAGCAGAAATATTAGATGCCAGGGCAGGCGGGGCTGGCTTGATCAAGACCATTGAAACAACGTTAGGGAAAACCGCAGGGGTCATCCCCATGTGGGGACATGCCATTCCTAGAGTCGAAGGAAACGGCATAGATTTCGCTTTATACTTTTTTTAATAAAGTACCTAGCGTTTGAAAATTGATTAGAAAAGATATATTCTAAACTGGAAACAATAGGTAATTAATTATGATTACAAAAATTCTGATTGCCGAAGATGAAGAAAGAATCCGCCAGGAGCTTGTCGAATGCTTGGGTGATGAAGGCTTCGAATGCGTGGAAGCCTCAAATGGTGAAGAAGGTCTTGATCTTCTGCGCCGAGATACGGAAATCACCCTAGTCTTAAGTGATATCCTCATGCCTATAAAATCAGGTCTGGAAATGATCTATTCCGCAAAGTCTGAGCTTGGCAAAGATCGTGACCTTGAATTTATTATCTTGACCGGTCACGGTGGGTCAACGGAAGCCATAGAGGCACTGAAGCTTGGTGTTAACGACTTCCTTGAAAAGCCCATTAGTCTTCAGCACCTGGTTCACGTTGTCCACCGGGTAGAAGAATTGATCCTTTTGAAACGTACCAAACGCCAATATGAAGTCAATCTGAAATCAGAGGTCCGGGAAAAAACAGGAGAAATCCGAAAACTTCTATGTGACCTCGAAAACGCCTATAGTGAGTCGCTTGAGTGTCTTGCCACGGCGGCTGAATATAAGGATCCTGAGACTGGCAATCATATCCGCCGGATCGGGGAATATGCTCAATTGATTGCCAGGGAGCTTGGCTGGTCGGAAGCACGCCAAAACTTAATTTATCTAGCGGCCCCGCTGCATGATGTAGGAAAGATTGGCACCCCAGAAAGTGTTTTACTAAAACCAGGTAAATTGGACCTTGATGAAGTCGAAATCATGAAACAGCATGCAAAGAATGGGTATGACATACTGTCCCACTCAAAACACCCCGCTATGCTGACTGCCGCCAACATTGCCAGAAATCATCATGAACGCTGGGACGGAGGTGGTTATCCTCGAGGCCTTAAAGGGACTGAGATTCCCATTGAGGCTCGCATCACAGCTTTAGTTGATGTCTATGACGCATTGAGGTCAAAACGTCCCTACAAACCAGCGTTTGATCAGGCAAAAACTCTGTCAATCATGCTTAATGGTGATGGTAGAACTGACCCTTCGCACTTCGACCCTGAGCTCATCACTATTTTCCAAAAAGTGTCAGACCAGTTTGATGAAATTTACTCGAAGTTGGCAGATTGAGATTTTTAATTTGGGTGTTGAGCCACATAACTTTTTGACAGTATTTGTAATAACCGCTTTATTATGGCTGAATATTATGGGTCAAAAAAAACGTGGCACAACAGCTCTAAATAGTTGACACCTTGTACTGAGAATTATTTGAGAAGATTAAAGTGCAGAATATGGGTTGAGTTTTCAAGATTATTCTTTTTGGTCGAATTTGATCTTATTCCTGTTTATCGAATAATGGAGAATATCCCAGTCTATATATTTCTAAAAGAACTTCGATCACCTAAAAAAACTTATCCGCTGCGCCTTTAACGAGATAACGATGTTAAAATGGAGTAGTTAGTTTTATGTATGGCAATCCAAAGCTAAGTGAAGATGAATGTGAAGCACAGAACCACAGAAGCAAGCGTTAAGTAATTCCAAACACAAAGTCACCAATCAAATTCTGGTTGCCTGTAATTCTCAGAAAGGTCATGCGCACTTTATAGTATAAATCATAAATGTATTTTATATATCCTCTAGAATAAATTTTGCTGCTTTGCAGTAACTGCCTCCATAGAACTTTTTGCAGCAGTCAAAATGGTATCAGCAATGGGTGTTAACTGCCGCTCAATGTAATGTTCGTAATCGAGTTTTGACCTTTGACATTCTAGCGTTTCAGGACCACTAAGCGTAATCACATATTCAATCCAGCTTTTATTTCTATAACGAGAAGGTTGGTTCATTTTTTTAAACAATAGCTCCGCTTTAATTGCAGCCTGGGCATGTGGTGGTATGTTTTTAATATAATCTATCAACGGCTTTCGTAAGCGTTTACGATATTTCAGCTGATCGTCGTGCTCACCATTTCGCAACAAGTTAATGGTGAGCAAAATATAGTCTTCGTACGCCTCACCGTCAAATACAAGCTGATATAACTTTTGCTGGAAAGCCTTCGCCAAATCAGTCCAATCAGTACGCACTGTTTCCAGCCCTTTGTAGTGTATAACCCGATTGCCTGTTTCATCCTCTATTAGTCCAGCATATCGCTTTTTACTGCCCTGATCAGACCCTCGGACTGTTGGCATAAAAAACTGATTAAAATGTGTTTCAAACTCCATCTCTAAATACGACGGGAGCCCATATTCTTGCTCTAAAGTCTGCTTCCAGTATTCGTTAACTAATATCATTAATCGACGACCTATCTCAGCAGCTTGCTGATTTTCACACGCTTTTTGCAGTGACACGAAGACTGAATCCGTATCCCCATAGATAACATTATAACCTTCAGCCTCTATGAGCTTGACTGTTTGCAAGATAATGGCGTGACTTCGCTTAGTAATCGAACTGGTTAAACGAGAGTCATGTACTCGACAGCCCGGTGTGCCAAGAACACCGTAAAAAGAATTCATAATGATTTTAATGGCCTGGGACAAGGCCGCATTCTGATCGCGTTTTGCAACATCCCGTGCCTGCCAAAGTGTGGCAATAATATCTGGCAGAATATTGTCATGCTTGCTGAAACTAGCACCATCAAAGCCATCCACAATATCATTTGATTCCAATTTTTTGGCCGCTATACGGGCATAAGGATCGACCTTGAAGGTCCGAATAATACTGGGGTAAAGACTTTTATAATCGAGCACTAAAACACTTTGATGCATACCGGGCTTTGAATCCATGACATAACCACCAGGCGCACTTAATTCGCCTTGATAGTCTCCAATATTGGGGGCTACAAACCCTTTGCGATGCAGTCGTGGCAAATAAAGGTTATCAAATGCAGCCACTGAACCACCGACCTTATCCATCTCAAGACCTGTTAGCCTGGCTCTTTCGATCGCAAAATTGATTAGATCAGCCTTGTCGAAAATATCACGCACAAGTTGGCAGTCTTCTAAGTTATAAGCCGCAAGCTTTGTTTTATCTTGATGAAACAGACGACGAATTTCCTTCGCTTTGAATAATGGATCGTGTAACGACTGACTGTCATGAATGAGCTTACCCCGTCCCAGCAAAGCCTGACCAACCGACTCAAGTGAGAAGCTGGGAAAGTTGTAAGTAGCACTCTTCAGAGTATCAATACCACAGAGCACAACTCTGCCGGGAATCGATATAAAGTAGTGATCGGTTTCAGTCTGTGCTTTGCGCCAAGACGGTATCGTTTCACTGCGCCCTATCGTCAACGCAATGCCCAGTGCTTGTGACCTTTTCTGCAATATTCGAAAGTCAAAATTTACAACATTCCACCCAATAAAAATATCAGGGTTAATGTCGGTTACATATTCTATCCAACGTTTTATAAGTATTTTTTCATCAATCAAATATTCAACGATGTCGGTGTTTTCTTTATCCCCTATCATTAGAACTTTTTGCCTGTGATTAGAAGCAAAAGCGATCGAAAATAATTCGTTAGTGACGTAATCTGTTTCGATGTCGAATGACATGACTTCGAATGTTGGGGTGTATTTTGAGGGCTTTAGTCGAGCGGGCTGGATAATATTTTGATGACCGTCAAACTCGATTGACACAGGTGCGGTAATAAAGCGCTCCATCAAATACCGATCAGCTGGCCTGATATCCGATTCATAACAAGACAGGTTGTTTTTCTTTAACAGATCTCGTGCTCGATAGAGTTTCTGTTGCGAGTCGAAGTACACGCCACTCATCGATTCAAACCGAAAGGACTGAAGCGCCAATGGTTTGATCGACATGACACCTATTTTTTTGAGTAATTCTGCTACTGGCTCACTGTCCACTGAACGTATAAAAAAAATGGCTTTTTGATTGGGAATCGAAACGTGGATTGGTCCTTGTTCGCTAACTAACCAAAAGTCGAGACAAATCCCTGTTGGTGTATCGCGCCAGTGTCGAGTCAGCAGAAAACCTAGCTTCAAAGCCATTTATACATAACCAGTGCATCAATATAACCGAGTGCAGGATGGTTAAACGCTTTAGGTAAATTACCCACTGTTTGAAAGCCTAGCTTATGCCATAGCCGCACGGCAGCATCGTTACTGGAAACGACGAAATTAAATTGCATCGCTTTGTAACCTAACTCTCTGGCAATCTCTTGTGAGTGTTCACACATAGACGTTGCTAGCCCTTTCCCTCTGGCTGACGAAGGAACCATATAACCGCAGTTGCAAACATGACTGCCGTGCCCAGCTTGATTAGTTTTTATAAAATAGGTGCCGAGTATCTTACCGTCTTGCTCAAATACGAACGTTTTTCGAGGTTGCTCAAACCAGATTTTTTTAGCATCTTGTTTGCACATATGAGGCGAATAGGCATAAGTATCACCTACCTTTACTATTTCGTGGAATATTGACCAAATTTGATTAAAGTCATTAGCGCTGGCGATTCGAATATTCATGGTGTAATTCTTACGGTGAGACCTAAATTGTTATTAAGCATTTCAATGTTTTTATCCAGTATAAAAAAGTGCTCCCTCTTAATACAATAGGGCGTTTTTTAACGTCATAGGATATAAAAAAAACCATAGTCTCTATTTATTATCCTTAGGGGTCGAAAGCAGGTTAATCTCGCATCTAACATACGGACAGCAAATACTCGAAAACACGCTTTGCCTGTTCAGAATCATTATCTTCTCGATAATACAAAACAACGTCAAGCTCAGCGATGCCAAAGTAGTGGTCAAGCGATACTAACGTACCGGCACTGAGTTCTTTTTCTATTATCCCCTCAGCTAGCCAGGCGACACCCATGTCCGCCAATGCCATTTCTTTTAGGCTAGCTGAAAAAGCCGATTCACAAATGACTTCTATCTTATAGTCTCGCATGACTTGGGGTAAGCAGGTTCTGGCTATCACATCAGCGATAAAACCACCTTCCTGATACATCAGCATCGGAACGTTTCCGGCTAACAATGATTGAATGCTTCCAAACTGATGCAGTGCATCACGACTGATCACAGGAATGAGCGAATCTTTGTTGAGAAAGGTTTTTTTAATTTTCGAATGAGAGAAATCAAACGCGAAGTGCGGTACCTCATAACAAAGTAAAAACTGGCCTTCTTTCCTAAATTGCTCTTCACAATCATCATTATTCACAGGAGTGACACGATAAGCGGTATCAGGCAATTGTCGTTTGATGTCTTTAATTAGCCGTGGAAATTTCGACATGGCTAACGTGTGCTGGGCGACAAAACTGATTCTATCCTGATTTTTAGATTTCGCCTGAAGCCGACTGCGAAGTGCATACAAGCGGGTCACCAAATCTCTAAAACCTTCCTCCAACTCCTTTCCAGCCGGAAGAATGGTCACGGGCTTAGTACTCCTGTTAACAATATCAACACCTAACCATGCCTCAAGTAAACGTATTCGTCGCGAGAAAGCGGGTTGTGTGACGTGTCTACGTTTGGCAGCACGAGTGAACGATTGCTCTTCAAGTAGTGCGAGTAAATCTTCTAAACCTTTAAGATCCATGGCATTTGCTACGATAAAAACCTCAAGACCAACTATAACAAAATCTAACTTTAAACAAAGAAATAAGCATTTTTTTAGTCCATTTGTTTATGTAATTATGTTAGAAACTAACTTTAAGAGTTAAAAATGCATCTTTCAAGATTCCCCCGCTTACATTTCGCACACCTACCAACCCCACTAGAGCCGATGCCCCGCTTATCAGAAGCGCTCGGCGGTCCAAACTTATGGATTAAGCGTGATGATTGTACTGGTCTGTCATCCGGTGGTAACAAAACACGTAAGCTTGAGTTCTTAATGGCGGATGCTCAGCAAAAGAAAGCCGATGTGATTATTACGCAAGGTGCGACTCAATCGAACCATGCGCGGCAAACGACTGCAATAGCAGCCAAAATGGGACTTGAATGTCACATTCTTTTAGAGGATAGGACGGGTTATGAAGATGATGCTTATGTTCTAAATGGCAATGTTTTGTGCAATCAATTACATGGCGCGACAATTGCCAAACGCGCTGCCAATACTGACATGAACGCCGAGATGGAAGTGCTGGCTCAAAAGTTTCGTGACGACGGTAAGAACCCATACATTATTCCCGGTGGCGGCTCAAACGAAATTGGTGCGCTGGGTTATGTCAACGCAGCCATCGAATTGATGACCCAGGCAAATGATCGCTCACTGAAAATTGATCACCTGGTGCACGCGACCGGCAGCTCAGGCACCCAGGCTGGCCTCGTGCTGGGTATGGAAGGCATGAACTCAGGCATACCTGTTTATGGAGTAGGTGTTCGAGCACCAAAGCAAAAACAGGAAGACATGGTTTTTAGCCTGGCCCAACGTACCGCTGATTTCATGGGCTTGAGTCCAGATATCGTCAAGCGTGAGCGAGTTGTCGCGAATAGCGATTATGTTGGTGATGGATATGGTTTGCCAACCGACGCGATGGTCGAAGCTGTTAAATTAATGGCGCAATACGAAGGCATATTGCTCGACCCTGTCTATTCGGGTAAGGGTTTCTCAGGATTGGTTGATCTGATTCGAAAAGGTCATTTCAAAAAAGGTGAGAATGTTGTCTTCCTGCACACAGGTGGTAGCATTTCTTTATTCGGTTATCCGAATGTATACGACTTACCTGGTTATATTTAACCGCAATTTCAAAATATATTTTTCCGCGATTGTGGCGTCTGCTCCGTGCTCGAATCCGAATCCTCATGTACTATCTGTACACTGCGCTTAGCCTCCTAGCACATACAAAAAATTGCTATTTCTAGTCACACCTTAAAGATAGAGAAAAACTATGCAACATTTAAAGAAAGCTGAATTATCAGGCGAAGACGCTGATCGTGAAGTTCGTGAATCAGTCGAAATGATGCTCAACGATATTAATCGCGACGGTGAGCAAGCGGTTCGAGCGCTAGCGAAAAAGTTTGATGGCTGGGAAGGTGACTTCGTCCTGAGTGAAGAGAAGAAGCAGCGCCTAATCGCCAGCTTACCGCAGGCTGTTAAAGACGATATCCAGTTTGCCTACAAGCAAGTATCTCGATTTGCCGAAGCACAACGCGATAGCTTGCAGTCTTTTGAAATCGAAACTGAGCCTGGTGTCAAACTAGGACAGCGTATCCTACCCGTACAATGTGCTGGTTGTTATGTGCCAGGTGGACGCTATGCTCATGCTGCCTCAGCAATTATGAGTGTTGCGACTGCCAAAGTAGCAGGCGTACCTTTTGTCGTGGCCGCCTCGCCACCGCGTGGTGACTCTATCGATGCTGCGGTTTGTTACGCGATGGATCTGGCTGGCGCCGATATGATTCTTGAAATGGGTGGCGTACATGCTATAGCCTCGATGGCCACTGGATTGTTCACCGGGAAACCTGCCGATATTATAGTGGGCCCGGGTAATGCCTATGTCGCCGAAGCCAAACGAATTTTGTTCGGTCAAGTTGGCATCGATGTTTTTGCAGGACCAACCGAATCTGCAGTTATCGCAGACGACACTGCAGATCCAATGACGATTGCAGTTGATCTTACCTCACAGGCAGAGCACGGTATTAATTCACCCGTCTGGCTTTTCACCACATCACAAGCTTTGGCAGAAAAAGTAGCCGAGTTAATTCCAAAAGTAGCCGCTGATATGCCCAATGCCGATGTGGTCAATCAAGCCTGGAATGACTACGGCGAAATCATCGTCTGTGACAGCCGTGAAGAAGTCGTGAAGTATAGCGATGAATATGCCAGCGAACACTTGCAGGTAATGGCGGAAGACCTAGAATGGTGGAAGCAAAACCTGAATAATTATGGGTCGCTATTTTTGGGTGAAGGCAGCACCGTCACTCATGGTGATAAGTGCTCAGGCACCAATCACATTTTGCCAACTAAACGTGCAGGTCGTTATAGTGGTGGCCTCAATGTGCAAAAATTCATGAAGGTCCTGACTTATCAACAAATCGATGAAGAAGCGAATCGTGTGTTCAGCGCTGTTGGGTCACGCATTTCGAGAGTCGAAGGCATGGAAGGCCATGCCCGTGCTTGTGACTGGCGATTACGAAAGTACTTTCCAGAGCAGGAATGGGACTTTGAAGTTTATGATCAGAAGCATTACTAATAGTAGCACTAAGTGTTTCACTGAAAGCAGAGCTTAAGAGAGATATCAATGTTGGATCTAATTTTTGACAAGCCTTTCACGCAACAGGAAGCAATCCCTGAAAGTGGCATTGAGCGCGCAGTAGCCGTTATGCGTTCAGGTCGCTTGCATCGTTATAACGTGATGGAAGGGGAAACGTCAGAAGCAGCAATGCTGGAAACCGAGTTCGCGACCTACATGGGCCAGCAATATTGTCTGGCTTGTGCTTCTGGTGGGTACGCTTTGCATATTGCACTGAAGGCAGCTGGTATTAAATCAGGCGAAGCTGTGCTGACCAATGGCTTTACTCTGGCCCCGGTACCTGGGGCTATCGATAATGCCGGTGGCAAACCAGTGTTAGTCGAAATAGATGACAACTACTGCGTTGATATCAATCATCTTGAAAAAATGATGCTGGAGTCAAAGGCTCGGTTTTTTCTGATGTCTCACATGCGAGGGCATATTGCCGACATGGATGCCGTGGTGGCGCTATGTGACCAGTACGAAGTATCACTCATCGAAGACTGCGCTCATACCATGGGCGCTTACTGGAACGGAAAGCTATCAGGCAGCTTTGGCTTAGTCGCCTGCTTTAGTACACAGACTTACAAACATTTAAACTCGGGTGAAGGTGGTTTATTAACAACCGATAACCCTGAATTAATGGCACGAGCTGTCATGCATTCAGGCTCTTATATGTTGTTTGAGCGCCACGATGCGGCACCTGATGCTGAAACATTCAAAGACATAAAACTCGATACGCCAAATTACAGCGGACGCATGGACAATCTACGTGCCGCAATTTTACTTTCACAGCTCCCTTTACTCGATAAAAACTGCGTACGTTGGAATCAACGATACCGTAGGCTAGAGCAGCAATTAAAATTGAGTGCCAATATTCAGTTATCCGTTCGAGCAGAAAAAGAGCGCTATGTAGCGAGCTCGTTACAATTTCGCGTCGAGCAGTTAAAAGAAGATCAAATTAGCGGGTTTGTAGAAAGCTGCGCAAAGCGTGGTGTCGAGTTAAAGTGGTTCGGCAGCTTGGAACCGCAGGGCTTTACCAGTCGATATGACAGCTGGCGTTATGTTGAATCAAAGCAGCACTTACCTAATACACTGAAATTACTGGCAACGACTTTTGATTTACGTATACCCCTAACATTCAGTGTTGAGGATATGACTATTATCGGTGAAATTATCGATGATGTCGTGCAATCTATCCTGAAGTGAACGGCGGCCAGGCTCACCGATAGTGCCACTGGAAAAAGTTAATCAGGTGCCTTCGCTTCAAGTTTGGCTAGATCTTTATCGTACATTGCAGCTAACAATAAATCACCTGTATCGTTCACTCGAAATTGACCATATCGAGCTGACTCATAAAGCTCACCCTGACCCTCCTCAAAGAAAAACGCATTAGTTGCAAACTTAACTGCACCATTGCGAACCCGATAGCGTAATCGTAACTCGTTTTTAGCTAGCAGCTCGCCCTCGCTGTAGAGCCGATTGAATTGCGCAACACCCTTATCATCTTGTGCTACTATGACGTAGCCATCTGCACCTTCTGCATTATGACGCCAACGTTTGTACTCTTCCGATTTCGGCAGCGCTTGATACACTTGAACGCCAATTCGAAAACGCAAAGCCATGTAATCACCCTGCATCAATGAACGCGGATCAACCGGTGTCAAATCGAGATAAACAATATGTCCTGTCCCGAGATGCTTTTCTTTGCCTGCAATTGACCAGTTGATACCAGCCAAAACAATAAGCATCGAAGCAAGCACTAGATTTCTTCGCGTTAACAAATTTCTACTCATGACTAGTGCCCTCCGACGCCTCATGGCGCCTACTGTTGGCGCGTCGATTGAGACAATAACGACAGCCGAGCAAAACAATACTGAGTGCCAGTAATGACAATGATTTGTCTAGCAGTGTGTTGTGGAGTTGATAGTAATAGGCTGAGATATAGAGCAATAATGAAACACAGCCCAGACCCGTCAGTACTCGGTTACTGCCTGCAAACCCCAGCAACAAAATGGCTACACCGATAATAATACCTGGCGCTTCAAACGATATAGCAGCTATCAGAGCCACCGCAAAATAGACTCTCATTATCAATCGATTAGACCATTGACTGATAGCGCTAGAAGACTGATGCCGTAAACCCCATACGAGATAAAGCAAAACAAAACCAGATAAAAGTTGCCCGACCCAGGGTTGAATCCAGATCTCAGGTTGACGATTGTAACCCCACCAAAAACTGCTTGATGTTGATGTAATTAAAGCACCTTTGATACTGATCAACGCCAGTACCAAGCCGTATCCCATGGTACGGATTTGAGCCATATACTGGGTATAACGAAATTCGTTTAACCATAACCAAACCACGCCAAACAAAATAATACTGACCCCAATATTCTGAGCACCCGACAGTATCAAGAAAGCAATGAATGCAAAGCAAGCAAAGTAAGCAGAGAAAACGCGGTGTACAGCACCCAGCATAAGTGCTGCTATTGAAATTTGCAAAACCATCATCGCAAGCCAAAAAAATCTGGATTCTGCACCACTCGACTCTAACAGGCTCCACAATACTAAGACCTGCCCGGCGAGACTAATGGCGAGGGAAAAATACTCAGCAAAAATAGCCTGATTTTTTTGCAACAGCAGATAAGCGCCACCGATCATCAAAATACCAACAATAAACGATGCAACCTTGCTTTCTATCACTGAAAAAATACCAAGCCCGACAAAACCAAGCAAAAATAAAGCTGCCAGCCATCCGAGGAACCCCATCAAGACGCTGATATACCAGGGTGAATCAAGCTCACCTGCTGCTGGTCCTTCACCAGACACCAGACTGGTGTTGGAGAGAAGTGCCCATAACTGCGACTGATTCATGACTGCCATTCCCGGTGGATGCCTTTTAACCAGATCGTCGCGCCACTACCCAAACCAATTAATGCCATTGCGATCAGTAAAAAGCCACCCGCATCAAAACTATCAATAATAGCGTAGGCTAAAAGCGAAACAATAATGAGTATGCCTGACAGGCACATACCCGCCAGCATAAACAAATCTGCTCGGAGTTTACGGTAGCTGAAATAGAATAGTGGCATCCAGGCTAGCCAGACTAGGATGCTAGAAAAACCATTGCGGCTACTTTCAAATATAGCCAATATTACTAGCCAGCTAATCGTAGTACCGCTAACAGTGGCGAGTATTCGCACCGCCCAACGTGCCGATAACCATTGGCAATGTTTACTTGAGAGTTCCCATACCACTAGTGCGGTGGTGTTGAAACTAAACAATAGCCATAACAATCCTGTCTCTGCGTCAAATAAAAACCAGAGCGAGCTACTGATAGTTTGGTGGTAAAGGACCAGACTTAAATTGGCGAGTAATAGCCAGACAAACCAAATAGCTGAAAATCGTCCCAGCAGAGCCCAGGGCAATATCAGCAAAGCCCAGCTAAAAAAGAGTTGCCATGGATCGGCACCGGTTTGGTAGGTCTGTCCATATAGGGCGAGTAACACGCCGATTAAAATTGACCCGACCAATAGCGATACTTTGGCCGACAGTTTGTCGACGCACAATTTCCAATAGCAACCAATCGCGATGACAATGGCTATCTGCACCAGAGCAAACTTGGCAAATTTTCCGATATCACTCCAATTGTAGGCAACGAAAAACATCAACGCGAAAGCGAGCGACAAGCCACCCAATAGAAGCAATACGCGATCGATAAATGCATGCCAACTATTTGAACTTGGCCTAAGCTCTGATACAGCGAGCGCCTCATCAACTTGATCAGGCTTGATAAAACCTTGCTGTATAAGGTGAATGATTTGATTTCGGGGCGAAGGCATCGTTCTTCCGTCTGAGGGCAAGCAAGTAAGTTAACGAGTGTATCGCACTCAGCCGCAGCTATTAAGGTAATTAGCGAAGGTTGAATGAGGTGCCCTGCCAGACCGGTTAATTTTTATCATTGCAGGTTTATCTCAATGTCTTCAGTTAACCAATCTCGCAGTAGTTTAGATTTTTTACTGACATATCGTCCTGATGAAGCCATAAGCGTATATCCATAACCTTCAAGTTGGTGATCAAAAGGTGATACCAATGTGCCACTGGCTAGTTCGACCGACATTAAAGCATCGGCCATTGTCCAACCCTGTCCATCAATGGCCGCTTGGGTCCGAACATTCGCATCGGATATGACTCGCCTGGGATTTAGTAAAGGTGCATTTTGAACACCGAACCATTGTTGCCAAAGATCAAAATCTCTGTCCTCACACAGCAAAGTCATATCACAAAATGGCGATGAATTTAAAGAGTCGACAGGAATTCCTCGTACATTCTCCAAACCGAACCGCTTTAGAAACTCGGGGCTACAAACAGGGTATAAGGGCATGGGCATGTCGAATAATAGGTTGCTATTTGCAGTGTCCGTTAAAGTCCCCCATCGAATCGCCACATCAACATCCTGTAGTTTGAAGCCTTTTTCGTGAACCGAGTGCTGCAATACGATTGAAATGTCAGGATGACGTTCATTAAAGCGAGCAATGCGCTGAGATAACCAACGCAATGCAACATAGGTGGTTGCTGCAATAATCACATCGTGATCGGCATTGGTTGGCGCAAGTTGCTCGATGGTTTGTTTTAAATCATCGAACAGGCGGCGCGTGGTATGGAATAGCTTTTGCCCTGCATCCGTTAAGTACACCTGTCGTATCGACCGTTTAAAAAGAGCGCAATCGATACTTTCTTCAAGCTTCCTGATTTGATAGCTAATAGCGCCTTTACTGATACAAAGCTCTTCGGCAGCAAGACTAAAGCTGAGTTGTCGCGCCGCAGATTCGAATGCTTTCAGACTATCCAGTGATGGGAGGACATGCTTCATGGTTTAATTGATTTCGTCTAATACAATAAAAAAATAGATAAAATTATAATAAAATTCCAATTTAATGGTTTAATAGAATTAAACTATAGAGCAAAAATATTCAGTTGTCAGCTAGCCCGACCTTAATTCACTATAGCGCTCAATTGAAATCGGTTAGGAAGGTTATAGATGACTAGCACAAAAGTTAAATCACAGGCTCGAGTAGTGGTTATTGGTGGTG
>CAXMOZ010000123.1:0-3152 GCA_964195315.1 uncultured Acidimicrobiia bacterium | reverse complement strand
TCCTGCTGTCGCAGATCCTCTAGCAGCCCAGCCAGTAATTTAAAAGGCTTGCGCTGGGTTTCGAAATCATCCCACTGGGCCGGGATTGTCATCAGGCCCCGGAGTCTTATGTTTGGCATGTTACGCATGCCCTCGGCAAGGCCAGTAACCTCGGAAGCGTCAACGCCAGACTTGCTAGTCTCAAGATCAGCATTAACCTGAATGCAGGTATTGAGTGGTGGCATCGCCTCTGGTCTTTGATCGTTAAGCCGTTGCGCGATCTTGAGACGATCGACGCAATGCACCCAGTCGAAGGAGGTCGCCAGTGTTCTCGTTTTATTGGATTGAATCGGGCCGATGAAGTGCCATATGATGTCAAGATCAGCCAGTTCGACCATCTTTGACTGGGCCTCCTGCAGATAATTTTCACCAAAATCTCTTTGCCCGGACTGGTAGGCGAGGCGAATATCAGCGGCTGGTTTTTTTTTGCTGACGGCAAGCAGGGTGATATCTCCGGCCGTGCGATTGTAGTCATAAGCGGTTTGCTCAATTTGCTGATGGATGCCCGCTAGATTTTTTTCAATGTTATTCATATGTTTTGCTATAGTCATTCTATTGGATTAGTGTTATTTACTGAAAAAGTACTGATTAATCAGTTAGTGACAACATATTTCTCAGTCCAATTATAAGCTGTTTTAGCAACTGGCCGTAGCAATAAAATATTGTTGATGAAACGGTTAGTCATTGCCTGGCAATGTTTGATAATTATTTAAAACTTTAAGGATCGTTCATGGATATAGCTCAATTGTTAGCCTTTGGAGTCAAGCAAGGCGCTTCCGATTTGCATCTTTCGGCTGGCTTGCCTCCTATGATCCGGGTGGACGGTGATATTCGTAGAATCAACGTGCCTGAAATGGATCACAAGCAGGTTCACGACATGATTTACGACATCATGAGTGACAAACAGCGTAAGGATTTCGAAGAATTCCTGGAAACCGATTTTTCTTTCGAAATTCCAGGACTTGCTCGATTTCGCGTCAACGCCTTCAATCACAACCGTGGTGCGGGATCTGTATTTCGTACCATACCGTCAAAGATTTTAGGCCTCGATGAACTTGGTGCGCCAAAAATATTTGAGGAAATTTCCGAGTACCCGCGTGGTATCGTACTGGTAACAGGCCCAACAGGGTCGGGCAAGTCGACTACCCTGGCAGGTATGGTTGATTATAAAAATGAAACCGAGTATGGACATATTCTGACCGTAGAAGATCCGATCGAATTTGTTCATGAAAGTAAGAAATGCCTGGTGAATCAGCGTGAGGTACATCGCGACACACTGGGATTCAACGAAGCCTTGCGCTCCGCTCTGCGTGAAGACCCGGACACGATACTGGTCGGCGAGATGCGAGATCTCGAAACTATTCGCCTGGCCTTGTCAGCGGCGGAAACTGGTCACCTGGTATTTGGTACGCTACACACCAGTTCTGCTGCCAAAACTATCGACCGGATTGTTGATGTTTTTCCGGCGGCGGAAAAATCAATGGTACGCTCAATGTTATCTGAATCACTGCGTGCGGTAATATCACAAACTCTAATGAAAAAAGTAGGAGGGGGACGTATTGCAGCGCATGAAATAATGATTGGTACGCCAGCCATTCGTAACTTGATTCGTGAAGATAAAGTACCGCAAATGTATTCCGCGATTCAAACCGGTGGTGCTGTCGGTATGCAGACATTAGATCAATGTCTACAAGATTTGGTGCGTCGTCAATTAGTGACGAAGGCCTCTGCTTTGCCTATGGCAGTTAATAAAGAAATATTCCGCTAGGAGATAATAATGGATATCTTAACAATTCTTAAGGCTGCTGCTAAACATGATGCCTCGGATGTATTTATCACTGCAGGCCGTCCTGCTAGCTTGAAAGTAAATGGGCGACTAGCTACTTTGTCTCAAGACATACTGACGGATGATGAAGCCAGTGAATTAGTTTTAAGCACAATGAGTGATGAGCAGAAAAAAACCTTTGAGCGAGATAAAGAATGTAATTATGCTGTCAGCACAGCAGGAGCAGGACGCTTCCGAGCAAGTGCACTTTACCAACGTAATAAAGTAGCCATGGTTTTGCGTAGAATTAAAGATGCAATTCCGACTATTGAGGAGCTAAATGTTCCTGAAGTTATCAAAGAACTTGCAATGAATAAACGGGGCATGATTATTTTTGTCGGGGGAACAGGTTCTGGTAAATCGACTACTTTAGCTGCGATGATTGGTTATCGAAATCAAAATAGCACCGATCATATTTTGACCATTGAGGATCCGATTGAATTTGATCATAAACATGCTGGTTGTGTGGTCACGCAGCGCGAAGTAGGTATCGATACTGAGTCTTATGAGATAGGCTTAAAAAACTCTTTGCGACAAGCACCTGATGTCATCATGATTGGTGAAATTCGTGCACAAGATACTATGGAATATGGCATTACCTTTGCGGAAACAGGGCATTTATGTCTTTCCACTTTACATGCCAACAATGCTAATCAAGCGATGGATAGGATTATTAACTTTTTTCCAGAAGTAAGGCATAAACAGTTGTTGTTAGATCTATCACTTAATTTAAAAGCAGTGGTTGCACAGCGTCTGCTCCCTAGAAAGGATGGTACAGGTCGTTGTGTTGCTGTTGAAGTATTAATCAATACTCCGCTAGTTGCTGATTTAATCGAAAAAGGAAAAATAGCTGAGATTAAAGATCTAATGAAACGCTCAGGAGATTTTGGAATGCAGACATTTGATCAGTCAATATATAAACTATATTTGGCTGATCAAATTAGTTATGAAGAGGCATTGAAAAATGCAGATTCACAAAATGAAGTACGATTAATGATCAAGCTAGGCGCTGATTCTGGAGGCGTCTTAGACCAAAGTATGACGCTGCAATCCGAAGATGCTGGTAATAATATTATTCGCTAGCAATCTTAATTATCATTATTCATCGAGTTGTTGTAAAATACAAATACTACTGTTTATTATGGGGTCATACATAATCTATAGAAGAAAAATCATGAGATGACTCATGTATCATTAAACTGTAAGGAAAACATTAATGAAAATATTTACAAAATTAACGGCAGTCGTTCTAGCTGCCGGTCTACTAGCGGGTTGTGCGGGTCCAAGT
>CAXMOZ010000122.1:0-4440 GCA_964195315.1 uncultured Acidimicrobiia bacterium | reverse complement strand
TTATCGACCATCCGTGGCCAAGGGCAGTTGGTGACCATTAGGGGAGCTGCCGGATTGGGTAAAAGTCGATTGCTCTACGAATTCCAACACCAACTTAATTCCAACAACATAACCGTTTTACAAGCCAACTGTCGGGCCTATGGTGTTTCAACTCCCTATTTACCGTTTCTTGACATCTTAAGAGCAGAATTAGAACTGAGTGAAGAGGATTCCCCCGAACAGTTGCATTCAAAAACGGTGGACCATCTCAAAAAAATAGATCCTGCGTTAAATAAATACATTCCTGTCTTCCTTCACCTGCTGTCCATTCCATCTGAACAATATCCTTTGCCTGCGGGGGTTTCCGGAGAACAACTAAAACTCATGATTCAGGAAGGGCTGATTGTCATCAACACCTTAAAAGCCAAACAACAACCTCTCATACTAATCCTGGAAGACTGGCATTGCGCCGATGAAGGCTCAGAGACAGTTTTAAGACGCTATTTAGAGGTTATGGCCAATTTGCCCCTAATGATTATTTTGGTTTATCGCCCTGAATATACACCTAAATGGAAGTCGCCCTCATTTAATCATCACATCGAGCTCGATGCTATCAGTGAACACCTGGTGGAGTCGATGATAAAGGCTAAATTCAAAGTAGCAGATCTGCCTGAGCAATTACCTGCCCAAATTTTTAAACGTACTGGTGGCAACCCTTTCTTCATTGAGGAATTGTGTGATTTACTCCATCAGAAAAAGACAATACTTATAGAATCGGGCAAACTCAACTGCACACAAACGATTGAGAAATACGGCTTCCCGCAAACTGTTGAGTCAGTAATACTCGCTCGACTCGATCAACTTGATCCTTATTTGATAGAAGTGCTGCGATTGGCTTCGGTAATTGGCAGGGAGTTTAAACATCGTATTTTAGGGCAGATCATAACTCAAAAAGAAGAACTGCCCGCTTCACTTCAGCATCTCGAGCTTAGAAACTTCATCAATCAAATAGAACATCTCACTGAATTAACCTATCAATTCAATCATGTTATCACCCAGGAAGTTACCTATCGTACCTTACTAATAAGACAACGCAATGTGCTACACCAGTTGGTTGGGGAGTCGATTGAAGTGCTCTACCAGGAGCGTTTGGAAGAGCATTTTGAAGCACTGGCTTATCATTACAGCAATAGTAAGCAGCAGACAAAAGCGATAGAGTACCTTGTTAAGGCAGGAGAAAAAGCTGGTAAACAATATGCCAATACTGAGGCGTTGACGTACTTCGACCAAGCGTTAGTTCTAGCTGAAAAAAATGACGATTATGATGGCATTTTGATACGTCGTGGAAAAGTGCTATTAAATATTTTCCAAGGTACCAAGGCTGCAAAAGATTTTTTTATTTTACTTAACAATTGTAAAAAAGCGGGCGACAGGAAAGGTGTACTGGAGGCCGCTCTGGGCTTAGCATTAGCCTATTATATAATAGCGTTAGACAAGCCCGATTATGCCTCCAAATCGCTTAAATTATACGAGGAGGCTTATTCGTTGGCTAAAGAACTTAATGATCAGGAAAGCATGATCCGAGCACTCATTCCAACTATGTGGTTTACTGATTTTTGGCCAAATTACCTTGAACAGGCAGTGGCAAATATCGAACAAGCATGGACCATAAGTCAAGACTATGGAGATCAGGAACTCATCTTTGAATGCCTGATAGCCAGAGCAAATAAAGATTTAATTTCAATTAAGCAAGTAGAAGAACTTCTAAGGCAACTTGAGTCCGATAATGATCTACCTAGGCTAAAAGAAGCCTATTTTCGTCTCCTATGGAGACACCTGTTTGCTGGAAATTACACACGATGTATTGAATGTTGTGAGGCCAGCATAAAACTTTCGGTTAAGCTAGGAGCTCCCCCCGTGATATATTCTACAATTAAGGCCTTAGCTCTTTCCAAACTTGGGCGATATGAGGAAGCCTGGGAATCCATTCAACAAGAATTTGGAGGAGAAGCATATTTATTTGGAAGTGCACTCAAAAAATTTGCGGAAGGAATCTATTTATCAGATCAAATGGCCTATGAGCAGGCAGCTGCTGTGTTTGGAAAAGTTGTTGAGCAGGCCGAACAAATGGGACGAAGTTGGCTGAAACTATGGGCTCAGGCCGAACTTTCAAGGGCTCTACTTCATATCAAAAGACCAAATAAGGTAAGTATGTCATGGTCTAATCAAAATCTTGCCAACACTCCTACCGCGCTTTTGGCTGAAAAACCAGTTTTGTTAGGAGAAATCGCCCTGAGAAAAGGAAATTTTGTAGAAGCTTTAACGTTCGCCAGAAACTCTTGTTCTGTGGCAGAGAAGCATGGCTGGAGACCCGCGCATGTTATCGCGCTTGAATTGCAGTTAAGAATACTCCTTAAACTTGACAGGGCCGGGGATGTGATCTCGATAGCAGACGAGGGAATTCTTATGGCCGAACAGATGAATTACTCTTCGCTGGAACTACTTATGCAGATTTCAAAGGCTAAAGCTCTGACAATGCAAGGAAATACGGATATGGCCATGAAACAGTATCAAGCCTCTGCAACAATCATTCATGAGCTGGCAGATAATATGGGTAATGCACACTTAAAACAATCATTTTTGTCTAATCGATGCATTTTGCCTGTGCTAGAATTGACTCAACATAATTTAAAAAAAATAATTAATAAAAACTGACTATGAAACTACGAAAAGGATCTCCGGAAGAAGTTGGAATGTCGGTAGAGAGGGTAAATCACGTTAAACATTTAGCTGAAAGTTGGGTCACTCAAGGCATTCACTCGGCTCTCGTAGTCCTTGCCGTACGCAAGGGTGTTATCGTCCTCCATGAGGCATTCGGCAAATTAACACCGGAAAAAGATTCACCTCCTCTCCAGCTGGATACAATTTTCCCATTGACTTCACTGAGCAAACCCATCACCGCCACAGCAGCAATGATTCTGGTTGAACAGGGTCTGCTTGGTCTCAACCGACCTGTAGTACAATACATCCCAGAGTTCACCGGAGAAGGTAAAGATAAAGTTATGGTTCATCAATTGTTGACACATACGTCGGGCCTCACAGATGAGGATGTAAAGGGGCATTCGGCAAAGAAGACAACCATTGAAATACCACCTCCTCACAAGACACAAGACCCTGGAATAAACGAGCAGTTATTCCTGGGATACGAAACGCCATTATGTTATCAGCCTGGTTCGGAGCAGCGTTATTGCACTTTCGGATTTGAATTGTTGGGAGAAATTGTCCGGCGGGTTAGTGGCATGAGCTTGAGTGATTTTGCCTCAAAAAATCTATTTGCACCCCTGGAGATGAAAGATGCTTCTTACATCGTATCGGAGGTAGACAGTCATAAAGTAGCCAAACGTCCGGCAAATGTGCCCCTTGCATTCATAGATTCTCGTGAATTTCAAAGGACTCCACTAGCTGCCCTCGGAGTCTGTTCAAGTGCAATGGATATGGCAATTTTAGGTCAGATGTTCCTCAACCGTGGCATTTATGGGAATGCCAGGATTCTCAGCCCAGTGACGGTTGATGCGATGACAAGCAATCAGATTCCGGGAATTAGCGGTCAGTTTGCAGACCAATATTTTCCTGAAGCCGGTACTGGCTTATCCTGGTTCATCCGTGAAAATAAAAAAGTAGTCATATATGGCGAAACACTGCAATCTAAAAATACATTTATGCATAGTGGTGCCGGGGGAGTAGCTATGTGGGTGGACCCGGAGCAAGAAATTGTCGGATGTTATTTCTCTGTTGATCTTGGACCAATTACTATATCGGATAACCACCTTTATACTTGTGCAGACTTATTCATCAATGCGATAACTGCTGCAATCGTTGAATAATAGGCAGCTGAATCAAAACGTGCTTTATTACAAGTCTAATTGATGTTGATTAAAGAAATTGAAATGAAGTAAAAAAATAAATAATGCACTTGATAAATTACACTTACAAGATGAAGATAATCTTTGAGTATTTCTTGTTTAGCTTTTAAACCATAGGCAGTAAAAAATTACGTTGAACTAAACTGGCCACCAATTGTAAACACCTATCATTACTTGCTTAAAATTACTGTTGAGAAGATAAAAATAAATAATTGGAGACATAGATAGTATAGCAAAGCAGGTAACATTAGATAAATAAACATAGGGTTTATATGCAATCCGAAAATTCATCGGATTCTGGAAAGTCCGCCAAGTATAATTAAATTTAGAAATCGGTCTTGGCTTGTAGGTTAAGGAAAGTATAGTGCTATTCACTCCCTACGTTTTTTATCAAGAACGTTAGGTTCGTTGAGCCTATCGAACTCGATGAAGGCTATGGATATACTAGCAATAAAGATGGAAATATCAATAGGATAATTCATTTAAATTCGCTTAAATAATAGAACGAACCAAAATGTTTTGAAAGCATGGGATTTTT
>CAXMOZ010000121.1:0-5718 GCA_964195315.1 uncultured Acidimicrobiia bacterium | reverse complement strand
CCCTTGCCTCCAAATTGATTCATATCAACCAGTTTGCAGGTAACTCCAGACCTGATTTTGTTGCACAGCCTCGTAGAAATCAATTTATTTTTCAGAATTGCCTAATACAAGTAACGCGGTAATTGGGTGTCCGCTTATGGCTGCGAGTTCAACCGGGGCCTCGGATCCTGCTGGAGCCGATGCTGTTGCCGGTACTAATGGAATTGATGGTCTCGATGGAGTTGATGCCCTCGATGGAGTTGATGCCCCGGATCGTACTGCCGACTTGATTTTTGCACTTCCAGCTAAACAGGCGCAGTATGCTGACTTCAATCGACGGCTAAAGAGCAGCACTATGCGATTAATCACCCGCAGAGGCGGGGAATCATTTCAAATCGGTAACAATATTAAAGTCACGGTCGTCTCTGTTAGGGGCAACAAGGTCGAGCTTAGTATAGGAACGATTGACGAGTCCAAATCGTTTCGCACGTGGGTGTCTAAAATTGTTATCCCCAAATACCGTGAATCGTTTCAAATTGGTGGCAATATTAATATCAAGGTCGTCTCTGTTGGAGACAACATGGCCAGGCTAGAGATAGAAGCGCCTGACGAATCCAAAGTGCATCGCGAGGAGACTCATGACAGGATTCAGAAACTGTATGGTAAAGTAATAGAAAATCAATAAGGAGCAGCAGGATGCTAATACACTCTCGCAAACTCGACGAATCAATTCAAATTGGCGACCTTCGGCCAGAAGCGGACACTCACTTAGCGGCAACTTGCTTTAAGAGCCGCTTTAAAGGTCCCTGCGATGTGCGATACGAAGCATGCTCGTGCCTTTTATTTCAGCAACTAACTGAGTCTGGTATGGCTAAAAGTTAATTGTACTGTCGAACACAAAAGTGCCACTGCCATTATCCAAGTCTATGTCAGCAGTATTAATACCGGTCACTGTAATGCGTAACCGGGTATCGTCGCTACCGTAAACGATTAACTGGCCACTATTAACCTGGAATGAAAAAGCGTTACCAGTCCAGGGTTGCGCCGTTGTAACCAGGAAACCACCATCGGAAATTCCGGACAACGAAAAACTAATCGTGCTGGTAAAGGCGCCGGTGCCATCATTCCCTGACTCGCTCAAGTTCATCACGATGGTGACAAGGTCGGTACCAAAATCGAAATTGATCGTGCCGCCCATGTGAAAATTGTAGGCCAGAGTGGTGTCGTTCCAGCTGGCATCATAAATGAAGCTGCCATTAACCAATATACCACCACCAATATCGCAGTTGGAAAAACTGACCGTTCCCGATTCGCTGTTTGCATATTCGTCAAAGTCTGCGATGGCTGAACCGGTGACGCATAGAGCTGCACTTAGATTCTCAATGCGAGCGGCTACTGATCCTGAACTTCGGCTCCTTTTAATGACCCGATCGACTACCAGTTTGATAACCTGCGGCATCGAAGGTGGATTGGCTGTTTTTAGCTGCGCAACCGAGTCAAGGGTACCTAAAAAGCCCACTGCCGCACCGGCAATAGTGTTCGTATTAGTGTTATCAAATTTTGCCGCACTAGCAGGTAGTTTAGGAGTAGGAAAGCCGTCACCCCCACTGCCACTGCCTCCGCCACCGCCACCGCCACCGCCGCAGGAAGCAAGCACTAAAATGGAACTGACCATGAGAAGTTTACGCATCAGGATATAAGTTCTGTACATGTTATCTTTCATGTCCCTGCCAACTCGAATCGAGAATATCTGATACTCAAAAACTTCATATAGCACGTAGATTCTTAGCTAACTGAATAATGAGAACAAATTCCTAAGATTAGAATTTTATGCCTCCTACAGTGTTAGCTCCGGGTTGGTATCAGAAGATATTTATCCCTGGTAAGGTTCTGTTTTCTCCAAAGCAGACGCTGACAAATCTCATACCAGCGGCAATCTTCGGCCAGTAACGGACACTCAGAAATTCAGGGATTTAGTCGGCTATCGACTCTTACTGTCGCTGTTGTTGACCTGCGTCAACTTGCGAAATTCACCAAACCTTGTGTTTCCATCCGAAACCACCATATAGAGCCGCAGACAATGCTATCAACAGGGAAGTGGACAATGTTTGATGTACGAAATAATGTTGACTCAAGACGATTACATCGGTTGGTTGACTTTGTGGTTCTGGGTGCAACGCTCTATGTCTCTTGTACGATTTTGTCAGTCGAGTTAGGAGGCAGTTCATTCTTCCTGATTTTGGCCTATTCGACGATTCTGTTAGCCTTTGTACGTTTATCTAAGAGAGCAATTGCCAATTATTATAAGTTAATTGGTGAATCTACGCGCCAGATTTTTGGTAATGCTATCGGCATCCTTATCGGTACCTGCATTATGGTGCTGTTCGAAAAATTACTCTCAAATCACAATGATATTACCCTGGTAATTATTCTCTCCGGTGTTATGGCTTTCTTTGTTTTAGGTACACTTTGTCCGTTAGTGTATAAAACTTCATTGGTACATAAATAATCATCTGCATTACTTTAAGCATAGGAATTACAAAAGCCCTATTTCTCTACAAGCAAGTTGCGAAACTTAATCTGACAATCTCTCTATTACGCTGATATTAACCAAAATTTCTATTAACCCCGCTCACTTTTCACATCGTCTTGCATCATTCAAAGGTAAGGGTTTCAGTTGGGTCGTTTCTCGTTGCTCATCTAAATTTTATATGCGTCTGCTTTCCCGATAACGGACGCTTAACATCGCTTAAGAAATTAACTGTTCAATAATTACTTAAGAGTAGGTTGCACACACCTGATTTTCATAGTTTGCCAGGAAGTTGACAATTTTCAATTAACAGCTAGAAGTTATGGGTTCGCCCACTAATGACTATTAAAAGGCGTCTCGCCTCTTAAATATACTGGCAGGATTAATAGATGCAGCATCCTAATTCGATAATGCATATAGCTCTGGATAATAATAGAGATATCGCATCGGAAGTCAGCCTTTTGCTGAGTTGCTACAAATTAATTGAGCTATATATGTTCGTGGTTTTTGAAAAGCTTTCCGACAATAGTCGAGATGAATCTAAAGTGATACTTGGTAGCGTAAGTGGTTTTAATCACAGGATGCACATCTTAAGAAAACTACTCGACGGCACTACTGATAAGAATGTAGACAAAGGACTTACTTCAGAAATATTCGATCGTGTCGAAGAGTGTAGTCGTATACGTAATAAATACGCCCATAGTATTTATTCTCAGGCTAGCGTAACGAACGAAGAGGAATGGCAAATCAGTTCGTGGTTTGGGGACATCAGGAGAGTCAATATATTTGAATATATTAGCCTCGAGTCAATTAGAAATGAGCGTGATCTTTTACGGCAAACAATTCGGGATTTAAAATACTTTGGACACTTGTTATTGCCTAAACCCGTTACTGCCCAAACCTGATGACGTGGATTCTTAGCTAGAATTTATAATTACTGCCATTTAGAAGTACATCCAATCTGACATGCCCTGAGACACGCCACAGATGTGGCAGTGATTGTCGACCAGTGGTCGCTATCAACTCCTAAAACCTCAATATTTAGCGCCTGCTTTCTCAATAGCGGACACCCAAATTCAAAAGTCCAGAGTCGGAGATCGGCCACGAACAGACATTGATATAAATGACCAGGTATGACTTGAGTGGAACCAAATCTTATTTCTGGCTTAATATGCTATATCGCGAATAAAATGGCTGCCCTCTAATAATTATTAAAAGGGGAGCGGCTTTTTAAATGTACTGTTATGTGTTTTGGCAATGACAGTCAATTCCTAATTCGAAGCGGTGAATTTGAATTTCGAATTATCTTAGTTATTCACCATTAATTTAGAGAGAGTTGGTATGAGTAAAGGTACAGTTAAGTGGTTCGATGCGGCTAAGGGTTTTGGCTTCATCACACCTGAGGATGGAGGAAAAGATCTTTTCGTTCATCATTCAGAAATTAAAAGCGGCGATGAGTACGCTACGCTCAATGAAGGTCAGGCAGTAGAATTTGAAATTGGCCAAGGTCAGAAAGGCCCATGTGCAAATAATGTGAGGCCTATCTAGTTATAAAACACATAACAAGTGCTTGCAGCGGACCTGGCTAACGCCAGGCCGCTGAAGACAGGTCTTATAAGCCTCAATCCCAACATGGAAAGAATCAGAAACTTTGTACAGCTAGCTGAATATTTCGGTACCGCCGGGCAACCATTGGTAGATCAATTCCCGATAATTGCTGAAAACGGATATCAGCATGTCATTAACATTGGAATGCCAGACCACCCTGATGCTCTATCAAACGAAGGTAAGCTAGTATCTGCCCTGGGTATGAATTACATTCATATCCCGGTGCCATTCGACAAGCCCACCCCTGATCATGTTAGGCTGTTTTGCAAAATATTATCGCAGATCAGTCATGAGAAAGTATTTATACATTGCATAATGAACTATCGGGTTTCTGCGTTTATGTACCACTACTTAAGCAAAATAGAAAACCGCGATGAGAACGACGCTAAATCAATTATTTTTCAGCAATGGAATATCGAACCCATATGGAAAGAACTAATGTCTTGGTCATCGATCGACCTAGGCTTATAACAAGCGCATGCAGTCGTGCAAAGTGCCCGCTGCGCGAGAAGTTTAGAAATGGCATGAGCTTGGGTCGGTAGCTGCCCCTGATAAACGTATTCTGAGTGTCGGCTTTAGTGAATTTATTGCTGATGACTGCTGCTAAATGCGGGAAGCTCGTTTCGACATTCAGCTATTTCTATATAGGTAGATTCAAAGGGGGCTGCGGGGTGATGCTACGGAAGGTTTTCAAGCATTTTTACTGCGGAATTACCGATTTCGTTATCAGCATCTATCTTCGCGGCAGTTGCGAGCGCCGAGCGCGCATTTTCGGTATTTCCTACTTGACTATAAACGAATCCCAGCGTTAGCCAAATTCTTTGATGTGTCTGGTCGACGGCCACCCCCCTCATTTAGCCAGTGAAGCGCTTCAGATGATCTACCGAGATAGTGCAGTGTGATACCCAAATTGTTATAGGTATTCACGTCATTCGGGGCTAATACTAAAAGTCGCTCATATAATGCCGCAGCCTTGTCATACTGCTTTTTGGTGAAATACTCATTGGCCTGACGGGATATTTCAGCAGGGTCTTCGATAGTCGATTGACTAAATGTCGACGAGTTTAACTGTGCCGGGTTTGTTTCCGTGATGCTGTCTGGTCACACGAACGAGGGTTGGATTATTTCAGTTGTGTCGTCGTTGACGTTATCTGAGCCCTGGATGTAGTATTGACGCGTAATGGTAAAAATCGTTAGTCCAAAGACGACTTGGAACAGCGTCATAGGAATCCAGAATTTGAGCTTTTGATCCATAACTATTGCCTACTGCCGCGATTTTAGATTAGAAAAGATGGGCCAAAAGCGACCTAATAATACGCAAACCAACTAGTAAAAGTATAAACGCTAAGCAGGTCTCATACTAACTCTAGTAAAACGAGGGTCCTCTCACCAATCAGGGCCGCGATCACTTTATAAATAGAAAACTAAGGGCATAATCGTGGAGGCCCTATTGGGGTCGGTCTCGGCTGCTCATGTCGAGGATTTCAGAGTCATCTTTCCAGTTAGCTGACACTCGAAATGGCGAGTTCAGCGGCGACCTTCGGCCAATAGCGGACACCCGGCAACTAAGCGATAGTATGTTATCAAGTCAAATACCTTAT
>CAXMOZ010000120.1:0-1516 GCA_964195315.1 uncultured Acidimicrobiia bacterium | reverse complement strand
ACTTCACAATCCCTTGCGCCTCATTGATTTTGTCAGGGAGCACAATATTGAACATGTTTTCTGTGGTCATACCCATGAACTGGAAATAAGAAGATCCACCGACCTGTACTACGGGAACACATTTACCCAGTACATGTGTGGTTCGTTATCATCCTGCAACAATACAAATGATAGCAATATGTTTTTGTATTATGAGAATTTTGGTGATGAAAATATGCGAATCCATTTAGTGAGGATAATGATTGAAGGCGATCAACTGATATTTAAGGATGAGATTATTTCAGGCATGCCGGGGAAGTATAAATGACCGTAGCAAGTGGAATAGAATTCTGCCGCATATTCTAAGGGTCACATTTGGATGGGTGTAATCACGGTTACCCAACAATCACCAGTTAAAGCGATATACATATGAAACTACTTGTCAGGAATCTCGCACGTAGCACGAGTGAAGATGAACTTCGCGCAAAATTTGAAGCATTTGGTGCAGTGCAATCCTGCGCTCTGATCACCGATAAAGTCAGTGGATTATCGAAAGGTTTCGGCTTTGTTGAGATGCCCAAACAGGGCGACGCTAAAGCGGCAATGAAATCACTCAATGGTAGTGATCTTGATGGCCAGAAAATCCGCGTTAAAAAGCAGGAACCGAAATCACCCGCAGACGATGCTGGTCCGGTGACACGGGATGCATAAAGCGCCGCCAACCGACCCACTGCATGGTGTAACCCTGAAGACAGTCGTCACCGAGTTAGTGACACAATATGGCTGGCAGGAATTAGGCGAGCGTATAGCGATTAACTGTTTTACCACCAATCCGAGCATCACTTCGAGTCTAAAATTTTTACGCAAGACACCCTGGGCCAGGGAAAAAGTGGAGAAGCTTTTCATTAGTATGAAGCGAGTCGGCAAAGCGGATGAAAAGTAGCGTTCTGAATGCGCTTACCTGAAGAGTTCCTCCCCAACTTCCTTTTTATTACCATATTAGAAACAATTGCTCTCTGACACCTATTTTCATCATTGATTTGTGTTGATATAGGCTTCCTGGTGGCCCTCCCTCTAACGGCATAAATGAACTCCTCGTAAGATATATGTACAGGAATCTACAGACTCTTTATACTTGCAGCCCAGAATATGCGTAGTGAAAATTAGTTTGGTTTGATTCCATTCCAGATCAGGCGAAATGCCTGTTAATTCTCCCATCACAAAAGATACAGTGATCATGATGCGGGGACTTTGAGAATCATTTCCACTCCTTAATTAAATATCACGATATCGGGATGTTGTCGCGCAACAGACTGTAGGCAACCCGATAATGTATTGAATTTATTATCTAACAGGCCGTAAATCATGGCGAAGATTTTTCAAAAAGGCCCTGCGCTGAAGCAGGCTGAGCATAGAAAAACGAACTTTGAAGACAAAAACACCTTTCGCCTGGGTACCAGGAAGGCACCGGCACAAATTAGTGTTCAAACCCAGGCGCGTGAACAAGAGCTGGCAGCCGTTTTTGCAAAAAATAGCT
>CAXMOZ010000119.1:0-3861 GCA_964195315.1 uncultured Acidimicrobiia bacterium | reverse complement strand
AGTGCAAAACCCATTGAACAAAAACCATTAGGAATTAAACAGCCGTTAGGCGTTTCACAATGATAGTGCCTTGCAATCCACATTTTGTGAGCGCCGACATCGGACAATAGCAACCCGTCTTTGGCGTATACTTTACTCACCTCATGTAATACTTTTTGCGGCTTAATAATTCCTGTTGTTTCATCGTCATTATAGTGATTCAACTCGCTCATCATTTCTTGACGAGTGCGCTGCTGCTGGCCTAAATCAAAATCAAAACTAGCGCCACTTTTCAGCTCGGCCACCAATGCTTTTAGGGTGTCGGCAACATCACCGACTAGCTCCACCTCTGGGTGGTAGGCGCTATCAATTTCTGCAGGGACAAAATCAAGATGAATAATTGTTTTCTTGCCATCTTCATTCCACAAACTAGGGTGGTATTCGACCATATCAAAACCAATGGCAATAACGATATCAGCGGCATCAATGGCGCAGGTTCCTATGTCTTTAGAGCCTAGCCCAATAGTGTAAAGCGACTGCTCACTATTAGGGTCTATTGCACCTTTAGCCATAAATGTATTCAGCACACCGATGCCAGTTAGATCAACCAATTCTCTTAAGTTTTCTGAACTACGTGTGCGTACACAGCCATTACCAGCCAGTATTATTGGGCGCTTAGCCGCTCTAATTTTATCGGCTGCCACTGCAACCATTTCACTATTGGCGGGCGAACGCCTAAACCGAATTGGCGTCATTGGTTTGGCTTCAGTATTTTGTTCGGCGATGTCTTCAGGCAATTCCACCAACACTGCACCAGGCTTTTCACTTCTGGCAATTCGTACCGCTTTGCGCATGATTTCTGGAATACTGTCGGCGTGTATAACAGTAGTAGCCCATTTAGTTACCGGCTCAAACATTTTCACCACATCCATAATTTGATGTGATTCTTTATGTAAGCGCCTAGTACTACCTTGACCGGTTAATACCAGCATTGGCGCTCTATCCATATTCGCATCAGCAACACCGGTTATTAAATTGGTTGCGCCAGGGCCAAGCGTACCCAAACAAGCCGCCGGGTTACCGGTCAGTCGACCATAGATTTCAGCCATGAAAGCAGCGCCCTGCTCATGTCGTGTTAAAATAAAGCGTATTTTTGTAGTGTCCTCTAGACTCATCATAAAGTCGGCGTTTTCTTCACCGGGCACACCAAAAATATATTCAATACCTTCTTCTTCTAAACATTTCACCATTAAATCTGAAGCTTTCATTTTTTCTCCCAACGACTATTATTTCTTTAATACCAGCATTTTTTCAAACTGCAGCTCTTCAACCGTGTAAGGAATACCGCCCACCCCCAAGCCAGAAGCATCCAAGCCAGCAAATGGCATCACGTCATCTCTAAAAGCGGTATGGTCATTAACCATAATTGCCGAAGCATTGATTTGATCATAAGCCCGATACACGTCATCGAGATGTTCAGTAAAAATAGACGCTTGAAAGGCAAACGGTTCGATATTCACCCTACTAAGAGCGCCTTCTAAATCTTCAACGGGATAGACGCAAACTACTGGGCCAAAAATCTCTTGCCCACTTACTTTAGCTTCTTCAGGTGGAGACAGTAAAAGTGTTGGTTGGTAAAAATTACCTTCTGGAGGCTGACCACCCGCGGCAACCGTTGCACCAAGGCTTCTGGCTTCTTCCACCCACTCATGTACCCGCGCGGCCTCTTGCGAACGAATTAATGGTCCAACTTGAACCCGTTCGTCAGTGGCATCACCCACCTTTAATGCTGTTACTGCAACGATTAGCTGATTACAGAAATCAGTAAAAATTGAGTTGTCGACATAGACCCTTTGAGTGCTAACACACACCTGACCGGCGTGATAAAAACCACCCTTGGTAATGGCAGGTATCGCTTTATTTAAATCAGCAGACGCCGCCACAATACAGGGCGCGACGCCACCATGCTCTAACGCGCATCGAACCCCAGGTTGTAGTTGAGATCTCAGCATCCAGCCAACTTTAGCCGAGCCTATAAAGCTAAAGAAAGCGATGTCAGCGCTTTGTACCAATGCACTGGCAACATCTAAGTCGGGCGTTATCACCGCTTGAATATAGTCTTGAGGAACTCCTGCTTCATACATTGCTTCAATAAGCCGTAAGCACGACAAAGGAGTGTCTGGCGCAGGCTTAACAACGCAAGGGCAGCCAGTCGCAAAAGCCGGAATTATTTGATGAATAATAAGGTTAAGTGGATGATTAAAGGCGCTAAACGCGAGCACCACGCCACGAGGAAAAACCTCGGTGAAGTTTAACCGATCGGCTGATGCTGCCTGATGACCTAAAGGAATGACTTTGCCGCGATATTCGTTAACAGCGGCAACCGCCATTTTAATTCCCGCGATTGCTCTAGTCACTTCAACCCGGGCATCCATTAACGGTTTGCCCCCCTCTTGCGCAATTGTTATCGCAAAATTTTCATGGTCTAACTCGATAGCAACAGCCAGTTTTTCTAATATCGCTGTCCTTTCATGCCGCTTTAGCTGACGAGAGCGGTCACCAAATAATCCTTTCGCAGCCTTTATCTTGCCTAAAGCACTACTACAATCATCAGTATCCAATTGCGCCAGTACTTCGGCGCTCGATGGATTAACGACTTCAAGTATATTTTTGTTCACCATACAACTACCCATTGGATAAACCGGAACGTGTGATCTATGAATTACCCCATTAACTAAACTGCATCAATGAAATAGCTAGCTAACGTTTAGCATTTGTTATTTTTATGCGCTATGTGAAATAGGTGAAATGTATTGGCACTACCTATAGAATTTTTATGCTGTTAAGCAATATCTGCAGTATCTACCGCTAAACTATACCTACGCTTACCTTTTCGTATATATTTACTATCAATTCGTTCAGTATTAATACTATCGAACTTTAATTGAACCAATGCGCAACTGAGTTATCTGAAAATCGTATATGCGACGGTAGAAAAATAATAATGAATCGAGATAATCAAGTAATAGACAACCTTCTAACTATTTACCAGCACCGAGTTGTCATTATCGCTCACCCGGCTTTCGGCGAAGCGTTTCATGAAGACAAACCGGCAGTGCGCAATCGAATTCCATTCCATTGTGTTGAAAAGGGCAGCTGTACAGTTACCTGCAACGACAATGAATACACGCTAAAAATGGGCGATTTTGTCGCCATCATGCGTGGCGGCGAACATGTTTTAACCGTCAGTGATGACCAAGCATTGGAAGAAACGACCTTAATTTGCGGCTATTTTGAATTTCTTGACGACCACAATCAATTGCTTATGGAGAGTTTTCCAGAGATTCTTGTGTCGAAAGCATCGGATATTGAAAAATCAAAAAAAATCAAAACATTGTCTGGACTGATGATGCAAGAAATTAACAGCGGCAATCCTGGTTCTGAGAAAGCTACCGCGATGTTGGCTGACTTATTTTTTATCGAGATATTACGCGCAGCTTTAAACGACCGTCAGGCAAACAAGGGGCTTATTGCGGCTTTCGCTGATAAAAACTTAGCGCTGGCCTTAGACGCTTTTCATAACAACTTCGACTTGCCTTGGACTTTAGATTCACTCGCAAAAGAGGCGGGGGTATCAAGAACAAAGTTTGCTATCAACTTTAAAGAAGTGGTTCGTATCAGTCCTGGGAATTAGATTACCCAATGGCGAATTCATTGGGCCGCAGCTCAATTAAGAGACACTAAAAGTAATTTGTATCAAATTGCGCTGGCCGCCGGATATCACTCAAATGCTTCTTTTACCAGAGCTTTTAGTAAACAAATGGAAGTCTCACCAGACATGTATCGAAGAAGTTACTGCACCAGCAATTAGACCGAGTAGCT
>CAXMOZ010000118.1:0-2567 GCA_964195315.1 uncultured Acidimicrobiia bacterium | reverse complement strand
TTACGATTGTTCTTCAAGAACTGAATAGCGAATTTTACATCACATAACCTGAGCCAGACCGTTTGATTAGACGCCCCATTGGCGTGCATTAATACACACACAAAGTCGCTTACACCTTAACTGAGCCTGCAACTAACTGGATACTTGAGGATCGAATAAGCCTGCGACTTTGAATAGGGCCAAATTAAGGTTAACCGATGAATGTCTAGTGACCCTGTCATGCTCAATGGATTGAGAAAACTGACCGGCAGCGGTGAGACCGCAGTAAGAGATCCTCTATATGTGTTTGCTGTAAGCGACTGACTTAACTTAACAGCTACCATGACAGACGAAGTGATCGATCTTTGTGTGTGATTTGATTTTGGCCACGAATGTGACCGAAATATTTTACCTATGGCTATTGACTTGAAAACGGCTCATATGTGTTATAGTGCAATTTGAACAATGCTCATTGTTGATCAGTTATTGTCCAAAGATCTTCAAATGATAATAGGGCCGGTGTGCGCCCACTTGATGGGCGTAGCTCTGTGATAATGCCAGCTCCTTTCAGAATCCTAATATATTGTGCTGCGCGTTGTCGTTGAATACCTAGTCGTTTATGCAATTCATTGGCGCGAAAAACTGGTGTATCGAATAACAAATCTAATATATAAATTGCTTGGTCAGTATGAAGGAGATCTGAAATTTCGTGTTTCTTTTTTTCATACAACTCAATTATTTTTCTAACAAGCAAAAGATTATCTTCTGATTGCTGTACAACGGCATTTAAAAAAAACACAACCCATCCTAGCCAATCTCCATTACTCGAAATATTTTCTAGGTATTGGTAGTAATTTTCTCGATTAGACTCTAAGTACCCAGAGATATACAGAGAGGGGCTTACAATGCAGCGTCGTCTTACCAAGAATAAGGGTATAAGAATCCTTCCAATTCGACCGTTACCATCGTCGAAGGGATGTATCAATTCGAACTGGGCGTGAATCAATGCTGCCTGAACAATCGGGTCTATTGTCTCGTCATCGGTATTTGCATATTCGATGAATCGCTCTAGGAGGTCATTCATCATAAGGGGCGAGGGTGGAACGTAGGTTGCCTGATCCTGAGTGCATCCCCTAGGCCCGATCCAATTTTGTGTGTTTCGAAACTTCCCTGGGTTTTTATCTTGACCACGAACTCCCTGCATTAGATTTGCGTGCATTTCTCTAAGCATATGGAGAGACAAAGGGGTATCAGATATGTTCAGGCCGGCTATCCGTAGAGTGCCTCTATAATTCAGAATCTCATGGATGTCAGCATCTTTCTCAGGGGTAAATTTTTCTCCTGCTTGTTGCTGATAGACTTCATTTGCTGTAGCTATGGTGCCTTCTATTCTTGAGGACAGCTCAGCTTCCTTCATAACAAGAGGAGATAGAAGAACCTGTGGATTCACAAGACTTTCTAGTAGCCCGTCGTATCGAGATAGACTAGCATTCGCCCTTCCCACAAGAGCTATTATGCTTTCTAAGCCTATGTTTTTAGGAGGGAATTTCTGATCGTAAGTTAAATTCATTGTGTATTCTCAAATAGACACAAATGTGCTTGTGTATGATGAATTTCGATTCTAGCATACACAAGCACATTTGTGTCATATGCAGCACATACTATATTTTGTAGTTGAAATTACAGATAGACACTAGAAGAGGTGTAACAGGGCAATTTGACGAATTTAGGGCGCTATAACGACTTAAGTAAGGGGCTTTTAAAAAGCAGAGCGAAGCGCCGCTTTTTAAAAGTCCCAGTGAGCGACTAGCAAACGATTATAGGAGTTTTTATATCCACTTATTTCAGTCTGGTAATAATCAATATGACGAAAACTTTCCGGATATTGGCCTTTCTTCAACCAAAAAAAACAATTGGTTCAGGCTAACCGCAATGATTGCTAGTTAATTCAGCCCTTGTCCGATTTAAACACCCAAAACCACCAGATGATAAGGGCAATCAGTGTTAATCCTGCCAGGTTTATTATCAGTGTTTGCATCATTTTTTCTCCGCTGGTTTGAACAGCCGTAAGCGATTCGCATTGCTTACCACGGTGAACGAGGACATCGCCATTGCACCACCGGCGATCATCGGGTTGAGTAATATGCCCATCAGGGGATAAAGCACGCCGGCGGCGAGCGGGATACCGAGCGAATTATAAATAAAGGCGCCAAATAAATTCTGCTTAATATTGCGAACCGTCGCTTTCGATATCTCGACCGCATCCACCACACTATGCAACGAACCGCGCATTAAAGTGATATCCGCGCTTTCGATTGCGACATCGGTTCCAGTACCAATCGCGAAACCGACATCGGCACGCGCCAGTGCCGGGGCATCGTTGATGCCATCGCCGACCATGCCGACACGTTCACCCCGTGCCTGTAAGCTAGCAACCTTGTCGGCCTTGTCCTGCGGCAATACTTCGGCAATGACTTCATCGATGCCGACCTGTCTGGCGACTGCATTAGCGGTTTCCTGGTTATCTCCGGTGAGCAATACCACTTTTAAACCTATATCGTGCATGCGTTGAATCGCATCCTTTGAAT
>CAXMOZ010000117.1:0-1940 GCA_964195315.1 uncultured Acidimicrobiia bacterium | reverse complement strand
GTTTCATAATTTGTTTTAAAGTTTAAATATAGTTCTTAATTTCATATTACTTAGAATGCCACATTGACACGAGCGAAGCGAACTGGCGAAGCAATTATAACCGGTGTTGTAGCCAGTTTAATTCAAATACTTAATATCGATTTTCTCTATTTTTCCATTAAACCTAAACGGTGCACGGTCAAAGTAATCCAGTGCGACTGGCGAACCTAGATCTGCACCAACATCAAAAGTTTCAGAAGCAGTGTGACCGACAGGCACTGATCGCTCCATGCGCATTTGCGCCACTTCTTTGCCGTTAACTGTTAAAGTTACTGTTGCCGGAGCAAGACGTGCTTTAGTATCGTATTCAGTTCTAACTTCGATCTTAACCTTACCGGTTGGAATAGGAGACTTTGAAGAAGCTTTATATCGATCTAAGGTCATGGCATTGTACTCTGCTTTCAAAAGTCCTTTATCCATATAAACAGTAAACCCAGAAGAGATACCACCGAGCGCAAAAAGTACACCTTCTGCATTTTTACCAATTTCTGCATCAATCACAGCCAAAGTTGAAAATCCACTTATAAACTTAGGCGCCATAGCTTCTGGAATCCGATCCTGACCTTCATAAAATGACCATTCCAATAAAGGTGAAGAAGGCAACTCTTCGGGGTGAAACGTTACCGTGTAAAATGATGCCCCAATAGGGTATACAAGATTAGCCGTCGCTTCTTTGTCAAACAGGTTTTTTAATTCAGTCAATTTTTCCGGGTTCTCTTTGGCTATATCTTTGGATTGAGCATAATCATCGTTTAGATTATACAGCGCCCAGGTATCTTTAGAAGGATCCCAATTAGCGAAATCAGGTATTTCTACCGACCAAGGCTCTCTAGGGCCTGCAACTCCCGCAAACCAACCATTGTGGTAAATACCGTAACTACCTAAAATTTCGAAATATTGTGTTTTGTCAGCTGATTTTGCATCTGGCCGATCAAAGGTATAAGCCATCGAGATACCATCAAGAGGTTGTTGCGCTATACCATTTACTGTTTTAGGGGCTGTTATATCCAATACGTCATAAATAGTGGCCGCAATATCGTTCACATGATGAAACTGGGAACGAGCCTTCCCGTCAGGTTTAATTTTTGCTGGCCAAGAGATTACCAACGGTGTTCTTGTTCCTCCCAAATGTGCAGCAACAAGTTTAGTGCCTTGGAATGGAGATGCACCTGCATAGGCCCAGCCATGATGATACATAGCATCAAGTGTTGGACCACCCAAGGCCTCCATGCCACCATAGTCTTTATTGAGTACCTCAATTTGTTGTTCAATAGTTGAGGGCATGGCATTTTGAGCCAGTAATTCAGAGATCGTTCCATTCATACCTTCTGATGATGGCCCATTGTCGGAATGAATATAGATAATTAGGGTATTATCTAATTCCCCTTGTCGCTCCAGTTCATCTACAATCTTTCCATACTGTGCATCCGTGTGTTCAAGAAAACCGGCGTAAATTTCCATGAGTCGTGTTTGAAACTCACGCTGAGATGTTGGAATATCAGACCAGTTCTGCATAGTTTCAGCTAGCGGGTTAAGTGCCGCATCTTCTGGTATCCAGCCCAGTTCTTTTTGTTTTGAAAAGGTCATCGTTCTCAATGCTTCCCAACCTTCATCAAATTTTCCGTCGTACTTGTCAGCCCATTCTTTAAAAACATGAAATGGTCCATGAACTGCACCAGGGGTAAAGTATACAAAGAAAGGTTTGTCTGGGGTGAGCGTTTTACTTGTTCGCATCCATTCAATGGCTTTTTCAGCCATATCCTCCGTTAGATGATATTTTGAGTCATGTGGTGCTTGAACTGGATTGGTATTTTCAAAAAGCACCGGTTCATATTGTGAAGTTTCCCCTGCTAAAAAGCCATAAAAGTAGTCGAATCCAAGCCCTGTCGGATAACGATCAA
>CAXMOZ010000116.1:0-13887 GCA_964195315.1 uncultured Acidimicrobiia bacterium | reverse complement strand
CCGCCTGACTCGCAATAACCAACCCATAATTAAGAATGCTTCTAGCGTTTACGGGCAGCTATACCTGGAAAACGGCTTTTTAGGTTAAATTCCACTTTTAACCGAAAATCGTTATTTATTTTCTGAAACCTATAGGTTTTTCTGGTCGTAGATTGGGTGATTTTTAAGACTGCCGTCCATGTTGTTCCTATGTCCCTGTCGTTCCTAAAGAGGCCTGTCCTTGTAGTTGTAGTTGGTTTTTTCCAATCTGAATACAAATCTATGTCGCTAACCAAGTCTCTAGTTCGCTAGAGGAAAGGCAGGCGCGCAAGCCATCGTCCACAAACGACAAGGTTTGCTCTGAATCTGAATAGACCGCAAACGGAGTACATACCACTCCATAAATTCTGTCGAAATCCGAGAAGTCGAAATTTTCTCCCACTGGGTTAGCCTTCAAGGAGTCGATAAGATTCAGCCAGTATTCTACTGCTATGTCGATGGTAGATTGGACATTCCGGATTGTGGAATACTTCCCTAGGTCGTAATCGCTGTCATAAACAACGCTCTTACAAGATATCAACAGCAAAGTTTTTCCCTTTGTGCCGATTGCATCGATATCAGTTACGGCTCTCCCATTTCGTCGCAAAGTTCTCCCTCTCATTGCGGCAATTTCTGAACCGGGAATCCATATAGAATTGTTAATTATCTCCTGACATTGGCTTTCGAAATGACTACCACGTTTGTTCCCCAAAATCGAAAGCGATTTATCTACCTCCATTCTTCCAAACATTGCATTCGTAGCCGACGCCGTGTTGAATAAAACGTAGGCTTCATTATAAATTCCAACGAAACCACCCGATTTAAGCGGCCACGTTTTAGGAACAATCAGCGAAGCCGCTTCAAGCCAAGCATCGAAGGTATCGCACAATAAACTGGCCTTGAGCCATTGCCCAAGAATTGAGTTTATTTTCGGGAGGTGATGATCGAATAGATTTCTAGCTATGTCTATTTTTGTTAAGAAGTATCCTTGTTTTAGCATGCTCCCTATTGCCCAGGGAATGTTCGCAATTAATATAAAAAGCATATATTGAAACTGAAAGATAGGAACAATTTCCTGCAAGTAATTTGGTTCAATTTCCAGCTGATCTTGATAAGGGTCCAAAACCTTTTCTATTTCTACGATTGACATGAAATATTGCGCATCAACTTCAGCCTCGACAATTTTACCTTTGTCATCTGGATACGTGACTGGGACCAATACCGGTGAGCAGCTTGGAGTTAAGACAAAATGTAAGTCATCTTTTTCGTTCAATTCCTTCAATCTAGAATAATCAGCCTCCAGTGGCGATAGCCCTAGACCAGCACCAAGTCCGCCCTGCGTCGTTTCGTGGCGAAAATCGTAAATCTGAATCGCTTCATCCACATTTTTCTCTGTATTTGGGACTGGGATTCCAGATTCGATTTTAAAAGTGGCCCCTTTTCCTACACTACGATAGGTGCCATGCAGATCTGATAACATCTTTACCCTTCCTACAAATCGACAAAGATGCCTAAAAACGTGCTCATCAACTGGATAATGAAGTTGGTTGAGATGTGAACCTATCTTTGCTTTTGGCATCTGCCAGGAAATTGTTTCAGCCAAAGCCAAGTCATATGGGAAAGTAGTTCGAAGGCTTCCCGTTAATAGCTCTCGCGGGATTCTGCGGAGATACCAAAGCCATCTAAGATCGCTATAGGCAGAATGACGACTGAGGATTGCAGCCTCAACGGATGGAATTATCTTTTCAAGGTATTCCAAAGCTGCTACTCCTTGCAACACATTTGAATCAGGCTTATTGGATGCCACTATCTCGGAGATTGTTTCTAGCGCTGCAGTTTTAGCAATTTTCTGCCAATTATTGTTTGAAGCGAGCTTCTTGAGCCTTTCAGTTCCTAAATCAGTTACTCGCGAAATCATTTAGCGCGATACCGCACAAAACGCGCTAATACTTTTTCTAAGTACAGAATTTTAGGCCTCATAACAGCATAATTCAAAGGTAAAAAACCTTTGAATACATATTAGCGGGTTAACTTTGTAATTTTTTCCAACCTTATTCATCTTCCATAACCTGTTGAATTTAGGGACTTATTTTTTGATGGTGTTTTGAGTTACCAATAAACAGGTAACATACCTGAAATTAACCCGACTTTTAGTGTTGTTTTTTCTATTGTTAATTTCTCTTGATTTACGAAAGGAATCGTCATCATGTATACCAACCCCTCACCATTTCTTCAGTCTATATCAGAACACATGATTGTTCGAAGGTATAGCAAGCGAACTATTAAGACCTATATTTACTGGATTAAGTATTTCATTATTTATCACAAAAAGCGGCATCCGTCTAAACTTGACTCTTCTCATGTGGAGCGATTCCTGACATTTTTGGCAGTTGAGCGCAAGGTTGCGGCAGCTACACAGAAAATTGTTTTGAAGGGAAAACCTTAGGGTCTTGCCTTTTGACTCTACCAGGTTGAACTCAAGCTCTAAGTGCAACTCTAGCGGTTAATAAAGAAGAGAACTAACCGATTAACCGGGACAGATTTATTTAATTGGTGAACTTTTGCTCTTTGATTGGCCGACCTAGACGTTTGAATTCTAGTTTGATTCCTGTTCGTAGCTCGATTTCCTCGACGAACGGAGTTCCACCCGAAAGGCAATTGCTTTCAAGCATCTGGGATAAGAAAAAACACAGAGGTTCATCCTTAAGGCCAAATAAAAACGTAGGCCTAATAAACCAAAGCCCCATCAGACGGGGCTACTCGACCAAAATCAACCAAAAAAAAGTTAAACCAATAATCATAATACTTGGCGCGATAATTCATTATCCAAAACTGCCAGAAGGCGCTTCGCTTTTCCGGCCTACGCAGTTTAAGGTGCATCCTTAAAGCCAAATAACAATATGGAAACTGGAATTCAGCAACGGCGACCAGCTGTTTTCTGGATAGAGTCATCGTAGTTTCCTTTATACTATGATTATTGGCGCTTGGTGGACCGTTTAGGCTGGGGCTTGAGATGAATTCACACGTTATGAACATACACTCGAATAGGAACATTAAATGATTGTTAGGGAGCACCCGTCCTCATTGCAACTCTTCTTTGTCAAGCAGGGATCTGTTGTGCCAGAAATTTTAGGTAAAATTATCACCGTTGTACTATTGTCGGTGATTGTTTTGCTGGTCGATCAACATGTCGTCACCTTGCCCCATATCTCGATCGGAGCGATGGGAATTTTCGGCGTCGCGCTGTCGTTATTTCTTGGGTTTCGCAACAACGCGGCTTACGACCGATGGTGGGAGGCACGCAAGCTCTGGGGATCTATCATTGCCGATGTGCGTAACTTGGGCCGTCACATGTGTGTCTTTGTAGGCAAAGGCCCTGATCAAGAACACATACTTTCCTGCGCCGTCGCTTTTACCCATCTTCACAGAGGTTTTTTACGAAATATTGATGTTCGCGACGACATTGTTGACTGGATTGGGCCCGAAAAGTCAGTAGCAATGATCGCGTGTAAAAATCCTGCTGATGCTGCACTAAGGTCGATAGCGGATTAAATTGGCAAACTGATTGAAAAAGATGCCATCAGCGGCTTTGGTCAAATGACCATTTCACAGACACTGTCGTCATTAGCGCTGGCACAGGCTGGGTGCGAACGCATTGTTACGACACCATTGCCCTTTGTGTATTCGCTATTGGTACGCCGAACGACCTACCTTTATTGCTGGTTGCTGCCCTTCGCACTAATTGAATCTACCAGTTGGTTCGCTCCAGTATTTGCGGCGGTAGTGGCCTATGTGTTCTTTGGTCTGCAGGCGGTGACCAATCAGTTGGAACTGCCGTTTCGCCATGTTCAGAACGGACTGCCGTTGGATGCGATGTGCCGCACCGTTGAAATTTCGGTTTCTGAAGCGCTTGATCGTCGTGCGCCAGAACCGTTGGCTGCAACCAATCACGTATTGAGTTAGGGTCAGTAACAATGACTCAGAGCCTTGCACAACAAAGAAAGAAAAAAGCAACGCTCCCCTTTTTTAGCCATGGACGAAGGTCCAATTTACGTTGAAACGAACCGTCTTCTCTATTGATTGATCATCAGTGGTTTTATTATTTTCTTAGTCTGCAGCCTCTCATCACAACAGATAATAGTCGGTATGTTTTTCAACTCGGGCGATAGGGAATGGTAGTTTCTTCAGGGTGTGGGTGGGTTTATTGTCTTTGTTATTCACCCCTTTGAATTTACTGCCGTCGATGGCAACAACTGCATCAGCAAAGCAGTGTCATCTAACGACACAGGCCGAAGCATTTCCGACAGGTAGTTTTAAGCGCTTTGCCGTTATCTTTTGTGCAATCTGCGATCACTTAAAAGCCAGGTGCCAGGCGTCCCAGCAGCCACATCCATTCAACATTACGATTGGCGTCTCTTTCCAGCCCACGAGATGACTGAATGCGATTTAAGTATCCATAAACGAGTCGTTTGAGCCGAGTGAACGAGCAGCAACCTAGTCGCGCCGTATCAACGGGTTTTGTTTTAAAGCCTAAATCTAAAAGAAACAGGTGTTCAATCGAAACCAATAAAAGACAGACACTTTTGAAAAAGTGCCTAATCTACAACGGGAAGAAACATTCGTTTCAGACAATAAATAATTGCCGATTAAAATAATATTTAACCTAAAAAGCCATTTTCAGCATTAAAACTAACCCTTAACCCTTTGCATACTCGGATCATATAGTGGGGCCATATGCACCGTTGCTTTGATGCGTTGGGTTGAGACTTCTAGCTCATACTCGCCGGCACGGACAAAATCAGCGTCGACACCGTCAGCACAGCGAACGTATCCATAGCCAATGGGTGAGCCGGTTGTGTATCCAAACCCACCACTGCTAAGCCATCCCACTCGTTGTCCGTTTCTGTAGATAGTTTCGCGTCCGAGTAAAATAACGTCAGGATCTTCAACCGTAAAACAGGCGAGCATTTTTTTAACACCCTGAGTTGCCTGCGGAGTGATAGCCACTTTGCCTTTGAAGTCGATGTCAGTTTTCAGTTTTACTGCCCAACCCAGTCCCGACTCGAAAGGGGTATGGTCTGGGCCGATATCGGCGCCCCAGGCGCGATACCCTTTTTCTAGCCGAAGGCTTTCAATCGCTCGATATCCCGCATTTCGAATATCATGGGGCTGCCCTGCTTGCATAATGGTTTGATAAACCTGTGTTGCGTACTCGACCGGCAAGTGCAGCTCCCAACCGAGTTCACCCACATAGGTGATTCGCATTGCATTTACTGGGCATCCGCCAATTCCAATGGTCTTTAGCTTGCCAAAGCCAAAGGCTTCATTCGATACATCGTCACGCGTGACTGATTCAAGGATCTTGCGCGAGTTGGGTCCCATTAGCGAAAGCACTGCGTAGGCAGAAGTCACATCGAATATCTGAGCATTCATAGTCGATGGTATATTGCGTTTTATCCAATTGAAATCGTGAGTGGCGAATCCGGTGCCGGTGACGATGTAATATTCGTCAAAAGCAATCCGAGCAACGGTGAGATCACATTCGATGCCACCACGGTCATTCAACATCTGAGTATACGTAATGCTACCAACCGGTTTACTTACATCATTGGCAGCAATCCAACCAAGTGCAGCCTCGACATCAGGGCCTTTCAACGAAAACTTTGAGAAAGACGATTGGTCAAACAATACCGCAGATTCACGAGCAGCGCGGTGCTCCTCACCGACCATATCAAACCAGTTTTGACGCTCAAAACTATACTCATCTTTTGCGACTTGGCCCTTTTTAATATCAGCAAACCAGTTAGGCCTTTCCCATCCTAACTTTTCACCAAAACAAGCACCCTGAGATTTTAGTAACTCGTACAGTGGTGACTTTCGACAAGGCCTCCCGCTTTCATTTTCTTCATGGGGCCAGGCCATTCCATAATGTTTACCATAAGCTTCGAGCGTGCGAGTTCGCACCCAATCAGTATCAAAATGGGGCCGGCCAAAACGCCGAATATCAACCGGCCATAGATCAAATGGTGGCTCCCCTTTGGCGACCCATTCAGCCAGTGCCATTCCGGCACCACCGCCAGCAGCAATGCCAAAAGCATTGAAACCAGCACCGACAAAGAAATTTTTCAATTCTGGTGCTTCGCCTAGAATGAAGTTGCCATCGGGCGTGAAACTCTCTGGTCCGTTAATGAGTTGCTTGATACCAGCATTCTCAAGTGCAGGCACTCGCCCTAAAGAAAAGTTGATGTGCTGCTCAAAATGATCAAAGTTAGAGTCGAGTAGCGAGTAACTAAACCCTTTTGGAATACCATCCATTGCCCAGGGTATCGGATTTTTTTCGTATCCACCCATTACCAGACCACCGACTTCTTCTTTATAATAAGTTAAACGGTCTGGATCGCGCAAAGTTGGCATATCTGAGGTGACGCCATCAATCGCTTCGGTAATCATATATTGATGTTCGAGCGACACCAGGGGCACATTGACACCGACACTGGCAGCCAACTGACGACTCCACTGCCCAGCGCAGCAAATGACGACTTCACATTCGATTCGACCCTGATCTGTAATCACCGCTTTGATTTTCCCATTTTTAGTTTCAATGGAATTGACTCGAGTATCTTCAAAGATACTCGCACCTGCCATACGCGCACCACGAGCCAAAGCCTGGGTAATATCTGATGGGTTCGCCTGACCATCGGTCGGTAAAAAAGCGGCACCGACCACATCATCGATATTCATCAGCGGCCAAAGCTCCTTTGCCTCTGTTGGTGTTAACAACTGCATGTCCAGACCAAACGAGTGAGCGGTCGTGGCCTGTCTTTTAACTTCCGTCCAACGTTCGTTGTTACAAGCAAGGCGTAAACCGCCATTCATTTTCCAGCCAGTGGCAAGACCTGTTTCAGCTTCCAGTTTTTTATATAGCTCCACCGAGTAACCCAGCAGTTCGGTTATATTCGCGTTAGAACGAAGTTGACCAACCAGTCCAGCGGCGTGAAATGTAGTGCCAGATGTCAGCTTCTTGCGCTCTAGTAAAACGGTATCAGTCCAGCCTAGTTTGGCCAAATGATACGCTGTAGAACAGCCAATAATACCACCGCCAATAATGACAGCTTTTGCCGTATTAGGAATATTGGACATGTTGATCCTCAAGATTGTTTAAATAGTTGATAAGCACTATGGAAAGCAGCAAGGTTTTCCTGGCTGTAGGTGACAAAATCGAAATCAATCTGCGAGTGAATTTCAGATACCATGCTCCACATCGTTTCACGCAGTAGCGATGCACATTTCATCGCCTGATATTGTCGTAGTAGTAAATCATTGATCGATGTTTCGAAATAGTTTTCTAGCATCCATACTTCTTGTTTTTCGCTAAGCCCGTTATTGGATGCTAATCCGCCAAGATCAAACAATGGAGAGTTAAAGCCGGCGTAATCCCAATCGATTAACCATAGCCGAGACCCATCATCGAGAATATTAGCAGCCAGTAAATCATTATGCCCAAATACGATCTGAGTAGGATTCGACGCCTGCTCCAAAACTTGTGCCACTTCAAGTAGCTCAGGCATTAAAGAAATATACTGACTTTGCCCCTCTTTCAGAGTCGAGGCATAATCTCGAATAACATGAAACACCCAGAAAATTAGCGCTGCACCACGAAAATTTTTGGGCAAGTCCTGGTGGCAGGTTTTTATCAACGGCAGAATACGTTCGAGCATTGGCTGTGCTCGAACCATCTCTGCTGTGAGCGTTTGACTTTGGATGTATTGCAGCACCAGAATGCCGTCTTCGTGATAGATCACTTCTGGAGAAAGACCCGCTGCGAATGCTGCCCTACTTGCCGCAAGCTCGTTAAAGCGCATCACCTGATGCACCGGAATATCTTCACCTATGCGCACGACGAACTGAGCCTCTCTTCCACCGTCGTTATCGCTAACTAAATAGTTAACATTGGTAATACCACCACTCAGCGGTTTAAAACTGATGTTGCTTTTCCAGCAGGGTAGGTTTTGAAGCTTTTGTTCGTTTTTAGTTTTCATCTGTTTTTACTGATTTAGTCCATACCGCTGCCTTGCTCGCTGCGCACTCAGGGTAATCAGGCGATCGGCTATAATTGCTATAAAGGCGATGGCGAGTCCTGCTACCAGCCCTCTCCCTGTATCTGCTTTTGTGAGGGCGATATAAACTTCCTGACCTAAGTCTCTAGTACCCACTAATGCCGTAATGACCAACATTGATAACGCCAGCATAATGGTCTGATTGATGCCAAGCATGATTTCAGGCAGTGCCAACGGCATTCGAATTCTGCGTAGCAATTGCATTGGTTTGCAACCCGAGACAATACCGGCTTCGATTAATTGTGGGTCGATTGATTTAACACCATGCGCTGCATAACGTATGGCCGGCGCTAGTGAGTACAACACAACTGCAATCAGTGCTGAAAAGTCACCCACCCGAAAAAGCATCACTACCGGGATTAAGTACACAAAGCTGGGCAATGTCTGAAGCGTATCGATGATGACGCTGACAATGCGGTCAGCTCTTTTATTGGTGGCCGATAAAACACCGACTGGCACCCCTATTAAGGTCGCTATTATGACGGACGCACCGCATAGATAAACGGTTGTCATCGCTTTAACCCACAAACCATTGGTTACGATAAATGCGGTTAAAAAAAATGTTAATAATGCCATGCGTATGCCACCTAAACGGTAGCCAATAAAACTGATAACAACTAAGCCCCAGGGCCAGGGAATTCCAGTCAGAAAACGCTTTATCGGTAACAAGAAGGCTGTCAAAAGAAATGTTTTGAATGCTTCAAGCTCATCAAAAAAGTTAATGTTAATATAGCGAACAATCTCTTCCCAAACTGCTCCTGTGGTCAAAACCATAGATTCAGGGTAAGTTTGAAGTAAAGGCACAAGGTAACCACCTAGTAAGCAAGCAACGCCGATTAATGTAGTGACGGCAGAACGTGGGTAACGTCGAATCCAACTCAGGTCTTTTTGATTAAAGTGCTGACCAACCCGACGCTGGGCGAATGCCTGGCTTAAGCGATCTAAAGCGATAGCAAGTACCACAATGGCGACACCGGCTTCGATTCCTGCACCAATATCAAGTCGGCGCAATGATGCGAGCACGTCATATCCCAAGCCTCCAGCACCAATCATTGACGCGATAATAACCATATTAAGAGACAGCATAATGACTTGATTAACACCAACCATAAGCGATGGTTTTGAAGAAGGTATTAGTACTTTCCACAACATTTGCTTTTTTGTGCAACCCGCCATTACACCAAAATCCTGAATTTCTGGTGGTACAGATCGAAGTGCCAGCGTCGTTACCCGAACCATTGGAGGCATGGCATAAATAATCGTTGCGATCAAAGCAGAAACAGGACCAAAACCAAACATAAATAAAATCGGTACTAGGTAGGCGAATATTGGAATGGTTTGCATTAAATCTAGAATGGGCCCTAATAGCTTATCTACCCATCGCCATTTAAATGCTGAAATTCCCAACAATAACCCACCCACAACACCAAACGGCACCGCGATTAATATCGATGCTAATGTAATCATCGCGCTATCCCACTGACCAAAAGCGGCTAGGTAGAAAAATGCGCTACCAACCAATGACGCAAGCCACCAGTCCCTGGCAAAGTGGCCCAGTGATATGACGAGCGCTATAACGAATATCCAACTTAAAGGCGGTAAGATCTGAATAGCATCTAAACCATAGCCTTCTACCATTCCATGCGAAAAAAGGGCCAGAGCCAGATTGTAGGGTTGCTCTATTAGCCATGAGATACTTCGAGTTAGTTCAGTGAAACTAAACAAACCAAAACTCGCATCTTCAATCAGCCATTTCATTGCGTTGCTTATTTCGTCTTTGAGCGGAAGACGCCAACCTGGTGGGTATTTAATCACCCACCGAGCGTCGAGTGCTTTCGACAAAGCCCGTCCATAGCTGGATAACAGCCAGGTGATAGCAAATACAACAATCCATAGCGTCGCAGCCTTCGATATTGGCCAGCGTAACCGCTGAATCATAAATTCAACTCGCCATTAACGAGTACATTAATAACAGCCTCACGACCAATCGAGCCAACTATTTGATTCTCAGCGTCTACTACCGGCAAGGCCTTTTTGGATTCAACAACTGCTTTCGAAACGTCATCAACAGTGGCTGACACCGAAATTTTTTCACCCTCGGTTACCTTCACGGAAGACATGATACTGCCGATGGTGACTATCTTAGATCTAGATATATGGCGGGTGAATTCTTCGACATAGTCTGTCGCTGGATTAAGCACCAGTTGCTCCGGTGTCGCGATCTGGATGACTTCCCCATCCTTCATGACCGCGATGCGATCTGCCAGACGAATCGCCTCATCGAAGTCATGCGTAATGAATACGATTGTTTTATGCAGTAACGCCTGAAGACGGATAAATTCATCCTGCATTTCACGCCGAATAAGCGGATCAAGCGCCGAGAAAGGTTCATCAAGAAACCATAAGTCTGGTTCAACGGCGAGTGAACGGGCTATACCAACACGCTGTTGTTGCCCACCTGACAGCTCCCTTGGATAATAATCTTCACGCCCACTAAGCCCTACTAGTTCGATAACTTCACGTGCTTTGCTTTCCCGAGAGGAACGATCCATACCCTGAATATCGAGTGGAAATGCAATATTTTCGAGTACCGTCAAGTGGGGTAAAAGCGCAAAATGCTGAAATACCATACCCATTTTGTGACGTCGAATCTCGATCATTTCATTATCGGAGGCTGTTCTTAAGTCTTTTCCCTCGAATAACAATTCGCCAGCTGTTGGCTCTATCAAACGCGACAGACAACGAACTAAGGTCGATTTACCCGAACCTGATAATCCCATAATGACAAAAGTTTCGCCTTCATGAATATCAATATTGGCATTACGAACAGCACCAATAAGTCCAGCTTGCTTGATTTCATCTAATGTAGGAGGTTGCTTTGACTTGGATAGAAACGCTTCCGCGTCATTTCCAAATAGTTTCCAGATATTACGACAAGATAATTTGACCGGTGCTGCCATGAAGGAGGATTCCAAACTGACTAGAGGCTCGCTCTAATATCGAAAAATCACTTAACTGCCAGACAATTACTCTAAATCTGGCAGTCAAGTGGGTGAGGGTTTAGCCTTACTGATTTATCCAGCTAGACCATCGATCCTTATTTTTTGTCATCCAGTTTTCAACGACAGTTTCGAGCTTTTTATCGTCAAGGTCGACATCAGAAACCATCGCACCCATTTCTGCATTATCAAGTTTAAATGCTTTAATAATTGAGTGCGCTCCAGGCCACTTATCTTTCACACCGCTCCACGATACTTTCCAGATAGGACCACGTGGCTTTCCACAGTCGTAAGCAAGATCAGCATTGATGCCAGTCGATGGATCGCTATAACACTCGGCACTAAACTTCGGGAATTCGACCCACTCGCCGTCATATTTAATCGGAGCCCAGTGTGGTGCATAAACCCATAACAGGATCGGCGCTTTGCGCTGGTAAGCCGACTCAAGCTCAGCGAATAATGCGGCATCAGTACCGGCATGGACAACTTCAAAGTCCATTTCCAGTGCCTCAACTCTTTCATCATCAAAACCACCCCAGGTTACCGGCGCACCCAAATAGCGGCCATTTGGTGCAGTTTCTGGCGTCGCAAATTCTTCAGCACATGCATTTAATGCCTTCCAGTCAGGTAGACCAGGACATCTTTCCTTCATGTAGATGGGGTACCACCATTCTTCTATTGCTTGCATGCCTGTTTCGCCGAGATTCTCCACTTTTCCTGAAGCGGTGGCTTCGTCCATTGCTTCGCGGCCTGTTGTTTCCCATATTTCCATCGCTACATGAAGATCTCCAGTTTTAAGTCCCGCAAACTGTGCAATATAATCGGCCTGCACATAATCAATGTTGTAGCCAGCTTTTTGCAATACGCTCCCCATGATCCGGGTAGTTAACAACTGTCCAGTCCAGTCATGCAGTGTGAGTTTAATTGGTTCTTTTGACTCGACCGCAGCGATACTGCTGGTGGCCGTCAATATCGACGCAGCTATCAAACCCGAGATAAGCATTTTTTTCATAGTTCTCCTTCCTCTATTTTATTTTGATGTCGGCAGCATATTTAAATAAATACCCTCACTTGTCAATATTAACCAACATAAACCCACACATAAATGAATTTCCGGTTACTTTCTGAACTTTTAAGTGGGGGAAACTCCAATCTTTATTGTGTATGATGCTGCCAACATTCAATCCAGAAAATAATCACAACTCATCATTATGGTTGATACACACGTCATACATCACAGCAATCACCGAGAGCGGGAAGTACTGGAAGCACTGCGTCATTTGGGCGGCAGTTGTAGAATTCAGGTATTGGCTAAACACTTGAATGTATCGGAAGAGACTATTCGTCGCAGTGTCAAATCGCTCTCTACATCAGGAGTTGTACGTAAAGTCCATGGCGGCGTTCATCTTAACGAGAGCCATATCGAGCCTCCATTCACCCAACGATTAGTGGAAAATGAGCCCGCCAAACGAGCAATAGCTGAAAAAATGGCTGACATCGTTAAGCCTGGTGACACGTTATTTTTAGATATTGGGTCGACCACCGCTCATATCGCGAAAAGCCTCACCAAACACCATGATTTATTTATCGTCACTAACTCAATCACGGTGGCGCAGACACTGGCAACCAAAAAAAATAACCGGATATTCCTCGCCGGCGGTGAATTACGCGCCCATGATGCAGGCGCATTTGGCCCCGAAGCACTGGACTTTGTCAGCCAGTTCAACGTCCAATATGCCGTGCTTTCTGTCGCGGCGATAAATGCTGAATGTGGGTTCATGGTCCAGGATATTCGTGAAGCGGCTTTTTCTAGAGCCATTTCAGCGCGGTCTCGTATTACCATTGTTGCTGCAGATAGCAATAAGTTTGGGAAATCTGCACCGATAGTGCTGAATGCACCTGCTGCATTTGAAGTGTTGGTAACCGAACAAAAACCGCCTCAAAAAATTCGTGAGATGCTGAGTTATAATGATATCGATCTGGTTTTAAGTAACTAAGCTTTGAATCATTCAGCCCAGTCATAAATAGGCATGAAAATAGTTACCTATTACCTCACCGCTATCGATTTCAACACTCACAGTAATCGAAAATTAGTGGCTTCGAATATCCATACCACACACTATTAAACTCACCCAATAAACACTGAAGATTAAAATAGGAATGACGTCTGTCAGTGATAAAAAAGATTGATGGCACTACCATCCCGATCTAAATGATCATATACCGTCGTTCAAGCCAGCATGATTTAAACTCTGAAATTGACCATAGCAACGGTGGGATGGATTCTCATCCTCAAAAAACAAAACTGTGGGCATTGTCAACTACCCTCACTATCAGTATATTATTACACCTTCAGTTATAACGGTAATGCGGGGGTGCTTGAGGGCTGGGACCACTACCATACGGATGGGAATTAAAGCGCATGAATAGATATCGAACGCTAAGAACTCAATACTGCTTTAGTTGTATTTTATGAGATCAATACAGTGAAGACCAGGTCGCCTACCTTAGAATATTCTACACTCTCCAAAAAAGATCTACTGACCGAGATTGACTATCTAACCCAGGAACTAAATAAGGCTCAAAAAGCGTCAAACCTAGGCAATGATCAATATAAATTGTTGTTTCAAAATATGCCACTGGGTGCACAGGAGGAGGACTATTCTACGATTAAAGAGGCAGTTGATAAGCTAGTCTCCAGTGGCGTCGATAATCTCACTGAATACTTCCGTCAAAATCCGACAGTTTTGCGC
>CAXMOZ010000115.1:0-17984 GCA_964195315.1 uncultured Acidimicrobiia bacterium | reverse complement strand
TAATTCATCTGCTCGTTGTTCTTTTTCTTTGTTAGCAAGGACTAATTCGTCAGCGCGTTTATCTTTCTCTACGTTTTGAAAGGCTAGTTCTTTGTTGGCAAGGATTAATTCATCTGCTCGTTGTTCTTTTTCTATACTCTCTACCGAGGGGCTCTGGGTTCTAATCCACTCTGTAATATCCTGACCGACACCAGCTTCACACAAAGGTGCTTCTTGGCGTTTTGAATTAGCATATAAAATCAGTGGCGTGGATAAAAACGTTAGGATAAGCGCAGCAAAAAAAGCAATGTTGGTAGGGGTGAAATGCAAGAGCAATTCTTCTAAGGGAAATACCATCATGACCATAAAACCGATCATGAAAATAATAGTTCCAGTTACGAAAAATTTCTTGGATACCAAATTATGCATATCTAGTCCACCCTATTGTACTGGGATTATTAGAGTGATGGTGGTGCCACGTCCCGGCTCACTGCTGATGTTTAATGATCCGCTATGCAATTCCAAAAACGTTTTAGCGAGAAACAATCCCATACCAATCCCACCTTTTTTTTTGGTTGTCGAGCCATCTACCTGACGTAAAAGTTCGAGGGCTTTTGTGATCTCCGGTTCTGACATTCCGACTCCATCATCCTGAACTGAGATCATGAGACCGTCATCAGTTTGTTGGGCGGATATTTGAACTATGCCCCCAGCTGGAGAAAATTTGATGGCGTTGTCAACAAGGCGGCCAACAGCTTGTGATATTCTAACAGGATCTAATTTGACGCTTATGCTTGGGATATTGTTTTTGTCAATCGTAACTTCGGCCTGTTTAGCTTTACCTTCATAAGCGAAAACTGCTTGTTCAACTAATTCTATAACATCCACATCAGAAATTTGTAACTCAAGAGTTTTGGTCTCCACTGCAACCATGTCGATCATAGAATTAACCATTTCTGTTAGCTGCCAACTGGCAACCTTGATTTCGCTTATGAATTCCTTTTGTTCGGGAGCAGCTACGTCTGACTCAATAATTTCAGCAAACCCAATAATTATATTCAAAGGTGTTCTAAATTCATGACTAATCATCAACAGGAATTCGTCTTTTACCTGATTTGAAATCATTAGTGCCGCGTTTAGCTTTTCAAGTTCACCTGTTTTTTCTTCGACCAGAGTCTTTAATTTCCCCTTAAAATCACGTTCCAGCATCAGTGCTTTGATCTGCTGATCTGCTCGTTTTACTGCATGGACAAGTAAATCAGGAGATAAGGGCTTGGTCAAAAAGTCTAACGCCCCGACTTTCAGTGCTTCCAAGGCTTCACTCATTCCTGCATGACCGGTCATGATTAGAAGTGCGAGGTCTCGTTCCGCTGATATTTCATTTCTAATTATTTTACACATTTCCAAGCCATTCATACCTGGCATTCGGATATCGGTTAAAACGATGGAAATAGATGTCTTTAAACGAATCAGTTCCAGCCCCGACTTTGCATCCGTAGCAAAGGCACAACGAAACCCATGAAACTCCAGCTTGTCACATATTTCTTCACCAATACCTAGCTCATCGTCGATTATAAGAATTTGAATTTCATCCTCAGTCACATCTTCGTCCCATGTAATTCCATTATGGATAAATGGAATTTCCCCATAGTCCCCATTGCCGGGGTGCAATTGTGCGAGGGTGGTTTTGAACATGTTAAACCTCTTTAGGACTAATTAAGACGCTGCTACATTTCAAACTTGCACAATTCAGGCCAACTTGCTAAAGCTAACAATGCTGCCAGATTTCTTGATTTATTTGATGAATAATTTCGTATCAGGAACACACACACCAATATGCATCGCAAATAGCGACGCATATTCAGTATTTTAGTTTTACGTGGTTAGATAATATTCTGATAATGGACAGGCATTCTTAAACATAATATTATTTATAACCGAAAAAAAACCGTCGTTTTCAGAAAATTAATTACAATTAGCGATTAAAAATGGAATCTAACCTAGAAAGTCGTTTTCTAGGTAGAGCTGCTCGTGAACGCTAGAAGCGTTCTCATTGTTGATTGGTTATTGCCTGTCAGACATTTTTCAGGGTGCGTCGCTTTTTTGGATAATAGTGAGGAGTAAAGCTTTTCAAACTTCCGGCTTTGTTGCAGGTTAACCGATAACCCTTCAAGTATTGGGGGGCAGGTTGATGGGAATAGCACCTCGTTTATCGCTTCGAATCATTCGACCTGTCGTGTCCACTAATCGCAGGTAGTCCTCCAAGTTAAATAAAATACCAACTTTTTGCCGAAAAGTCACATTGCCTTCGAACTGAGGGAGTGCCTTTAGGGTTAAATCGACACGTTGTTATCGTTACTGTTTAATTTCATCATCCATCGCTTTTTTAGATCAAAACCAGGGACGATACGCTCTTGAATGCTGGCGTATTCTGACGCTTCAGGTGTGTTGGACATGCTGGTTCGAATAGGATTCAGATCCACGTAAGCCATACATTAGAGCAGGGCTTCTTCACTCAAAAGAGAATGCACTGCCTGCTGAGGGATCTATACCAGCTTTCCCAAAAGTGACCGGTGCACCCGTCTTCTTTATTCGCTTGATGAGCCATGGATTCATTTAAACATGTCATATACCAGACCAAATCGTCCAAACGGTTACGGTATTCCTCAATAAGCCTATTGAGGAATTCATAGTCAGTCGGATTATCCAATGTATTAGCGCGTCATTGTTGGACGGCACGCGGTTGGTTATAAAAGACAAATACGTCCAACGGTCGAGAACCTCATTATCCGTCTAGCTCTCGGCCTCATGTGACATCAACTTTATGACGAGATGGATATGGCTGGACATCACCGCATAAATGCCAATTTAATTGACAAAGACTGATGATAAAATTCGAATACGGATCTCAATTCACCGTCGGCGGTGTTCATAGTTTTTACCGGAATGAGCATCAAATACCACTCAGGTAACTGCGACGTACACAGCAGAAAATAACAGGCTAATACGGCTTGCCTTCACCGGTGACAAGCTGTTTTATGGCTAGGGTCATTGTAATTTCATTTAACGATTGGGGTAACTCCTTTCATTCTTGCTATTTGGTGCCAAGTGGGTAGTGGTATATTGTTAATTAAAGAATGCCTGTTCTTTAATTTTATTTGTTTTTTCATTGCTCACTTGTGCTTACCCAAAACAATTGAAGCTTATTATCAGGAAACTGGCCACGCTGGACGTGATGGACAACCCGCAAACGCCTGGTTAGCCTACGGCGTGCAAGATGTCATCAGCATGCGACAAATGAGTCAGAAAATCGATGCCAACGAGAATCACAAGCTCAACCTGCACCAAAAACTGGAATCAATGCTTGGCCTATGCGAGCAAGTCACCTGCCGTAGACAAACACTACTCAGCTACTTCGATGAAACCCTGGATCAACCTTGCGGCCATTGCGATACCTGCATAAACCCGCCGCCGACCTTCGATGCCACCGAAGCCACACGCATGGCGCAACCTGTTCCGTCAGTTGTTTATCTACTCCCAGGTCGAAAGTGACCCCGACTTACACGGTGGTCTGAAGCTCACCCAACTAGCCAGCCATTGCTCGGTGTTGGCGAGACATTGTTCGAAATGGTTTCGGTACAACCCACCAGCCGAGCGGAGATTGCACAGATTAGTGGTGTTGGAGATAAACAACTGGAACAATATGGCGCTGAATTTTTAGGCGTTATTCGAGATCACCACGCCAGCCCCTAACAAAAAAGATCGTTTGCTTATAGCGAACAGTGAATTCAATTAATGACACTTTATTCGAGATAACTTTACCTTTAGTATTTAAACATTATTCGAAACACAGTTCATTGATATGAAATCAACACTTAAAGTAAGTAACGGCGAATTCATTCGTGGCGTATCAGAATTCAGACACTGGGTGACCGCGGATGGTAGCGCTGGCCCTAGTGGAGAAAGTGGCTTCGCAGCCGAGGCTGGTCGCTATCATCTGTATATTTCTCACGCCTGCCCCTGGGCGCATCGCACCATGATTTTTCGCGCGCTCAAGGGCTTGCAAGACATCATTTCGGTGTCAGTGGTTCACCCACTAATGCCCGAAGAGAGCTGGGTGTTTGGTGAATACCCCGGTGCAACAGAAGATCATCTCTATAAGGCTAAATACCTCTATGAGAATTACCTGAGAGCTAACCCTCAGTTTAATGGCATTGTAACTGTGCCCGCTTTATGGGATAAAAAACGTCAAACCATTGTGAATAACGAGTCGTCAGAAATCATTCGCATGCTCAATTCCGCCTTCAATGCTTTTGGTAATACTGAGGTAGACTTCTATCCAGAGGCCTTGCGTGCAGAGATTGATGAAATCAACCAACCGATTTATGACAATATTAACAACGGCGTTTATCGAACCGGTTTTGCCACATCACAAATAGCCTATGAGAAAGCATTCGATCGCTTATTCGAGACACTAGACGAACTAGAAATTCGCCTGTCACAGCAACGTTATTTAGTGGGAAAGCAAATCACCGAAGCCGATTGGCGCTTATTCACTACCCTAATCCGCTTCGATGCAGTGTATTACAATCACTTCAAAACCAACCGACAGCGCCTGATTGACTATCCGAATTTGTGGGCTTATACGTGTGAGCTGTATCAGGTAACAGGCGTTAGTGAGACGGTCAACATGGACCATATTAAATATCACTACTTCGCCAGTCATCAATCAATCAACCCGACCGGCATTGTACCCAAAGGCCCATTCATTGATTATATGCAGCCTCATGGTCGCGAAAATATGGGTTAAATATCGATTGAATGTGGTGTCGATTAGTCTAGGTTGAATTTGACCAAAAACAATCAAATAATCGGTAACCTCGGGTCATAGCTCCATTACCGCGTGGGAATAGTCGTTGGGATGAAACATGAACCCAACGACTATTACGGTAACAATTCGTGTCGTGGTTCCTTTCCTGCCGTCGCCCCAGTCTTCTATGGGCTATTTTCTCTCATAACCCCTCTATTAGATTATTAAGGGTGGGTATTGGGTAGGGGTAATTTGTGGGCTGGGTTGACGAAGGAAACCCAGCACCAGTTTACATAATAGCGTTGGGTTTCTTACCTCACCCCCATACCGCGCTTATTATTTCAATATGCATTCCACTATAGCTGGTCACATGATTTTGGGATTTTATAGATATCATGATGTGTTTTTTTTTGAGTCTAAATAAGCTTTCATAGAATAGAGTTCCGCTAACATTTTAGGGGTAATATCCGGCAAACATCCAACTGCTGATCCGAATAGAGATCTTTCAAGTCTTTTGATATTTCTCGCATACTCATCGTCAATTTCAGTTACTGGTTCTAGCTCAATGATTTTCCCATGCTACTCAGAGGATAGTGGTGAATCGTGGTTAACTTTGATTGATAACGGTATGCGATATACGCTGTTTTGCAATTCACGGTAGAGATAGCCTTGTTTGAAAATTCTCGATGTCAATTACTATACTGTTCAGTTAAAGCACACCTTTTTTTTGCTGGCTCAATGTATTTGGAATCTTCCATGCCACCTAACAACGCCCCTGAGTCTCAATCCAGTTCAAAATATTTCCCACCACTACAACGCTGCCAGAAACAATCAAACTCCCTACCGGAACTATGATCCCATAAGTCACCAGGCAAGCTGTGAGCATTTCGCTAGAACCATGGCATGACACACCAACCTCAAGTTGGGTTGTACTTAGGGCTAATTTTTTGCTCGAAACATGACAATCATCACTGCGGTTTTGATCCCGTGATGGATGCGAAACAAACACGCAGGACGCTAACAGCGTTGTCAGCATTATCAGCACAAGTTTTTTTCTCAGGTTCATATCGATATATCGAATTTTTCGCCTAAACTCGCAGCAACTCGACTGCCTCACTTAATTCAAACCAATCGTCTTCACTTTTCTGGAAGTCAATACTGACCTGTTTTTGTTCGGCCAGCACTTTGGTTAGTTCAGCTTTTTGGGCATCTTGATAAATCGATGAATCGGCTAGTTTTAATTCTAAACCCTTTTTTTGTGCTGATAGTTTTTCCATCGCGGCTTCGAGTTTTTTTATTTGATTGAACGTGCCCTGGTGAAGTTTACGGAAATCGGCTTCCTGCTTTTTCTGTTGCTTACGTGATGCGGTGCCTTCGACTACGGCGATGGTGCCGGCAACGGTTGCCATACGTGATTTTCGGGTCGCTAGCCAGCGAGGATAGTCATCGATACCGTCATCGAACGTGCTGACCTGGCCATCATCGACTAGCCAGAGATCATCACACACACTTCGCAATAAGTGGCGATCATGTGAGACCAGGATGACACTGCCTTCGAAACCCTGCAGCGCCTGGTTCAATGCAATGCGCATTTCGAGATCGAGATGGTTGGTTGGCTCGTCAAGCAGAATAAGATTTGGGCGTTGCCAAATTAATAAAGCGAGCACTAGTCGGGCTTTCTCGCCACCGGAAAATGACTGGACTGTTTGCAGTACCTTGTCACCTTTAAAGTTATAGCCGCCCAGATAAGTTCGAATGTCACGTTCTGTTAAATTAGGGTCAATACGCTGCAGGGTGAGTAATGGATTGGCGGATTCGTCTAACTGCTCAACCTGATGCTGCGCAAAATAACCCACTTTCAAGTCTTTCGAGCGATCCATTTTCCCGCTTTGGGTTTGTAGTTCGCCCGCCAGTAGCTTTATAAATGTAGACTTACCAGCACCGTTCAAACCAAGCAAGCCTATGCGCTCACCGGGTATCAAAGAAAGGTTAATATTTCCGAGAATTGTTGTATCGCCGTAACCGACATTCACTCGATCAAGTCGCAATAACGAAGTAGGCATTGCACGCGGTGGTTTAAAATTAAAATGAAACGGTGAGTCAACATGCGCCGGACCGATGACCTGCATACGTTCAAGCGCTTTGACTCGACTCTGTGCTTGTTTGGCTTTGGTTGCCTTGGCCTTAAAGCGACGGATAAAGTCTTCCATATGCGCAATCGCAGCCTGTTGTTTGACATAGCCTGATTGTTGCTGAGCCAGTTTTTCGGCACGGCCGACTTCAAATGCCGAATAATTGCCTCGGTATACTTGAATACCCAGCTGCTCTACATGCGCTATAAAACCAACCACAGAGTCAAGAAAGTCACGGTCATGTGAAATGAGTAACAAGGTGCCTCGATACTGCTTTAACCATTGCTCTAGCCAGATCACTGCATCTAAATCGAGATGATTGGTTGGTTCATCTAGTAACAATAAGTCGGAGCGACACATGAGTGCTCGGGCGAGGTTGAGACGCATAATCCAACCACCAGAAAAATGTCTTAACGGATTTTCAATATCGTCATCGTTGAAGCCGAGCCCTGATAACAAACGGGCGGCTCGGCTATAGGCCTGATAACCGTCTATCTCTTCGAGCCTGACATGGCAGAGGCCAATGCTATTCGCATCTTCACTGGCTTCGGCCTTAGCTAGCCTCGTCTGTACCTGGCGTAATTCGGCATCACCATCGATAACGAATTCGACTGCAGCCTGGTCAGTTAAATGAGTCTCTTGCGCAACCTGCGCGATTTCCCAGTCACTGGGTATCGAAAAGTCACCTTGATCAGAGCTTAGGCTTTTTAGAACGAGTGCGAATAACGAGGACTTACCTGTGCCATTCGCCCCGGTTAAGCCAAACTTCTGGCCGGGGTGAACCGTAAAGGATACGTTTTCAAATAACAGGTTGGGACCTCGGCGTATCGCCAGGTCTGTAAATTTCAGCATAAGTGTCGCAGCATTTTAGTCGGGCTCATTTTAGCGCATACAGTTTGTTAAGGTCGACCCTAGTTATATCAAATTTTGGTTAGATCAAATCTCAGTTTAATTAAATCTCAGGTATTTTCTAGCTGACCATCGATAATTTGCGTTAAGATAGCATTTGAAACGAAAGGAAGTTTAACGCATGCAACTAGAAAAATACTACAGCCTGGATGATTCAAAATTATCATTTACTCAACAACAGGCCAGTGACTTTGCCAAGTCGGTAGCGGGTGACTTCAATTTACTGCATGATGTTGGCTCGAAACGCTTCTGTGTTCCGGGAGACTTATTGTTTTCGGTCATTATCAAACACTATGGCTTAAGGCAGATTATGGGGTTTTCGTTCTCTGGCATGGTGAATGACGACGTCACGCTAATTTTACCTAAGGTCGAGGCGCGTGAAATTTCGATCTATGATCAAAATGACAAGAAATACCTCGATATCTCGGCTAATGGTGACCTCAGTCAAGATCAGACCTTGATTGACAGCTTAATCAAAAACTATGTCGAGTTCTCTGGCCATACCTTCCCTCATGTGCTGGTGCCGTTAATGAAGGACAATAATGTGATGATCAATACCGAGCGCCCGCTGGTTATTTACGATCACATGCGTATTTCACTCGATACACTGGATATCGATTCGGTAGAACTATCCCTCACCGAACCACAGTTTCGTCTATACGGAAAGCGTGGCGATGTTGCACTCAACTTCGACCTTCACTGCAATGGAGAGCATGTCGGCAAAGGTCAAAAGAAAATAGTATTAAGCGGCTTGCGCTTATATGAACAGAATAAAATTGATGCTCTGATCACGACTTATAACGGACAAAAGAACAATTATGTTAGTGGTTGAACGGTCCTAAACCAGCACCCTATGCTGCTTAAGAGACACCTATATTCTTTAGCTGCTGCGGATCACTAATTTCTTCACCTGTGGTGGTGATCCAGTCCTTCACTAACCCGATTATTTGGTCGGGCGTTTTACCTTCGGGATCAATCGGTTTGCCAATCACTACTCGTATCGTGCCCGGCCATTTTATCCAGCTATGTCGCGGCCAGTACTCTCCAGCATTGTGAGCCACCGGTAACACGGCGTATCCAGTGCGTTGGGATATGATCGCACCGCCCATTTTGAAGGGCTTTGTCTGTTTTGGCATGACCCGAGTGCCTTCGGGAAATAACATCAAAATGCGCCCTTCGTCCATACGCCTTTTACTTTGCTCAATGAGCTGATTAATGGCCTTACGCCCTGTCCCTCGATTGAGTGCAATGGCATTCACTGCGATCAAACCCCAGCCAAAAATTGGGATCCAGGTCAATTCGCGCTTCACCACCCAGACCATCGGATCGAAAAATTTCTGTAAGGCAATCGCTTCCCAGCTCGAGCTATGTTTGCTCATCACGATAAATCCATTGTGAGGAATATTCTCACTGCCTTCGACTACATATTTCAAGCCACAGATAACGTGTAACAATCCAAGGCTGACATTAATCCATAGCCTGACAATCGCCATACGAAAACTAAAGGGAAAAAACATTAATACACACAACATAAGTGCAAACGTTAGTGTAAAGAACAAAAACGGCGGCCAAAATAAGGCCGAACGAATCACTAACCACGTTTTATACATTGAGCTGGGCATTAGGTTGACCTGTTTTTAAGTGTGTCTCGAACGAAATGTGCCAGATCATCATATACCGGAACATTCGCTGCTTCGGGGTTGTTTTGCATGACTTGCTCTCCCTTACCTGTTCTCAGCAATATCGGCTTTGCTTGAGCCATTACAGCTGCTTTTATATCGGATACATTATCACCAACAAAAGGTGTTTGGGCTAAATCAATATCAAAGTCTTGGGCAATTTTAATAAGCAACCCTGGCTTGGGTTTACGGCAAATACAATTCGTCTGAGGACCGTGCGGGCAGTAATAAATACCATCGATACTGGCGCCTCGCATGGCAAGCAACTCAGTCATCTTGGCATGAATATCCTGTAGCGTTTGCTCGCTGAATAAGCCTCGCGCAATACCTGATTGATTGGTCGCGATGGTAACCAGGTAACCTGCTTTTTTCAATCGACTAATGGCTTCCAAGCTTCCAGGTATAGGTGTCCACTCTTCTGGCGACTTGATATAGTCATCCGAGTCATGGTTGATGACTCCGTCTCTATCGATGATTATCATTTTTTCCATAATTTCACTTCCGCTACAAGAGTCGGGCGGGCTCATTTGATACCAATTTAACCTGCCTTAATATCAACAAGTTATGTTTGATCATTATGATTGAATTCTCGAAAAATCAGCAACTTGTCTAAAGCAATTCAATAGTCGGCCTAATAAAGCCAGTCGATTTTCCTTAATCGCTTGATCGTCAACCATCACCATAACATCGTCGAAGAATTGATCAACCACTGGCCGGAGCGACGCAAGTTCATTTAAGCCTTGCAAATATTCACCCTCAGCAAACAAGGCATCGACCTTACCCTGTAAACCTACTAATTGTTGAAACAACTGCTTCTCTGCTGCGGCTTCAAACAAAGTTTCATTGATCGCTAAATTTTGATTCGTCTGTCCTTTTTCAACACCATTCTCAACATTTCGATCAGTGACCTGCTTTTTAAGAATATTGGCAATTCGCTTGTTGGCCGCAGCCAATGCAATCGCAGCGGCATTGCTCTGAAATTGATTAACCGCCTGCACCCGACGATCACAGTCACGCAATATGGGAGGCTTGGAACTGATAACAGCATCGACAATATCGAAACCAATACCTTGTTCCTGGTAATAAGCACGAAGCCGGTCAAAGATATAGTCGCTCACGTCATCGACCACCGAACCTGCATCAAATTTATCCGCTAAACCCTCACAGGCTTGACTGCAAAGCTGGATTAAATCCAATGATAAGTCTTTTTCAATCAGAATTCGTACCACACTCAGCGCTGCTCGGCGTAACGCAAACGGATCTTTGACACCGCTAGGTTTTTGTCCTATGCCAAAAATACCAACCAGACTATCGAGTCGGTCGGCTAATGCGACACATTGTGCAACATCATTGCCGGGCAATTGATCACCCGAAAATTTAGGCCAGTAATGCTGTTCTATAGCATCGCTGACCAGTTTTGGCTCTTCATCAAACTTGGCATAGTATCGCCCCATCAAACCTTGCAACTTGGGAAACTCTCCAACCATTTGTGTCATCAGGTCGCACTTACACAACTGCGCTGCTCTTTCTACCTGATCTTCATCAGCACCGATTTGTTTTGCAATTGATACCGCCAGCTTGGCGATTCGGCGGCTTTTATCACCAATGCTTCCGAGCTTGTTCTGAAACACCACCTTATCGAGCTGTTCGCTATGCTGCGACAGCGGATGTTTTTGATCCTGCTCGAAGAAGAACCGAGCATCGGCAAAACGCGGTCGTATTACTCGCTCATTACCCTTGGCGACCATCTCTGGTTGCTTACTGTCGATGTTTGAGATGGTAATAAAGTTAGGCAATAACGCGCCTTGCTGATCAAACAGCGCGCAATATTTTTGATTGTCCTGCATCGTCATAACCAACGCTTCGGTCGGAATCGACAGGAACTCAGCATCAAATGTGCCACAAACTGCAACCGGAAACTCGACCAATCCAGTCACTTCGTTTAATAGGGCCTCTTCGATATGAGCGACGCCGCCAAGGTTGGCTGCACTTTCTTCTATCTGTTTACGGATGATTTCTTTGCGTTCATCGAAACTCGCGACAACCTTACCTTCATTCGCTAAACAAGCTACATAATCACTAGCTGCTGAAAACGTAATATGGCCTGGCGCATGAAAACGGTGACCCTGGCTTTGATTGCTTGAGCGCACACCTAGCACTTCGCCTTCGACCACGGTTGAACCAATCATCATCACCAGCCACTTCACTGGACGCACGAACTCTACTGCCTGATCGCCCCAGCGCATACGCTTAGCAATCGGTAGTTTATTGATTGCGGTAGCGACCACCTCGGGCAGAATTTTCGCCAGACTCAAACCAATTTCATTTTTTTCGAAATACAGCCAGGTCCCTTTATCGGTCTCGCGCTGCAGTAAATCACCCACTTCGACACCACAGCCACGGGCAAAACCCTGTGCAGCTTTTGACGGATTACCTTCTTTATCGAAAGCGGCCTGTAACGCCGGACCTCGCTTCTCGACAATTTGGTCAGCCTGCTGGGTTGGCATATCGCGCATCAATAAACCAAGGCGTCTCGGTGTTGCGTAAACCTCTACCGATGCGGCCGTCAATCCAGCATCATTTAGCGCCTGACTAACCAGTTTGGCAAAGTCTTCGGACAAAGACTTCAGGTTTTTAGGAGGCAGCTCTTCGGTGCCTAATTCAATCAGGCAATCGTCGGTGATAGCACTATTCCTGGTAGGTTCGTTATTCACTGTCAGCCTCCGTTACAGCTGGAGTTGCAGCTAGCGATGCTTTGGGAGACAACGGACTCTTCAATAGAGGAAAGGCCAATGCCTCGCGGGATTCGTAATAACATTGTGCGACGCCTCTGGATAGGGTTCGCACCCGCAAGATAAAACGCTGACGCTCGGTCACCGAAATGGCGTGGCGCGCATCGAGTAAATTAAACGCATGTGATGCTTTCATGACTTGCTCGTAAGCGGGAAGCGCTAACTTCTTTTCGATCAGTTTTTGACATTCTTCTTCACAGACGTCGAACCAATGGAATAAGGCATCAGTGTTAGCTAGTTCAAAGTTATAGGTTGATTGCTCTACTTCATTCTGATGATAAATATCACCATAGGTGATTTCACCAGTTGCACTGCGCGACCAAACAAGATCGTAAATACTGTCGACACCCTGCATATACATGGCGAGCCGTTCGATACCGTAGGTGATTTCACCCGACACTGGACGACATTCGAGGCCACCGACTTGTTGGAAATAGGTAAACTGTGTGACTTCCATACCGTTTAGCCAAACTTCCCAGCCCAAACCCCAGGCACCCAGCGTTGGCGACTCCCAGTTATCTTCAACAAAACGCACATCATGAACCAGAGTATCAAAACCCAACCGTTCCAAAGAGCCCAGATAAAGCTCCTGGAAATTATCAGGTGATGGTTTTAGCAATACCTGAAACTGAAAATAATGCTGTAGTCGGTTCGGATTTTCACCATAGCGACCATCGGTGGGCCGACGGCTCGGCTGTACATAGGCCGCGCGCCATGGCTCAGGCCCAATTGAACGCAGAAAAGTCGCCGGGTGAAAGGTGCCCGCACCGACTTCCATATCCAGCGGTTGCATGATCACACAACCCTGCTCGGCCCAATAGCTCTGCAGTGTTTGAATTAACCCCTGAAAGGTATCTAGGTCTGGTGTTAAAGCATCATTCATGGACTGGATTACTCATGGGCTGGATATACATAAACAGGTGTGCACTCAAAAAATGTGAATGATTATAACCAACTGCAACTTAATCCTCATGTATTTTAATTGTAATAAGTCAAAACGGGCTCACTCATTTATATTTTGGCTGGAAACGCCCAATAATTATTCTTATCGGCGAGAAATATTGACCGATCAACGCCTGGGGCGAAGGATAATTCAAAGTCCTGCCTATCTTGCCTGGGCGCCAAGCCAGCGCCGCTTCATCATCCTGCCCTTCATTGCCATAATTTGGCTTTGACTATGCAAATAAACTAAACCTGGCCTAAGCATTCAGTACTGGTTGAATACGGACCGTGGTAGTTGTTTTCGATACCCAACTAAGTAATCATTCGGTTATCCTTTTACTAACTCCAAACTTATGACCTACCACCTTAAGCAATGGATGCAATGCCTGAAACACTGCACGAAGATGGCCTTGCTGTCATCTAGCCCCGAGCGACTGCCCAATAGTTACCATTGCATCGCATTAAGCCTGATCAGCTATTTGCTCGTGGGATTAATGCTGGTTGATATGCAGCGTAGCTACCTGACTATCATCGGCCATATTGCTCTTGAAATAATCCTGCTTGGCCTGATTACTTATGTCGCATTGCGGCTTAAGAAGAAGCTATATAGATTGATTCGAACACTGTCAGCGCTGATCGGTACTAATCTGATCATGACATCGATCAGCCTACCAATATACTCACTAGTGATCGGCAATAGTGTATCTGCAGAGTCGTTCACCCAACTTGAATTCAGCCTGTCCATCGCGCTCATTTTTTGGAACCTTGCCGTATTATCATTAATATTTAAACGTGCCTTCGACATAGGCACTCTGGTTTCAGCTATGATTAGTTTTAACTATTTTGTATTGTATCAACTCATCATTATTTGGCTTTAGCCTGATTCGTTTTAAACGACACATTACTTTGACTGCTAATTTTTTATGACCCCGCATTCGTTATCAAGGAAACCAAATTTGAAAATTTATATATTGGGTATTTGCGGAACATTCATGGCGGGTGTTGCACTTTTGGCTCGAGAGAAGGGATTCGAAGTCGAGGGATCAGATGCCGGCGTCTATCCCCCCATGAGCACTCAGCTTAGCGATGCTGGTATCACCCTTCATGATGGTTATGATGCCGGCACCCTGCCAGACGACGGCACTGTTTTTATCGTCGGCAATGCGATTTCACGTGGCAACCCCCAGTTCGAAACCATCCTCGAGCATAATTTGCCGTACACCTCTGGGCCGCAATGGCTATACGAACAAGTATTGCGTGACCGATGGGTATTGGCAGTTGCTGGTACACATGGCAAGACCACTACCAGCAGTATGCTGGCATGGATTCTTCAATTTAGCGGACTAAACCCGGGCTATTTAATTGGTGGTGTCAGTCAGAATTTTTCTCAGTCAGCCAGCCTGGGAGAGAGCCCATTCTTCGTCATCGAAGCAGACGAATACGACACTGCATTGTTCGACAAGCGCTCGAAATTTGTTCACTACCACCCACGCACCCTGATTCTCAATAATCTTGAATTTGACCATGCTGATATTTTTGATGACCTGCCCGCTATCCAACGTCAGTTTCACCATTTAGTCCGAACCCTGCCGAAAACTGGACTTATTATTCACAATCGAGATATCGAGGCATTAGATGAAGTATTGGCCATGGGCTGCTGGAGCGACTGCCTGAGTTTTGCTTTGGACAATGTGGATTCAGCCAACATGAACTCGACCGACAATACTGCAGACTTCAGCCTCGATGATCAATCCGTTATGCGTGATCAAAGCACAGGACAAAGCTACCCTATCCAACTCGCTCAAACAGGCCAATTCAATGCATTAAATGCCTGCGCCGCCGCACTTGCAGCTCGTCATGTGGGGGTTCCATTGAAAACATCGATAGAAGCACTGAACCAATTTGGCGGTGTAAAACGCCGTCAGGAAGTGATCGCCGAGATCAACGGCATTCGGATTATTGATGATTTTGCGCACCACCCAACTGCCATTGCGCTGACCTTAGAAGCATTAAAAGCACAAACCAAAGGCCGCCTGTTTGCAGTGATCGAAATGCGTTCAAACACTATGAAAATGGGGTTGCTTCGCGACAAAGTCGCCCTTTCATTAGGCGCTGCTGATGTAGTGTTGATGGTTGACAACCCGTCCTTGGAATGGGATATCAATGACATGGCACAATTCGTGAATTCCACCGCTGACATTCAGGTTTTAATTAAGAGCAACACGGGCCAAATCATCGATCAACTGGTTAAAGACTGTCAACCGACTGATCAAATCGTTATCATGAGTAATGGCGGTTTTGATAATATACACCAGCGCCTAATTTTAGCCATGCAGTCCAAATTATAAGCCTATGAGCCCTAAATCCAAACGCCCCAAGAAAATTTCCAAATACGATATTAAAGGTCGTATTGGCAGTGGATCGATGGGTGTTGTTTATGCAGCATATGATCCTTTCGTACAACGAACGGTTGCGATCAAGGTATCTCATTCTCAGGAAGGCTTGAGCGCCAAAATTTCACAGAAAATGCGCGAGTCATTTTTCTCTGAAGTATATAGCGCCGGTAAAATGCATCACCCGTCAGTAGTGAGCGTTTTCGATGCAGGTCAGGAAGACGATCATAATTTTATCGTGATGGAATATGTGGATGGTGTAACCCTCCAAGACTATGTCACAGGAAAAAAGAAACTGAGCCCGAATCAAGTGCTTGATGTTATTTATCAATGCGCCAAAGGTCTGGATTACGTGCATCGCCAAAACGTCATTCATCGCGATATCAAACCAGGCAACATAATGCTCAGCAATGAGGGTGAAGTTAAGATTATGGACTTCAGCATTGCGCATGTTGATATAGGAGCTGATGACTACAATACTGAAGTGCATGGCTCACCAATGTACATGCCACCTGAGCAACTATCCGAAGAAAAACGTCTCGTGGCACAATCAGACGTTTATTCACTCGGTGCAGTGATGTACGCGTTACTCGCTCGAAAAGCGCCTTTTAAAGCCAGTAGTTTGGAATCGCTTATTTATCAAATTGGTAATCTTGAACCTAATCCACTCTGTGAGTTATGCCCCGACATTCCAGAGTATATTTCCGATATCGTTAAGAAGGCGATGAATAAAATTATTTACCATCGCTATGATTCTGCTTTGGCATTCGCGAATGATTTGAGCCAATCGTTCGGACGACTCCGTAAGGTAGGCGAGAGTATAGATATGGCAGAAAAATGGACAACTCTGCGCTATCTCAACTTCTTTAAAGAGTTTAGTGACAAACAAATAAGTGAAGTCGTCGACGCCAGTGAATGGAAGGACTTTAAAAAAGGTGACGTTATTATCAGTGAAGGCGAAAAAGAAACTGCCTTTTACATCATTGCCAAAGGTGGCGTCGAAGTAATTAAAAAAGAAAAGATAATTGGAGTCATGAAACAGGGTGACTGTTTTGGAGAAATTGCTTTTATTACGCGCAAGCCAAGGGCTGCAACAATTGCAGCTCGCACTGACGTATCGCTGATGATTGTCAGCATGTCTTTAATGGAAAGAGCGTCACTACAAACACAATTGCAATATTATCGAATATTTCTTGAAAGCCTAATCGCACGCTTGTCTCAGGCCACTGACAAAATGTCTGATTCTGATAAAGCCATTTCAGAAACCTGAACCAAATTAGCAGTCAAAATAGAATATTTGAGAAAATGAGACGTATAGAATGAGACAGACTAATGATTAAAACACTGACATTAGCGATGACCGGCGCGTCTGGTACCCCTTACATGTTGCGCCTCATGCAGTGCTGCCTTGACGCAGGAATACATGTTCAATTTTTGTGCTCGCAAGCAGGACAGATCGTGCTCGGTATGGAATCAGATTTAAAGCTTACCGGCTCGCCCCAAAAAATGCAGCGACAATTATGTGATTACTTTAAAGCCGACCCGTCGCTTATCAGCGCCTATGGTAAAGACCAATGGACAGGGCCGCCCGCCAGTGGTTCATCGGTCGCTGATGCCATGGTTGTTTGCCCGTGTACCATGGCTACGCTGGCATCGATTGCATGTGGGACGAGCGAGAATTTAATCAACCGTGCCGCCGATGTCATTATAAAAGAGCGAAAAAAATTAGTTCTTGTGCCAAGAGAAACGCCTTTCTCCAGCATTCACCTTGGCAACATGTTAAAGCTGTCGAACCTTGGAGTCGTCATATTGCCACCAAACCCTGGGTTCTATCAGGGCGTCAATAAAGTCAGTGATTTAGTCGATTTTGTCGTCGCTCGAATTCTTGATCAGCTCGATATTCCAAATGAAATATCACCACGCTGGGCGGCCAGCGACTAATACTTTCTCAACCATAATAATCAGCCCATCAACCAGTCATATCGATAACCCCTCCTATGATCGAATTACCTCTATTCCCGCTAAAAACTGTCCTACTACCTGGCAATACGTTATCACTCAAAATTTTCGAGCCCCGCTATATAGACATGATTGCAAACTGTATGCGCGAAGCGTCTAATTTTGGCATTATCCTAATCTATAAAGGTGAAGAGACCCAAAGCAATAGCGAAATTCACTCGGTCGGCACCATCGCCAATATTTATGACTGGCAAGATAGGAATGATGGATTGCTTGGTATTACAGCACTCGGCATGCATCGTTTTGAAATTGAAAAAACGCGCACTCAGGCCGATGGATTAACAATCGCCACTATCACTATACTGGATGAAGAAATTAAAAAAGTGGTT
>CAXMOZ010000114.1:0-13300 GCA_964195315.1 uncultured Acidimicrobiia bacterium | reverse complement strand
CTAGCTATTATTTTTCTGAACTCATAAAAATCATTATCTCTCCCTCCAAAAACAAATGGAGTTCCATGTAATACAAACTTCCGACAAAAATCGTATTGTTTTTCACCTGTATCTTGTTTTTCTAATTCGAGCATAAAACTTTCAAGATTCACAATACTTCCCTTTGCTTCTAACAGGTGATTATGTAGCTGACACGAATACTGACATATGTTGCTAGCATGAATATTGTGATACTCTGCATTTAATTCTCACTATGTTCTCATTTATTTTCATCATGTTCACGGAGTGCACTACGTCATGGATTCGACTAATTTAATTGAAAATCAACGCGTTGAACATTTTTGGACGGGCTATTTCGATGTTCTGACGCTTTTTCGTATAGCTAACAGCTATCACCCCTGGTACCGAAAGTGTATTGAAGCATTTGTTAATGCCTCCCCAGAAATTCGTTTGACCGATAGAAATTCGAACCATATTGAGCAGTGGTTGATGACGATGGGGCGAAATACGAAACTCGAGGACTGGCAATTTCGCCAGCAAGTGGATGCGCTTCGATTGCTGTATTGCCATTATTTGAAACGGTCCTGGGCCAACAACTTCGACTGGGGCTACTGGGCGAGTGGCGCAGTGCGGCTTGAGTCGAACCATGCCACGATTGCCAGAACCTACGAGATGATAGGCAAGGCGGTCGATTCTCCGGCTAATTTTCTGGCCCAATCCTTTCCAGATATTTATCGACAGTTTCTGGTAGCTATACGCATGCCGGATTATGCGATAAATACCGAAAAAAGTTATCTTAACTGGATTTGTCGTTTCCTTCGATATCATGATGGCGTCCTTCCCAATCGATTGCGCGAGCCTGAAGTAGCTTCCTTTTTAGAGCATTTAACGTTAAAACGCAAGGTGGCAGGGGCAACTCAAGCTCAGGCTCTGAATGCCCTGGTATTCTTTTTTGCTCGTGTACTGGAACAGCCTTTGGGCGAGATAGGTGCCTATAAGCGACCAACGCGACCACGACGAATCCCGACAGTACTCAGCCCCGTCGAGATTAGTATCCTTTTCGGAAAAGTATCAGGGATACGGGGTCTGATGATTCAGTTAATGTATGGTACCGGCATGCGAGTCATCGAATGTGTTCGTCTGCGTATTTTGGATATCGACTTCTCATATAAACAGATCGTTGTACGAGCCAGTAAAGGCAATAAAGACCGTGTAGTACCTATTCCGGAACGCTTAACCAGCTTTCTCCAGGCACAAATTGAGAAGGTCAGGGCACAACACGATATCGACATTGAACAAGGTTACGGTACAGTTTTTATGCCCACTGCACTGGCACGGAAATATCCCAATGCAGAATCTGAACTACGCTGGCAGTTTTTATTCCCAGGTAGCCGATTGGTACAGGATCCCAGAACGGGTGTGATGCGTCGACACCATATTCATCAATCAGTTATTCAGAAAAAGATCCGGCAGGCGGCTACTGAGGCTGACATTACCAAGCGTGTTACCAGTCATACCCTACGCCATTCATTCGCTACTCACTTACTCGAATCCGGAGCAGATATACGTACCGTACAGGACTTACTCGGTCATGCTGATGTCTCTACAACAATGATTTATACTCATGTTACAGGCCGAGGTGGCAATGGCGTTAGGAGCCCTTTAGATTTATTGCATCGATAATTACGATGAAAGCAATCATGCCGGCGCCAGGATTATAAGCTTTCTTCCATCCTCAGCCCGTTCCGCAATGCCAATGACTTGACGATAAAACTCACTCATGCGATAAGCTGCTTTAACAATTGACCTGACATCATTTTAGATAATTTTCAAATTACTCGTTTGTCATCTTTCTACATTTTAACCAATCTAGAGTAACGACCGGTGTGTGCCAAAAGCCCGTATTGCATTATCGGACATTAACGGCAGCTGTCTGGAAGACGCCATTAGAATTTGAACTTCGAATGTGTACTCAGTGATTTTGCTCCGATTCGTGGCCTACTTTACAAAATTAGTAAAAGCAATCTAGGAAACAGTCTTTCCATTTAAAATCTGCATACTTCATCACTTCTTTTTTTTGCTGTGCAGACTAACTTACAGCTAATTTAGATAGACGTGTTGAGTGAATTAAATGATTGGCTGGTTATCGAACCAAAAAAGAAGGGCAAAACGAAAAGCTGCCCGCGACACTATATTAAGGGAAGAGCTTGCTGCTAAGGCCAGAACATTCGAACCTGATGTGAAGCATGTCTTAGAAGATTTCACCGATTTAACGATAAATGGTATGCGACAAAGAGTTCACGTAGATCGCATCACGATTATGGCAGTGACACCAATCACAGAGTGATTTATTTGGAAAACAAGGAACCTTGCTCAAAACAAATATTGTGACGTAATTTGGCCATATAGTGCATCGCTCGAATTTGCTTCGAATTATTTAGGCTTCCCAGAAGCTCCTATTGGCAGCTTTCCCGTGAGTTGCCTATTTAATCGCGACTTGGAAAGGCCGTTTTGTGCCGAGACGTGCCTAACGATCTCGTGATTTGAATGGCTGCTTACGTGAATTTACCGAGTTTTGTTGGGCAAAATTTTCAAACTGAATATTTGTCTCGAAAAACCATCTAAACCAATCGTTCAAAAATCTGGTCCCACTTTTTGCAGTCCCATGCGGCTATTTGTTAGCATTTTTTTGAAGGACCACATATTCATCAAGTAACTGGCGAATCATTTTTTGATTCTGCATGTGGTTTTTTTACCGCAGCTTTAAAAAAGGAAGTGCTCGCAGATCTTAAAGAAATAGTAACCTGCCTGATGTCGCTTATTACCTCGCCTATACCCCGAGTCGTATCCGCCATCCTCGGATTGAAGCCTTTCGCGATAGGACATTAAAGGAAGTAAGCCATAGTCAACCTCTGAAGCCATCCAGATAGTTCTAGCGATCGCTGTCGAATTGGGTGCTGAGGCAAAGATCTATGTTGATCTACCGCAGACTGTTACTCCCCTCGGCCAAATGCTGTTAACGTATATTCGAGTTCCAATGTATTGTCGCCTTTTTCACTTAAAATACTTTTAATCGCTCTACTATAGGCATCTATCGGATTTTGAGCCGCTGTTATTTTTAGCACTTCTTCAAAAAATTCCAACGTTGTGACAAGAACACCCTTTTTAAGGGTATTGGTAACATACATTTTTACGACGTTAAATGGCACGTCATTTGATAATTCCAGAATAAAACCATTGTCAGATTTGACTATTCCACCGATGCCACTTAAGAGCCCATAAGATGCGATTGTATTGATGTCAAAATTGCCAACCGGAGTCGCCGCAATTATAGGTACTGGCACTGGCGATTTATCATAGTCTAATCGGCTATGTGCTTCTCCTGGGTTTGCCACTGGCATATTCTTGATATTATCATCAGCGTACCGGAACCGAGCACTAAGAACTTTTCCCTCTCGGTTGACCGTCATGAGATAGTGGTTTTTTTTTGAAAAACTGGTAGATCTAAATTCCCAGATAAAACTCACATCAATCCGATCCCCCATTACCTTATCAATTCGCCATGTGTTCTTAAATTCTTTTTTGCTGTCCTCCAGGATTGCGTAATCGCCCACTTTTGGGCTGTCGTGTATATTAATTTCGTTAGTAGCAGGAATTTCATGTTCACTTGGGAAAAGTGCACATGAGGAAATTAACAGAGTCAGAATCACGAAGGCTATTTTCATATATTTATTCACTACTGTCCGGCCTAAAAAATAGAGAAGTTCTGAAGCGCCCAAGTCCATTGGTTTTGCAGTAAAATAGTAGTTACTAGGCAGCATTTTACCGACAAAGGACCTAGGCATGAAACATCATAACACCCTGTTTCACCAACTCTTAAAGTTTCCACCTCGTCAGCGCTTTCAGGCAATGGTAGATCGTCATCAAGGCGATCGTAAAACACGGACGCTAACCTGCTGGGATCAAATGTTGGCGCTTCTATTCTGTCAGTTATCTGGACGACAATCGCTGCGCGATTTAGTTGATGGTTTTAATAGCAAACGTGCTCATCATTATCACTTAGGCGCAGGTGTCATCCGGCGTTCGTCATTGGCCGATGCCAATCGGGACCGACCGGTCGCTATTTTTCAAGAGGCCTTCTTTTACCTGCTAGAGAAAGTCCGCTCTAGCATTCCCACAAAAGATACCGCTGAAATGGTTCGCTTGATTGACTCCACCACGATTGATTTAAACTTAAATCAATTTCAATGGGCAGAATTTAGATCGACTAAAGCAGGTATGAAACTTCATACCGTGTATAACCCAGAGGCTGAAGTACCGGTCTATTTTGAAATGACAACGGCAAAAGTAAATGACCGTAAGGCACCCACAAAATTACTGATGATGCCTGATGACCTACGTGGTAGACCGCGCCTACAATGACGATGGCTGGTATTATGCACTGGATCAACAAGGTTCAACTTTTGTTGGGCGGATGAAAACTAATGCGGTGTATGAAGTCATCGAGCGTCGTAATGTAGCAGGTAATGTCTTGGCAGATGAGGCCATTCGTTTCACCGCGAAGAAGGCAAAAAAGATGGTCTGATTGCATTACGTCGAATCACCTTTCGTCGAGCAGAAGATCAGAAGATTCTGGTGTTTATCAGCAATGATTTAACTCGCAGCGCTGAGGACATTGCCGCTCTTTACAAGCAGCTATGGCAGCTATGGGCACTCTCCCATCATTTAAACCAATGCATGCGAATAGCAGTTTTCCGACTAGCCTGACATGATATTATTGATTTTCTAATAACTACTTAATGTGTCTTTCGGCGGTTAATAGAGTCGACGGCAACGACTGCTATGTGGCGTGAGTGAATGTATCGGTAAAGAAAGTCAATGTCGGCTATCAGGCTAAGACTAGGGCCCACAATATCCTGTGAACCCTGACATACCCATCACACTTCAGTTTGCTCTGCGATCTCTAAGGCATCGTCTACTTCAATGCCTAAATACCTGACTGTACTTTCCAGTTTGGCGTGTCCTAGACGTAACTGGACTGCCCTTAAATTCTTTGTCCGACGATATATTAATGAAGCCTTTGTTCGTCGCATAGAATGAGTGCCATAAGTCGCAGGATTTAAACCGATCTGAGTCACCCAACCTTCTAGTATTCGAGCGTACTGCCTTGTTTAATATGCGCCGAAGTTTTAAACCTACTCTTGAACCAGTAATCAGAATATTCGAGACCAGCTGGATCGATCCATTTTGTAATCGACTCTCTCGTTTGTTCTGTTATTTCAAATTGGACCGGACGGTTGGTTTTCTGCTGCATAACAATAGCTCGGCTAGAGATTATTGTGCCGTTCGCAATATCCTTGACTCTAATTTTAACTAAATCGCAGCTTCGGAGCTGACTATCGATTGCTAGGTTAAATAACGCGATATCACGTATATTGCCGTCGAGCTGAAGCCTAATACGGATTGTCCAAATTTCTTTCAGTTTTAAGTGGTGGTTTCTGGCCAACTAGTTTCCCCTTATTCCATGGGATGCGTTTACCTTGGTTATCCTGGATATGGTTCATGTTGATTCCTCTATTGGTTTGATGGAATTGAAGTATGTATCAATCCGTGCCGTAAGCAGACATTGCCCTGTGGGGAATCAAACCTCGCTTTGTGCCCTGAGCCGACTTTAGGAGTGCTTTAAAGCTGATCCTCCCATCGCCTTTACTATTTTCGAGGCCGTAGTGGATATTATGAATAAAATTGCCGCTGCGCAGACGATGGTTGGGCCGGTAGGTGAATCGAATAAATAGGAGGCTTTTAGGCCTACAAGGCTAGAGCAGCAGGCGATAATGGCCGCGATGACCGCCATGGCTTCAGGCGTTTTGCTTAATGGGCGAGCAGTGGCAGCAGGAATGATGAGCATCGCGGCAATGAGCAGTACGCCAACTACTTTTATGGCGACGGCAACAACGATAGCTAATGCAATAGTCAGGATAAATTGTTCGCGCTTGGGTGAATAACCACTGGCATGCGCCAAATCTGGATTCATGGTGGATAGCAGCAGTCCAGTCCAGCGCATAACGACTAAAGTAAAGACAATCGCGGCGCCAAACCATATTAACATGAGGTCATCGACGCTGACCGACAGTATATCGCCGAAAAGATAAGCCATTAAGTCTATGCGCACGCCTGATAAGAAGGATACGGCAACCAAACCCACCGCTAGCGAGGAGTGCGCCATGACACCGAGTAATGTGTCCATGGCGAAGCCGCGGCCGCTGAGCGTTGTCACCAGCGCTGCCATAAGAAGTGATACAATGAGTACGCCTGCAAATATAGGGGTAGAAAAGGTTAATGACAAGGCGACCCCTAATACTGCGGCATGAGCCGTAGCGTCACCAAAATAGGCCATTCGTCGCCACACCACAAAACAGCCCAAAGGTGCTGCCGCGAGCGCCACGCCTACGCCTGCAAAAGCGGCGCGCACCATAAAGTCGTCAAACAAACCCTCAAGCATGGCTATGACCCTCTTTACTTAAGTCACTATTATTAAAGCTACTAACGTTATGGCTGTATTGATGGTGTTCTTTATGAAGGTACAAGGCTGTTTCACCGTCATCCTCAAAACCAAAAAGCGCATGGTATTCTGGTGTAGCGCTCACGACTTCTGGTTTTCCCTGGCAACAAATGTGGCCATTCAAGCAAATCACGCGGTCACTTTTTCTCATCACGACGTGTAATTCATGGCTTACCATAATCACGGCGCAATTGAGTTCCTGCCTGACAGCTTCAATCTGGCGATAAAACCCTATCGAGCCACGATGATCCAAACCTTGGGTTGCTTCATCAAGCAGGAGCAGGTCGGGTTTGCCTAGCAACGCCCTTGCCAGCAGTACGCGCTGAAACTGCCCACCTGACAATGACATGACTTGTTGGTTGTCCAGGGCTGATACACCGGCCTGGTCGAGCGCAGTAGTAATTTGTTTTTTTGAAAAAGCGCTTGGTAATGTCATAAAGCGCCTGACTGTCATGGGCAGGGTTTCATCAATATGCAGGGTTTGCGGTACATAGCCTATGCGCAAGTCAGAGGCTTTATGAACCCTGCCCAATGCGGCGGGAACAGCACCGATCAAGGCCCGTAGTAAAGTTGATTTACCCGAACCGTTGGGGCCGATAATGGTTAAAATTTCACCACGATCAACACTCATACTAATGTTGTCGAGAACAAGCCTCTTGCCCAAACGGACAGACAAAGCATCGGAGGATATCAACATAGGGGGATAATCAGTTGGTCAGAAAAAATGTTAAAAAGGGCTTTTCAATCTACTAGTATATGTTATAACATAACATTATAAATATCTACTTCACGATTAACTTTTATCACCACTTTGCTCGAAAAGAGAGAAAATTATGCTTCAACTACGTTTTTTAGGTTCATTGGCGGGTCTACTCCTGTCTTCATCCGCTTTGGCTAGTCCTCCTAATGTTGCGGTGGATATTTCGCCAGTCCACTCGCTTGTCACACAAGTGATGTATGGTGTGGCAACACCTGATCTTCTCATCCAACCCGAAGCATCTCCCCACAGCTATTCCTTAAGACCTTCAGAAGCACAAGCCTTGTCGGATGCCGATATCGTATTTTGGATGAGCCAGGGCTTAACACCTTGGTTAGAGAAATCGCTCGATACGTTGTCGAGCAAAGCACATAAAGTCGAAATGATTGCAGTCAAAGGTACGATAGCCTATGCCTTCCGCGAAGGGGCCACCTTCGAAGGCCATGATGATCATGACGAACATGAAGACGAACAACACTCGGATGATCACGCCGAGCATGAAGAAGAGCATCAGGATCATGCAGCTGGTTGGTTCGACCAATTCTTGTCACTGTTCAGTTCTGACGATCATGACCATGAATCCGAAAAAGAAGAGCATAACGATGACCACCACGACGAACACAACCATGAAGGCGAAGATCCACATGCCTGGTTAGACCCATTGAATGCCAAGGTATGGGTGCTAAAAATTCGTGATGTGCTCGTTGCACACGACCCTGAAAATTCTTCTACGTACCAGCAGAACGCAGAAAAAGCGTTGGCGCGTTTAGACCAACAAATCGACACAATCAATCAGGAAACTCAAAAAATGAACCAACTGCAGTTCATCGTTTTTCATGATGCCTATCAATACTTCGAACGTCGTTTTGGCGTGCTTGCGGCGGGTTCTATTTCATTGGGTGACGCGCAAGACCCTAGCCCTGCCCGTGTTGGAGAAATTCGTGACCTGGTGAAAAAACTGAATATCACCTGTGTGTTTTCAGAACCCCAATATAACGCTGGCTTGGTAAATAGTGTGTTTGAAGGCACGAGTGTTAAAACGATCGGCATAATGGACCCTTTAGGTGCCAATATAAAAGTTGGAAAAGATCAATATGAACAATTGCTTAACAGCATGCTAAGCAGTTTGAAGCAATGTGAGTCTTAAAAAGCAATAAGCTAATTTGTAACGTTTTGGAATAGACCCTATGTCAGCACTATCAACAAATAGCCGTTTACCGGTTACCGTACTTTCTGGTTTTTTGGGCGCAGGAAAAACAACGGTACTCAGTCATATTTTAAACAACCGCGCAGGGAAGCGAGTCGCCGTCATCGTCAACGATATGAGCGAAATTAATATCGACGCTTCTATCGTTCAGAACCAGGTTACGCTAAATCGAAGTGACGAGAAGTTGGTCGAAATGAGCAACGGCTGCATCTGCTGTACCCTGCGTGAAGATTTGCTTATAGAGGTTAACAAACTCGCAAAAGAAGGTCGTTTCGATTATTTAGTGATTGAGTCAACCGGCATTTCAGAACCACTTCCGGTCGCGGAAACATTTACTTTTGCCGATGAAGACGGTGTGTCACTGTCTGATGTCGCTAAACTTGACACCATGGTGACGGTGGTTGATTCGGTTAACTTTTTAACCGATTACGACGCTGCGCTAGCGCTGCAAGACACCGGGGAGTCATTAGGGGAGGAAGATGAGAGAAGCGTCGCCGATTTGCTTATCGAGCAGGTTGAATTTGCCGATATCATTCTGATCAGCAAAACCGATCTGGTGGACCGCGCTGACGTCGATCGTCTGGTAGCTATTCTAAAATCGCTCAACACAATCGCAGACATTATTCCTATCGAACAGGGCAACATTGATATTGGCCGTGTGCTCAATACAGGACTATTTGATTTTGAACGTGCTCAACTCGCACCGGGTTGGATGAAAGAAATGCGCGGCGAGCACGTGCCAGAAACGGAAGAATATGGTATCGCCAGTTTTACCTATGCTGCTCGCAGACCATTTCACCCCAAAAAGTTCTACGAATTTCTGCATAGCACGGAGCAGTACGGAAAACTACTTCGCTCTAAAGGGTATTTTTGGCTCGCTACCCGTCCAGAGTTTGCAGGTTCATGGAGTCAGGCAGGTGGTATTGCACGATATGGTTTTGCGGGCATGTTCTGGAACGCGATCCCAAAATCTAACTGGCCGACGGATGAAGACTATCTCGAATCGATTAAAAGCACTTGGGTCGAACCATTTGGTGATATGCGCCAAGAGTTAGTTTTTATTGGACAAGGTCTAGATAAAGCTAAAATTATCACAGAGTTGGATAATTGTTTGTTAAGTGAAGCTGATGTCCTTCTCGGAAAGCATCAATGGGCCAAATTGGAAGATCCCTTCCCAGAATGGAAGGAAGAAACATGAATAACGCGCTAGCATGCTTGATTGACGCATTCGGAGACCAAGAGCCAACAAATTTACTAGCAGCAGACATTATCCAAATCGTTTTAAATGGACAGTGAGGACGAAGCAATGAATCGCGTGCAGCATTTGATCGAACGCGCTGAAATAAAATGTAGCGACAAGGGTGTTTGTTTAACAGCAAAGCGAAAACTAGTATTGGCGAGCCTTTTGGTTTCAGACAAAGCTTTGTCCGCCTATGAGCTAGTCGACGTGTGTAAAGATGAATTTGGTGAAGTGATCTATGCCATGTCGGTCTATCGCATACTGGCGTTTTTAGAGCAAGAGCAGCTTGCCCATAAGCTTAATCTGGCCAATAAATATGTCGCCTGTTGCCATATTGATAGTAATCATAATCATGACATGTCCCAATTTTTGATATGTGGAATATGTCAGCGCGTGAAAGAAATAAGTTTGGGAGAAATTACCGAAAAAGAGCTAAAGCATGATGTGAAACAAGCCGGATTTAAACTAGTGAGTCCTCAACTGGAAATTAATTGCGTATGTGATGATTGTCTTAATGCAGTGGCTTAATTATTCACTAACAAACCTCGCCTTCTCCTTTTCTATGTTATTGGGGGCATCCGTTGTTCATGCGCATCCACACAACTGGATAGTCTTGAATTCTAGTTTTGTATTGGATGACGACACACGTCTGGTTCAGGTTAAGCAGCGCTGGGAGTTCGATGCCTATTTTTCCACTATAACCTTGGCTGACGTGATAAATGAACATGGTAGTGAAGAAATTGGTTTATCCAAAGCGGCCTCTGACATTATTGAGAATCTAGCCGGATTTAATTACTTCTCTAAGCTTAGTGTGGATGGCGCCGAAACCCCTTTAGTTAAGCCGGTAAACTACGCCCTCATTACTAAGAAAAAAGGAGGGAAAATCATCCTTGAGTTAGAAATGACCTTCGATTTGGAGAATGCACTTCACATTCAAAATAAGTCTCTTGCCTGGCAAGTCTATGATCCAACCTATTTCATTGCAATGAACCATGCGACTGAAAATAACATCGAGATTATTGGCGGAAATGGCACCGAATGCGCAAAGACGCTAGAGCTTCCAGAACCCCCCAATTATTTGCTCGACTATGCCCAGAGTCTGGATCGTTCGCAGAAAGATACCGATGACTTGGGGGCAGATTTTGCCGAAACGGCTTTTATCAACTGTTACTAAAGACGTTATTTTAACATATGATTTTTGTAGGGAAATACGCATGAAATCTGGGACAGGCTCAGTGCAAATTAAAATGAATACGGCAATCTTTTGGAGGCTGACGTTGCTGGGGGCTGTCGTAGGCTTGGGTATTTTAATTTACAGTCAATGGGGCGCGTTTGTTGTACTGGCTATCGATTGGCAAAAGACGTTGCATACCATGCTAGCTAGCCATATAAGTGCCGTGTCAGAAGATGCGTTGAAACATGGTAGTTCGCTTATCGCGTTAAGTTTTGCTTACGGTGTTTTCCATGCCGTAGGGCCAGGCCATGGAAAAGCCGTCATTATCACCTATTTAGGTACTAACAGAGAAAGCTTGTTGAAAGGTGTTTCGATATCTCTCTGTGCTGCCATACTTCAGTCACTGATTGCGATTGTATTGGTCAGTGCACTAGCAAGCATGTTGAAGTTCAGGCTTTCTGAGGTTCAAAATTATGGAAATGACATAGCTTTGGTGAGTTATGCTTTGATCGTTTTGCTTGGCGCAATGCTTGTGGTGTCATCCATCAGTAGGCTTCTCAAACTACAGCGCTCGAAATTGCCATCGAGTGAGCACGAATACTCAGGTCATTCACGCAGCCAGGAGCACTCGCACAGGCATGATCATTCTGACAACAACCAAGCGCATAATCATGCTGTCGGGTGTGGCTGTTCACATGCCTATGTCGCTGAAGAAAACCAGTCTATTTGGCAAACAATAACCGTGATTTTATCCATGGGTTTTCGGCCTTGTTCTGGCGCCATTATCGTCTTAATTTATGCGCATCTGGTTGGTTTTTATTTCTATGGTGTAATCGCCACACTCGTGATGGGCCTAGGTACTGGCCTTGCAGTGAGTTTAATTGCTGTCGGCACGCTCTATGCGCGTTCCTGGTTGGATCGTTTTGTATCCGATTTAGGAGATGCGAGTGCGCATACGCATCTTTCGATTAGTCATTACGTTCGTTTTATTGGGGGAGCAATTTTAGTCGCTTTGGGGTGGAGTTTTTATGACGCAGCTTCAACCCTCAACACGGCTCACCCTTTGTTTTAGACGGTATTCACTTTTAATAAATCGCAACATTATGGCGGCATCGAGCGCCAAACTGAATTGGAAAAGTGATACATGTATAGCCAGTTTTTTAATGCTCTAGAAACAATGCCAGATGGCGCCAGCCTGGCTTTGAGCGAAGTGATTCGACATCTGTCTTTTAACGATTCAGGTTTGATCCCAGTTATAACTCAAGATGCCTCAAGCAAAGTCGTGTTAATGATGGCCTGGATGAATCTAGCTGCAATCGAAAAAACACTGGCCACAGGGCGCGTGACCTATTGGTCGCGCAGTCGACAAGCGCTTTGGATCAAGGGGGAGTCAAGTGGTCATACGCAAGAATTAGTCTCTATGTACTTCGATTGTGATGGTGACAGCGTGTTATGTCTTGCGAATCAAACCGGTGCGGCCTGCCATACCCATCGGCCTGATTGCTTCTATCTCAAAGTAAATAACGAAGCGAATAACGTAAGTGTTGAAGGCGCTGGCACTGTCGGCAGGTTCTGATTATACGGGCGGGTCGGACCAGGGTAACTCATTGATTTCGCTTATAAATAATCCCAAAAATGCCTGTTATTTAGCCTTAAACCGGTATTTTTAGCACCAAAATCACCATTGTAACGCGCTGACTGTTCGCGTAGCGCATGTTTGCCTGCCATTTCTGTTACTTCCCTATTAGTGGCTTTGGCATTTAGTAAAGTTTGTACTTTCTCAACAAAGTCTTCACTCCCCACAGCTAAACTTTCCGACCAGGTTTTATCTCGCACACTATTGTTAATTGTCAGCTCTTCGATTAACCATTGCCGAAGTTGTTGCTGCATAGTAGCAATATCATTAAAGCCACCAAGATCCATCAATGCAGGGATATCGATAATACGATATCGCTTCGGTGGTTGCTGGATTTCTCGGTAACCGCCGTGAACCCATTCTGCAGGGTGCTTGACAACACCGGCTCTGACCATATTCATATCGATATATACTAGGCACCGAAGGAAATGTTCGTCAGATTCAATTGCGGTAGCATGATAGCGATCCTCCCAAAATGCGCCTTTGCGTTGCTTTCGCAGATTATATTCCTGTGCAGTCCGTCCCGCGATGAGCTGCAGGCTTTTGGCTATGACGTGCTGGTTTGTGTCTTTCACCAGTAAATGAATATGGTTGGAGGTCACCACATAATTTAATACACATAACCCATAACGCCTCTTTGCCTCGAATAACCAGCCAAGCCAGCATTCACGATCACGAGCAAATTTGAGTAGAAACTCTTTTTTGTGACAGCGGTGTGTAATGT
>CAXMOZ010000113.1:0-71688 GCA_964195315.1 uncultured Acidimicrobiia bacterium | reverse complement strand
CACGTTGATCTTCCTTGCCTTTATCTTCGGTATTTGGGGCGCCAACTTCAAGTTAACCACGCTGTTGATGACGCTGAACACAAACTCCACCATGTTGAACGATCAGCTCATGGCGGTGCCGCTTTTTGTCCTGATGGGGATAGTAATGGAAGCGGCGGGCTTGATGGACCGGTTGTTTGCATCGATCCAGATGATGATGTCGCGCGTTCGCGGCGCGTTGTTCATCGCAGTCCTAATCGTATCAACAATTTTTGCAGCAGCCACTGGCATCGTGGGCGCTTCCGTAACTCTGCTTGGGATCATGGCTGGTGCGACCATGACCAGAGCAGGCTATGACGTCAAGCTTGCGGCCGGAACCATCACCGCAGGCGGCACATTGGGCATTCTGATACCACCCTCAATTATGCTGATCGTGATGGGACCTGTTCTGGAAGTTTCAACCCTGGACCTTTTTCGTGGAGCCTTTGTTCCCGGCGCCCTACTGGCTACCCTTTACCTGATTTACACGCTTGGACGCTGCTGGCTGAATCCGGACCTAGGGCCAATTTTGCCTGAAGAGGACCAACCTCAAACGTCTGCTTTTTATGGTGCTGAGGTCGCATTGATTTGTCTGGGTGTTTTGACCGTTTGCCGAGTCTTTGGACTTTCCATGGGCGGTGCTTTTAGCGGTGTGATTCCATTTGGCGGCTTGATCGTTTTGGCCATTACCTGTGCCATCGCCTTTGCCGCATACCGTCGATTAAATGTACTCAGGATCGTGCTTCCGATCACGATGATCTTCCACGTCTATATGGTTTTTGCGAATATGGGCGACGACGGTAGCTTGCCAATCTGGTCGATAACCTTCGGTACATTTACCCTGCTTCTGGCATATTTGGGACGGCCGATCTATCACGCCGCGTCAGACAATGGGTTCCATTTCTCGGATCTCTGGGATGAGTTCTTTGCTGGGCTCATGCCTCCCACGATCCTGATTTCTTTTGCTTTGGGGTCGATTCTCCTTGGCCTGGCAACACCTGCTGAAGCCGCAGCGATGGGCGCCTTTGGTGCTATCTTGTTAGCTATCGTTTACGGCAAATTTACCTTTCCTAGTTTTTATGACAGTCTGGTCAAAGCCCTGGAGATCACGGTTTTGATCATGTTCCTCGTTGCCGCATCTAACTTCTTTGGCGCCGAATTCAGTTATTTGGGCACGCCAAAGATGATGACGGAGCTTCTACTTGGCCTCGATATGTCGCCTTACCTCATTCTGATCGTGGTTATGGCATTAATCTTCCTGCTCGGATGGCCACTAGAATGGGTGCCTATTGTTCTGATTGTTGTGCCAATTTTGTTGCCGACAGTCGAGGCGTTGGACATCCACGGGCTGGATCGCTACGACCTGATGGTCTGGTTTGGCATTCTGGTCGCGGTGAACCTGCAGACCGCATGGCTATCCCCGCCTGTGGCCTTGTCAGCTTATTTTCTGAAGGGGGTCGTGCCCGATTGGGATCTCAAGGACATCTACCTGGGCATGATGCAGTTCATGGGAATTCAACTTATCGGTCTCATCTTGCTGTTTATCTTCCCGCAACTGGTGCTTTGGCTACCCAGGGTAATGTCTGGTGGGTAAATTATTCGTTCAAATTCTGCTCTCGATGACGCTATTTGTTAAGTGAGGCGGCCTCGGTTATAGCGAGACAAAATGTGCCTATTTGTCTCGCTATAACTGAATACGCATTAAATTAACCAACATGAAATTAAAATGGAATTATTATTCTCATTCCCAAATAGTTTGGATAAACCATGAAACGCGAACGTGGTTCAACCATCCATCGTGTGTTGGACATACTGGAAACCATAGCTCAGGCCGAACGTCCACTCAGCGCCACTGAAATCAACGAAAAACTCGACTTTCCAAAAGCAACCGCTCACCGGCTGTGTACGGAGCTGGAAAACAGTGGTTATCTGTTAAAAAAAATCGATGGTAAAAGTTATTTACCAGGCAATCGGCTACATGGCATGGCGGTAGGCGTATTGTCCCACTCTCGATTCCGCACGCAGCGACTTGCTATCCTCGAAGGCCTGGCAGCGAGAGTTGGCGAGACTTGCAATATCGCCTACGCTGACGGACTTAAGATGGCCTATTCAGATCGGGTACTTAGTAGTTCGCCTCTGCATCTAAGTTTGCCACTAAGTGCAAGGGTACCATTACATTGCACTGCCAGCGGGAAGTTGTTCCTGGCCAGTTTACAACTCCACAAGCGCAAAGCCGTAATCCATAAACTCACCCTCGACGCCCAGACCGATAAAACAATTACCGATACAGACCAGTTGCTCGCTGAAATTAAAACAGTGCAGGAAAACGGCTATTCGATTGACAATGAAGAGCTTTTCGACGACATGATCGCAGTTGCAGTGCCGATTTCCGATAGCACCGGTCGTTTTTACAGTGCGTTGGCTATTCAGGCACCGGTATTTCGATTTACACCCGACGATGCAAGAAACCACCTACCAATACTTCGAGATGCTGCCGCAGATCTCTCAACATTAACCGAAGAATAGCCGACACCAGAATATAGCGATTAAATACAACAGTAAACGAATTCATTCTGCCACTGGGAATATGACGGCAGTAAAGAAAAAAAATGTTACTTAATGTGGCTTAGAGCCCCCACAGAAATACTTGACCATTACAACTCTATACTATTTTGAAGAAACAATAACCTCGTATTGTTAGATTCCACCACCTTTCAGGAATACATTTATTGGGGTGGGGTTCTGGTGGGCCAATTTAAAACCTTAGCTCCCTACCCAGACTCGAAAAGCTTGTTTATGTTCCAAATTACTCACTAGGTTAATCTTTCCTGATTTCAATTTTCTTAGCTTCGAGTTTCAAGCTTCTTAGTTACGAATAATAAGATTCGGCACTCGCACCCAACCTTCCATCAACACTCTGGCACTACGACTCATTTTAGCTTTATTAACAGTCCATACGCCGTCATTCTGACTAACTTGCGCACCCACTCGTAAGGTGCCAGAAGGATGGCCAAAGCAAACGCCTTGGCGTTCACCACCACCAGCGGCCTTGTTGACCAATGTACCAGGAATTGCCACTGCAGTTGCAATGGCGACAGCAGCGGTGCCCATCATTGCATGATGTAATTTCCCCATCGATAGTGCCCGAACATTTAAATCAATATTGGAAGCAGAAATGGGTTTAGCACTTGAAGCAATATAATCATTCGGGCTAGCCACAATGGCCACTTTGGGTGTGTGCTGACGTTCTGAAGCTTGTCCAATCGTGTCGACCAAACCCATAGCCACAGCACCATGTACCCGTATGACTTCAAACATGGCAAGTGCTTTGCTATCACTATTAATATCGTCCTGTAATTCGATGCCATCATACCCGAGATCCCGAGCATTAATAAAAATAGTGGGGATACCAGCATTAATCAGAGTCGCCTTTATGATGCCAATATTGGGTATTGCAAGCTCATCAATCAAATGTCCCGTTGGAAACATGGCACCCTCACCATCGGCTGGATCAACAAATTCGACTTCTATTTCAGCAGCGGGAAAAGTGACTCCATCAAGTTCGAAGTCTCCAGTTTCCTGTACCTCGCCATCCGTGACTGGCACATGGGCAATAATGGTTTTGTGTATATTGGCCTGCCAGATACGGACTGTCGCTACGCCATTATCTGGCACTCGGCTAACGTCTACCAGCCCGTTGCTGATCGCAAATGGCCCAACAGCTGCACTTAAGTTCCCACAGTTCCCACTCCAATCAACGACAGGTTTATCGATAGACACCTGGCCAAACAAGTAGTCAACATCATGGCCCGGTTGTTCGCTTTTAGACAACAGTACGACTTTACTGGTACTTGAGGTCGCACCACCCATACCATCAGTTTGTTTGCCATAAGGGTCAGGGCTGCCGATCACTCGAAGCAATAGCGCATCACGAGCATCACCTGGTTTTTGCGCTTCTTCGGGCAGGTCAGTTACCTTAAAGAAGACTCCTTTACTAGTGCCACCGCGCATATAGGTCGCGAGAATCTTGATTTGAGCGGGATTTCTCATTAATACTAGGCCACTTTTGTTGATTCGAGAAAATCTTGAGCAAAGCGTTGTAATACTCCACCTGCTTCGTATACCGACACTTCCTCGGCAGTATCCAGGCGACAGGTTACTGGCACTTTCAAAGTCTCTCCATTTCTCCGATTAATGATTAGAATCAATGTGGCTAGCGGTGTGATTTCGCCCTCGACGTCAAAGGTTTCAGCGCCATCAATAGCATAAGTGATTCGACTATCACCAGCTTTGAATTCCAGTGGCAATACGCCCATACCGACTAGATTAGTTCGGTGAATTCGTTCGAAACCTTCTGCTACTATCGCCTCAACACCCGCCAAACGAACGCCCTTGGCTGCCCAGTCACGCGATGAGCCTTGCCCATAATCAGCACCGGCAACAATGATTAAGGGTTGCTGGCGCTGCATATAAGTCTCGATTGCTTCCCACATGCGGGTGACCTGTCCTTCTGGTTCGACTCTAGCAAATGAACCCTGCTTGATTTCATCGCCTTCTTTAACCATTTCATTCAGTAACTTCGGGTTAGCAAAGGTAGCTCGCTGAGCCGTCAGGTGGTCACCTCGGTGAGTTGCATAGGAATTAAAATCAACTTCCGGCAAGCCCATTTTCGTCAGATATTCACCTGCAGCACTCGTCGCCAATATCGCGTTCGATGGTGATAAGTGGTCTGTTGTAATATTATCGCCAAGTAGCGCCAAAGGTCTCATACCTTTCAGGCTGCGCTCGCCTGCCAACGCTCCTTCCCAATAGGGCGGTCGTCGGATATAGGTAGTTTGCGGACGCCAATCATATAATGGATTGACTGTCTCAATTGAACCCGATGAACCCTCAAACATGGGGATATAAACCTGCCGATATTGCTCAGGTTTTACGCTCACCTTGACGACTGCATCGATCTCTTCATCATCTGGCCAGATATCTTTTAAGGTGACAGCCGAGCCTGTTTTATCATATCCAAGAACGTCTTTCTCGATATCAAAACGAATTGTTCCTGCAATGGCATAAGCAACCACCAGTGGTGGTGAAGCGAGGAAAGCTTGCTTTGCGTAAGGGTGAATTCGACCATCAAAATTTCGATTACCAGATAACACAGCAGTGGCGTAAAGATCCCTATCAATAACTTCTTTTTGAATGACGGGGTCAAGCGACCCACTCATACCATTACAAGTGGTGCAGGCAAAACCAACAATACCAAATCCGAGCTGTTCTAATTCGTTCAGTAAATTCGCCTCTTCTAAATAGAGCTGAACAGTTTTTGACCCTGGTGCAAGCGATGTTTTAACCCAAGGCTTACGCTGTAAACCCAATTCGTTCGCCTTACGCGCAATCAGACCCGCAGCGATCATGTTACGTGGGTTACTGGTATTGGTGCAGCTCGTAATCGCGGCGATTATGACCGCACCATCAGGCATTAAACCAACCTCGTTTTCGACTTTACCTGAGATGCCTCGCTCAGCTAGTTCTGACGTTGGCACACGACGATGCGGATTTGACGGCCCTGCAATATTTCGTACTACTGACGATAAATCGAATGTTAAAACTCGTTCGTATTCCGCGTTGACTAAGTCGTCGGCCCACAGGCCAGTTTGCTTGGCATAGGTTTCAACCAAACTCACTTGCTCGGGTTCGCGCCCAGTGAGTTTGAGATAATCGATAGTTTGTTGGTCGATATAGAACATGCCAGCCGAAGCACCAAATTCAGGCGTCATATTAGATATTGTGGCACGGTCACCCAGCGTTAAAGCAGTCGCGCCTTCGCCAAAGAATTCGAGATAACATGACACGACTTTTTGATCACGCAAAAACTCAGTTATCGCCAAAACAATGTCAGTAGCCGTGATGCCGGGCTGTCGCTTACCAGTCAAATCGATACCAACAATGTCAGGTAGACGCATATAAGACGGTCGTCCTAGCATGACGGTCTCGGCCTCCAGTCCACCAACGCCAATAGCAAGTACGCCTAATGCATCAACATGAGGCGTATGACTATCCGTCCCTACTAATGTATCAGGAAAAGCAATGCCATCTTGCGATTGAATCACGGGTGACATTTTCTCCAAATTGATCTGATGCATGATGCCATTGCCCGGCTGAATGACATCTACATTCTTAAAGGCCTTCTTAGTCCAGTTAATGAAGTGAAATCGATCATCATTGCGACGATTTTCAATCGCTCGGTTTTTTTCGAATGCATTAGGCTCAAACCCAGCATGCTCGACGGCAAGCGAGTGATCGACGATTAACTGTGTTGGCACCACCGGATTAACCTGCGATGGGTCGCCTCCTTGCTCTGCAATCGCATCACGTAAACCAGCAAGGTCGACCAGTGCTGTTTGCCCTAGGATGTCATGACACACTACCCGAGCGGGATACCAGGGGAAATCCAGATCACGTTTGCGCTCGATTATTTGCTCTAGCGCAGCATTTAGTGAGTCAGAGTTACAGCGCCGAACCAAATTTTCCGCCAGTACGCGCGAGGTATAGGGCAGTCGGTCGTACGCGCCCGACTCGATTGCATCGACGGCGGCACGGGTATCGAAATAATCTAACCCTGTATTGGGTAAAGGCTTGCGGTGCATTGTATTCATAGAGCTACTCTTACTGCTGCATTTACTGAGCTATTAGTTTCGATCGTCGATGGCAACAAACGCCAGATTTTCAGGACCAGTATAGTTTGCTGACGGACGAATTATCTTCCCATCCTGTCTCTGCTCAATGACATGTGCTCCCCAACCGGAAGTTCGAGCAATAACAAAAAGTGGCGTAAACATATCAATAGGAACAGCCATCTGGTCATAGGACACGGCTGAAAACCAGTCGAGGTTAGGGAACATTTTTTTCATTTCCCACATTGTGCTTTCGAGTCTTTCGGCAACGTCATACATCAGCATGGAATCGTTTTCAGCAGATAGCTGTTTCGCTACTCGCTTTATAACTTCGTTTCGTGGGTCGCTCACGGTATAAACCGGATGACCAAATCCAATCACGATTTCTTTTTTAGCAACTCGCTCACGGATATCAGCTTCGGCTTCATCGGCAGAGCTGTAACGGGATTGAATTTCAAAGGCAACTTCATTCGCACCACCGTGTTTAGGTCCGCGTAATGCACCAATACCACCGGTGATCGCGGAATACATATCTGACCCTGTACCCGCGATAACACGACTCGCAAAAGTCGACGCATTAAATTCATGCTCGGCATATAAAATGAGAGAAATATGCATCGCCTTAATCCAGGACTCAGGCGCCGGCTTGCCGTGTAACAGGTGAAGAAAATGTCCACCGATTGAATCATCATCGGTATTCAAGTCGATCCGTTTATTGCTATTGGCGAAGTGATACCAATAAACCAGCATCGAACCAAAGCAAGCCATCAAACGATCGATAATGTCACGCGCGGCGGCTTCATCATGGTCGAGTGCCTCGGGTGTTTGACAACCAAGCGCAGAACAGCCCGTACGCATCACATCCATTGGATGGGTGCTAGCAGGCAATTGCTCGAGAACGGTTTTAACGGACTGCGGTAAATCGCGCAACAATTGTAGCTTCGCTTTGTAGGCTGCCAGCTCTGTTTTAGTCGGCAGTTTTTCATGGACGATTAAATATGCGACTTCTTCAAATTCGCAGGTTTCGGCAATATCGAGTATATCGAAACCACGGTAATGCAGATCGTTACCTGTGCGACCCACAGTACAAATTGCTGTATTGCCAGCCGCTGTGCCAGATAGCGCTACAGATTTTTTAGGTTTAAATACGGGCGTGTCACTCATGATTTTTCCTCGCTGAATAACTGATCTAAAGTTTTTTCGTATTGGTGATAATCAAGAAAGTCGTATAACTCCATACGCGTTTGCATGGTGTCGACAACTTTTTGCTGACTGCCTTCTGTGAGGATACTCTGGTAAACATTCAAGGCTGCCAGACTCATCGCACGAAAAGCACTGAGTGGGTAGAGGGATAACTTGACGCCGACAGAGGCCAGTTGCTCACTGTCAAAAAGTGGGGTCGCACCGAACTCGGTAATATTAGCTAGCACAGGAACACTCACCATTTGAGTCACCTGCTGATACTGTTCCAGTTCTATTATCGCTTCTGGGAATATCATGTCGGCACCTGCTTCGACGCAGGCGGAAATTCGGTCTAATGCTGAATTCATGCCTTCCACCGCGAGCGCATCGGTTCGCGCCATAACCACAAAACTATCATCAGTTCGTGCATCGACTGCGGCTTTCACACGGTCGATCATTTCGGCCTGCGATACGATCGCTTTATTCGGTCGATGACCGCAACGTTTTTGCATTACCTGGTCTTCAATATGAATACCGGCGACATTGGCACGGGTCATTTCTCGCACACAGCGCGCAATATTAAATGCCCCACCCCAACCAGTATCTGCGTCAACTAACAGAGGTAACGAGCATGCATCAGTGATACGCCGCGCATCTTCAAGTACATCATGTAATGCAGAGATTCCTAAGTCAGGTGCACCGAGTGAACTGGCCGCAACACCGCCGCCTGACAGGTATATCGCCTTATGGCCGCATTTTTCAGCCATAATAGCGCTATAGGCGTTGACCGTACCGACTACCTGTAGCAGGTTATTTTTTTCGACTGCCAACCGCAGTTTTTCGCCTGGCGAAACTATTCTATTTGAGACAGCCTTATTCGAAAAGAGATCAGTCATGTTGGTGCTCCAATAATTTTTTAACAATTTTCCACGCGCCGCTAATATGGCGGCGCATTAATAACTCGGCAAGCTCTTCATCACGCTGCTCAATAGCAGTGGCGATTTGACGATGTTGCGAGAGTGCCGTCGCGGGACGCGTTGGTTGCTGGCCCGACTGGTAACGACACATACGAATCAGCTGATACAGCTCACCGTTTAGGTTTTCCAGAATCCACTGATTTTGGCTAGCATTAGCAATGCGATGGTGGAAGTCGATATTGCCTTCTTCCTGAAGATAAGCTTTACCTTCAGATTCTGAGATCGCCTGCTCATGCGAATCGAGAAGGTTTTGTAGGGATTCAATCCCCTCGTCACTCATGTGCCGCGCTGCTAATCTAGCTGCCATGCCTTCTAGCGCTTCGCGTGCGGTATAAATGTCGAGCATGGTTTTAATGTCGAGCGTTACAACGCGAGAACCTGCATGGGGTACGCGCAGAATCAATTTCATTTGCTCGAGGCGATGGATCGCTTCGCGCAAGGGACCACGGCTGATGCCGTATTTTAATGCCAGTTCTGACTCAACTATCTTGCTACCCTGGCACAGCTCTCCTCTGATAATATCGGACTTAATGCTCTCGTAAACTTTACCAGCCAGTGTTTTGGTCTGGTTTGGAGTAAAATTAGCTTCATTTTTTTCTAACTCATTCATTTAATTGTCAACAATAATTGGATATTAGTTTCTATTTTTATACATTTTGCATCTAAATGGAGATAATTGTCAACAATAAAGAATTTTGGATTTCAATTTTTCATACCACCTCGTCAGTACACTCAGACATATTCCCATCCGTGCTGTTTAATTCTGAGAATTGCATTATTTAATACTACTAGAGGTAACTATATAAGGAATTAGATAATAGGGTATATTGCCACCCTGCCGTAAAATCGTAGGGCAACCACCCCGATCTTACGTTTAAATTAATAGTCAGATACGAAACTAATCGCCAGAAAAAAGGCAGTTTCAGCATCGGGATCATAGAGAGAGGATAACCATGTCAACCGTAACTATTATCGACGACGAGACAGGCAAGAAAGTACAAATGCCATTACTCACACCCACTAGTGGGCCGAAAACTATCGACATTAGTTCGCTCTACAAAGAGCTAGGCTACTTCACTTACGACCCAGGATTCATGTCTACTGCGAGCTGCTCGAGTGCGATCACCTTTCTTGATGGTGACAAAGGCGTTCTGCAATACCGTGGTTATTCAATCGAGCAACTGGCCGAACACAGCTCTTATCTTGAAGTTTGTTATTTGCTATTGAATGGTGAGCTGCCAAACAAAGAGGAAATGGCTAGTTTCGAAGCAGATGTCACCAATCACACCATTCTGCACGAAGCATTGAAACGTTTCTTCAGTGGTTTTCGTCGTGATGCACATCCGATGGCCATCATGGTGGGTGTTGTCGGTGCGCTAGCTGCTTTTTATCACGATCACATGGATATTAAAGATCCTGAACATCGTAAAATTACAGCACATCGCCTACTCGCTAAAATACCAACGATCGCAGCCTGGAGTTATCGTTATGCGACGGGTAAACCTTTCGTTTATCCCCGTAACGATTTGAATTATACCGAGAACTTCCTGTACATGATGTTCTCCATGCCAACCGAAACTTATAAGCCAAACCCATTATTAGCGAAAGCACTCGACCTTATCCTGATATTGCATGCCGATCACGAGCAAAACGCATCTACTTCTACCGTCCGGCTTGCAGGCAGCTCGGATGCTAACCCATTTGCAGCGGTTGCTGCGGGTGTAGCGACACTTTGGGGTCCAGCACATGGTGGTGCCAACGAAGCAGTTATTCGCATGCTGATCGACATTAATGATTCAGGTAAACCTTTGCAGGCATTCGTAGACCGCGCCAAAGACAAGAATGACAGCTTCCGCTTGATGGGTTTTGGTCATCGCGTGTATAAAAACTTCGATCCACGAGCAACCTTAATCCGTGAAATTTGCCATAAATTACTCGGCGAAATGGATTCAACCGGCGAACAGAAAAAAATGCTCGAAACAGCTATGGCACTCGAAAAAGTAGCACTAGAAGACGACTACTTTATACAAAGAAACCTTTATCCCAATGTAGATTTTTACTCTGGTATCATCTTCCTCGCAATGGGTATTCCAATGAACATGTTCACTGTGATGTTTGCAATGGCGCGTACTATTGGTTGGATCACTCAATGGGATGAAATGATCTCAGAGCCTGGTTATAAAATCGGCCGTCCAAGGCAGTTATACACCGGACCGATTGATCGGAAATATGAGCCTATCGATAAACGCGGTTAAGCCCCCATATATAAGACTTAGAGTGCTTCTAAAAATAGTGATTTTTTTGTGAGTGCAAGGAATCGCCGTGCGGAGAACCGGAGTGTGTATGACATACATAAGGATTCGAGCACAGAGCAGGCGCGTCAATCACGGAAAAGTGCATTTTTAGAATCGCCCCCTACTGATTTTAAGAGAGAATCAATATGCTACAGACATACAGAGACCACACCGCCGAGCGTGCTTTAGACGGTATTCCACCGGAACCTTTAAATGCACAACAAACTGCCGACCTGGTAGCACTGTTCAAAGCACCCGCAGCTGGAGAAGAAAACTATATGCTGGAACTGTTAACCCAGCACGTGCCAGCAGGCGTCGATGAAGCGGCCTATGTTAAAGCAGGGTTTTTAGCCGCTATCAGTTCAGGTGAGACAACTTCACCTTTGATCGACTCTGTTAAAGCGATCGAAATCCTGGGCTCTATGCTTGGCGGCTACAATATTCAGCCACTGATTGCAGGTCTGGATAATGAAACAACAGGTGCCGCAGCCGTTAAAGCACTATCGCATACCTTGTTAATGTTTGACGCCTTCCACGACGTAAAAGAAAAATCAGATGCCGGTAATGCTTATGCCAAGCAGACAGTCGAGTCATGGGCCAACGCCGAATGGTTCACCAGCAAGCCACCACTAGCGGACAAGATAACTGTCACTCTATTTAAGGTCCCTGGTGAAACCAACACCGATGATCTGTCACCTGCACAAGATGCCTGGTCACGTCCTGATATTCCGTTACATGGCAATGCAATGTTGAAAATTGCACGTGAGGGTGTAGCCCCAAACCCATTAGAGACAATCAAAACTCTAAAGGAAAAAGGCTTCCCTGTTGCCTATATCGGTGATGTTGTCGGCACTGGTTCTTCTCGCAAATCGGCCACTAACTCAGTCCTGTGGCACATGGGTAAGGACATTCCTTTTATTCCTAATAAACGCAACGGTGGTTATTGTTTCGGTACTAAAATCGCACCTATATTCTTCAATACAATGGAAGACGCTGGCGCACTACCGATCGAAATGGACGTCTCAAAAATGGAGACTGGCGATATTATCGACGTCTACCCATTTGAAGGAAAAGCAACTAAACATGATAGTGACGAAGTGGTCGCCACGTTTAAACTCAGTACCAATGTTTTAAAAGACGAAGTACAGGCCGATGGCCGCATTCCATTGATCATTGGCCGTGGACTCACTGGCCGAGCGCGCGAATCACTAGGCCTTCCAGTCAGCGATGTGTTCGAAGTACCGGAAGTCAAGCAAGACAGCGGTAAGGGTTTTACCCTGGCTCAAAAAATGGTCGGCAAGGCTTGCGGCGTTCCGGGCGTCCGCCCTGGCATGTACTGCGAGCCAAAGATGACAACCGTTGGATCACAAGATACGACAGGTCCAATGACGCGCGATGAACTGAAAGATTTAGCCTGCTTAGGCTTTTCTGCTGACTTAGTCATGCAGTCTTTTTGTCACACAGCACCCTACCCTAAGCCAGTTGATGTCATTACTCATCACACACTGCCAGACTTCATTCAGACTCGTGGTGGCGTTTCATTGCGGCCCGGCGACGGCGTCATTCACTCGTGGATGAACCGTATGTTATTGCCTGATACAGTCGGAACTGGTGGTGATTCACACACTCGATTTCCGATTGGTATTTCATTCCCTGCAGGTTCTGGTTTAGTTGCTTTCGCAGCGGCAACCGGCGTAATGCCACTGGACATGCCTGAATCAGTGCTAGTCCGTTTCAAAGGAGAAATGCAGCCAGGTATCACCTTGCGTGACCTGGTCAATGCCATTCCTTATACAGCCATTCAACGTGGATTGTTAACCGTTGAGAAAAAAGGCAAGAAGAATATTTTCTCTGGTCGCGTGCTCGAAATTGAAGGCTTGCCACAACTCAAAGTCGAGCAGGCATTCGAATTATCCGATGCCTCGGCAGAGCGATCATCTTCAGGTTGTAGCGTTAAACTAGACAAAGAACCCATCATCGAATATATGAACTCTAATATCACCATGTTCAAGTGGATGATTTTCGAAGGTTATGGTGACGTACGAACCATCAATCGTCGTATCGAAGAAATGGAAGCCTGGCTAGCCAACCCAGTATTAATGGCAGCAGACGCCGATGCTGAATATGCAGAAATCATAGAGATTGACCTCAATGAAATTAAGGAGCCATTACTGGCTTGCCCGAACGATCCTGACGACGTCAAGACCCTGTCAGACGTTGCTGGCACTAAAATCGATGAAGTCTTCATTGGTTCGTGCATGACCAATATCGGTCATTTCCGTGCCGCGGGTAAACTGCTCGAAAAACTAGAAGGCCCTGTTTCAACTAGACTATGGATTGCACCACCCACCAAAATGGACGAAGCGCAGTTAACGGCCGAAGGTTATTACAATATCTTTGGTCGCACCGGTGCTCGTACCGAAATGCCAGGCTGTTCACTCTGTATGGGCAATCAGGCCAGAGTCGCAGCCAATAGCACGGTTGTTTCAACCTCGACCCGAAACTTCCCGAACCGTTTAGGCGCTGGTGCCGATGTGTACTTGGCATCTGCAGAGTTATCTGCAGTGGCCTCTATTTTGGGTAAGATCCCGAGCATGGACGAGTACATGACCTATGCAAATGACATCAATACGATGGCAGATGACGTTTATCGATATCTCAACTTTAATGAGATGGAAAACTATATCACAGCGGCAGAAAGCGCTTTTCCAGTGAAAGTTGTTTAGAGACTGGCTAAACAAGTCAAAAGGCGCTCATTGAGCGCCTTTTTTTGTGGAGATGCCAAAGTTGTCGACTCGTCGCTTAATTTTTGATCATGATTTTGGTATAAGACATCCCTTATTTTAATAAATGATAGCTAATCATGAGCCGCAATATTTCAATCGCATTAAAAACACTCATTTTGGGATTCTTGATTTTTTCGACCACGGTCAATGCCAACAGCGCTAAACTGTCCGAGGCCATCGAGGTTTATTATTCAGGTTTACCCGACCAAGCAATCGCGTTGATTAAGCCGTTGGCACAATCGGGCGATTCTAAGGCGCAGCTGTTGCTGGGTAACATATTACATAGCCTTTCTCGGTCAGATACTGGCAACCTTCAACAGGACCCTGTGACCTGGTATCAAATGGCAGCCACGCAAGGCTCGTCTGAAGCGAACTACCTACTGGGCGTTATCTACCACAACCGGTGGACCGGATCGCAGGAAAAAGACAGCGATGTCATAGCCATTGCCTATTATGAAACAGCGGCCAAATTAGGTAACAAAAACGCGCAGGGGCCACTGATTCAACTCAAATACCGCGATAAAAATAGCCGTCCAAAAGCCAGTCCAAACAATAGCCAACCGAAGCCAAAAATAGTCGAGTCATCTGCACAAGCAGTCGTAATGCCAATAGCTATTGAGAAAGTTGAAACGCTAAAAGAAACAGTAGTATTAGAAACAGAGGCAGTTGCGACGCTTGAATTATCAGAACAATCATTGCCTATCGCAACAGTAGTTGAGGCAACAGTTGAAGAGAAAGAAATATTAGCGATAGCACTGGCCCATGCTGGCGGTGCTAAGAAGGCGGCTGATAAGGTATTAAACCGGGTTTATTTGCAAGATGTCGTAACTGAATGTAAAAACTACACGAAAGCAGGGTTCGGTTACTACGCCGAATCCATTAACGGTGCCCATCTGACGGGTAGCGCAACTATCCGCAGTATCGAACCCAATACTGAATCTGATGACAGCTTGACCATCAACTTGGTTAAAAAGCAATTGAATTTCGAGCTACTGCTGTCGATGAAGGCTGTGCCCAAAGATTTTGCCAAAGACTTGAAAAAATCAGCGATTATCCGCATTTCAGGTATTGTGCGTAATGCCAAAAAGACACAGAAGAACTGCGAAATTAACCTGATATTCCAACCGATCAAGTTGGAAGGCTAACATGCCAGCGGAGTCGGGCTAATGCCTTCCAACGAGTCGTCCTCCTATTCAAATCACAGCTCTAAGACGCCTGCCTACTCAGGCTTTATTGCTCGAGCGTCTCAGCCCCGCAATTAAAGGTAGGATCTAGCGTATACGTACGCAACTTGAATAGCCAGATAGAATCTAGTCACAGACAGCCTCCACATCACTAATAACCGAAAAGGCAACCGCATGTGAGCTTGAACAAAGGATCACTTGATCAATGGGTTTTAAGTCCTCAGACCTCATAATGGTTTCATTCACCACCGTAAACGCACTCACAACCTAGATTCAGACTCATTTTATATTGAACAAAGCTATTACCTGAGAAAAATAAAAATTGTGCTTATTTTTGTCCTACTATTAACTATCTATAGTTCAATGATATGACACGAAGGTTCCAATTTTGTAAGGCATAAAAAATTTTGCAGCCTTGTTGGAAATATTAGATCAATTGTCTAATGAGCATAACTTCGAAAGAGCCTTTATGAGGACTACTGTTTATGTTGGGCACGACTGACGGATTACTCTTGAAAGATTCGGGTGCCAGCGAGGTCCAGAATGACAGCGGGGCCTTGCTGAAACACAGAGGACAACTAGAATACGCCAGTCGAATGCATTTGACTCACTGGACAATGATAATGCTAGCACTAACGTCGACGCTTGCAGCCTGGTATATATCGAAAGATCAATCCGCTAAAACTGCCGAAGAGCATTGTCTGCGCGGAACTAATCACGTTATTGGGCTGATTAATGAAAGAATGCAACTATATGAAAATGCGTTATTAGCCGGGGCTTCCTTAATTGACAGTCTCGATGGCGAGATCTCCTACACACAATGGTTTAAGTACTCCAACAGTCTGAAAATCGATAAAGTCGATCCCGGCATAAACCGTATCGGCGTGATTTTCAATATCCAACCCGAAGAATTACAACCGTATCTTGCGAGCGAGCAAAAGTGGCGCCCAAGCTTCGGATTGCATCCAGAGCATAAAAAGTCAGAGTTCTGGCCCATTACATATATTGAACCAGCCGGTCCAAATAAGAAGGCAATTGGCCTCGATATGGCATTCGAAAAAAATCGATACGCGGCTATTAAGAAAGACAGCAACTTGGAATTAACTCAGGTAGCGGGACCCATTACATTGGCACAGGATGCGAAGAAAACCCCTGGCTTTCTATTTTATGCCCATTTCTACAAAGGGGGACTAAAACCAGACTCAGTCAATGCCAGAAAAGAATCGATTCTCGGTGTCACCAATGCACCCTTTATCATGGACAAATTATTAGATGGAACCCTGGCCTCTCAAAAACGCAACTTGTCGGTCAGCATTAGAGATAATGATGACTTACTCTATGATGACTCGATTGACGATGTTGATCCCGAGCCTTTGTTTGAAAGTACTACCACGGTGGAGATGCATGGTCGCCAGTGGTCTTTTCAAATTAACTCCAATTTAGGTTTCCGAGTAGCAAAATCCAGTAGCCTACCTTTATTCTTTTTATTAGCTGTAATTCTATTCGATTCCTTGCTGCTAGCCTTATTGATTTTTCTGTCTAGGGCCAATCATACGGCACTTTCATATGCGGATAAGATAATGAAAGAATTGCAAACGAGTGAGCGGAGATTTAGCTCACTACTGCATTCACAATCAGACTTGATTTCTCGGCTTACCCTAGATGGCACATTAACTTTTGTTAATGACTCGTACATTTCATTCATGAGTAGCGGTAAAAACGAGCTGTTAGGACCTTCTATCTACCAATATATATCACCCAAGGAGCACAACTCTGTCAAAGTCACCCTGTCTCAACTCAGTTTTGAAAAAACCAGACGAATCCATAGAAACTCGATAGTCAATGCTACCAGGGAGAGCAGAATAATCGAGTGGATCAATCACGGACTATTCGATTCAAACCAAATTCTGGCTGAGGTTCAATCGGTTGGGCGAGACGTGACTGAAGTCAGGGAATCACAAAATGAAGCGCTAAAAGTCCGCAAGGAACTCGAAATTTTAGTTAAAAAACTAGACCAGGAAAAAAGACACTCCGAGTCAACTAGTAAGACCAAATCCCAATTCCTTGCCGCCATGAGTCATGGAATCCGAACACCGATGGCGGAGGTCATAGGCATGTCAGATTTGCTATTTGATACCGATTTGACACCTCAACAGTTGAATTGGCAAACAGCATTCTGTCTTCGGGTAAAAACTTAATGTCGATTCTCAATGAGATTATGGGTCAATCCAAACTCGAGTCCGGCAAGCTTGAAATTTCGCCCTTAGATTTTCAGTTGCGGTCATTTTTAGACGATAATATTCAATTGTTCCGCCCTAGCATTGCATCAAAAGGGTTAATGCTGAACATCAAATTTGATGACGATTTACCCGATGCTATCCATGCGGATTCGATGCGGATAGGTCAAGTACTATCCAATTTTCTCAGCAATGGGTTGAAGTTCACGAGCTCAGGTCGCATTGAGGTTGCTGTCAAACTAGAACCGAATGAGCAGGATAAACTTAGGCTTCGGTTTAGGGTTACCGAGAGTGGAATAGGGTTGACTGACGAGGAACAAAGTAAACTCTTCGCTGCTTTCACTCAAGCAGACAGTTCAACCTCCAGAACCTACGGTGGCACAGGGTTAGGGCTGTCGATTTCAAGACAGCTGGTAGAATTGATGGGCGGTCAAATTAGCGGTGATAGTACCAAGGGTATCGGTTCTGCGTTTTGGTTTACGATTTGCTGCAAGCCCGCAAAAGAAGCGGTGATAGAAAAAGATAAGGGAGTCGCTTTAGATAAGTGGGTAGCGTTCAGGCCTTTAAAGGTATTAGTAGCCGAAAACAATACAGTTAATCAACATATCATAAGGGCAATTTTGAATAAATTAACTCTCTCAGTCGAAATTGCGCAGGACGGCCAGTGTGCAATAGAACTTCTTAATTCGAGTGAATTTGAAGTTATATTGATGGATATTCGCATGCCAGTGATGGACGGCTTAGAAGCCACTATTGCTACCCGCTTAATGCATGGCACCAAAGCCAACATTCCAATCATCGCCCTGACGGCTGATATATCAACGGGCAATATCACCGAATATACTAGTGTGGGTATGAACGATGTCTGTGGCAACCCCATCGAATTAAAGCTTTTGCTAAAATCAATTGATCAATGCTTAGGTGAAGAAATCTATACTTCAGCAGCGCATGCGGGTGCATCCTCGACGAGTCACCAGCCCGTCGGTCAAGTGCCTAGCGTTGAAGAAAGTGGAGAAACCGCGGACTTTTCAAAAGTGCTATTACGAGTTGCAAGCATCGTTGATCAAACCACTGAACAGAACAAAGACAATGATATACCCTCCGCCATGGCAGAGATTTCTATCTTATGTAATAAGACTACCGATAAGTTGTCAAAAGCAACGACGATAGAATTGGCACATTCCATTAAGGGTGGTGGCGGTTCATTTGGTTATCACTTGATTACGACAATAGCTGCCTATACAGATCAATTAATCAAAGATAACGAAAGCCTCACTGCGCAAAGTGTTGAGTTATTAACCAACCATGCTGAAGCCCTAACATTAGTATCCGGAAAGAAATTGTCTGGAAACGGTGGCAAAGCTGACCGTCTATTATTACAAGGATTGGAGAGCTTAAGTTGATCCCTCAAAGCACACAAAATATAGATCCGAATGTGACCATATTAATTGTTGATGATGAGATGCCTATCCGCCATTTAATGTCACTGCTGCTAAAGGATTTTGGCACTATTGAGATGGCTGACTCTGGCAAGGAGGCTTTGGAAAAGGTGAATACTCTTAATCCTGATTTGATTATTCTTGATGTCCAAATGCCAGAAATGAACGGTTATGAAGTGTGCGAAAAAATTAAAGCTAATGACAAAACCTCATTAATTCCTATCGTATTTTTAACAGCAAATAGTACTAATGAAGATGAGGAACATGGCCTTGAGATCGGCGCTACTGATTTTATTCGCAAACCAATTTCGCCCAAAATTGTGAGTGCAAGGGTTTCCAATATTCTAAAGCTCCAGCAAGCGACCAAAAAGCTCAAGCTAATTGCCTCAACAGACCCTCTTACCGGTGCCTTCAATCGGCGACATTTAGATATAGTGGGTATTAATGAAATATCTCGAAGTAAACGGTATAACAATGCCTTCACGATTTTGATGCTGGATATAGATCACTTTAAAGTGGTTAACGATACCTACGGCCATGATGTTGGGGATCAGGCATTAATAGAAACAGTTACTGTGATTAAAAACACCATTCGTAACGAAGACCTCCTATTTCGACTGGGAGGCGAAGAGTTTGCTGTTATCTTGCCAGGGACAACAAGGTTAGCCGCTTTTGGTCTGGCCGAAAGAGTACGTATTGCTATCAGTGAAATAGTGATTAAAACGCCGATTGAACCACTATCTTTCACTATGAGCATTGGAGTAGCCGAGAATACACCGCAAGACATAGAGATAGAAGCAGTCTTAAAACGGGCTGATGAAGCCCTTTATGAGGCCAAGTCATCAGGAAGAGATAGAGTCGTATAGATTATTGGTGAGAATCATAGAATGCAGATCCCAACAGTAAAACCATCGCATGTGAACGATCACTTTATTAACACAGCTGGCATTAATAAAATTAGATTAGAAGGCTGTCCAGGCACTTAACAGTCGTTATTAATATCAACTATTCACTACACAATAAGGTAGTACGACACAGCTGCCAACACCCTCGTAATTTTGTAGCGTGTAATAGCGCAGAGAATTGCGCCGAATAAAACCAATGATGGAGGAAGGAATCGAGTATTCCAAATTACCGGTAACTGAATTTCGATCATCAGGGAGATGGAGGTCGAAAAAATTTTCAGCGCTCATCTTTTCGTCAATAGGTTAGCAGCCAGATTAAGCCTAAAAGCTAAAGTAAAATCATAGCGTTTGAGGTTGGCGATCATTTTTAAAACATGCTTCGAAATAAATTATTCGAACGTTCTGATTTTCGCCCTAGAATTTCCCATTGTCGTTTTTCCATTCACTACGAGGCGGGACAGCCTCTGTCGTATTCCAATGCTCTACAAGCTTGTCGTGGGCAACCTGGAAAAGATCGAAGAAGGATGAGTGGGCACCTTCCACAGAACCCTCGCTGACGGTCAGCACAAAATTGCCCTCTGCTAAAACTCGATGCAGTCTGTCGTACCTTCTGCCGATGTCAGCGCTCGAAGCAAGGTTGGATACAGCTGAGTTCAGTGTCGAAAAATCATCCTCCGCTCGTGAGTTATGATCTGAGTAGTTTTTGTCATCAATATAATTCCCTAGCTTATCGAGTCGACGATTAATTAAGACGTCATCAACAAAAGACCGCACTAACGCTCGGTTGTTTTCAGTTCTGTCAATATCAGTTGCCTGTGCTGGCCCATTAACCATGCTGTGACCCGAGGCGTTTGGCGCTTCTCTTGGCTGGATGTTGTCCCAATGCTCAACCGTAAAATCACCCTCAAAACGGAAAATTTCGAATCCGACTCTCGACGTATCGAAATCGTACTCGGTATGCGCAAATACAAAATTGCCATCGGAAAAAACGCGAACAATATTAACCCGAGGCGAGCTCTTCGCTAGCCGTTTGAATAGCGCCGAAAGACCCTCACCACCTTCATGAGTTTGAGGATTATGCTGAATATACTGGTCAGGATTAACCACTACAACTGCAGCCTCATCGCCAGTTTCGATACCTTTAAGTAATGTACATATCTGGTTTTTTCTTTTTAAGGTCATAGTAATTTGCTCATCTATACGTGTAATTGGCAGTAGATCTATCCTATTTAGCTATATGACAATTGCACTGAAAAAAAACACTGAAACGGCCTGCCTTATGGAGACAAATCAAACATCGAGCTGTAGCAATAAGAACCAGTGTTCCGATAGTACATTGATACTGCTATATTAAGCCAAATTCAATCAGCAAAATAAAACATGCAGAAACGGCCTAATATTATTTTGGTACTGGTAGATGACATGGGCTTTGCCGATTTAGGCATTACCGGTTCCGAAATAAAAACACCCAATATCGATACGCTGGCAAATAATGGCGTATTGCTAACCTCCATGTACAACTGCGCTCGTTGCTGTCCTACCCGCGCATCGTTACTCACCGGCCTCTATCCACACAATGCCGGTATTGGACACATGGGCATCAACCTGGGTAGTGAGGCTTACCAGGGTTTTTTGCGTAACGACAGCGCCACCATTGCCGAAGTTTTGCGCGCATCTGGTTATCGCACATTAATGTCAGGCAAATGGCATGTAGGCGGTGATTTTGGCGCTCGTGATTATGATAGCTGGCATGTCGGTGATGTCGATCATCCTGGCCCTCGCCAACGTGGGTTTGATCGCTTTTATGGCACTCATGACGGCGCAACACATTTCTTTTCGCCCCATTACATGATTGAAGACGATGGCCGAATCGAAGTGTCTCCCGATGAGTTTTACTACACTGACGCAATCACCGATAAAGCCATCGACATGATGCAAGGCGCGGTGGCTGAGGATAAACCTTTTTTCCTCTACCTCGCACATACCGCACCGCACTGGCCACTACATGCCCATGAAGAAGATATTGCCAAATATGATGGCGTTTATAATAAAGGCTGGGATGCGACTCGTACCGATCGCCACGAAGAAATGAATAGTCGGGGACTGTTTCAAACCAACTGGAATATGACACCCCGAGATAGTGAAGTGCCCGCCTGGAACGACATCAAGCTAAAAGACTGGGAAGCGAGCAAGATGGCAGTCTATGCGGCTATGGTGGATCGCATGGATCAATCTATCGGCCGAATCATGTCGACCCTGAAACAGCTCGATCAATATGACGATACGCTCATTCTTTTCTTATCCGACAATGGTGGCTGCGCCGAATTTATGGCGGAAGACGGTTGGGCTCAAAGCTACCCCGACTTCACCAATGCAGGCGAGAAAATAGTAAAGGGCAATATCGAAAATCTACGCCCCGGCGACCCCCTCACCTTCCAAAGTTATGACCGCCCCTGGGCCAACGCCTCGAACGCGCCGTTCCGACTCTATAAACACTTTGTACATGAAGGAGGCATATCTACACCCTTGATCGCCCATTGGCCGAACCGCTTCAAAAACCCCCTTACCTGTCATGCAGCGAGTCACGTAATCGATATCATGCCCACGATTTTAGAGGCCAGCGGCAGCAGCTACTTAAATGAAATTGGCGGTCACGAAACGCAACCGCTACAAGGCGAATCCCTCATGCATTTACTCGACGGCAACACATGGCAGCGCGAACAACCCATTTTCTGGGAGCATGAAGGCAACAGCGCTATCCGCCTTGGTCAGTTCAAACTGGTGCGCCAGCATAATCAAAATTGGGAGTTGTACGATATGGAAACCGATCGAACCGAACTGAATAATCTAATCGGTAAAAATGCCAGACTTGAAACTGAGCTACTCAAACAGTATCAAGCCTGGGCTAATAGTAGCGGCGTAGTGGACTGGAACAAGCTGCTGCCCGGCTTGTTAAAAGCATGGGGGTTACACAATGTTGATGGTTAGATAAGCAAAAAATCAGCTTAACGTCAGTGGGATTTCACTTTCTCGCTTTGCGATATAAGCCAGCAAAGCGTCATCGAGCGCTTCATCCATAGGCGGTGTCTGATACTGTCTTAACCATTTCCTGGCTTTATTAACCCCGACCTGTTCACTCTCCATCTTGCCATCAACTTCCCATTGTTCGAATGAATTATTATGTTGCGATTCAAAAATAAATAAATTGCTTTCCAGAGTGTGGGTTTCGCCTAAAAAGTGTCCGTCTGGCCCTATTTTTTTAGCGCGTTGAAAAACCTCTTCTATGTCATCAAATTTTGGTCCTTGAAGAAAATGATAAAAAGCATCCGACAACATGCTCGGGAACGGCCCTCACATCGAGTCTTAAGCCTCCTGCATGTCACCTGTCTTTGAACTGATTAAATTGGAAGGTTAGTGTACGAGCCGAGACCAGAAAGATACCTTGCCCTCGTTCTACAGATCGATAAAAAGCTCGACAGCTAATTTCTGACTCACTGGATCGGTTTGACGTTAGTCATCTTTGTATAGAATATCTGCCTAGTTAGGCTTTTATTGACCCTTTACTGTGGGGCTTAGCTCTCTAAAACCCCCTGTTCTTCGACAGGCACTCTTCCCGCCCAAAGTAACCGGTCCTGAAGCGATAAAAGCGCTGCTGCCAGATAACGATAAAACAGATAACTGAACGCTGCCACTCAAACGCTTCAGCACCCAGTTATCCATTTCTCTAAACGTCAACGCTCGCTGGCAATCTGCCGAACAAAATACGCCTAACCACTAATATAGATACTCAGCACCTCTATCGACACCATTATTGCAAGTGAAAGGGATATTGACAGTAGGCGGAAGGCCTTTAAAGGCTGCCAAATGAATCAAGGCATGAGCATGCGCGTCGAGACCAGAGGAAACCCTACTGCGGATAAATAACTGTATTGGAATCAAACACTACGTCATCGTTGATAGCATAAACAAAACAAGGAAAATTCTTCTCACCTCTACATTTGTGAAGCGCTGCATCGGCGGCTTCTTCTGGTGATTCCTTCGAATACACATACCAATAACGCCCGTGCCGACTGATGGCTAATGCCTTATTTTTTGATTTAGGTGAATACTTAGATGCTAATTTTTCGCGCGTATCATCTTGAACAAACGGAATTTTACTGGCGTCAAAAGTAGTCACGTATTCGAGAATTCTTGAACTACTCTCGAAGTCTATCCATTCACCATTTTGATAAACGACATTGCATGCGCCATCTGATAAGTGTTCACATTTTTCCCGCACCATTCTCGCGCTCTCTTCATGGCTTTCCCAATCAGACCTGAGCCACTTGCTCGACCAAGCGCCATCTCTACCAACCGCTAAAATAAAATTTCGCCCACGTTCTTGAGCCTGTTCGAAGTCCTTTAGGATTTCCGCTTTAGTCTCTTTAGTTTTGAATGGTATTTTAGATGCATCGAAAGCCATGGCCAGACTGGTTGCGAAAGCCAATACAGCACATGCGACGATTCGAACACTTATCTTTAGGTCATCTCTCATTTATCTTTCCTGTGTTTGTGCTCGCGCAGGCCGGATGGATTCAAATATCCTAGTACGGCACCATTTAAATTCGACAGATACTCCGCTTTGAAATATGGCCCGGTCTAGTGCTCAGACATTATAAAGACGTTAACCGACAACACCGTCAAGGTGTTATGGATGGTTACATACGCGAGGAAACCATTTAGCGAAGCGCACTTGCATGCGCTTCGCCCTGGACTAGATGTTGACGAAACGAGTTAAAAGTGCAGTAGTTGCAGCGTTGTTAGTGTTGTAAGTCGCTTCGCAATTGTTAGGATCTAGATTTTGACTCGTAATAGCCGTCTGAAGAGGATTACCTGCTGCAGCATCAAGCGTTCTAATCTCTGGCATTGCACCCCAGGCATAACAAAGCATGTTGACTTGCCTCGCCTGGGTAAGGCCGTGTGAAATGCCACCGCCTCCGCCAAGAATAGTTGGCCAGGCATTCAAAGCGACTACCCATGCTTTAACAAGGTTAGCGCCTTCAATGGGGTCCGCTTTGAAAATATCTTGTAAAGCGGCAATAAATGTGGCTGATGAAATCCAATCGGCAAAATCATTCCCAGCAGTGTCACAACCCAATTGCACGCATGTATTAGGCAAAGGGATTGTAAATTGCGCCATCTTTATCGTGTTATTCAAGTCCTTGAGCAATAGTGTGTCCGTAGCATGGCCCAATTCATGCAGAAAAACCTGTATCCCAAAGAAATATGAAATTACCAATTTAGCTCTATCCAATTCCGTAGACGTAGTGGGGTTGAAGACATTTATAATTGTCGCGTCAGTAGCTGCATCTAAAAAAAACGTCTTGAGTATTTTTTCTGTCAGTTCATGGCACATAACGATTGCTGGAATCGTAACATTACCACCAAATACAACGGCAGGATCTATAGTCGAATTATCATTAAGCAACGCTGCATGGAAATCCAGACCAGGGCTAAAGAAAGCATTTGTTTGACCACAGCCTGCAAACACAACCGGCACGTCAGATGGCCACTTAAAAACAGATTTGATGCCTTCAACAAAAGTATTTAGCCCGATGATTACTGAATCTGTAGCAAGTTTGAAATTGGCATTACTGTCATATTCAGCTGAAAAACCATTGGTACGAACTTCGGGAACCAGCTTACCGCTTACGGGTACTGGCACAGCTGTCGCAGGAGTACCGCCGCCACCACCGCCACATGCGATGAGACCAGCGGTGAGCGAACTGAGAATTAATGCTTTGGCGACTACTTTCAATTTAACTAACTTCATATGTACTACTCTTTAGTGAATTTAATGCGACGAATTTTAAGAACAAGCACTAATGGCTGATGCAATCAGGACAGTAAATGGCATTTCACCCGTACCATCATTTGTCGCCTCAACCGCAAAGGCTAATTGACCTTCGACCCACGGATAAGAGACTGTCCTCATGCCTGCCAAGCCTTGTTTGAAGTTTCCTGTTACCAAACTTTCGTCCAGCGCAAGGCCGTTTGGAAACTTTATGGTTACGTTCCCAGTAGTAAGTCAAGCGCCAGTCGGCGTAACGGTTATGGTATGGCAACCGGTTGTATCTATGGTTGCTTGAAAAAATTGAGCATTAAACAACTTACTACCAGAGTCCTCGGCGGTGATTGGACGAAAATTATTCCAGGTCTTTAGTGGGAACCCACCAGCATCGAAAATGGCAGGCAGCACTCCTGAGTTAATGTTAGTGTAGATTTTTGGCCAATCAGCGTTCTCCGATACGTTCTTTATAATTTCAAATTCATTAGAACTCGCTATGTTTTCTGCCAGGGCGATCGTGTTTATTTTATCGAGGCTGTACGAGCGCTCCACGGATAGGTTGGTAATAGGGCCTGCATATACTATACCGGTAGTTGATAACTGGCAGGAGGTATAGGTAGCTGCCCCGGATAGTTGCATCTGCGTAGCCGGATCTGCGTCTGCCCCGCCACCACAGGCCGCAAGAACAAACGTAAATAGAAATACAGCTACTAGTTTAAGTTTGTTTATCCTTACCTCTTTATATTTTCGAAAATTTAAGTGTTCTTCTAGTCAAAATTACTAAATTTTGGGGTCATGGCATTCGCATCTTACAGCAGGCGGAAGGTTTTACTGTGATTTATTTACGAATTCAACGTGACTTGCATCACATATTAAAAAAGCAGGCATTTAGTGGCTTGAATTATTCTGTGAATAGACTGTGAGCAAAAATATTTTATCCAGGCTACTTCGCATCGTATTTTCTGGCGGGATCCTGCAGATGACTACTGGAGACTATGCGCATTTTTAATGCCATTCGCAGATTAATCGACAAGAATGTCGCGCTTGCACGACTGCACAAAAACTCAAACGATCAAACAGGAAGTAAAGGTTCGCCGAGGCCCAATTAGCCTTAAGTGTTTTTCAGCCCGGTCGGCTCGGGCATGGCACGAACCCATCCATTGAATCTACCTGCGCGAACCGTCGCAATTGAAAAGTTAGCTTAAAGTCAGTGGGATTTCACTTTCTCGTTTTGCGATATAGGCCAACAAAGCATTATCTAATGCCGGGTCCATAGCCGGTAGTTGATACTTTTCCAGCCAGGATTTTGCTTTATTAATCCCTACCTGCTCACTATCGAGCTTGCCGTCAACCTCCCATTGCTCGAATGAATTATTATGTTGCGATTCAAAGATAAATAAATTGCTTTCCAGAGTGTGAGTTTCGCCTAAAAAGTGTCCACCTGGCCCTATTTTTTTAGCCAATTGAAAAACCTCTTCTATGTCATCAAATTTTGGCCCTTGAAGAAAATGATAAAAAGCATCCAGCTGCTCGAAGTCGATCATGGTTTTGCCATAACCAACCGTCAACGCACCTTCCAGCATGCCACCACCCATCGTTAACCAGTTCGCATCGGATAACATACTTGGGAACAATCCCCACATCGAATCATAAGCCGCCTGCATGTCACCCGACTTTGATGTCGCCACATTTAAAATGGCGCGATGAGGCACCTTATAATACCTCGCCATGGCATTCGCCAAAAATTGCACCATGGCTGAATCGGGTGAGCCATGCACTGGGGCTCCACTGTTCAATGCAACCGTCATAGCTGGCACACCGAACACCATCGGAGAACCAGGACGTATAATTTGTGCCATCGCCATCGCCATTAGCGCCTCGGCTAATACGACGCCTATAGTCCCGACATTACTCGCTGGCGTGCTAGCCGCAGCCATCGAAAAGGGTGAGCACATAACGGCCTGATTATTCATCGCGTAAACCTTGAGGGCATCGAGCATGGTTTCATCCCACACCAGTGGGGAATTGGCATTGATAAGTGATGTCGTGACCGTATTATTAGTTGCAAACTCTGCACCAAATACGATCTTCATCATTTCCATCGTATCTTCTGCACGACTGCGTGATGTCACATTTCCGATGATGGGTTTGTCCGAATATTTAAGGCCACTATAAGCCATGTGCATATGACGATACGGCACGGGTATATCAACAGGCTCCACAATCGGACCACCTGCTATATGAACTGATGAAGCCATATGATTGAGTCTTTGTAGATTGTTTAAATCTTCCATCGTCGCGTAACGTCGCACGCCATCCATATCACGCACAAAAGGTGCGCCGTAAGAAGGTGAAACGACGGCATGACCATCGCCAACTTTGACTGATCTCTCAGGATTACGCGCATGATGGGTAAACGAAGAAGGGATTTTTGCTACTAGCGCTAACAACTCTTCGCGACCGATGTAGACTCTCTGCCCCTTTATTTCGGCGCTTGTTTGACGCCAATACTCTATCGATTCCTCATCCTGAAATTCACAACCAATTTGCTCTGCTGTACGCATTGCAAAATCATGAATCAGCTCAACACCTTCCTGATTCGTTACTTCCATAATAGGAATTTTACGTTGCAAAGAAGGATGATGGACAATTGCTTTATTTGCAATTGCAGCATGTCGCCCTTTACTGCCACCGAGTCTTCTACGTTTAGTTGCCATCATTCCTTTCCATTAAAGCTCATCCAGTAGTGCCAGGCATCTGCCTAACTCGGCTTCTTCATGGGGACCGATCGGTCTCAGTGGTGCGCGGACTGACCCACCATCGAAGCCACGCAAGCGACAGGCGACTTTCACCTTTGGAATATAATTGCCTTCCCATATATACAGTAGAGATGGAATCATTTTATTCCAGAGGCTCATAGCACCCGCAATATCACCCGATGAAACCAGTTCATACAAAGCAACACATTGTTTCGGCATATAATTAGCGCCACCCCAAATTGTGCCAGTTGCCCCGGCGATCATGGCGAACACCGTAGTCGGATCAGCGCCGTTGAGAACTTTATAACCGGTTTGCAAATAGGCTTGATGGGTTGCCAGATCTCCGGCGCTATCTTTGATGTAATTGAAATGCGTTAGTTGATTTAAACGCTTAAACAAGTCGACCGAAATAGCGATGCCTGTCGTTTGTGGGATGTTGTAACCGATGATGTCCGTATCTTTGGATGAGTCTAATGCCGCATCGATGGTTCGATAGAACTCAAACAAGCCATCGTCATCTTCCGGGCCTTCTAGATAAGGCGGTAATATCATTAACGCATCAGCCCCTAGCCCCTGAGCATGTTTGGACCTTTCAATCACTTCATCAACAATCAGCGCCGAGGTTTGCATAATGAGATTACAACGACCATTGACTCTGGCGGCACCTAGCTCATATAGCTTATTGCATTCTGCCTGCGTCAAATAGGGGTGCTGACCAGTGCCCGCACCGAGCACTAATCCATGAACGCCCGCATCGATGTAACTATCGATCAGCTCTTGCCAACGCGAATAATCGATACTGCCATCATCATTAAATGGCGTTTGCATCGCGAGATTAATACCTTTTAAATCACTCATAATTTCACTTCCTTAAAGACTCAGAGCGATCTTACGCCCTTCATGAAATGCATAGGGTGCCGAACGGGGACTGGCACAATCGCCAATAATATGAAACTTGATATCGCTACCTTCCAACGCCTGCTCGATGCTATTTTCAGCCATGTTGGTAGTGGCCATGACTAAGGCAGAAGCAGCCACAAACGTAACGCTACCATCAAGCATGCATCGCACATCAGCACCGTTGCCATGCCAACGCTCGATGACCGAATCAACCATAAACGTCGCACCTTTTTTACTCAGGCTGCTGCGAATGGGATAGTCAGCAGTGGTTCGCGAAAGTTCTTTTCCGACATAGGCATCAGGTGTTACAACCGTTACTTGATGGCCCTTGTCGGCTAGATACCAGGCTGTGCCAGCCCCTCGCCAGTTACCACCCTCATCCAACACGATAACCTGCTCACCCAACGTTGCCTGTTCACGCAAAACTTCTTCACATGACCACAAGTTGCCTTGATCTAATCCAGGCATTTGCTCTTCGTTTGGCAGCCAACGCTGGCGACCCAGCCCATCCGGGAGTGAGCCTGTCGCGATGATTACTTCATCGGCAGCGAATTCGATGATATCGATATCATCCATCGGCGAAAAATACAAAACATCAACTTTGAGCTTCTCAAACTGACGCAGATACCATTGCATCAGTTCGGTAATTTGACCTCGTCTGGGTGCTAAACCAGCGAGTCGAAACTGTCCGCCTAAATCGCCTAACGCTTCGGCCAGGGTCACTTGATGACCACGCTCTGCTGCCACTCTGGCAGCTTCCATGCCCGCCGGGCCGCCACCGACGACCAGAATTTTTTTAACGTTTGCAGCACTATCAAAACGATCACCACCCCATTCGAATTCTCGCCCAGCAGACGGATTAACCAGGCAAGATATCCAATAGTCTCGAGAGCGACGCCCCCAACACATTTGATTACAGGAGATACAACCTCGTACATCTTCTGGTCGACCTTCACGTGTTTTATTGACCCAATGAGGATCGGCAATTTGACCGCGCACAATCGATACCAAATCTGCCTCGCCACTACCGATGACCGAACTCGCATTTTCTGGCGTACGAATATGACACTCGGCGGTGACAAGCGTGCTTCCTGTTACCGAGGCAACAGCTGACTTCAGTATTGTCGCCAGCGGTGCACCTAGTTTTTCGGCATGCATAAAGGTTGGCATCACTCGGTCATAGTCAACATAGTTACCAGCACCACAGCTGACATAGTCCAGATTTTCGGTTTGACACTGCAATGCTATGACTTCCTGCAGTTCGTCTAACTGCAAAACAAACGGCGTATTTTCGGAATAACTAATCGACATTCCAATGATAAAATCTTCTCCGCAGGCCTTACGAATTGCATTGATAATATGGGTAGAAAATTGACAGCGATTTTGAACCGAGCCACCCCAAGCATCATCACGTGTATTTGACCAGGACGACCAGAACTGCTCGAACAGGGAGTGATAAGCGGCGAAAAGATCGACGCCATCAAATCCTGATAATTGGCACCGCTTAGCGGCAGTCACGAAAGCCTCGATAAGCTCGATTATTTCAGCATTCGACATTTGATGGCTGCCATCCGAATCATGATAAGACGGCAAACCAGAGGGTGACCAGTTCGGTGCAAAGGAGAGATCGGCATCGCCATGCTGACCAATATGATAAAGCTGCTGCAAAATTACCGTGCCATGGGAATGAACTGCATCCGTAATTTTGCGAAAATGCGGGATAACGGCATCATCGCTATGACGAAAATTGCCGCGAGTTAATACCGCAGTCTGATGAACAGGCATCGGCTCGACAACGATCATGGCTGCCCCACCAATCGCTCGCTCTTCATAATAAGCCCGATGGCGTTCAGCAGGCAAACCCTGCTCAGCCATATTCGCGGTATGGGCACCAAACACGATTCGGTTGTTGAGTGTTTTGTGCCGTAGTTGAATCGGTTCAAACAGCTTAGGATAGTGAGTCATCTTGGTAGCAGGCTAAGGTTAAGGGGTATGAGGCTAATATACGACTTGTAGCCACATGCATAAAACGATATATTTTCATGCTTTCCATCGATATTTGTCATGACTTCTACCCATCTCGATATTGAATCTATGCGAGCCTTAACGGCGATAGCAGAAACAGGTGGCGTTACCCGCGCTGCCAAAAAACTGAACTTATCGCAATCAGCTGTTAGTCATAAAATGAAGCGCCTCGAAACTAAACTCAATCGCAGTTTGTTTAATCGAGTCGATGGCAAAATGAACTTGAGTTTTGACGGTGAAAAACTGCTCGACTTCGCCCGTCGCATGGTGAAACTACATGATGAAGCATTGGCCAGTTTTAATCGGAGTAACCTAACGGGTGAATTGAAACTTGGCATTACGGAAGATGTCACCGCACCCGGCATTGCACAGATATTATTAAATTTCACAAATAACTTTCCCAACATAAACCTCACATCCAAAGTAGGCCATACACCACAGTTAATCGGCTGGCTTGATACTGGCATGGTTGACATGGCGTTAATTGAAGTATTTGAGTCAGAACAGCTAGACACCGACCATGCGTTGGGACGGCAAGAGATAGTCTGGTTACAAGCAGAGGATTTTAGTCTTGAACCTGACACGCCAATTCCGTTTGTCACCTATCATAAAGATTGTTTTTACAAAGCATGGGCAGAGCGCACGCTCGCTCGAGAAGGCAAGACTATTCGCGTTGTGTTCGAATGCCCGAGTGTCGACGGTATGATCAGCGCTGTCAGAAATGGACTGGGTATAGGCCTAGTCAATAACGCTACGCTCGAGCAACGTTCACTGAGCCGATACAACAGTGGCAATCGAGGACTCATAGTCGATCGCAAAAACTTACCTCAACCACCCCCGATACAACACGTCGCACGTTTTTCTTCGGGCGCTGCCACCGGACAAATGACAAAGTTACTAGAGCTGATAAAAACAGAATTATTGCCACGTGATATTTAGCACATACAATGACATCAATGTTAACTCTAAGCATGGCGCATCGCTGCCTTTCTAACTTAGAATGACACCCAAATGAAAATAGGTCGATCGATATGAAACTAAAAGAAATTAGCACCTGGGTAACCGTTCCACCAACAGGTATCGGCGGATCGTTTTGGGTCATTGTCAAAATTACGACTGACAATGGCATCGAGGGTATTGGCGAGTGTTATGGCATTCCTGTTTCTGGTGATATTGCCTGTGCCATGGTAGAAGATACTTTCGAGCGGTTTATTGTCGGTGAAGATCCGCATCACATCGAAACGCTATTCCGACGAGTTTACTCAGCTGGTTTTACGCAACGCCCAGACATCAGCATGATGGGTGTTTTCAGTGGTATCGAAATTGCGATCTGGGATATTCTGGGCAAGGCGCATGAGCAACCTGTTTATCAATTACTAGGCGGTCAGTTTCATCCTCGTCTACGCACTTATACCTACCTGTACCCAAATAATGAATCCCCTGCCGAAGATGAGCAGGCAGGCGATGTTTACCACGATGGTGACGCAGCAGCCAAACGTGCACTCGAATATGTCGAAATGGGATTCACCGCTGTCAAACAAGACCCAGCCGGGCCTTACAGTTTCCAGGGCAGCCGCGAATTATCAATGCATGAATTATCGCGCTGTGAGTACAACATAAAATGTATTCGCGAAGCCGTCGGTGATCGAGCCGACATACTATTCGGCACGCACGGACAAATGACGACATCATCCGCGATTCGACTGGCGCGGCGCATCGAGCAGTATGATCCTTTGTGGTTTGAAGAACCCTGCCCACCAGATCAAATGGAAGCCATTGGCAAGGTAGCCAGTGCAACTTCTATCCCTGTTGCCACGGGTGAAAGACTAACCACTAAAATGGAATTCCATCAGGCACTGCAAGCTGGCGTTTCAATTCTACAACCCGACATCGGTCGCAGTGGTGGCATTTGGGAAACCAAAAAAATAGCCATGATCGCCGAACTCTATAACGCTCAGATTGCACCTCATATTTATTGCGGCCCAATTGCGCATGCGGCAGCGACTCATGTTGCCTTTTCGAGCCCGGCTTTTTTGATACTGGAAACTATTCAAACAGAATTCCATGACGCCATATTGAAAAAACCACTTACCTGGGAACAAGGGTATATGCTACCGCCAACCGAACCTGGATTAGGCATCGAACTCAACGAATCAGTATTGGACGCAAACCCCTACACTAGCGGCGGTCGGTTGCATCTAGAAATGTGTCAGACCCCATTAAGTTCATCTAACCAAAGAATCATTAGCGAGATTGAATAGTGGCTGCGTCAAAGACTCGTCCTGGTCACTTAAGTCTGGCCAACTGGAGACAGTCACCACTCAGTAAATGGAGTTTTCAGCACATTCGTGAACTACTACCCACAGAGAACATACCAACAGGAAGTTCGCCCACAGCGCTGACATTGAATAACAACCCATTGATCGATTCTATCCAGTTTGAGGGGCCAGAATCAGCACAAGAATCAAATCGGGCACCCTGGACAATTCAGCAGTTATGCGAAGCAAGTAATGGCAGCGCCTTACTCATATCACACAATGGCAAACTAGTGCACGAATGGTATGCCCACGACAGTGCTGCTCATAACCCACACATTTTATTTTCGGTGAGCAAATCGATCATAGGCACACTAACGGGTATTTTCGTAGACAGCGGCCAACTTGAGGTAACAGCCAAAGTGACGCGCTATGTACCCGAGGCAATGCAGAGTGGTTTCGCCGATTGCACTATCCAACAATTACTGGATATGACAACCAGTCTTGACTTTGAAGACTTCACTGAAAATCCATCGAGCAAGGTAGCACAATATTGGGCATCGACTGGCTGGAATCCACCTATCGACAATCAATCAAATTCTGGGTTACACAATTTTCTGTTGTCGCTGAATAGCGGATCTAGCCCTCATGGTTTTCGATATCAATATCAATCGCCTAACACCGATTTACTCGGTTGGGTATTAGAGCGCATTAGTGGACAAACCATTGCGAGTCTATTGTCTAATTTAATCTGGCAACCACTGCAAACAGAAATGGACGCTTACATCACCGTAGATCAAAAAGGTGCCGCACGAAGTGCTGGTGGCATCTGCACATTGCCTCGTGACTTACTGCGCTTCGGCGATATGATGTTGAATCAAGGGCGAGTAGGTAACCGTCAAGTAATTCCCCAGCAGTGGATCCAAGACTGCTTCAGTGGCGGTGATAAAAAACCATGGCAAAACGGCAACTCAAGCGAAAGATTCCCTGAGGGCGGCTATCGAAATTGCTGGTATCAAATAGGCAATCAAAACGCGGCGCTTGCAGCCATAGGGCTACACGGACAATGGTTATATCTCGATCCAGTCGCCAACATAACCATCGTCAAGACATCAGCTCAAACCGATCCATTAAATGACCTCTATGGCCCCATTCATATTGCCGCATTTGAAGCACTATGCCGTCAACTAATGAGTCATAGTTCATGAGCTATGTTTAAAACAATTGGCTGCCTGGCCGTTGGCATTTTGCTTGGCATACTCGCACTGAAGTCTTATCAGCACTATTATTTTCAAATTTTAATCCCTGTTGCTACGCTGCCTGATGGTGCCGTTTATGATGGTGAAATGGCAGAAGGTATTATCGAAGGGAAAGGGCGAATGATCTGGACTAATGGCGATCGATACGAAGGTCATTTTCTGAATGGCCTGTTTCATGGCCGGGGAAAGTACCACTGGCATCTCGGCGGATCTTACGAAGGGGAATACAGGCTGGGCGAAATGCAAGGTATTGGCACTTTGCACACAGCCAACAAGAGCCTATATATCGGAGAATTTGTCAACAGTGAGTTCAACGGGACAGGCATCTATACCACAGCGAACAAAAGAATTTATAGCGGTGACTTTCTAGCTGGAAATTTCACAGGGCAAGGGCAGTATTCCGATGTTACTGGAATAAAACATACCGGCGCTTTCGTCGATTGGGTTTATCAAGGGTTAGGCGAAAGTACCGATGCCTACCAGAGTCGAGCTATCGGAAAATATGTAAATGGCGAACTCGAAGGTGAAGGTCAATTTTTCGGTAATGACGGCTCAATTTACAAGGGTGAATTCAACAACGGCAGTTTTTCAGGACAGGGCCATTACACCTCCACCGAAGGCAATACTTACGAGGGGCAGTTTGAGTATGGCCAATACCATGGAAACGGAACCCTAACCTATGCCAAACCTCTCGACAACCGCACTCAAGTCTCGGGGACCTGGCGTAGAGGCAGTCTTATCGAATCTGACGACAACAGCTTGAAAGTCAACCCAGAAAAAATAAATGAAACACTGCTCTACAACCAGAATGCGCTTTTGGAAAAAAGCTGGAACAACCTGAAAGAAAATGACCCCGATAAAGTGGAGCTTTACTTTCTAGGGATAGCCGGTGATGGATCTCAGGCAGTATTTCGCAGAGAAATAAATTTCGTCAAAAGACAGTTTGACTCTCGATTTAAAACCGCTGGAAAATCGATCGCATTAATCAATGCAAAACAAACCATAGAAGAAATCCCTTTAGCAACCGTTACAAGCATTACTAAAAGTCTGCAAAAAATTGCGCAAAAAATGGATGTAGATAACGACATACTATTCATTTACATGAGTAGTCATGGCTCGAAGAAATTTAATTTCAGCTTGCACCAACCTGCGATGAAACTACCCGATATTTCAGCACAAACACTTCATCGCATTCTTAATGACTTGCCGATTCGGTGGAAGGTTATCGTCGTGTCAGCCTGTTATTCAGGTGGATTCATCCGAGCCCTAAAAAGTGAAAAAAACTTAATCATTACCGCGGCAGCCGCAGAAAAAACATCCTTTGGCTGTAGTAACGAAGCTGAATTCACTTACTTTGGAGAAGCATATTTTAAAGATGCACTCAGTCAAACCAATAATTTTGAAACCGCATTTGGCATCGCTCAAGAAATAGTCAAAAGACGCGAGAAGGATAAAGATTACGATCACTCGGACCCTCAAATAAATAAGCCAAAAGCAATACTCGAGCAACTTGAAAAATGGCGTAGCGACTCTAATTTAATTTCCCTGCCCAAAAATTGAGACGCGGCTAAAAATGTAAACACTATTGTATTAGGAGACACCATCATTTCCACCAAACTATACTCCCTGGCCGCAGACCTAATACTAGTCACACACGTTCTGTTCGCACTCTTTGTTGTGGTTAGTCTAGTTCTGATTTACGTCGGTAAATTGGCTTCCTGGCAATGGATTAGAAATCCATGGTTTCGTATGACACATCTGCTGGGGATTGGCATTGTCGTTATACAATCCTGGCTCGGTATTATTTGCCCGCTGACAATCTGGGAAATGAACCTGAGAGCCAAAGCTGGCGAAACTATTTATGATGGTTCTTTTATAACCCACTGGTTAAACCAGCTTCTATTTTTTCAAGCACCAGCCTGGGTTTTTGTCGTTTGCTATACTGTTTTTGGAAGTCTGGTTTTGCTTAGCTGGCTATGGGTTCGGCCAAGGAAGTTTTTAGGCTAACTGTAGAAAGTCAGAATACTCACTGATAAACCTGGTATTGAACACTTAATCGAGGCCCCATTTCATTTTATGGGTAATTCATGTTCAAGCAATAGCGAAACCCAAAACGTCGATTAGAAAACTTATTTATAGTTAGCCGACTAGACTCACACCTCTAGTTTTCTTCTAAGCTATCAAACATCTTTCGTTTAGAGTCGAACCATTCCTGCATTTTTTCTGGTTTCTTCATCAACTCTTGCATAGCGCTCATTGCTTCAAGATGGCCTGAGTCCTGTTTTTGAAACATTGCCATTCCATGCTGCTTGGCCAGTTCAGTGACCTCTTCAAATGTATTGGCGCTAAATTCCAGATCACACACTCCGCCAAGGTCCCTGCACTTTATTGTTTTCAAAACACTCTCCTATGATTGATGTAACATTAATTTGATAGCGTCTACATTAACTGTATTTAACTAAATATCTACTTTTAAGCATTTTAAAGTTCATTTTCCTTATATTGAATAACACCCTCAGGAACAACTTCCCAGTTTGCTTTTGAACCAACGTAAATATGTTTACCGATTTCGATTTCTGGGTCTCCGTTAACGCAACCTAACGTGATACCGTGAATAGAACCATTATAGGTACCACACAGTGTTGAACCACATAAGCTACAAAATCGAAGGCCAAAATTATGCTTACCAACATAAGATGTAAGAAATTCCTCACCCGCTAGCCACTCAAATTCATCAGGTTCAACTAGTGCATAGGCAGATGCTTGTGAACTAAAAGCTTTACGACAGCGCGAGCAATGGCATGACCTGGAATCACGTAACTTACCTTTTAGTTGGTATTTAACTTCAGCGCAGAAACATTCACCCTTTATTGCCACTTTATTCTCCATTATGCTAAAAGCCATATCTAGCTAAAGACTGTTGATGGGTGATCCAAGGCCTTAACCTTTTAATCACATTATTTCAGAAGGCAATGTATTACTCAGCGAATATGCCCGATTGCCTCGAATTGATATCTGCCGTTGCAGTGGCAATAAATGTTCAAGAGATAGACGTATTAAGTTTAAACGAAAATGCAGTTTTCAAAGCCACAGAGTCATTTACCTTAACAGTACCACTGCTACCACTAGTGCTATAAATATATAGCCCACTAGAATCGTCGAAATTAGCACCATTCCCTTTCGATGTATACGTCGGCTGAGCGCTTCAAAAAATAACGGTATATGAGCCCGCCATTGCAAGCCCCCCCCTGAACCAGACTCCTCGTTACGAAATATTTTTTACCCATTAATGTGCTGGGTGTCAAAACTGATGCAGCCCCTACATCACGGCTGAAACTACTGAATGGAATTAACAATAAAGTAAGAAAGCAAAAGATTAAAAAACCCATAGCTTTCATTTAATATCTCCACCTCATATATGGATAATAAACGTTATGACCCAAACTGAATTGAATTTCCAATAGTTTTTTACAAGGTCTCTGTAAAGTAGTGGCTATTAATATGAAATGAAAAGGCTTAACTTCATTTTCTTAAGAAATATTATTCCCCTTCCCCCTATTTATCTACATTTCAATCGGATGATAGAAGTTAGAGTAAAATCGATCTAAAATTGAAAAGTGGTGAGTATCAGGAATCGTTTGATATTGCATTCTGAGCTTGTCTCCCCATGTTTCAACCAATTGCGTAGACTGCTTTTTATATTCATCACTTTCAAGCGTACCTACTAAAAGATTCAACTCAACCAGGTCTGATTGATGGTGGAAGCGATCAAATAAAGGGCTCACTTGTTCCGATGATTGTGGGGTGAGTTGCAAAGCCTGATTGATTGACGTTGGCACCAACGGTTGTAAGTCATAAAGCCCACTTAACGCATTTAATCGCTGAAATGGTAGATGAGAAAAACCTTGCTCTGTCCAGTTGGTCGTCATTAGCTTTGCTAGTAATTGGGCACCCGCCGAATGACCTGTTACTTGAATGTGCCTGACATCACCACCAAAATCAGCACCATTCGATAGTATCCAGCGGGCCGCCTTTTGAATTTGGGCAATTATTTCAGCCACTGTCACCGAAGGGCAAAGGTCATAATTCACAATAATGGCGCATTCGCCTTGTTGATTAATGAGCTCTGCGACAAAGCTAAACGAGTCTTTACTCAGCGCTTGCCAGTATCCGCCGTGTAAAAAAACATGAATCGGTGCTGAGACTGTTGTTGCCGGAAATATATCGAGTGTTTCTCGCTCGGAGTCACCGTAGCTCAGGTTTAAATGGCCTTTCGCGCTCTCTCGGTAGTGTGTACTGCGTTGTGACCAGTTGGCTAAATAGTCGGCAAAATCGGGCACTGCTAACCGATTGTTGTATTGGGCTTCCAGGTATGGATCAATATCGGATGTCACTTCATACCCTCGGATAGCGAAATAGTTTCCAAATTATTAGTTTATAAGTTGTATCAAACAGCGCTGCTTCTACATTCTAAGTTTAAACCTTACTCTTTTCAAAACTTAGTTCTATTCATTACTGAATGACTGTCATACTGTGAGCACTCTATCGAGGAAAGATATTTGAACACTCAATTTTTATAATGCTAAGGACTCTAATCGGAATACTGCTATCGGTAATATTAAGTGCCTGCGCTAATCACACCCCAATTACAGTACCATCAGTAAACCCATATTACACGGTTCAGGCGGGTGACAACCTGGATTCAATCGCTTTTTTGCTCGAGATGCCTCCGACACTTTTAATTCGAATCAATCCCTCGATTGATCCAGATAATTTAATACCAGGTTCACGTATCATTGTGCCTGGGCCACAAGCACGCTACCAAAATGAAAATTCGAAAGCTGACAAGTCTATTCAGAGTGACACCTATATTTGGCCTGTGTCCAACATCGACGTTTCGTCAACCTTTGGTTACCGGTCTGGTCGTTTACATGCCGGTATCGATTTACGTGCACCACGAGGCACACCGATTAAGGCGTCATCCAACGGTAAAGTGATATTTTCTGGGCGAAAAAGTGGTTTCGGTAAAATTATTATTATTGCTCATGCCAATGGCTTTGAAACAGTGTATGCACACAACAGTCGAAACTTGGTCAATACGGGACAAAGTGTTCGACAAGGAAGCGTTATTGCAAAGATGGGTCGAACCGGCAATGCCACAGGGTCTCACGTTCACTTTGAACTTCGTCGGCGAGGAAAGTCAATTGATCCTAAGCGCTATTTACCGGCTATTGATTGACTGAAGGACACCCTAAGTTTGACAGACTACTCACAACTGGACACCCAGTGCCCAGACTTACCACCCTTTTTCTCTAGCAGTTTAATATCACCAATCACCATGCCTCGATCAACCGCCTTACACATGTCATAGATAGTCAGCAGCGCTACTTGAGCACCCGTCAGTGCTTCCATCTCTACACCGGTCTGACCCTGTGTTTCTGTCGCAACGGTGCATTCGATTCGATGATTAGACTCGTTAATTTCAAAATCAACTGATACATGGGTGAGTGCTAGCGGGTGACACAACGGAATCAAGTCTGCGGTGCGCTTGGTTGCCATGATGCCAGCAATACGTGCGATGCCGAGAACATCTCCTTTTTTGTGTTTGCCCTCGGTAATGAGTGCCAGCGTAGTCGGTTTCATGCTGATATTACCACTCACTACGGCACGGCGCGCAGTGCTCTTTTTTTCACTAATATCGACCATGTGGGCTTCGCCCGACTCGTTGAAATGCGTTAGTTTACTCATGATTTTGCCTACTTAATGACCAGATACAGGGCTCTATTGCCACGACTAATATTGAGGATCATACCACCCTGATTATTGCTAATAATTCCCAGCGCTTGTTCGAATGTTGGTACTAATTGTTTATTGATTGAATACAGGACATCACCTTTTCTTATACCTGCCCGCCATGCGGGTGAGTCTTTTTCTATTTCTAGCACTTGCAAATAAGTGACCAGGCCGTATTTAAGGCTCGATTCAGTCACCTGTCCAATTTTGGCTCCTGTCAGTTTCTGTAATAGATGCCTGCCTTCGAGTACCGCTATTTCGATTGGCTGGATGACGACCTCTAATTCTAGTTTTTTACCCTGCCGATATAAAGTGACATCCATCGATTGACCCATACGTAATAGTCCGACCAGGTTAATCATGTCCTGCGATGAACGAATGCTCTTATTGTTGGCTAATGTAATAACATCGCCTATTTCTAAGCCGGCCTTTTGTGCGGGAGAGCCGCTTTCTATCTGCGTGACTATAAACCCACTGGTTAAGGGCATACCAAATGCCTGGGCCAGCTCAGGCGTTAAGTCTTGCCCCTGCGCGCCTAGCCTGCCACGTTGCACTTCACCAAATTCAACGAGTTGCAACATGATGTCGTGTGCCATATTTATCGGGATCGCAAAGCCAATACCAATACTGCCGGATGATGCGCCGCCTCCATTTAAGATAGCGGTATTGATACCAATTAGCTCGCCTCGTAAGTTAACCAATGCACCGCCTGAATTACCTACATTGATAGATGCATCGGTTTGAATAAAGTCTTCGATAGATTTGAGTCCGAGTCCCGATCGGCCTAGTGCCGATACGATGCCCGAGGTGACGGTCTGGCCCAAACCAAACGGATTGCCAATCGCGACGACAAAATCGCCGACACGCAGTTGGCCTGAATCGGCCATCGGCAATTCGTTCAAGTCATTGGCTTGCACTTGAATCACTGCTACATCGGTGTCTGGATCACTGCCAATAATATTGGCCTGCATTTCTCGCCCATCTGTCAAGGTAACGGTAATTTCGTAGGCGTCTTTAATGACGTGATTATTGGTCAGCACATAACCGTTTTTAGCATCGACGATTACGCCAGATCCGAGGCTTTGAGTTTCGCGTGTACGTTCAGCACCCGGTAAGTTAAAAAAGCGCTGGAAGAAAGGATCATTGTAGAGTGACGACTGCCGCCTTTGCTTAGTTTTACCACGAGTTGCTATGTTGACGACTGCTGGCCTTGCTTTGTCTAACATTGGGGCCAGGCTGGGTAATACCTGCCCGTCTACTGCGACCGGTAGAGCTGCCGACACCACCATGAACCAGGTCGACAGCAATAGTACTAGTACTAACCGTACTTTCCCCATTGGCTGGTTGACCCTCTCTAAAATGAACGCGGATTGAAATCGAACTGTTTTTTCATATCACTGTAAAATTGCTGAGCCTCTTCACTATCGGCCGCTGGTGTTTGAATCATCACCTCGACCATTTGATCACCACCAGGCATGCCTTTGTCTTTCAGGCGAATTTTTTGTCCTGATAGCATGCCAGGTTTTATTTTAAGACCAACTTCACCATCTAATGTAGGTACTTTGAGCGTCGTGCCCAGCGCGGCTTCCCAGGGGGTTAGCGGCAGCCTCAGGTTGATATTTTTACCTTCTAACTTGTAAAGTCGATGGGGTAAAATACTCATTTCCAAATAAAGGTCTCCTGCTTCTCCTCCCTGTGGACTCTCATAGCCTTGCTTGCCAAGACGGATTTTTTGTCCTGTCGAGACACCTTTAGGAATATTGATTTTGAGTTTTTTCAACTCAGGGCTTGATAGCTTGCCGGCATTCGGTGATTTCCGGCTGAACTGAATAGTCTTAGCACCGCCGAGGTAGGCTTCCTCAAGGGAAATATCAAGTTTTAAGTGATGGTCTTCACCTTTTGGCAGTGGCTGTCTTTGCCTGCCTTGCCCACCTTGTTGAGCACCACCAAAAATAGATTCGAAAAAATCACTGAAATCACCGCCGCTAAAACCATCAGCACCTGCATTCCCATGACCATGACCACCATTGAATTCATGCCCATGCTTCCAGTCGCTTCCAAATCGATCGTAGGCCTGACGTTTTTCGGTATCTTTTAATACCTCGTAGGCTTCATTTATTTCCTTGAATTTTTCTTCGGCACTGGCTTCGCTATTGACATCAGGGTGGTATCGCCTGGCCTGCTTGCGATAGGCCTTCTTGATGTCTGGGGTAGCTGCGTCACGTTCAACGCCTAAAATTTGGTAATAATCCTGATACTTCATATTTTTCTTTGTGTCTCAAATACTGCAAAAAACTTGCATATTAATGTTACTAATAGGTAAGGTTATAGATTAGCTTTTCAAGCACCTATAGTTTGATCGATGCTTTCCTGCTGATCGGCACTTTCGGTTTTCTCTTCGATTGCTTCCGCTATCAACTCTATTGTTTCGTGATTCAAGTCATTGTGCAATGGTTCGAGCCCAGGCATCGACTTACTAACCTTATTCGACAATTGGTTGAAACGCTCGACTTTTCCGTGCAAGCCCTGACGACCTGCAATAGCAGTTAGAGTCAAATTGTAATGGTTTGATGCCGCGCTCAGGCTACCCCCCAGTTTTTTCATTCGGTTTGCCACTTCGCAAACCTGATTGAAAATATCACCTGCTTTTTCACCAATTTCTCGGGCTTCTTTATTGCTACGTTCGATCATCCACAAATTGGCTACCGTGCGCAGGATAGGAATTAATGTGGTATGCGACACCAAAACAACGTTTCGTTCATAACCATAGTTAAATAAGTCTTTCTCGAACTTAAGCGCTTCAATATAAGCCGGTTCGATTGGCATGAACATGAGCACAAAGCTCGGGCTACGCATGCCTATCAGGTTGGTATAGTCCTTACCCGATAAATCATCAATATGTCGTTTCACCGAATTGGCGTGTTCCGTTAGGGCCTGGTTTTGTGCCTCGCTTGTCTCTGCTGCAACAACTCGATCATAAGCAACAAGCGATACCTTGCTATCGATAATAATCTGCTTTCCCCCTGGTACATTGATTAGATAGTCAGTTTGTTTTCGATTCCCGTCTACATCTTTAAACGATGCCTGCTTTTCAAAGTGAGCGCCAGAAATCAAACCACTCATTTCCAATGTACGTTCTAGTTGAGCTTCTCCCCAGCCTCCTCTTTTTTGTGAGTCACCTTTTAGGGCCGATGTCAGGTTCTTTGCATCGTCACCCATTTTCAAGCCCGCTTCCAGCACCTTTTTAATTTCTACTTCGATGGCTGAATTTCCTTTAATCGAATCGCTATGGACTTCGTTAACGCGTTTCTGGAAACCTTCAATTTGATCGCGAAATGGTTTAAGTAAAGTCTCGATTGAACTTTGGCTATTCTGGTTAAATACTTTAGTTTTTTCGTCGAGAATTTTCCCAGCCAGGTTTTCAAATTCGATTTTTAGTTGTTTTTTATTGTCTTCAAACTGAGTTAACTTTTGATCACTCAGTGCGCGATTTTTAACTAACTCTGATTTCACTGCCTGATTGATTTTTTCTGAGTTATGTAATAACTTTTGCAAGCTATGGCTCTGAGCTTGAGCCTCGTTCAGATTTTTTTTCAGCTCCAGGGTCAAATGCTCAAGCTGCTGCCGACGCTGCTGCTCTAATGCTAATTTGGTTTCAAGCTGATGGCTTAACAGGGTAAGCACCTGCAATTCGGCTGAAGCCGATTTATGATGACCACGGAAGTTTAATATCAACCATAGCGCTAGTAACACTATGATTGGGATGGCCATAAGAAGGATATTGGTTAGTTTATGAATTTCCATTGGCTACGAATATTTGATAAGCCACGCTATTGTAACACTATCCAATAAAAATCAATCCTGAATGAGGATAATAGAGGCGCGCTTAAAGCCGATAGTCGAGCAATGTCTAAAGTGACACCCTAATCGGATAGACTCGGTAATTTTTTGGCGTTTCAATTTTGCTATGATTCTAAATTTAGTTATGCTGGGTCAGTATTCTTTAAGCCTCACTCAGAATAGTTGGCCAGTTCTGACTGATAGCTTCAGCGAGAGATGAGATGGGCGATGAAATAAGTAAGGAAACCTATGACGCCAAGGACTTTCGCCTGTTCCAGCATCGCCTGGACCAGGAGACTGAATTCGTGCGTAGATTATTCGCAGAGAAGCGATTCGATAACCGACGATGTAAAATCGGATACGAACTGGAGCTTTGTCTACTCGATTCGACCGGGCAACCAGCACCACTCATCGAGCAAGTTTTAGATAATGCAGACAATCCACTGTTTACCTATGAACTAGCAAAATTTAACCTTGAAATTAACGGAAATGCTTTCGACCTACAGCCTGACGTTTTCGACCAGATAGAACTAGATTTAAATAACCTGTATTTGCAGGTAAAAGAATCTGCGGCAAAATTTGATTTGCAGCCAGGTCTATTTGGTGTCCTACCCAGTCTGGAAAAGAAACACCTCGATAGTGCCCATTATATGTCGGACCAACATCGCTATCATTTACTCGATCAGCGTTTGATCGAAATGCGTAATCGTCCCGTGAAACTGGAAATTCAAGGCGACGAGCTACTACAGATTGAAAAAAATGACGTCATGCTCGAGGCGCTAAGCACTTCGCTTCAAACCCATTTACAAATTCCCTTTGACGAAGCAGTCGACAGTTATCACGCCGCTCTATGGGCGAGTATGGCAGTACTGGCTGTTGGTGCTAATTCACCATTGGTGCTGGGCAAACATTGTTGGCAGGAATCCCGCATCGCTATTTTTAAGCAGGCAGTTGATACCCGCAATGAAAGAGAAGTACAGGATGCCATCATCCCCCGTGTACATTTTGGCAAAGGTTACATCGATTCCTGGCTAGACTTGTTTGAAGATAATAGCTACTACAGCCCTATACTGCCCGAAGTTAAACACGTCCCTACTGAAAACCTGCAACATTTTAATATGCACAACGGCACCATTTGGCGATGGATAAGACCCATTTTGGGGGTAGAACAAGACCTCTATCATTTGCGCCTTGAACTACGAGTGACACCGTCCGGCCCAACCCAAATCGATACCATGGCCAACATGGTATTCTTTATTGGATTACTTGAAGGTCTCAAGCTAAAGCCTGAGGAATTAACGCGTGTGCCTTTTGCCACCCTCGAACAAGATTTCTATCGTGTAGCGCGTGAAGGATTAAGGGCCAGAGTTAACTGGTGCGATGGTGAAGTGAATTGTATTCAAACTCTATTGCTTAAAAAAGCCTTACCGACTGCACTAGTCGGGTTGCAGCAACTCGGTATAGAAAACCCGCAGAAATGGCTCGATATTATTCAGGCTCGTGTCGCGAGCGGCAGAACCGGCGCAGACTGGATATTACGTTTTCATCATAAAAACAATGATCTGAATGCTTTAGTGCTCGCTTATTTAGCTAATGCGAAAAGCAATAGGCCTGTACACTTATGGCCAAAGATTTAGCATTAATATTCAGGAACACTCAAACAACCGTATGACACAACAACTCACCGTATTATCTGAACTACCTGAACAATTTTATGACTTCGAAGTCAGTGAAATTTTACAGATATTTCCAACACCGACATTAATTCACCTTGAGGGTAAGACAGGTCGACCTTTGTTCGTCTCTATTTTACTGCATGGCAATGAGTTTTCAGGTCTCAAAACGATTCAGGCTTTATTAAAAAAATATGCAGATGGCTTACCTCGCCCAATATACCTGTTTATAGGTAATGTAACTGCTGCTGCATCCGGTGAGCGTGTGGTACCCGGCCAAACTGATTTCAATCGATGCTGGCCCGGAACCGATATCGGAAGCAGTGATGAAACTAAAATGATGCAGCAGGTGGTAGATATCGTGACAGCAACACCACTATTTTCTGCCATCGACCTGCACAATAATAGCGGGTTTAATCCTCACTACGCTTGTATTACCAGTGTGACTCAGGAAAATTATCATATCGCAGCGATGTTCAATCACATCGGCATGGTGTTTAGAAGTCCAAAAGGAGTTTCGACCATGGCATTCGATGGAATTTGCCCTGCCGCAACACTTGAATGTGGCAGGCCTGGTGATGAAGCTGGAATAAACCATGCCCTAGAATTACTCGACGCGTTATTACATATGCAGCACTTACCGCAACGTTCCGTTGGTAGCCACGATTTACAACTGGTGCAATCGTTCGCTACGTTAAAAATCTCACCGCTAGTTAGTTTTGATTTTAATCTAGAAGCTAAAACTGATATTACTTTCGATGAAAATTTCGAACGCAAAAATTTCACAGAATTTAGCCCAAAGGATGTTTTCGCTTATACCACGGTGGAGAGGCCACTATCGATTACCAACCAACAGGGTAATGATGTGACCGACGATATTATTCATATTGAGGATGGGAAGATTTATCTCAAGCACAACCTAATGCCAGCGATGATTACAGTCGATAAATCAATCGTTCGCCAGGACTGTCTGTGTTACCTGCTAGTCGATTATCAATTCTAGTAGCGCTCTCACTGACTCCGTCTGATTAGCTACCGTCGTATCAGAGGGCAGTAAACAGTCAATCAGGAGTGTATAAGGTCATCGGGTCGACCGAACCTATCGATCGGGCCAATGATTCGCCTGCAGATTCATCATCATCCGCTATACTCAATTTTCGATTGGTCGTAAGAGAATATCTTTCTTGAGTTTCAACCCATTAATAAGAATCGTCCTTCTATTATTCATAACCATCACCTCTGTTTTTTTTATTGTAGAACAAGCTAGGGCTGACTTGGGTAATCAGAGTACTACCACCCTTATAACGTCAGGTGATTGGTTCTACCACTGGGGAGATCTGTCTAAAGATATGGGAACAGGTCAATGGGACTTCGACAAAAGCGATTGGTGGCGCACCAATTCACCAGAGCAAATACCTGGCAGGGGTACTGAAAAAATCGTCTGGCTTAAAGTAACACTGCCAGCGGGTGATTGGCGCGACCCTTATTTGTTCATTAACAGTGTCGATTTGACTTTGCAGGTATTCCATAAAAGCCAGCAAATCTATCAATTCGGAAACATAGATGCAAAGGGGAACAGCCAGTTCGAAGGCTGGCCCTGGCATATAATCCGGCTACCAGATGATTATGCTCAACAAAGCCTATATTTCCGTGTTTTTTCTAACTATCCACAAATAGGCTTTTCTGGTGAAGTAATTGTTGGCGAACATTTTGACCTTATCAATATTGTCTATAGCCAAGGACTCACCGGTTTGTTTTTTATCGTGACGGTATTACTGGTCGGAATTATCAGCACGATCATGGGCACGATTAAAAAAGATCGTGTTGCAGCTATCGCTACTGGCCTGCTTTCTTTTAATTTGGCGTTGATGATGTTTGCAGAAAATGCGTTAAGCCAAGTTGTTTGGTATGACCCTCTGTTTTGGCGTTATGTCGCTGCCTTTAGTTATTTTCTTATTCCAGCCTTTCTTGCCATTATTATTCCGGCTTGGCTTAAAAGTGGCCGGTCATTCACAAGCCAATGCGTACTTTTTATTACTCTCGGGTTTTCCACCATCGTTGCTCTGCTCTCTACTTTTAGCGAATTTAGTTTTATTAATGCTTACCCCTGGTTTGATATTCTTTTTATTTTGCTGGTACTGTCTTTGATGTTTAGCTTTTTCAAACAAGTGAAACACCAAAGGATTTTAGGGCTGTTAATGGCCTTTGGCATTCTCACGCTATTTTGCTCTTTAGTTCTGGATATGATGAGCGCCCATGGCTTTATCAATTGGATCGGACGTACGGGTCAATTTGGTTTAGTGTTATTTACACTAACGTCACTCGCTATCTACCTAGTGCAAGACTGGAAACAGCAGATATCACTGGAAATGCTCACTGAACGTCTTGAATCAAAGGTTGATGAACGCACTGCTGAACTGCAGGACAGTCAGGAGAAGCTCGAGCGCATGGCACACGAAGATTTTCTCACCTTATTGCTGAATAGGCGTTCATTTTCAGATCAGGCGATAGCCGAAATTTCCAACGCCATCCGCTTTCTGCGCCCAATTTCATTACTGTTATTCGACATTGATCATTTTAAGAAGGTCAATGACAATTATGGTCATAGTGCGGGTGATTTAGTGCTGAAAGCGATTGCCGACTCAATCAGAAATAGCTGTCGTGAAGGTGACTTGATTTGTCGATATGGTGGTGAGGAGTTTGTCGTTTTATTACACGCCACCGACTCTAGCCAGGCGCATATACTAACGAAGAGATTAAGACAGGCCATCAGTGAAACAGCGGTAACCAGTGATAATAAAACAATTCGTATTACCGCTAGCTTTGGATTGGTGTGTTGGAAAGCAACTAATCCGACGGAAGAAAACCCGGAGAAACTACTCGATCAGCTTTTAGCCGCAGCGGATAAAGCGATGTATCAGGTTAAGATGTCTGGTCGTGATTCGATCAAAGTAACCAATATTTCGGGACAGCCCCTTGCAGATAAGGAGCTCACTAGTACAGCTTAAGCCAGCCGTTTTCAGCAGCAAACAAGGGCCATAGAACCCTCGCCCTTCCACTTTGGCCTAATCAGATTAAACCCTCGCCCGACGCCGACCTCGAGCGCCACGTTTCCTGTCATTCTGCCCATCACCTTCTGCTTTCGCTTTGGGCGGTGGAATAGTGACTATTGTAGACAGTTCTTCGTAGGGGTCGGTTTTATGCGGCAAAGCCATCGCCTCAATAAAGTATTCCTGAAACTTAGGTTCGAGAGCAGTTTCGATTTTCTCCACCTTTGGCAATATTTCGGCAATTTCAAGACGTGATGGAAAGTTCAATAAAGCGATACGCGCGCCGGTACCCGCGGCGTTACCCACCGACCCTACATGATCCAATTTACAATCAGGAATAAGGCCAAGAACCATCGCGTATTTAACATCAATATGGCTGCCAAATGCACCGGCGAAGCCAATTTTATCTACTTTGCTAATGCCCATGTAATCGATTAACAAACGAATGCCTGCGTGCAATGCGGCCTTTGCCAGTTGAATCGCACGAATATCAGTTTGGGTGATGCGAAGTGATTTATCGCCATCATGCAATATGTAGGAATAGGTTCTTCCATCAAGCACTACCCGGCTATTGTCCTTGCCTTCGACGAGACCGATTACGCCATCTTGATCGATGATGCCGGCGAGAAACATTTCAGCGACTACTTCGATAATGCCTGATCCACACACGCCGCTGACACCTACTTTGGCGCTTTTTTCGGTGAATTCAGGATCATCTGACCAGACGTCACATCCAATTACACGAATCCGTGGTTCTAGTGTTTCGGGGTCAATTCGCACTCGCTCAATAGCGCCTGGAGCGGCTCGTTGCCCGGCGGTAATTTGAGCACCCTCGAATGCGGGACCTGTTGGGCTGGAGGCTGCCAACATTCGATGTTTATTACCCAGCACGATTTCTGCATTGGTACCAACATCGACAAGCAATACGTATTCATCAGACAGGTCAGGACGCTCGGCGAGGATAACACCCGCTGTATCCGCTCCAATATGTCCAGCAATACACGGTAGAACACACACGCGTGTCTCCGGATGACAGTAAATATCGATATCTGCAGCACGAACAATCGTGGTTTGGTCAGTCGTTAACGTAAATGGTGCTGTTCCCAACGGAGTGGGATCAATACCGAGAAACAAGTGGTGCATGATGGGGTTAGCAACAACAGTTATGTCGAGTATGTCATCGAGAGCAATACCAGCAGATTTTGCGGCACGTTTGGCTAGTAGATTAAACGTTTCGCGCACAACATTGGTCATCGCAACGTCGCCGCCTTCGTTCATCATCACGTAGGACACGCGACTCATCAAGTCTTCACCAAACCGAATCTGTGGATTCATGGTGTCAGCCGTAGCGACCACTTCGCCCGTGTTCATATCACATAGCTGGGCAGCGATAGTAGTAGAACCAAGATCAATTGCGAGGCCATAGAGCACTTTCTTTTCGCCGGGCCAAATGCCGATAATTTGCTGATGCTGATAAACAGCAGCAGTCACTTGCCTGTCGGCTTTATCGAGGGATTTCTGAAGTAACCTGAGCTGTGAGAGCTCGCAATCCATAATGGGCAATTCAAAATCAGCTGCCAATGCATTTTGCAAACGTCGCTTATCGGAGATTGGCGCATGCATATCTGGTTCGGGCAACGTTACGGTATATAAGCGTAGCGCAGGTTGAACCTGAATGTCGTAGGCAGTGACGGCCTTAGTAATGTGTTGCTTGTGCTGCTGGCTTTCTTCAGGAACATCGACGACTAGATCACCGAGAATACGCGCACTACAACCCAGTCGTTTGCCATCTTTTAGACGGTTTTTGCTTTGAAGATAATGTTCGGTTTCGGTCAACCCGGATAGGTGCTCAGCACGCGAGGTAATGCCATGCTTAGAAAATTCACCTTCCTGCGGTAAAACCTGGCAGCGACGACATTTGCCCTGCCCGCCACAGATCGAATCGAGATCAACGCCGAGGCGTTGCGCGGCCTGTAAGACAGTAGTGCCTGTCTGTACCTGGCCGCGCAAGCCCGAAGGCATGAATAATACGCTTACTTCTTTTTCACTCATGCACTAGCACCTTAAGCTTATGGGTATCTCTAAAAATAGTAATCTTTTTCGCGAGTGCTAGGAAACACCACGCACAGAACCGGAGTGTACGAGTAGTACATGAGGATTCGAGCACGGCGCTGACACGGCAATCGCGGGGAAAGTGCATTTTAAAAGGAGCCATTAGTTTTTATGAACGACTTCTACGGCCTCTACGACCAGAGCCACGAACAATAGCACCTTCAGCTGGTGGCTCACGGAATTGCTTAATCCAGCGTGCGCAATCTGGATCTTTACCCATCATCACGTCAGCACCTAAGCTGGCACTAATGACCTCTGCATGCAACGGATTAGTAATCGCTGATGTCATACCAGCCTGAATCGCCATACTGATAAATGCGCCGTTAAAACCATTTCGATTAGGTAGACCAAAGCTCACGTTTGATGCGCCACAGGTTGTATTAACCTTCAGTTCGGTACGCAAACGATGAATCAATTTCAACACTTCTCTTCCAGCTGAGTTGATCGCACCAATTGGCATTACCAACGGATCAACCACTACATCACAAGCTGGTATACCATAATCTGCAGCACGCTCTACAATTTTCTTGGCAATTTTATAACGTTCGTTGATGTCTTCTGAAATACCCGTCTCATCGTTGGAAATGGCAACAACCGCTGCGCCATATTTCTTAATCAGCGGCAATACACGCTCAAGACTCTCGTCTTCACCTGTTACCGAATTGACTAATGCCTTACCTTTATAAACGGCCAGTCCGGCCTCAAGTGCATCAATAATCGACGAATCAATGCTTAAGGGTACGTCGGTTAAGCTTTGAACTAGCTGGATCGATTCTGCCAAAATACGTGGCTCGTCTGCCAACGGAATGCCAGCATTGACGTCGAGCATGTGTGCGCCAGCAGCAACCTGCGCCAGAGCGTCAGATTCGACTCGGCTGTAATCGCCATTTTTCATTTCTTCGGCCATAATTTTGCGGCCAGTTGGGTTGATTCGCTCGCCGATAATAACGAATGGGCGGTCAAATCCGATGACTAATTCTTTGGTAGCTGAGCTAAGGACCGTCTCGGTCATTGGTTAATCCTCAAAAAGTAAATTAATAGGTAATAAATAGATAGTTATGCACTACTTAGGCAATTTGTTCCTGAACTTCACACCCCGGATACCAGGGTTTACGATCGCCTAGTACGCCTGATTGCTGAATAATGTCGGCAACCGCCTCTTCCTGACGATAAGCCATGACATGGACGCCACTGACACCTTCGATCTCGCGTAGTTGCTGGATTAGTTCGATACAAATTTTTTGGCCTTCCAGCTTTTGGTTTTCTGCACCAGAGAGCCTGTCAATAATCGCGTCAGGAATATCGATGCCTGGTACGTTGGTCCGTATCCAGTTGGCTGTTCTGGCGGATGCCAGTGGCCCTACACCCGGCAAAATAAAACATTTCTCGATCAACCCAAGATCTCTCGATTTGGCCATAAAGCTCTTAAACTGAGCGACATCATATATATATTGGGTTTGAACAAAGTCGGCCCCTGCGGCTATCTTTTTAGCTAAGCGATCGGGCCGATTATGGATCGGTGGGGCCGTTGGGTTAGACGCCGCACCAAGAAAAACCTGAGGCGCTGAGGTTATTTTACGTCCGCTGAGAAAGGTTGATTTATCACGCATGCCTCGAATGATTTCGAGCAATGACATGCTGTCTAAATCGAAGACTGGCTTTGCTTCAGGGTGGTCACCAACCTGTACGCCATCACCACTCAGGCAAAGCATGCTACTAACACCCATGGCAGCCGCACCCAGTACGTCGCCCTGAATTGCGATTCTATTTTTATCGCGACAGGAAATTTGCATGATGGGTGAATAGCCCACATTAGTGAGTATCGCGCACATGGCGACACTCGACATATGGCAGTGCGCGCCCGAGCCGTCTGTTGCATTCATGCCATCGACAAATCCATCAAACACGCGCGCCCGGTCGTAAACATCGGTCGCTAGTGCTGAGTCTGGTGGTGCCAGTTCGGCGGTAACTGCAAAGTGACCTTCTCGTAATACGCGTTCAAAACGTCCACGCGATACATGGCCTTCTTTTTCAGGCAGCGGGTTCCCTGGGTGATTTTGATCATAAGCAATCATGATTGCACCTCGCCAACTTCGTCGAGCAGCGCCTTTGCTTCAGCCCTTTTGCGTACAACACGCAGCCAAGATGAACTTCCCTTTAAATTAAAATCAACGGCTACCTGTACCTGCTGAATCGCATTTGTATCCACCATTAACGCGCTACCACGCCACGCTTCAACCCAAACACAACGCATTTCGGGCTTCACTTCGCAGTGACCATCCAGACGCACGCCACCACAAGGGCCATTGCGTATCGATTTGGGGCAATTCATTGAACAGGACATACCGGTCGAACTGAGCGCACATTGGCCACACATTTGGCAATCAAACAATAAACCTTTAATGGCTTGCTCGACAACACGGACAGGCTTTTCAAGCCGCTCGTATCCAATCACATTGAATAAAGGATGCAACTTGAATAAAGCTGCCTCAAACAGGTCGTAAAATTTCCCCAACTTTCTGGAATGAGTGACCGACCATTGGCGGACTGAGTACACGACTTAATCTCCTAACTATGCATTTAGAGCGCGGATTTCTTTTCCGCTCGCTCGACTTAATTGATCCAGAACAGATTCCGAGTATTGCTGCTCGATATGCTCTACTAATAACCGCCCTTGTTCATTGATGTCACCTATAAAAGGTTGTTCAACGTCATGCCAGGGATCGAACCAGACATCTTTATGTCTCTTTTTTAAGCGATAGGCGGCTCGCTCTATTGCTCGCATAAACTTGGGTGACAAGCGCAACCGAGTGCTACGACGATTTTCACGAACCACCACCTGGCCGGGTATGTCTCTCCAGAAAACTATTTTGAGCTTAGCCATGCCAGGCACTACCCTTCTGACCCTGTGCGCATTACCTTTTGCATCGCAGCATCGAGTGCTGGCACCATTTCTCCAGTGCCAGTAAATAACCGCTCGAACCGCAAACCAAGCTGTTCGGCTGCCAGTCGCGCTAATTCAGTGAGTTGATTCGAGTCAGTTTGCGCCAAATACACCAACCGAGTGTAGTTACCGAAATACATCGGCAGCAACTCAGGGTGTTTATCCAGTCCCAGCGTACCGATGACTAAACGCTGAAAATGCTGAGCCAGGAAATCAGTCAAATAGAATGTGCCTGGCTCTTCTTCCTGTAATTGAGCGTAGGTTTCTTCACCAGCTAAAAAGTCATAACAATGAGCGCCTGGCAACCGGCTAACACCGCGCTCTTCTAGTACCTTGTCGAGCTCACCGCTGGTGCCACAATCACCATAGGCGACAAAGATATGATCATAAGCATCACGTGCTTTGTCGATCTTATCGGCAACGGCCTGGGGGATTTTTTCGGGAGTGACATGCAGGTCAGCGGTAATACTTTGCAGATCCATCTGCGACCACTGACCTAACTTTTTTATATCATTAACTTCGCGTGCAACAGCGGCACAGGTTATTACCAGGATTGAGGCGGATTTGTCCATTTTTGATTGACACTCAAACCAGTTATTTTTGAATCAATACTACTGGCTAACGCGCTCGAAACTCAGCAACCAATTGCTTGGCTGTTTCAGAGGCTACCGCAGCATCACGACAATAAGCGTCAGCGCCGACGGCATCACCAAACTCCTGATTCAAAGGCGCACCACCGACCAGAATGATGTAGTCGTCACGGATACCTTTTTCTTTCATAGTATCAATGACAACTTTCATGTAAGGCATGGTCGTCGTCAACAGCGCAGACATACCCAAAATTTCAGGTTTATGCTCTTCCAGGGCTGCGAGGTATTTTTCTACCGGCGTATTAATACCAAGATCGATGACTTCAAATCCAGCACCTTCCATCATCATACAAACCAGGTTTTTGCCAATATCGTGGATATCACCTTTCACAGTCCCGATGACCATTTTACCGGCAGTTGGCTCATCAGATTCAGATAACAATGGTTTCAGAATGGCCATGCCTGCTTTCATTGCGTTAGCCGACATCAAAACTTCAGGTACAAACAAAATTCCATCTCGGAAGTCGATACCAACAATAGTCATACCCGCAACTAATGCTTCGGTTAAAACTTTGTTTGCACTCCAACCACGCGCTAAAAGAATATCTGTGCCTTCGGCGATTTCTTCTTTTAAGCCGTTGTAAAGGTCATCGTGCATCTGCTCGACAAGCTCATCATCAGGTAAAGTTGAAAGATCTAGATCGTCTTCGTAGTCATCATCTATGTCGGTCATGCAAAAACTCCAGCGCTCAAAAATTCTATAAGTGAGAGCATACTAGACACTACAGTTTGATTAATCCTACATCTTCGCGACTACAGATTACCGAAACGCGACACTGCACTGCACTGCACTTACCGCTATCAACACAGCCTGCCTGGGCTTCATAATTGTCTAAAATTTAAGAATATTTTATTATCTTGAACTATCCTCAGACTATTCTCATCTTTTGAAATTCAAGACAGGATAAAAATGCAAAAAAAAATACCCGTTAAACGTGCCATTGTGGGTATGTATGTCCACCAACTATGCGGAAACTGGGTCGATTCACCATTTTGGAAACCTTCGTTCAAACTGTCATCCACTAAAGAACTAAAGTCACTCCAATCCAGTAACATCCGAGATATCTGGATTGATACTAATAAAGGTAAAGACATTGATGAACCAGAAAAGGTTAATATTGATGCCTCATTATTAGTCAAAGTGTCGCAGCCAGATTCTTGCACCGAACACAGCGCATGTTTCGAAGAAGAGTTAGAAAATGCCCGTAGGATTCAGACAAAAGCCGCCACAGTAGTGACCTCGATGTTCAATGAGGTGCGCATGGGCAATGCTCTCCAGACCGAAAATGCGATTCCCCTGGCGAACGAAATTTACCTCTCGGTGGTACGCAACCCATCGGCGCTTATCAGCCTGACTCGACTTAAAACTAAGGATGACTATACCTATATGCATTCTGTGGCTGTTTGCGCCTTGATGATCGCATTGGGCCGGAAAATGGGTGTTGATGAAGATACTGTGAAATCGCTCGGTATGGCCGGGCTACTGCACGACGTGGGCAAGATGGTGATTCCAGATTTGATTTTGAATAAATCAGGGAAATTAACGGAGGAGGAGTTTGGCTTAATCAAATCTCATCCAGAACGTGGCTGGGAGATGCTAAAAGAATCAGAAGATGTCGATGATATCGCAAGGGATGTTTGCCTACACCATCACGAGAGAGTCGATGGTACCGGTTATCCTGAAAAATTAACGGGGGACAACCTGTCTTTATTTGCCAAGATGGGGGCAGTGTGCGACGTCTACGACGCAATCACTTCAAATCGTAGTTATAAGGATGGCTGGTCGCCTGCCGAGTCCATTCGAAAAATGGCTAGCTGGAAAAACGGCCATTTTGACGAGAAAGTTTTCAATGCATTTGTCAGCACCGTTGGCATTTATCCTGCCGGTACGTTAATCAAACTAAGCTCGGGGCGGCTCGGCGTTGTGACTGACCAATCAAACCAGGGGCTGTTAAAGCCGATTGTGAAGGTTTTTTATTCGACGACAACGATGTCTAATATACCCCCTAAAATACTAAACCTGGCTAAATCTAGCGAAACCATTACAAGCTTAGAAGACCCCGCTACCTGGAATATTGATTTAAAGCCAATAAACGGATTTTGAAACCTTTGCATTTAAGACTCTCTTACGCCTTAACTTAAGGTGTTAGCAGTGTAGGCCGTGAAAAGCGAAGCGCTTTCCGGCAAGCCCTCAGTAACAACACACCTGGTTGATTCTTAAGATTGTCTCGCTATAGTCTGCCTAGGGTATATTGGCAGTCTAGCCTAATGGTACCGTGGCTTATCATGCCTACTCAGCTAGCCTTAATCCGATATATAGCTTAAATATCAAATGAATCAACATCGATCACCCATTTCACTGTTGACGTATTCTTCACCGCTTGCAATGTCGGCATTGTCTCGCGCAAAACGGCTCGCAGCTTCGTCGTATCTTGACTAAACAGGCATAGTTGCGCTCGGTATCGCCCGATTCGGCGCGTCATTAATGCGGGAATAGGGCCAATGCAGTTGAGCTGTTTAATGTGGACGCTGGTTTGCAGCCCTTGTTTTATCTCCGCCAGCTTTTCCATGGCTTCACTTAAGGTCATTGCATCGGCTCGAAACATGACGACACGCGCATAAGGCGGAAAACCAATCATTTTGCGTCCTTGCAATATGGTCGTCACGATATCGCGATAGTTTTCGCTAACGAGTGATTTCATCATCGGGTGATCGGTGTAAGCCGTTTGTAACAGAGCTTCGCCTTTGACCTCGCCTCTGCCTGACCTGCCCGACACTTGAAATACCATTTGCACCAGTTGTTCGCTGGCACGGTACGAAGCACTAAACAGCGCCTGATCAGCATCGAGCATCGCGCTTAAGGTAATCGCCGGATAATCATGCCCTTTAGCAATCATTTGCGTACCAATAATAATGCAGGGCTCGCCACTTTGAATCTGTGCTAGTCGACTGGCGAATTCCTCACGTGATGCAATCGTGTCGCGGTCTATCCGAATGATGGGCGTGTCTGGGTATCGCCACTTAATGCCTTGCTCTAGTTGTTCGGTGCCAATGCCGTAATGCTTGATATCGGCATGCTGACATTTCGGACAAGCTAATGGCATTGTTTGACGATGACCGCAGTGATGGCATAACAAAGTATTGATGCGATGGTGCAACGTCAGCTTTGAATCACAATGCGCACAGCTGGCTTGCCAACCGCACTCATGGCACATGACGACGGGCGCGAATCCGCGTCGGTTTAAAAACAGTAACACCTGCCCCTTGCGCTCTAAATGCCAATCTATCTTCTTCAATAGATAAGGCGAACAGCCAGATACCAGCGTCACATTGCTGGTGTCGACTAACTCAATTTTAGGCGGTGCATGTCGAGTCGGGCGCTGCGATAACTGATAATAAAAATAATGTTCACGATCGCAATTATGCAAGCTCTCGAGCGAGGGCGTTGCAGTGCCGAGTACAATTGGGATATCAAGCATTTGAGCACGCTTGATGGCCACATCACGGGCATGATAACGAATACCATCGACCTGCTTGTATGAACTATCATGCTCTTCATCGATAATAATCAAGCCCAACCGATCGCTCTGAGAAAACAGGCTAGAACGAGTGCCCAACATGATATTGACGTCGCCGGCTCTAAATTTCTCCCAGGCCAGATAGCGCTGACGATTACTAAGACCCGAGTGAGAAATGGCAAACTGCTCGCCGAAGCGGCGCCGTACACGCTCTACAAGTTGTGATGTCAAACCAATTTCTGGCACCAGATAAATGATCTGTTTACGCTGGGTTAATTGCCATTGGATTAGATGAAAATAGACTTCGGTTTTACCACTGCCTGTAATGCCATCGAGTAGATGCACGGAGAAAACATCCAGTCGGGTTTCGAGTTGAGCTAATACCTGCGACTGATCGGCACTCGATTGCGGTGGCGACTCTAATGTGACGCCAGTCGTTTCTGGTTTCGTATAATCCCAACGAATAGCTTGCTTGAGCTCTAAGGCTTTAATCAGACTCGACCAACTACTATTGACTTGCTTCAATTGCGCAGCATTCAAACCGCCGGTTGATTGCTCGATAGCCAATAGTATTTCGAATTGCTTGGGTGACCGCCGCCGAATAGAATCGTGCAATGCCCCATCAGTGGTTTGCACATGCCAGTACTTGACCCGATCGGGCTTCTCACTTTTTCCGCTACGCAGGTGGGCTGGCAAGCATTGGAACATAACTTCACCGAGCGGCTGCAGGTAATAGCTTGCCATCCAGTAGGCCAGCGCCATCATGTGCTCGGATAAAACCGGCGTGTCATCCAGACATTCGAGCGCTTGTTTGGTTTTCTCACGGGCGACAGATGAATCATCTATCTGATCCAAAAACAGGCCTATTTTGTTACCGCTGCCGAAGGGTAGCCGAAAACGCTTTCCTATATGATTGGCATCAGTGCCGGTCGAGCCATTGCCAATCGAGTCAACAGGCTCAATTGCATAATCGAATACACGATACAAAGGTATCGCGATTGCGAAGCTGGCAAAATGACTTAAGAGTTTGTCCGACAATTTTTAGGCTCATGAATGAAGAATGGCGTATGCATCGCCATGATACTTTATACGCAGTGTACTGAAATAGATTTTGTCAACAGGTCAGTTTAAACATGCATAAATTTCGAGGTTCAGATAGCGCGCTTTTCTAATCAAGTTTCTAGCCTATGTGAGCTAACCTACTAAGAAATCAGGATAAATTTGGTTATCCACATTTACTGTGGATAACTCTGTGGATGAAATGTAAATACTAGGCCAGAAGCCGCACCAATCCTCACTTTTTGTTAAATTGATCAAATAGTCACCGTTTTATTTTTATCGTTATTTATCAATTACTTAGGTGTTACCAAAAAGTTCTCGTAGTGCAACCTAGCCGGCTAATGAAAAAGATATCAATCGAGTCCGTCATCGGTGCATATCTTTTTAAGTCAAGCCTTAATTATCAGTAAATCGATAATTTTTTTGCGGATATTTAGATATTGTCAGTTGCAATTATTTTAATGCTAGTGCGTCGCCAGTCTATACCAGTGACTTTCCTGAGCAGGCACACTAAACTGCTATCTTTTCTCTAGCCTGCTCATCGATGATCACTAAAGCTTTGGTTGCACTGAGTAACCTGACAACATCAGATGTTTTGACCAATAGTTCAGTAAAGGCTGAATGAGTCGTATCAATCAAACCAAGGAATCAATCCGTCAATCACGGGTCTACACCTTCTTCAAAGTCGCCGTTCATAGGCATCTTTCATAACTAATAGAACCTAAATTATGTTTAAGTCCTTTTTCCCAAACCCAAAACTGTTTTTTTCATCACTGGTGATTTATGCCGCGATTTGTTGTGCTATCTGGTATGGATTTAATGAGCAGATTGGCCAGTTTTTTGGGTTAGACTTGTCTGATTCGACGCCAGTCATAGGTTTAGGCCATTTCGTCACTGACTCCTTCTTGCTTTTTTATGGCTACTATTTTGTCTGCACCACATTTTTTGCAATTGTATGGTTCAAAATTGCCAATCATCGCTGGCAGTGGTGGTCGATTGTTGGTTCTGCTTTTATCTTATTTTCAACTTATTTTTCTGTGCAAGTATCGGTTGCTATCAATAACTGGCGCCGACCGTTTTTTGATCTGGTTCAACAAGCACTCATGACACCTGGCACTGATGCGGCTGACAATGATCGTTCAGCTGAGTCTATCGCTTCTATTTCTAGCGAATTACTCGATTTGATTTTTATCTTTGCTGAAGTGGCCTTTCTCGCCATTTTCCTTTTTGTGATAACACGCTTCTTTGTCAGTCATTTTATTTTTCGCTGGCGCACCGCTATGAACGAGTATTACACCGCGCAGTGGAAACAGGTTCGGCATATCGAAGGTGCCTCTCAACGGATACAAGAAGACACCATGCGCTTCGCCAGTATCATGGAAGGACTTGGTGTTTCTATTGTCGATGCGGTAATGACTCTATTTGCATTTTTGCCCGTCCTTTGGGCGCTTTCCGAATATGTCAGCGAACTGCCATTCATTGGAGCGATTCCTCAGCCTCTATTTTGGGCCGCTGTTTTTTGGGCCATATTTGGCACTACATTGCTAGCCACTGTTGGTATTAAACTGCCAGGACTTGAGTTTAAAAATCAACGCGTCGAAGCGGCTTTCCGCAAAGAACTGGTCTATGGTGAAGATGATGAAATGCGCGCTCAGCCAGCGACATTAGTTGAACTATTTACGAATGTTAGGAAAAACTATTTCCGCTTATACTTCCACTACATGTACTTCAATGTTGCACGCATGTTATACCTCCAAGCTGATGGTATTTTTGTCTACATTTTATTGATGCCAACCATAGCCGCAGGCGTTATTACTTTTGGTATCTTGCAACAAATTTTGACTGCCTTCGGGCAAGTGAGCAACTCATTTCAATACTTGGTTAATTCGTGGACAACGATTGTTGATTTACTGTCGGTATACAAACGCTTATCTTCGTTTGAGGCAGCAATCAACAACGAGGAATTGCCCGAAATCGATCAACTAAGCAGTCAATAGTCGTCAGCGATGTGTTTAATCCTATTGGCACTGTCTCAACACGAGAATTATCCGTTAGTCATACTCTCTAACCGCGATGAGTTTTACGCCCGCCCAACTCGAGCCGCGCATTGGTGGGACGATGCGCCAGACACATTTGGTGGTCGTGACTTAGAAGCACATGGGACCTGGATGGGGGTCAACAACCAAGGTCGATTCGCGGCCGTGACTAATATTCGAGAGCCAGGTCACAAACAAATCAGCAAACGTTCACGTGGTGATTTAACGCGAGAGTTTCTCACCGGATCAGAGTCGGTGCCGCAGTTTTTAGCACGAATAAACACGCAGCAAGACGATTTTGCAGGATTCAATTTACTGCTTGGTGACAATAACGAGCTTTGGTCTTACTCCAACCGCCAACCTGGCATTCATAAGCTCACACCGGGATTTTACGGTGTCAGTAACGGCTATTTTGACGAAGCCTGGCCCAAGTTAGCATCGGGCAAAATAGCGCTCGAACAGGCTCTCAGCAATGATGCGGATGATGATGCCTTTATCGATATTATGAGTAGCGAACAACAACCGCCTGATAACCTATTACCCACTACTGGTGTTCCATTAGAGAAGGAACGGCTGTTATCGAGTCGGTTTATTAAAATGCCTGATTATGGAACGCGAGCCACTAGTCTGGTGAAGTTTTCGAATCAAAATACTATTCGTTTTACTGAACAAAGCTTCGGTCCTGATACAGGTCAAAAGCCCCGTATTGATGAGACGTTTGCTATAGCGCCATAGTTCCTGAAAACAACGTAGGCATAATAAGCTTACCGCATCCTCGACATTTACTCCTGCATTGTTCTAATACCGTCCATCCATGGACATATGCTCTCGCCCCTGATATCGGAACGCCGCATCGCTCCCCATCCCTGTAGGCAGGCCCACAGCGCCATCAGGCGCTAGTAAGGCGCGGTCAACTTGCCGGGAGGCGCTTCGAATTCCGGCCTACCGTTAGTCCTTAAATCCAAATAGGTTGTTGGTATTACGCAGCAACGTTTGCGCCAGTTCATTTTCAGATACATCTCGCAATAAGGCGATCGTCGCTAGCTGCTCAATAATAAAGGCCGGCTCGTTACGTTCGCCGCGGTGATTCGCACCGGGCTGATCTGGCGCATCTGACTCTATTAATAAACCAGTTTCAGGCACTGTGGCGACTATCGAGCGTAGTTTTTTGGCTCGCTCAAACCCCACCGTGGCACCGATGCCCAGCTTAAACCCCAAATCAATTAACTGCTCGGCCTGCTGCTGACTACCAGCGAAACTGTGGATAACTCCAGTCAGCGGCGCGAACTTTCGGAGCAGGCTGATAGTTTGATCCATCGCTTTTCGGACATGGATGATCACTGGCAATTGGTAATTTTTTGCGAGTTGTAGCTGGTCGCTGAAAATCTTTATCTGCCGCGCCTCATCTTCACGACCAATAAAAAAATCGAGTCCACATTCGCCAACTGCAATGGGTTTTTCTCGGTCTAGCCAGGCATCTAGCACGCTAATATGTTGTGCCTGGTGCGAGGCCATAAACATCGGGTGTAGACCGTAAGTCGGGTATACGCCTTCGTACCGTCCACTTACTTGTTTTACCTTTTGCCATCGCTGTGCTGTTGTTGCGGGTATGACTATACGGTCGATATTGCATGCTTTTGCTCGAGCAACGATTTGATCACGATCAGGATCGAATCGGTCGTTATCGAGGTGACAATGGCTATCTATCAATCTCATTTGTTAACTTGCACGTCGACGGTCCATTAGCTCAGCAATAATTGGTGGGAAAATAATTTCCATCGCTAACCCCATTTTTCCACCCGGTACAACAATGGTATCTCGGCGCGACATGAACGAGCCTTGAATCATGCTTAATAGATTAGGAAAATCGATGTGGCGGATACTGGGATTTCTAAACTGAATGACGACAAAACTTTCATCTAGAGTCGGAATTTCACGAGCAACGAATGGGTTTGAGGTGTCCACGGTCGCGACTCGCTGGAAATTGATATCAGTTTCTGAAAATTGAGGTGTTATGTATTTCACGTAATCGGGCATGCGGCGTAAGATGTTATCAACAATCGCTTCTTCGCTATAACCACGTTCGGTAGTATCCCTGTGTATCTTTTGGATCCACTCCAAATTGACCACGGGCACCACCCCTACTTTAAGGTCGACATAACGCGGTAGATCGACCAAATTAGTTTTTACCAGGCCATGCAACCCCTCATAAAATAAAAGATCGGTGTCGGAAGGAAGTGATTCCCAGGGAGTGAACTGCCCCGATTCAAAGGCTGTATCCAACCGTTTGCTATGGTGCTCAACTTCTGCTTCATTATGCAGATAGTGACGCTGCTCTCCGCTATTGGTTTCGCCATAGTTTCTAAAGAGCTGCTCAAGCCTTTCAAACTGATTAGCCCCGGCACCAAACTGACTAAATATTCCACCCTCACTGGCCGCATTTTCCTGCAAGCGCTGCATTTCTTCTCGGTCGTAGCTATGAAAACTATCGCCCTCGATTACCGCTGGATTAATTTTCTGGCGCTGGAAAATAGAAATGAGCGTTTTCTTCACGGTGGATGTCCCGGCTCCGGATGACCCGGTAATAACAACCACTGGATGCTTTTGCGACATATTCAATTCCTGTTTTTAGTTTCCATCTGGTCGGTTTGCCTGATCCACATAATTTTAACTTTTTTGGGGTTTTATGGCGAACTGAATATCCCTAAATAAAGAGCATCAACCAAATCAAACAACTCAATTATACGATCTAATTGTAGAACTGGACTATTTAAACGAGCCGTCTGGCTTTGAATGGCTAATAGAATACGTGTAAACTCAAGAATACATAATATTGGCCTCCCCACAGCGCCACAACCATTCGAATATAATTCCATATACCCATTTTTGTCGAGAGAGGTTACAGACAAAGCTTGTTTAAATTAAACAAATCTCACCATATTAAATGGATCGCAGGGCTGATATTTATTGGTCTGGGCTGGGGGCTTATAGTATCGACGCCCAGTATTGAAATCGCCTGGGTTAGCTTATTACTGCTGCTCACTATCTATCTTTTTTCATTCGAAATCGTCAGTGTTGATGAAACCGCCATTTCTATTATGGTGCTACTAGGCTTAACGAGTTTGTTAGCACCTATCATGGGCTTAGAGCAAGGGCTGGTATCGGCCGATCACCTATTTGATGGTTTTGCCAGTAACGCAGTGATGTCAATTATTGCGGTGATGATTATTGGCGCAGGCCTTGATAAGACGGGCATGATGAGCAAAGTTGCCGGTTTTATTTTGAAGGTCGGTGGCAACACCGAAGGGCGCATCATCCCCATTATTTCCGGCTCGGTCGGCGTTATTTCATCGTTTATGCAAAACGTCGGTGCTGCAGCTTTGTTCCTGCCAGTTGTTAGCCGCATCTCGGCGAGGTCCGGATTGGCGATGTCACGCCTTTTAATGCCCATGGGTTTTACCGCTATCTTAGGTGGTACGGTGACGATGGTAGGGTCATCGCCATTGATTTTACTGAATGATTTGATCGATACATCTAACGTCGCACTATCAGCCGACCAGCAAATGGAAAGCTGGGGCCTTTTTTCTGTGACCCCAATCGGTCTTTCCTTAGTCATCACTGGCATCATTTATTTCGTTGTAGCGGGTAAATATGTTTTACCGAATGTGTCGACCGACAGCTCGGCTAATGTGGCTGGCTCAAGCCAGTTTTTGCAAGAGGTGTATGGGGTCGATTATTCCCTGTTCGAGGTCAATGTTCCTAAGGATAGCCCACTGGTAGGGCAGGTACTGGACGATATTGAGTCCAAAAATAAAATCAGGATTATCGCCATGAAAGCGGCCAGCGCCGGTATGCGCGCTGGGCGAGGCGATTTATCACGCGACATTAACATTGGTGGCGACGCTACACTGGGTATTCTGTGCTCTCCCGCCCATCTAAAAGACTTTGTTGATAATTACGGATTAGTGATTCAAAAAGGCTTACGAGCGTTTTCTGAAGTTTTATCGTCCAATCAGGCCGGTATTGCCGAGATTGTTATCCCGCCGGGTTCTTCACTGATCGGTAAAAGTGCTCGTGATGTCTGGATGCGAAAAACCTATGGCATGGCAATGGTTGCTATTCACAGAGATGGCGAAACCCAATTCGAAGGAGACAGTATTCGCGATATTCCGTTATTGGCCGGAGACACCATGCTCGCTCACACGAGCTGGAGAGCACTGGCCCATTTAGAGGGTAATCGTGACTTTGTAATTGTTACATCGGAATATCCACGTGAAGAGTCTCGCCCTAATAAAGTCGGTTGGGCCACCCTGTTTTTTGGACTGTCATTGTTCATGGTTCTATTCACCGATCTGCGATTGTCAGTCGCATTGATGTCCGGTGCTATTGGTATGGTTATCTCCGGCGTGCTCAAAATGGATGAGGCTTACAAATCAGTCTCATGGGGCACGGTGTTTTTACTTGCCAGTTTGATCCCGCTAGGGCTAGCGGTTGAAACCAGTGGCACTGCGAAATGGATTGCAGAGCAAACCTTGTTAGTAGTGGGTGACATGCCGATTTGGGTGATTCAACTATCGGTCGCCTTACTCGCTACATTTTTCACTTTAGTCATGTCAAATGTCGGCGCAACGGTCTTGTTAGTGCCACTCGCCGTGAATATCGCGATTGGCGTTGGCGCTAATCCAGCCGTATTCGCACTCACCGTTGCTATCGCCACCTCTAATTCCTTTTTATTACCGACGCACCAGGTGAACGCTCTAATCAAAGGCCCCGGCGGTTATAGAGTACCCGACTTTATGCGTGCTGGCATTGGTATGAGCATTCTATTCTTAGTAGTGATGATGGTAATGATGCACATACTTTTTGACTGAGACAGCTCTGAAAATGCACTCATAGGGTGTTGAAAGTGACTAGAGCGTAGCTGCTTTCTGGAACACCAGGTCCCACACACCATGGCCTAGCTTTAATCCGCGCTGTTCGAATTTAGTCAGGGGGCGGTAATCAGGGCGCGCCGCAAAACCATCGCTATTGCCACAATTCGAAAAGCGCTCGTCCGATGAAAGCTCCTCCACCATATGTTCGGCGTAATCCTGCCAATCAGTCGCGAAGTGCAAATGGCCATCGGGCTTTAAACACTTAAAAGCAAGGTCGCGGAATTTCTGATTAACAATTCGACGCTTATGATGCCTTTTTTTATGCCAGGGGTCTGGAAAGAAAAGTAATATTCTATCGAGTGACTGAGCGGGAACCATATGCTGCATGACCTCGATAGCATCGTGCGATATCAATCGAGCATTATCCAATGCGTTTTTTTCGATGTTATTCAAACACTGCCCGACACCTGGCGTGTGTACTTCTACACCAATATAAAAAGTCTTAGGCTGGCTGTCAGCCATTTCGATCAATGCATCGCCATTTCCAATCCCTATTTCTAGATTCACCGACTCAAAGCCCTGTATCGCCTGACTAATTCCAACCTCTGTCAGCTCAAAATCTAGACCGTAAAGCGGCCAGTACTCTTTCAACCCATTTTTTTGGCCTAGTGTCAGTCGCCCCGAACGGCGTGTAAAACTTTTAATCGCCCGTTCAACTTTCAATTCTTCTGTCATCGTTACTAATGTCTTCATTGTTTGCAGTGTCAATTCGGCCTGAATTCTAACTCATTCGGATATGCCAGTACCGTTTATCGGCGATTTTTATTATCCTATCTCTTTTCACAAGTATTTTTTTTAGATCACTAGGATACATGCATGAAAAAAACTTCTGGCTTTACGTTATTAGAATTAATGATCGTCGTTGGTATTATCGGCGTGGTTATGGCTATTGCCGTTCCTAGCCTATCTGAAACAATAAAGAATGAACGCCTTACTTCGGCTACTAATGGTTTACTCTCAGACATAATGTTAGCTCGCAGTAAAGCGGTAGGTCGAAATCAACCCGTTATTATCTGTGCTAGTAGTGATGGAGCCACCTGTACCAATGGTAGTTACGAGGAAGGCTGGATAGTCACAATCGATAATGATAATAATGGCACCGGTGACGAAATCATTAAAATTCAATCGAGCGCAGAAAACAATATCACCTACGATCAAGGCGGCGCAGGGTTATCGATTATTAGCTTCGATAGTAGAGGTTTTTTACCGACAGGCGCTAATACCGGTACCATCTCAGTTTGTGATGACCGAGCGAATCCTAACGACTTTGCAAGAACTATATCCCTTTCCGTTACCGGCCGGGTAAGCCGAGGAGCAGATCCAGCATGCCCATAAGTGCCAAGATCAATCGACAATTCGGGCTGGGGATGATCGAGTCATTGATAACATTGCTCATTATCTCTATAGGTCTGCTCGGTATCGCTGTTTTACAAGTTACATCGCTAAAACAGAGCGCCAGCGCGAACTGGCATAGCCAGGCCGCCTGGTATAGTTATGAGATGACCGATCGCATTAATGCCAATCGTGGCGCCTTTGGTACTTACGCCGGCATTGATACCCTCGCTCAGGACGCGACTCCTGACCTTCCGGATCAGGACTGCCAAACTGCTGTTTGTAGTGTGGCACAAATGGTCGTTGCCGATGCCAAGGAATGGCAGTCTCTAGTCCGTAATCTGCCTCAGGGGAGAGGGTTTGTAAGCCAAACCGCTGGTCTTTTAACCGTTTCGGTGATGTGGGACGATGGCAACGACACGTCGAATTGCACCAACGGAGAAGCAGATAGCGACAACATGACTTGCTTCTCGGTAACAATACAATGAGACATACTAAAAAAATTCAAAGCGGTTTTTCGTTAATCGAAATCATGGTCGCTTTAGTCATTAGCCTGTTCTTGCTCGGTGGCATTATTCAGGTATTTATTGGCAATAAAGTCACCTATCGTTTTTCAGATGCTAGTGCACGTGTTCAGGAAAATGGCCGTTTTTCACTTGATATCATAGCGAGCGATATTCGAATGGCTGGATTCATGGGCTGCTACAGCTTACAGGACGATGACAACAACGATGGCAACCTGTCTGATGACAACCCCTATCTTTTTAACCAGTTAAATTTTACAGCTGGCGCTATCTTCGATTTTGTAGATGAGCCCTCGGTTGATGCAACAAACACAGCCGGTAGCTGGACCGCTGCAAATGCTGACACTCTAACTATTCGGGGTGCTCAGCCCAGTCAGAATACAATTACTACCAATCTTTCCCCTCTGACTAATCCCGTTGTTGTTGGCGCGAATAATACTTTTCAAACTGGTGACATTGCTATGATCACCAATTGTTTTTCCGCTAACATTTTTCAGATCACCTCTGTTAGCACGGATAGAACTACGCTTGGGCATACTGCGGCAGCGGGCACTCCTGGCAATGCCAATGCTAGCTTTTCGACATCGATTCCTGTTTCTATCTATAACGCCAATAGCGCTTCCGTTTTTTCGTTACAGGAAGTAACTTATTCCATCGGCACATCAGCCAGTGGCAGCGGCGAACCCGCTTTGTTCAGGTCGGTAAACGGTATTGATCAGGAACTTATCGAGGGTATCGAAAATTTTCAGATTTTGTTTGGCGTCGATACTGATGGAGATGGCTCGGCAAATCAGTACCTAGAAAGCGATAATGCAGCCGTAAACTTAGCCCAGGTGACAGCCATCCGGCTGTGGTTAGTCGTCAGGTCAGATCAGGATTTCATTGTCGATGAAATTCAATCCTATTCCATCAATGGCAATAACATCACACCAACGGACCGACGTTTTCGGCAGGTATACTCTGCCACAATCGCCTTAAGAAGCAAATCAGGTTAATAATGAAATACTATAATAGACCCATTAATCAAAATGGTGCCGCACTTATAGTGAGTCTGGTAATACTCATCGCCATGACTCTGATTGCCGTGACCTCAATGAAAGGAACGGCTACAGAGCTAGCCATGGCAGGCAACCTGAGGGAGTCCAGTCTGGCCTTTCAGGCAGCAGAAGTAGGGCTGCGCTACGCGGAATCACAAGTTGCGATTAGCACATCCAACAATTCCATAGCTGATCAAGTGGGCGAACTAACGGCAGACCCCGATTATCTGAATTCTGCCAGCTGGGGTGGTGCAAGTGCAAAAGATGCAGCCGTAGATTTATCCTCCGTAGGGATACCCGTCGGACAAGAACCTAAGTACATTATTAAATTCGTTGGCGTTAATGATAGCGCCAGTAGGCTGGGTTCGCTAAATGCCGGTGGCGGATATGACGCCCCGCCAGATGGCCCACAGATTTCGATCTACCGGATTACTGCCCGTGCACGCGGTCGAGCCGGACAAACCTTTCGTACCGTACAATCTCATTACGGTATTAGATACTAAATTCACGGTGGATTTTATGAAAAAACTATTTAAACAACTGGGCGCAGCATTGAGCATTGCGCTGTTAACATTTTGCAACAGCTACAGCGCATTCGCCGCACCTGGCGTCCTAGCGCAGGTTCCAATATTCCTGAGTACTGCTAATGCCAATTTAATATTGGCCATAGATGATTCCGGCAGCATGGATTCTGAAGTGTTGTTTGCGAGCAACGATGGTGCCTTGTGGTGGCATACCTCACGCGATACCTATGTCGGTGTAGACAGGGATGGTAACAACTCATCCGCTAGCGATATCGAATACGGCCAGGTCAGTTTCAACCTGAGTGGCAGTGCCAATGGTACTTGGAAAAAGTTTACTTACCTGTTTCCAAATGGCACTGGAGGTGGTAACCGAGTCTATAGCGATAGTACAAATAATCACTATGCCATCCCCCCCTTTGCACAATTCGCCTTTACCCGCTCGAGTTCGCTTAACAAAATGTATTATGATCCCAATGAGACCTATTCGCCGTGGCCGAGTGGGGGCGGCACAACTTTCGGTGATATGAGTGAAACTGCGGCTAAATCCGATCCCGTTACTGGCACCGGCACATTGAATCTCACGGTAGATCGGGCCTCAAGTAGTGGCAACCAAAAATTTAAGGTTTACGAAGGGATGGTGATACCACAGGGCACGAGATATCACGACGGAAGTAATTGGCGTACCGCCGGTGCAGACACTACTGTGCCTGGCGGCGGTGCCTCAAATAATGAAAGTATAGGTGTCGAATACTTCCCTGCTACTTATTACAATAAAACCACGTCGTCACTTGCTTACAGTGTGAATGGTAGCAGCGGCAACTGCGCTAACCCGAATACCGCCCATTACGACCTTTTCCAACAATCCCCCAGTACATTGACAGCGATTGATGCGTTAGGTCCGGATGGTTCTTGTTTGACCAAGGTAGTAATTGATCCCGCTATCACCAGCTACACCAATGATGGCTCCCGATCCGAGTGTCCGAACACCTGTACGTATGCGAATGAAATTCAGAACTTTGCCAACTGGTTTAGCTATTACAGAAAACGTCATTTGGCCCTGCGGGCCGGCATGGGCCAGGCCTTTACTGGTGTTCAATCCATCAATACTGGCTTGTTTACGATTAATAGCCGAAATGATGTGAGCATGCGTGACCTGGATATAACGGCAGACAAATCCAGCCTCTTCAATAGTCTTTATGGAATTGATGGCAACGGCGGCGGTACACCCAACCGAGCGGCTCTGAAGCATGCCGCTGGTCAGTATGCTCGTACCAACACGGGTGCGCCGATTACAGCAGAGTGCCAAAAGAATTTCACCTTGCTGTTTACCGATGGTTTTTCAACCACATCGAATGAAGGTGCGGGTGATGCCGATGGTGGCGAGGGTGCGCCCTACGCGGATGCCTACTCCGATACAATGGCTGATATTGCGATGAAGTATTATAAGGAGCCACTTTTGAGCGGTACCTATGCTGCGGGTCAGGTACCTGTGCCAAAGAGCTGCTCTGATAGCCCACTTGATCCTCAGCTCGATTGTAATACAAACTTGCATATGAATACCTATACGGTCGGCTTAGGCAATGTGGGCACCATCTATGGTGTGACCCATAATGAAGCAGCCGATGCCTATGCTACCCCCCCCTGCCTGGCCCAATGCGAACGCCGCTCGTGACCCCCGGCAAATAGATGACCTTTATCACGCAGCGGTTAATGGCCGTGGTGAAATGCTTAACGCCGCTTCGGCTGCCGATCTTGGAACCCAATTAAAACAAGCTGTCAATAATATACGTTCAAAATCAGGAACTGCCGCGGCCGCCGCGGTTACCTCTTCACAGCTCACGTCAGGTTCGACCGTTTATTTCGCTAATTATAATTCTAGTGGTTGGCACGGCACCATAAGCGCTTTTGGTCTTACCCTTGCTGGCGGCACTTTTGAACTTAATGAAG
>CAXMOZ010000112.1:0-41016 GCA_964195315.1 uncultured Acidimicrobiia bacterium | reverse complement strand
TACAATTAGAAGATATAGAGCATGGGATGCCGCTCATAAATCAGCTGATATACCTTTGGACGAATGAACGTTATGTAAATGGCATACTAATCCTATCCTTTTTGATAGGCATTACGTTCCCAGCAATACTAAATATTACCTTTCAAGTGATTTCTAGTGCCCTCCCAGATAAATATTCTTTTGACCTATTTATAACGAAAAGGGCCATTCGGTTAAACGGTTTTGAAAAGCTTATATTTCGTGCAGCAGTCACTGGAACTCCCATCCTTCTCGCTATGTCAACTGGAAAAGTATATGCTGACTGGGCTGTAGATGCTCCGAATCCATCAGCTCAAAGGAGATCAATTAGGATTTTACCAATATTAAGTGGTTATAGGGATAAGTCCGATCACAGGTTAAACTTTACAACTAGCTATTACGAAATCCTCACAAGTGTGTCCGATGGCGAGGAAGACCTAGACCACCTTGAACCAATAGATTTTGAAGTGGTTTTACCCGTAGAACAAATATACGCATCTCATTTATTTGACATCACTGCATATAATCGATTTCAACAAATAACATCTCCTTTTGTCGGCCCACCTGCCCCAGATAGCAACGAAGCTGAATAAAAAACTTACAAATGTTAACAGTCTAATGATCAGCATTTCACTGGGATAGTGCAAAAACTTAATCTCCCAATAAATCAAGGCAATTCTTGGAGCCAACTTAATTAGCGGCTAATAAGTGCAACAAACTTAATTTTATAAGACCATATTTGCAACTAACTTAATTCATATGCAACAGACTTAATTTTTCCTAGTCACCTAGTCATTTATATAGCAAAGGCTATTCCACCGTAACTGATTTGGCTAAGTTTCTTGGCTGATCTACATCTGTGCCGCGTAATACCGCGACGTGATAGCTCAATAGTTGTAGTGGGATAGTTGATAAAATTGGCGTTGTCCATTTTGTTTCAACTGCCATTTCTATTACAACATCATCATCAGTTTCTTCTAACTTGACACCCTGGTGCGCGAATATATAGAGCTTCCCACCGCGTGCTTTGACTTCCTGCATGTTGGAGTGCAACTTTTCCATCAATTCATCATTCGGTGTTACGACTACGACTGGCATGTCGGCATCGACTAGAGCAAGTGGGCCATGCTTTAGTTCGCCAGCTGGATAAGCTTCGGCATGGATGTATGATATTTCCTTAAGCTTTAATGCACCTTCCATTGCGATTGGATAGTGTTCGCCCCTACCCAGAAACAGAGCATCTTTCTTGTCGATAAAATCTTCGGCAATCGCTTTTATCTTTGGATCTAATTCCAGCAGTTTTTCAACCTGGCGTGGAAGTTCGACTAGCTCTTTAACGATGGAAGATATCAATGATGATTCAAGATTGCGTACTTTGCCAATGGATAAGGTAAGCAACAACATCGACACCAGTTGAGTAACAAATGCTTTGGTTGAGGCTACGCCAATTTCTGGGCCCGCTCTGGTCATTAATACCAAATTGGATTCACGCACTAAAGACGATTCAGGGACATTGCAAATGCTCAATGAACCACAATAGTTTTCAGAAGACAGGTTACGCAGAGCGGCTAAGGTATCTGCGGTTTCACCCGATTGAGACAAGGTTACAAATAGCGTGTTTTTAGGGACAACTACTTTCCGATAACGAAATTCACTCGCGACTTCGATTTGACAGGGTAACTCCAATAATTCTTCTATCCAGTATTTCGCTACATAACCGGCATGGTAACTAGTGCCGCAGGCGATTATTTGTATATTTTCAACTCGAGAAAAAATATCAACAGCACTGGGGCCGAATATGGAATCAAGAATGTCATCTGAACTTATGCGTCCTTCTAAACAATCGGTAATAGATTTTGACTGCTCAAAAATTTCTTTAAACATATAATGTCGAAACTTACCTTTTTGTACCGAGTCACTCGTCATTTCAGTCAAATGTATTTTTGGTTCTTTTTCTACACCGTCAACATCATATATGTTGTAATTTTTTTGATGTAATACTGCAAAGTCACCTTCTTCGAGATAAATAAATCGGCTTGTCACAGGCAATAAAGCTGACACATCGGATGCAATGAAGTTTTCCTCAAATCCAACACCCAATACGAGAGGGCTGCCTTTTCTACAGGCCACCAAGGTGTCTGGCTCATCCACAGCAAGAATGCCTAATGAGAAAGCACCTTCTAGTTCAGTTACCGCTTTTTTGACGGCGCTGAATAGATCTTTCTGGTAATAGCTTTCAACTAGATGCGCTATAACTTCGGTGTCTGTCTCTGAGGTAAACACATATCCAGAAGCTATTAGTTTTTCTCGAATTTCTTTGTAGTTTTCAATGATGCCATTGTGTACAACTGCAATTTTGCCTTTCGAGAAGTGCGGATGAGCATTGCTTTCAGATGGAACACCATGAGTCGCCCATCGTGTGTGGGCTATACCCACTTTTCCTGGTTGGCCATCGGCAATTTTATTAGCTAATTGCTGAACCTTACCTAATGATCGAAATCGTTCCAGGTTTCCATCATCTATGACTGCAATACCAGCTGAATCATATCCGCGATACTCGAGGCGTCGTAAACCTTCAAGCAAGATAGAGCTAACGTCTCTTTGCGCTAATGCGCCGACTATTCCACACATAAATTTATCCTTTATCTGCTTTAGTTGGTCTTTGCCAACTACTGATTGACACTTGTTTGGAGCGCGACAAAGTTAATTGTTGCTCTGGTGTATTTCGGGTAATAGTCGACCCAGCGCCGATAGTGGCACCTCGACTTATGGTAACTGGTGCGATTAGTTGGGAGTCCGACCCTATGAAAACATCATCTTCAATAATGGTCTGATATTTATTTGCGCCATCATAGTTACAGGTAATTGTACCCGCTCCAATGTTGACATTTTTACCGACTGTAGCATCACCCACATAGCTTAAGTGGTTTACTTTGCTACCTTCTCCTATCGATGCTTTCTTAGTTTCAACGAAATTGCCAATTTTTGTTTTATCCGAACATTCTGTGCCTGGCCTAAGTCTGGAAAATGGGCCTATCATTGCACTTTGACCAATGGTCGATTCATCGATCATGGTCATTGGCAATATTTCGCTATTCGCATCTATTTTAGTATTTCTAATAATGCAGCCAGCGCCGATACGAACATTGTCACCGAGGTAGACTTCACCTTCAAAAATACAGTTGATATCAATGACTACATCTTTGCCTACCGTGAGCTGCCCTCTTATATCGATTCTGGCTGGGTCGTAAAGCTTTACCCCTTCAGTCATTAACACCTTCGCTAACCGTTGCCGATAATGGCTTTCAACCTCGGCCAGCTGATGTTGATTGTTAACCCCATTCACTTCATCGGCATCGGTACAAATCGTGGCATTAATGCGAAGGCCACTTGTCGAAGCATGCTTAATTACATCGGTCAGATAATATTCAGATTGTGCATTATTATTGTCAAGCAACCCTATCAATTGATTAACCCGACTACCGGCCATGAATATAATACCTGAATTAGATTCAATGATGGCTTGCTCAGATTCACTGGCATCTTTCTGTTCAACAATGGCGCAAACTGCCTTGTTATTATTACGAACGATACGGCCATAGCCAAAAGGGTTGGCTGGCATGAAGCTTAATACGTTAACGTCGGTTTCTGTCGAGTCTAATAGCAGTGAGCGAATAGTGCTTTCCATGACTAAAGGCACATCCGCAGTCAACACAAGGACATCATTGCCTGAATTCAATACTGGTAGACATTGAGCAACCGCATGGCCGGTTCCGAGCAACTCTTTTTGTTCTACAAAGCTGAGTGATTGACCGGACATGACTTCTTTGACCAGTTCAGCCTTATGGCCGACGACAACGATAATCTGTTCAGGGTTTAAGGCTCTACTGGTATCAACAACATGTTGAAGCATTGCTTTGCCAGCCAGGTGATGAAGCACCTTGGGGCGGTTGGACTTCATGCGAGTGCCTTGCCCGGCTGCAAGAATAATAATACTCAAGGCCATTCTGTTTAGGTTCCTTTCTTTTAGTCTTGCCTTATTGTAGGCCATAGGCAAAAAAAAAGGAGGCCGTGGGCCTCCTTTTTAGATCTTCATTAAGCAAATAGTCGGATTAAATTGACTACCTTTTTCGTAGCTTTTGAATTGCAGCAATTTGTGCAGCTGCAATAGCAATTTCTGCCCTCGCTTTAGCAATATCAAATTCTGATTGTTGGTCCGCTAATGCAGCTTCGGCCCTTTGTTTAGCTTCGATGGCAGCAGCTTCGTTCAAATCATCAGCTCTAATAGCAGCATCTGAAAGAACGGTCACGACGTGAGGTTGAACCTCTAAAATTCCACCCGAGATAAAAAAGAACTCTTCCTTTTGATTGCCTACATCCAGTCTAACTTCACCTGCTTTAAGTGGTGATATGAGCGGCGTGTGGCCAGGAGCCACACCGACTTCACCTAAAACTGCGGGTGCATAAACCATTTCAGCAACACCAGAAAATATCAGCTCTTTGGCGCTTACGATTTCAACTTGTATGGTATTAGCCATGCGATTGCTCCTTAAAGCGTCTTCGCTCTTTCAGCCACTTCTTCAATACCACCGACCATGTAGAAAGCCTGCTCTGGGTATTGGTCCATTTCACCGTCGATAATTGCCTTAAAACCAGCAATGGTATCTTTAAGTGATACATACTTACCTGTTGCGCCAGTGAAAACTTCAGCAACGAAGAAAGGCTGTGATAGGAAGCGTTGCATCTTACGAGCGCGGTTTACAACCAGTTTGTCTTCTTCAGATAATTCGTCCATACCTAAGATGGCGATAATATCTTTTAATTCTTTATAACGCTGCAATGTACCCTGAACTTCACGAGCAACATCATAATGTTCGTTACCAACAACATTTGGATCCAAAATACGAGAGGTTGAATCGAGTGGATCAACCGCAGGATAAATACCCAGTTCTGCAATTTGACGAGACAGTACGAGTGTCGCATCCAGGTGAGCAAATGTGGTTGCTGGCGATGGATCGGTTAAATCGTCCGCTGGTACATATACGGCCTGGAAAGAAGTGATCGAACCCGTCTTAGTTGATGTGATACGTTCTTGTAAAACACCCATTTCTTCCGCCAATGTAGGCTGATAACCAACCGCTGATGGCATACGACCTAGCAATGCTGATACTTCAGTTCCTGCGAGTGTGTAACGATAAATATTGTCAACGAACATCAGTACGTCACGGCCTTCATCACGAAAATGCTCTGCCATGGTCAAACCAGACAGTGCAACACGTAGTCTGTTTCCAGGAGGCTCATTCATCTGACCATATACCAGTGCTACCTTGTCGATAACGCCGCCATCTGTCATTTCGTGGTAAAAGTCGTTACCTTCACGAGTACGCTCACCAACACCAGCAAAGACTGAAAATCCTGAGTGCTCAACTGCGATGTTACGAATAAGCTCCATCAGTGTTACTGTTTTACCAACACCAGCACCACCAAACAATCCAATTTTACCACCTTTAACAATCGGCATAACCAGATCGATAACTTTGATACCTGTTTCCAGAATTTCGGTTGCTGTTGCCTGCTCATCATAGCTTGGTGGCTTGCGGTGAATCGGCATACGCTTTTCTTCACCGATAGGACCTTTCTCATCGATAGGCTCACCCAATACATCCATGATACGACCCAGTGTTTGTTGACCCACTGGCACAGTGATTGGTTGTCCTGTATTCGATACTACGATTCCGCGACGCAATCCTTCAGAAGCACCCATTGCAATGGTGCGAACGATTCCGTCACCTAATTGCTGCTGAACTTCGAGTGTTAGATTGTTTTCAGCAATATGTAACGCGTCGTAAACCTTAGGGACAGAGTCACGAGGAAACTCTACGTCGACGACAGCGCCGATTACTTCCACGATATTACCTGTACTCATGTGTATATCCTCTTAAAAACTAATATTCTTGGTTTGTCTAAATAATTCGTCTAAATAATTTGTCAGTGCCTATATAACTGGAACTTATACTGCGGCTGCGCCACCAACGATTTCACTAATTTCCTGTGTGATGCTCGCTTGACGTTCGCGGTTATAAATCAGCTGTAATTCATCGATCATATCACCTGCATTGTCGGTTGCATTTTTCATTGCCAACATACGGGCGGCCATTTCGCAGGCCACGTTTTCGACGATACCTTGATATACCAGTGATTCAATATAACGCTCTAGTACATGATCAAGTACTTCTTTTGCATCAGGCTCGTAGATGTAATCCCAGTGATGGGATAATTCAGATTCTACTGATGGTACGACAGGAACAAGTTGAGTCACTGTTGGTTCTTGCGTCATGGTATTAACAAACCCATTACCAACCAGGTAAATGGCGTCAATTTCACCTTTCGCATAACTACTGAGCATTGCTTGTACTGGACCGATCACGGCAGACATTTCTGGACGATCGCCGAGGTGACTCGCTTCAGCAGTTACTTTAGCACCAATACGCTTGAAAAAACTAAGCGCCTTCGAACCAAATGTTACCACTTCGACTTCAACACCCTGATCGTCAAGCTCAGCTATCTTACCTAATGTCTTCTTGAACAAGTTTGTATTTAAACCACCACAAAGACCACGATCAGTCGAAATAGCGATAACACCTGCACGTTTTACCTTTCTCTCGACAAGGAATGGATGCTTGTATTCCGAATGTGAATTAGCAATGTGGCTGACAACCAGGGCAATTTTCTGCGCATAAGGTCGGGTCGCAAACATTTGATCCTGAGCACGACGCATCTTACTTGCCGCGACCATTTCCATGGCTTTTGTGATCTTTTGAGTATTTTGAACACTCGTGATCTTAGTCTTTATTTCTTTGCCGCCAGCCATATCAGATCTCTCTCATAGTCTCTTAATTTAAAGTCTCTTAACTTAAGGTCGATTGATTAATAGACGCCGTTGGTTTTGAAATCTGCGATAGCCGCTGCAATTTTGCTCGAAACGTCGTCGTTGTAATCGCCGTTGGCATTGATCGACTCAAGCAGATCAGCATTATTTGACTTAACATGAGCCAACAACGCCCCTTCGAATGCAACGATCTTGTTAACGTCGACATCGTCTAGGAAGCCTTCGTTTGCAGCGTAAAGAATAACGCCCATTTCAGCAACGTTGAGTGGTGCATATTGCATTTGCTTCATTAATTCTGTAACACGCTGACCACGCTCTAACTGCTTACGAGTCGCTTCATCAAGATCGGATGCGAACTGAGAGAAAGCAGCCAGTTCACGATACTGAGCCAATGCCAAACGAACACCACCACCTAACTTTTTAATGATTTTAGTCTGTGCAGCACCACCAACACGGGATACAGAAAGACCGGCGTTAATTGCTGGACGAATACCGGCGTTAAACAAATCAGATTCAAGGAAGATCTGACCATCAGTAATCGAGATTACGTTAGTCGGTACGAAAGCTGATACGTCACCACCTTGAGTCTCGATGATTGGTAATGCTGTTAATGATCCAGTTTTACCTTTTACAGCACCGTTAGAATATTTTTCTACGCAAACTGCGTTAATTCTAGATGCACGCTCAAGAAGACGCGAGTGCAAGTAGAAAACGTCACCAGGGTAAGCTTCTCGTCCTGGTGGACGACGTAATAACAATGAAACTTGACGGTAAGCCCAGGCTTGCTTGGTCAAATCATCATAAACGATTAGTGCATCTTCACCCTTGTCACGGAAGTATTCTCCCATGGTGCAACCAGAGTAAGGCGCGATGTATTGCAGTGCTGCTGAGTCAGAGGCGCTCGCTGCAACAATGATAGTGTGTGCCAGTGCATCGTGCTCTTCAAGCTTGCGAACGACGTTAGCGATAGTCGAAGCTTTCTGACCGATTGCAACATAGATACATTTAATACCAGTGCCTTTCTGGTTAATGATCGCGTCGATTGCAACCGCAGACTTACCCGTCTGGCGATCACCGATGATCAATTCACGCTGACCACGCCCAACAGGAACCATTGCGTCGATTGCTTTCAAACCAGTTTGCATTGGCTGATCAACTGACTGGCGTTCGATAACGCCTGGTGCAATACGCTCGATAGGCATAAATTGAGTTGATTCGATAGCGCCTTTGCCGTCGATTACTTCGCCTAGTGAATTAACTACTCGACCCAGTAACTGCTCTCCCACGGGCACTTCAAGGATTCGCCCAGTACATTTGGCTGTATCACCTTCTGAGATATGTCCGTAGGCACCGAGGATTACAACACCAACCGAATCTCTTTCGAGGTTCAAAGCCATGCCGTAGGTATCACCGGGGAATTCAATCATTTCACCAGACATGACGTCAGCCAGTCCGTGAATACGTGCGATACCATCCATCAAGCTAACAACAGTACCTTCTGTTCTTGCTTCGGCGGCACCTTCAAAGTTCTTAATGCGATCTTTAATAAGTTCGCTAATTTCTGACGGATTAAGTTGCATCACGTGATCCCATAATCATAAGTGTTCTGTTATTTATTGAGTGCAGTTGAGAGCTTGTCGAGACGCGCTAATACCGAGCCATCGATGACTAAGTCACCCGCTCGAATAATCGCACCCGCAATCAATGTCTCATCAACATCGGAAGTAATACTGACTTCCTTACCCAGCTTCTTTGTCATACTTTTTGCGATTTCATCTTTCTGCTTTTGTGTCAGAGCCTGTGCTGATGTTACCTGCACTTCAACTTTACCATCGGCTTCCTGCTTAAGAATTTCATAAGCAGCAGCAATTGCTGATAAAGCCGATAATCGACCATTCTCAGCAAGCAGACCAATAAAGTTTTTGAATTCAGCACTGGCTTTTTCAGCACCATCAATACCAGTGTAAACCGATAAAAACAGTTCAACATGCTCAGACGGCAACATAGACGGCATATCAAGCATAGTTTGCATGCCCGCATCATCCGCTATTGCAGCTGCTGTTGTCAGCCTGTCTAACCAGGCTACTAAACTGCCTTCTTCAGAAGCCAGCTCAAATATCGCTTTGGCATAAGGCCGTGCAATTGTCTCGAAGTCGCTCATTTTTTAGCACTCATAATCTTAAAGCCTAAATCTGAGCAACCAGCTCATTCAGTACTGCATCATGCGCATCGGCATTGACTTCGCGACCTAGTATCTTTTCGACACCAGCTAGCGCAATCAAGGAGACTTCTTTACGAAGTTCACCTTTAGCACTGTTGACCTGTTGCTCTATATCAGCAGTCGCCATCGACTTTATTCGATCAGCTTCTTCACGTGCAACATCTTTCGCTTCGTCAACAATCTCAGTAGCACGCTTCTGCGCCTGATTGATTATTTCCTGAGCTTGCTGCTTGGCTTCATTTAAGTTGCCGCTTACTTTAGCCTGCGCTTCTTCCAGATCTTTCTGACCACGTTGTGCAGCAGCCAAACCTTCTGAAATTCGAGCATTACGTTCTTCTAATGCTGCGATCAATTGCGGCCATATATATTTCATGCAGAACCAGACAAAAACCGCGAAGGCGATGCTCTGTCCTATTAATGTTGCATTGAAATTCATATTGCTATCCTCGTTCTAGTTTAATAACGGGCCAAGGACCAATTAACCACCAACTACAGCGAACATGACGTACATTGACAGACCAACAGAAATCATTGGTACAGCGTCAACAAGACCCATGACTATGAAGAACTGTGTACGAAGCATCGGAATTAATTCTGGTTGACGCGCGGCTCCTTCTAGAAAACGGCCACCAAGAATACCTATGCCTAATGCTGCGCCTAGTGCGCCAAAACTCATCATTAGTGCACCGGCAATGTAAACAACTGCTGTACTCATTTCCATAATAATCTCCTACGATCGATATGTTGTATGTTTAAAGTTAAAAATTTAGTGTTCTTCAGTTTGTGATGCCATATCAAGATATACGATGGTCAGCGTCATGAAGATAAACGCCTGCAAAGTAATGATCAAGATATGAAATAACGCCCAACCTATTTGCATTAATCCACCCGAAATACCCAATACCCAACCACCGCTGTACATCAAGGCGATCAAGATGAATATCATTTCACCAGCATAGAGGTTGCCGAACAAACGCAGTGCCAGTGAAACGGGTTTTGCAATCAATGTGACGCCTTCTAGAACAAGGTTAAGCGGCATCATGAATTTTGGAAACGGATGAAAAGCTAGCTCGGCGAAGAAACCACCGGGGCCTTTCATTTTAATGCTGTAGTAAAGAATCAGCGCAAACACCGATAGCGACAGACCGAAGGTTATATTAGGATCAGTAGTCGGCACAACCTTGAGATAAGCCACACCCATCAGGCTCGCTAGCCAAGGAATCCAGTCGATTGGGACTAAATCCATCAAGTTCAACAGAAAAATCCAAACGAATATAGTGAGTGCTAATGGCGCTATTAAAGGATTCTTACCGGTGAATGAACCGCGCACAGAACCATCTACAAATTCGATGATCATTTCTATGAAGTTTTGCATGCCAGTAGGCGCAACACCTGCAGTCCCACCAGCCGCTGCTTTTATCGCTGCTTTACGGAAAATCCATAGAAATAGAACACCAAGACCAACAGAAAATACCATTGAGTCGACGTTAATCGACCAAAAACCCATCTCTGAGATTTCTTCGGCGCTATGAGCAATACCCCAGTCACCGCTTGCTTTCTGACCATACACAAGGTTGGTCAGGTGGTGCGTGATGTATTCGCTTGAGTTTGCGTAACCAGCCATCTTCGATCAATCGCCTTTTATCATTAATGGTACGACACAACTGGTTATTTGTATTAAACAAAAACCAGCAAACAAAACTGCAAAGCTCCAGCTGTATTCAGCGCTTAAAATTAGCACAAACATCATAATGGTCATAAACCATTTGCCTAGCTGAGCTCTATACGCGTAGGACAACCATTGTTGAGCTGAATAATCGTCGGTCTTTCTCGCCATGCGACTACTAATATAAGTCACAGGCAGTAAAGCTGCCAAACATCCAACAAAACCGGAAAATATAGTATCAGTATTCCAGATACCGAGGCCTACTAAAAACAAACAACCCACTAAATACTGAATTGCTAACGCTCTATAAATCTGGCTTTTTATCATTTAACAAAATCCAGAATTACAATCGGCGTCCTAGCCTTGAAATCGGAACGAGATTATAGGGAGAACTCCACTAACAATCAATCGCCAAATCGATTTATATTCTAGACCATAGACTAGAGATCGAAATGACTCAAAATACCTTCGAGCTCATCATTGCTATGAAAACTGATAATGAGGTCGCCCGCACCCTTTTTTCGAGACTTAACCTGAACTCCAGCCCCGAGTTTTTCGCTGATTAGAGCTTCCAATCTGGCAATATCCGGATCTTTGACTTGGGGCGCTTCTACCAAACTTTGATCATGGCTACTCAGTGTTTTTTTAACCAGCGCTTCGGTCTCTCGAACAGACAACCCTCGGTTGACTACGATAATCGCAACTTCGATCTGATCATGTCGAATTAGAGCCAACAAAGCACGCGCATGACCCATATCGAGCAAACCTCGATTCACCTGATCTTTGACAGGATCCGCAAGGTCAAGTAATCTCAATAAATTACTAACCGACGCTCTGGAGCGTCCAACAGAATCTGCAACTTGCTGATGCGTAAGGTCAAACTCCTCAATTAAGCGCATTAAAGCCTGAGATTCTTCGAGTGGATTAAGGTCTTCACGTTGAATATTCTCGATCAGCGCAATGGCTGCCGCCGACTTGCTATCCAAATCGCGGATGACAACCGGTATTTTTTGCAATCCCGCTAGCTGTGCTGCGCGCCAACGTCGCTCTCCAGCTATTAATTCATAATGGCTGCCATCAGGTCGTACCACTATCGGCTGGATAACACCTTGGGCAGTAATTGAGTCTGCCAGTTCCTGTAATGCCTGCTGATCAAAGTGCTGCCGCGGTTGATACTTGCCGCGTTTAATTTGATCAACTCCAAGCTCACTTAAGCCAGTCGCTTTATCTTCTTCGCTGACTTCGGTTACTTGTTCGATATTGCCGATGAGCGAACCAAGCCCTCTTCCTAATCTCTTTTTTTTCATAGTCACTATTAATTTACACCAGCACTAGTTGATATAGTGGCTTTGCTTGGCATCGCGTCGTAAAACCTCTCCTGCCAGAGCTAGATAAGCCATCGAGCCACGAGAAGATTTATCGTACTGCATGATCGGCTGACCATAACTAGGTGCCTCTGCGAGGCGAACATTACGCGGAATCACGGTTCGATAAACACGATCGCCAAAATGCTCGACCAATTCACTAGATACATCATTCGACAAATTGTTACGAGGGTCATACATGGTTCTCAACAACCCTTCTAACTTTATATTGGGGTTAACGCTGACTCGAATTTGTTCAATCGTATCGAGCAACGAAGACAATCCTTCAAGCGCATAATACTCACACTGCATGGGAATCAACACGCCGCTGGATGCCACTAATGCGTTAACGGTAAGCATATTAAGTGATGGCGGACAGTCGATTAGAATATAGTCATAATTGCTACGTACTTCATCTAGCGCTAGCTCTAGTTGCTTTTCACGGCCGATGCGAGTGACCAATTGCACCTCTGCAGCGGTTAAGTCAGCATTCGCTGGCAACACATCAAAACCACTTGCAGCTACGTAGACCACTGCTTCAGCAATGGTTGCATCACCCAGCAACACATCGCAAACACTGAGCTCTAGATTATGCTTATCAACGCCACTGCCCATTGTCGCATTGCCTTGCGGATCCATATCGATGAGTAGAACTCGTCGTTTTGTTGCAGCCAGAGCCGCTGCCAAATTAACCGTCGTTGTGGTTTTGCCAACACCGCCTTTTTGGTTTGCTATGGTGATTACTTTAGTCATATTATGTTGGCTTCACTATGACAAGGCTACGCTTTTCCGCAATACCCGGAACGCATAATTCAATCTCCTCGATAGAAGACGCCTGTATTTGATGCTTTATAGTATCCAATGTCTTCAATTCCTGAGGGTCTAGCCCTGTTTTCATAGTCACTAGCAGGGTATCTGCTTGCCTTAAATGCGCCACACTGTCAGCGAAATCACCAAGCGAAGCATAAGCACGACTAACGATGATATCGAGGGGCTGGGGGGCAGTGTAATCTTGAACCCGAGACTTCACAACCTTAGCATTGTTAACCTTGCATACCGCGAGTGCTTGCTGAATAAAACGGGTTTTCTTTCCATTACTATCAAGCAACGTCCAATTTGAATCAGGCATTGCTATCGCCAATGGTACGCCTGGCAAACCCGCACCACTGCCGACATCGAGTGCATTCTTGTAATGCTGTAATGCCGGATAGATAGCCAAACTATCAAGCAAGTGATAATTCAGCATTTTTTCGAGACCGTGGATTGCAGTCAGGTTATAACTTTTATTCCACTTTTCGAGCAAAATTAAGTAATCAAGTAATCGTTCAACTTGATTATCATCCATCGATATTTTGAGGTCGGACAAGCCCTCCAACAGTAAATTCTTAAGGTTCAAGCTGTTTTTCGCATCGGTGACGGGTGCCGCTTTAGATGTACCAACAATAACGAGATGGCAGCAGGTGTAATGCCTGATATGCGGCTCGCCTGACCAATGGTTGCTGGGTGATGATCCTGTAACTTTTCACAGGCTTCATTCGACAGGCCTCTCACATCGGCAAAATTCATGTCGTCGGGTAAGTTGGTAGCCTCATGCTTACTGGCCTTATCAATTTCATCCTGCTGTCGAGATAGGTAGCCCGCGTACTTGGCATTAATTTCGGCCTGCTCTAAAACGCGAGGATCTAATGCAGGAGGCTCGACATCATCCTCATCATTTAGCCTTGCTTCATTTAATAAAGGCACCAATTTTTCAATAGTGACCTCTGGACGCTTCAATATCTCAACCAATCGATATTCACGGCTCAGTGGGTTTTGCAAAACCGTAGCTAATTGATTTGCTTGTGGTGTATTGGGCCGGAGCCAGGTTTCCTGCAAATTTTGCTGAAGGCGCACCAGATTCTCCTGATACAACTCAAAGGCTCTCCAGCGCTCATCTTCGACCAACCCTAGTTTTCGACCAATCTCAGTGAGTCGTAAGTCAGCGTTATCTTCTCGTAATATGAGACGATACTCGGCGCGGGAGGTAAACATGCGATAAGGCTCTTTAGTGCCACGTGTAATCAAATCGTCAACCAAAACACCCATATATGCCTGTGATCGAGCCAACGATAAAGGCGACTTGCCCTGAATCACGGCTGCAGCATTAGCCCCAGCCAATAACCCTTGCGCGGCTGCCTCTTCGTAACCAGTCGTGCCATTGATTTGGCCGGCAAAATACAATCCATCTATAAAACGCGTCTCGAGTGTTGGGCGTAAGTCTCGTGGATCGAAGTAATCATACTCAATCGCATAACCAGGACGGGTAATATGCGCTTGTTCAAAACCAATCATGCTATGGACGAAATCGAGCTGTACGTCAAATGGTAGGCTGGTTGAAATACCATTCGGATAAACCTCCGACAACAGTAAACCTTCCGGCTCAACAAAAATCTGGTGAGATTTTTTATCGGCAAAACGCACCACCTTATCCTCGATAGAAGGACAGTAACGCGGCCCCACACCTTCGATCTCACCGCTAAACAACGGCGAGCGGTGCAGGCTATTGCGAATAATGTCGTGCGTTTTCTCGTTGGTATGAGTGATATGACAACTGATTTGTCGCGGGTGCAAATCGTGCGAACCCATCGTCGAAAAAACAGGCAACGGCGTATCACCCGGCTGTTCTTCTAGTTGACTATAATCGATAGTTTTACGATCGATACGCGGCGGCGTCCCTGTTTTCAGGCGCGCAATACGAAAAGGCCGTTCACGCAAGCGCTGCGCCAGGGCTGAGGCAGGTGGATCGCCCGCTCGACCACCACTGTAATTGGCGTCACCAATATGAATTTTGCCATCAAGGAATGTTCCGACCGTTAGCACCACTGTGGGCGCAAAAAACGACAATCCCATCTGTGTTTTGACACCTTCGACGCGCTCACCATTCTCAATCAAATCAGTCACGGGTTGTTGAAAAATAGACAAATTGGGCTGGTTTTCCAGCTTCTCTCGAATTGCGGTTCTATATAACTGTCGATCTGCCTGCGCTCTGGTTGCTCGAACGGCTGGACCTTTACGCCGATTAAGAATGCGAAATTGAATCCCGGCCATGTCAGCCGCCAACGCCATTTCACCGCCGAGGGCATCAATTTCCTTTACCAAATGCCCCTTTCCAATTCCCCCAATCGCCGGATTGCAACTCATTTGGCCCAGGGTATCGATGTTGTGAGTGAGCAACAAAGTTTTCACACCCATGCGTGCAGCCGCAAGCGCAGCCTCAGTACCAGCGTGGCCGCCGCCGACAACAATCACGTCAAAACGTTGGGAATATTCCATTGATGTTGATCATCTTGAAAAAGGCACGCATTTTAGCCCTTTTAGCCAGTAAAAACCAATACCTAAACTTTGGCCCATCGAGGAGACTGAATGCTTAGAATAATTGTTGCACTGGATCTTGGCTCAAAGCATGAATGGCACAGGATTAGAGCTTAGGTTAACTAGCATTCGATTCTTAACCCTATAGTTTAAGTTTAAAACCTTCATGTGACGCCACGAACCCCAGCGCTTCATAAAATCTCAAAGCCCCCGATCGTTGTTTATCGGAGGTTAACTGTACAATTGAACACTGCCTTTCTCTGGCACGTTCTATGGCCCAGCTAATGAAATCGGTACCCACGCCTTGCCCTCGAAAGTTGTTCGCGATTCTGACACCCTCAATAAGGCATCGCCTGGAACCGGTATGAGTTAAATAGGGTATAAATGTTAGCTGTAACATTCCAACTAAAACGCCATCACTTTCGACGATGGTTAATTCATTATTAGGATCTTTTTTGATACTGTGAAATGCATCGACATAACTTTTATTCATCGGCTGCGAAGTATCTTCTCTTTTTGATCCCAATTCATCATCTGCGAGTAGATGGATTAGATCTGAAAGATCACTTTCTATCGCATTACGAAATTCCAGGCTCATATCATTCCTTAAAAATAGACGGTGGCAAACGTACCATTAAAACTTTACAGCGCAATTGAGCTGTTGCCCATCAAACCTGCAGATAGATACCATCACTTTTTACCTTGATTTCGAGCTTTTGTAGACTCTGGCCGTGGCAGGGACCAACAATACACTCGCCTGTCTCGATAAGAAAACGTGCGTCATGCACTGCACATTGAATAAGCGCACCCTCAGAATCTAAAAATTGATGCTCTAACCAGTCCAATGGTGAGCCTGTATGAGGACAGGAGTTCTTGTAAGCAAAATACTGCCCGTCATTTTTGACGAGGAAACCTTCAATTACTTCGTCGTTTTTCTTAACACTAAAGCCAAATGAGGCTGGGTCAGACAACTCGCTGTCGCTACATATAAAGGTCAAATTGATATCACTCATTTTGTTGAATGTCTTGCCAGAGCCTAGATAAATAAAATGATCGCTGAAAACCTGCGAACTAACATCTACACTAAAACAGACTGTCATAACTAAGGGTCTTGCACGTAGGTGAAACAAGATAGCGACTGGAAAGGAAAATATCAAGCCACTGTAAAAGAGCTCGATGTAAAAGAAGGAGAGTGGCAAGCCGTAGAAGAAATTTTACGCAAAGCCATTGGACGATTGAGTATTGCTGGCCGCGGTATCGATAGCGCACTCGATCAGCAGCTTAAGGATATTCAACAATTCTCGCGTAAAAAACAGGATCAAAAACTACTCGAGGCACTCGAGAAGCTCTCCAATGTCGTAGCGTCACTGGATGATGACAACCCGATCCCAGATGCTGCCGCGCCTACCAACTCATTTGAACCATCATCTATTCTGCTAGAGATGCTTCAAGATATTCAGCTGGACGAGAACCAAAGAACCGAGCTGAAAAAGGTATGCGCCGATTTACTCCAATTGATCGTCAAGGGTACCGACCAGCGATCAATCGAACCACAGATTGTTCAGCTCTCGAAAATAATCAATAACAACCTTATAGCCGCAACTAAGCCACCTGATATCATTCATACTTTTTTGTTTCAATTGGTGTCATTGCTTGAATTGAATGATGACCATCAACAAACAATTAGCCAGCAATTTGACCTTGAAGATGAGCTAACCCAAATTGAATTGCAAAATCTTGCTGGCATCATTAATTCGCAATTATCAAATACAACCGACTTTGAAGACTCACACGCAAGTGTTTCTATCGATACCATTATTTGCTCTTTACTGGAGCGACTGGCAATCGTTCAAGGCGCTACTACTGAAATAGACAAAATTCACGCTAAGATTGAAAAGGGCATCGCCAATAATGAATGGCCTGACACCCTCAGCGATATCGTTAATAGTGTTTCGTTAGCGCTGCAAAAGCTTAGCGACGAAAAGTCAGAACTAGAAAGTTTAATTCTCACTGTGACCGAGCAATTAGGTGAAATCACAGAAGTGATCGCGGAAGATGTTGAAGAGCGGGCATCTGGTCGGAGTGAGACTTTATCATTGCATGAACTGGTTCAATCGGGCATTACAACGATCAAGGAAAACGTCAATACCGTGCAGGATATTACTCAGTTAAAAACAGTTATTGGTAACAATATCGATTCTATTCGCGATGGTGTAGAGAGCTTTATGCTTCGAGCTAACCAACGCCACGATGCAACCGATACGCGCAATAAAATGCTCTCGAACAAAATTACACTAATGGAACAAGAGACTGAAAGTTTACAACAAAAATTAGCACTAAATCGTAAAAAACTACTCTATGACACGTTGACAGGCGTGCGCAGCAGGCTTGCGTACAATGAACAAGTTGGCCAGGAACTGTCGCGATGGAAACGCTATGGGAGCCCCTTTAGTTACGTCATACTCGACATCGATCACTTTAAAAAAGTGAATGACAGTTATGGCCACAGTGCCGGTGATAAAGCTCTCCGGCTCATTGCCCAACTGATGCAAAAGCAAATTCGAAAGTCAGATACGCTATTCCGTATCGGTGGGGAGGAGTTTGTATTACTACTAACTAATACATCCGCAACTCAAGCTGAACCTTTAATCATAAAGTTACGAAACGCTGTCGCGGAGAGTGGCTTCCATTTTAAACAGAAGCAAGTAGTGCTCACATTATCCGCGGGCATTACTGAATCAACCGCTGAAGACACCATTCAAAGCATGTACGAACGGGCTGACGGGGCTCTTTATCGAGCTAAAAATGCGGGCCGAAACTGTCAGTTCTTGGCTTAAAGATGCACTAAATTAGGAACGCGCAATTGAAGCGCCTTAACCAGACTCCGATCTAGACGTTTGCTAGTTCAGCAGGCGTCTTCGCGACAATTGTTAATGCATGCAATTCACCCGACGTAATTTCAGCGTTAACACAGGCGTATACCAGCTTGTGTCGCTTGATCAACATCAAACCTTCAAAAGCATCAGTGGTTACTTCGGCAACATACTTACCTTCTCCACCGGAAACGGCGACTGAAGCGGATGGCATGCCTTGTTCTATTAATTTTTGGATGATTTCAGGGTTCATGTTTATGGGGCAGTTGTCGATAAAAAGTCGGTTAAACGAAAAAAATTGATCTATAAACAATACTACTAGAGAGTTGGAAAAATACCATGCAAAAATTACTGTTAAGCGCCACCCTGATGATTTTTCTGTTCTGTGGCCAAGCCTGGTCAGCTGAGGACGAGGACACTGAAGAGGTAAAATTAGAAAGCGCTTATATTTCTCTTGGTGCTCCCTTGGTGTTAAATCTCAGTAGCCAGCGAAGCCGCACTACCTATCTACAACTCACCGCCGACGTACTGATAAGAGACGCTGACTCAGAAGACATTATCAAAACCCACATTCCTGCCATTCGCCATCAACTCATTGTATTACTAAGCGAGCAATCCGCAAAGGATATGAAATCGCCGAGCAAGCGAGAAGAAATCAGAAAAACAGCGACTGCAAAAATCCAGACATTAATCACCGAGCTTTCAAATAATGAAGATATTGGTGATATTTTGTTTTCGAGCTTTTTAGTTCAGTAAAATCGTATCGCTAACGGTTTAGCTTACGAAGCTACTATTAGTTTAATGCCGCCATTATCGGCCGCTATGCCCGTCTGACCATGAATAAAATCGAGTAGTTTTTCACCTGCCATCTCGAAACGCCAGCCCTGTGAGAGCTGGCTATTTTTGCGATTAATTATGAGGCTATCAATATCTTTACGAGTAGCCAAAGTTGCCAGGGCGATGTTGTTGTCTTCGGCTATCTCTCTGCACAAGGCCATTAGGCAATCACCGATCGACTGCTGACCGGATGTTAAGGCCTTTATCTTGTTGTGTTTTGGCCATTCACTGTCATCAATTGCCTGCGCTTTATCAATAATGTCGAGCACTGTTTTAGCATGTTGTTCAACAAACTTTTCATTCGCATCCCTAACCAACGCTAGCGCTGAAGCAGAATCTGGTTTTAATCGTGCAATGTCGAAAATGAGCTCATCTTTAATGACCCAACGTTTAGGCAAGTTCTTATTTTGCGCCAATTGTTCACGCCACTGACATAGTAAACTGGCGATCTGTAACTGAACCCCTTTAAGCTTTTGAACCCCTTTCAGTTTCTTCCACAACTTGGTGGTATCGAGTTGGTAAGTCGATTCGGCACTCATCGACTGCAACTCTTTTTCGATCCAGCTAGTCCGATTTTTCGCTTCCAGTTCGGATTTTAAGTGACGATACACCGGCATTAAGTAGCGTACGTCATCCATCGCATAATCAAGCTCACCTTCTGTTAAAGGCCGATGAACCCAGTTTGCACGGGTATATTTTTTCTCTAGTTGAACCTCGGTTACATTTTGAACCAGGTCGGCATAGCTTATTTGGTGGCTATAGCCCAACACTGCAGCGGCTAGCTGCGTATCAAACACGGGCGTCGGGATTTGATTATAGCTTTGGAATAATATTTCGAGGTCCTGGCTAGAGGAATGAAATACTTTGATCAGATCGGATTTTTGTAATAGTTTTTTAAACGGTTCAAAATCATCGAAAGCAAGCGGATCAATACAACCCATATGATGCTCTGTCGCGACCTGAATTAAGGCGAGTATAGGATAATAAGTTTTTTCGCGCACAAATTCTGTATCGATAACGCAATAGTCGGCTGCTTCAATGCTGGTACAAAAATCGGCCAACTTTTGATGGCTATCGATATAGATGTAGTCCATATTTATTCTCAATGGGCTTAAAGCCTTTATATAATGGTTTGGTTATATCCACCAGGAAGGTGTCTATTCTGACAGTTAGTTGGGCAGATTATCGATGGCTCTATTTTCTAACACTCGCACTAACTTAAGCCTGCTTTACGCCGAATATCACGCAATATGACAAAGGCCCATGGCCACATTAACATGCCAATTAAAGGCGCGCCGAAGATTGCCTGAACCGGTACTGTTAATCCCATTATGCCATCCATCCAGGCGATTATGAACTGGCTTATGACCAGTAAACTAAACACGTATAAGCTCTGTTGAACCAATGATAAAACTCGTATACGCAGATAAACATTCAGGTTTAAGTAAGTTATAACCACTAACGCGAGTGCATGCTGGCCAAGCAAGGTTCCTAGTAGGCTATCAACCAGCAGTCCAATAATGAGTGCTGACCACAAACCCACGCGTTTTGGTAAGGCCATGGACCAATAAATTAGTATTAGCGCCACCCAGTCTGGACGATAAATTCTGACCCAATCGGGCAACGGCAGTATCAGTAAAATCATGCCAACTAAGAAGGTTAGATAGATAACTAGATAACGTAGTTTAAACATGCTTATTCTTCGCTATCAAAATCGTCTTTGCTATCAAAGTTCCCGACTTTAATTACCAGCACTTCTCGACTGCTATCCAGCCTGGCTTTAGGCGCTGCCAGCACTGATACAAATCCATGTGTTAAGTCTTCGCTAATCGACGCCACAGTCGCAACGGGATAATCAGCCGGGAAACGTCCTCCTAGTCCCGATGTCACCAGTTCATCTCCAATTTGAATATCTGCGGTTGCTGGTAAAAAACGTAATTCAAGTTGATCGGTATTGCCATTGCCAAACGCGACTGACCGAACGCCACTGCGAATAAATTGAACCGGTATAGCATGATCCGGATCGGATATCAAAATGATGGTAGAGGAGTATCTGTTGATATGGATCACCTGACCCATAACACCAAAATCGTCAATGATCGCCTGTCCAATTTCTATACCATCGCTGATACCTTTATTGATTTCAATTAATTGGCGATAAGGGTTTTGATCAACTGACAGCAATTCTGCGACGATCACTTCATCCGTCAACTTACGGGAAGAGCCCAGTAAACTTCTGAGCCGAGTGTTCTCTGCCTGCAATACCTGCATTCGCTGCAATTGGGCATTCAGAATTCTGCTCCGAGCCTTTAGCGACTCGTTTTCTTCTAACAATTCAGTATGCGATGTAAACCATTCGCTAACCCAATTACCGCCTAATGCTGGCAGACTGACCAGATACCGTAAGGGCGATAGCACCAGAGAGATGTTTGAACGAACGATTTCAAGGTGGTTATATCGATGGTCTGCAAACATCAATCCGATGCAAATGCTGATTAGCAATAACGCCTGAATGGTAACCCCTCGCGCTTGCTCTCGTAACTGCGTCATGCGCGAGAAATCCGGGGCTTACTCAACAATCTATTCTACCGCTAGAAAATCTAACCCATGCTGATCGATCATTTCGAGCACACGACCACCGCCACGAGCAACGCAGGTCAACGGATCTTCAGCAATAATCACGGGTAAACCAGTCTCTTCCATGATGAGTCGATCGAGATCACGTAACAGAGCACCACCACCCGTAAGCACAATGCCACGTTCGGCGATGTCCGAACCGAGCTCTGGGGGTGTCTGCTCTAACGCATTCTTCACCGCACTGACAATCCCATAAAGTGGATCTTGTAAGGCTTCGAGTATCTCGTTGCTATTGAGCGTAAAACTACGTGGCACGCCTTCTGACAGATTACGGCCTTTGACTTCAATTTCGAGTAAATCTTTTCCAGGATAGGCCGCCGCAATTTCGACTTTAATTCTTTCGGCAGTTGCTTCACCAATCAAAATGCCATAGTTTCGTCGAACGTAGTTGATAATGGCATCGTCGAAACGGTCACCACCAATTCGGACTGAGGCAGAATAAACAATACCGTTCAGTGACATAACGGCCACTTCCGAAGTACCACCACCGATATCAAGCACCATCGAACCCTGTGCTTCGTCAACTGGCATACCAGCACCAATCGCTGCAGCCATTGGTTCTTCGATTAAATAGACCTTACGAGCACCAGCACCCAGTGCCGATTCACGAATAGCTCGACGCTCAACCTGAGTCGCGCCACAAGGCACACAGATCAAAACCCGAGGACTTGGTCGCAGAAACTGGTTTTCATGAACTTTGCGAATGAAGTGCTGAAGCATTTTTTCGGTATAAGTGAAGTCGGCGATAACGCCATCTTTCATGGGTCGTTTGGCAGTAATATTCTCGGGCGTTCTGCCGAGCATTTTCTTCGCATCGGTGCCAACAGCTTCGATCGACTTGGGGCCGCCTGGGCCACGATTCTGTCGGATTGCGACAACCGATGGTTCGTTCAGAACAATGCCCTGCCCGCGTGAGTAAATAAGTGTATTCGCAGTTCCTAAATCGATCGATAAATCATTAGATAGCAAACCCCTAATAGCTGAAAACATACGTTTTTTTTAACCTAAATGTGTCCGATAGAACCCGCATAACTCGAAACGGGCATAGAATTGGTAGAGATGACGCGTACTCTAACAATGGGACGCGCTTTCAGCAAGGAAGAAAGCCTTAAAATGGGTGCGTTTTGCTTATACTGACTGTGAAATTATGGTAACTTTGCGTGCTTTTCAATCGTAGCTTTGGAAAACAACCAAAATGACACTGAAAACAGAGGAAGTGCTCAATATTGCACATCTGGCACGCCTGCAAATTAACGATTCTGAGGTTGAACAATATACCAACGAATTATCGAAAATTCTTAGCGTATTCGAACAAATGAAAACGCATGATACAAGCGATATATTACCCATGGCACACCCGATGGACGCAACTCAACGACTGCGTCCAGACGTCGTAAGCGAAACCAACCAACGCGAAAAATTTCAGGCTATTGCGCCTGACGTTGAACACCATCTTTACCGCGTACCGAAAGTGATCGAGTGAGACCCGGCATGACAACTACGATAAAACAATTACAACAAGGCCTCGCAGAAAAGCAATTTTCAAGTGTCGAGATTACGCAGGATTATCTCAACAAGATTAATCGGCAAAATGCAGAGATTAACTGTTTTATCAGCGTGACTGATGAACTGGCCTTGCAACAGGCGGCTGACGCAGACACCGCATTGGCAAACGGTAAGGGCACTGTCCTGACCGGAATACCGATCGCACATAAGGATATTTTTTGCACCGATGGCGTAAAGACTTCTTGTGGATCTAAAATGCTCGACAACTTTATTGCACCCTATAACGCGACCGTTATCGAAAAATTTTACCAAAGCGGCACGGTGATGCTCGGTAAAACTAATCTTGACGAGTTTGCCATGGGCTCGTCGAATGAAAACAGTTTTTATGGCTCTGTTGGCAACCCGTGGGATATAAGTCGAGTACCGGGTGGATCATCGGGCGGTTCGGCGGCAGCGGTTGCTGCTCGGCTCGCACCGGGTGCCACTGGCACCGACACCGGTGGTTCAATACGCCAACCCGCCGCACTGTGCGGCATTACCGGAATTAAGCCGACCTATGGTCGTGTGTCCCGTTATGGCATCGTCGCGTTTGGTTCGAGCCTTGAACAAGCTGGCCCTTTTGCACATACCGCAGAGGATTGCGCGTTATTGCTACAGTCGATGTCAGGATTTGATCCACGTGACTCAACCTCTGTTAATCAAGCAGTGCCAGATTTTTCGGTTGATCTCAACAATGACATTACTGGCCTTAAAATTGGATTACCAAAAGAATTCTTCGCCGATGGGCTAGATGCAGATGTTGCAAAAGTAATCGACTCAGCCATTGCCGAGTTTCGCAAACTAGGCGCAGAAATAGTCGACATCAGCCTACCCAACATGGGCTTGTCTATTCCAGTTTATTATGTAGTGGCCCCAGCCGAGTGTTCTTCTAATCTGTCTCGTATGGATGGTGTTCGTTTTGGTCATCAGTGTGAAAACCCGGTCGACCTGGAAGATCTATACAAACGCTCACGCTCTGAAGGTTTTGGCGATGAAGTCAAACGACGAATCATGTTCGGCACCTATGCACTATCTGCTGGTTATTACGACGCTTATTATTTAAAGGCTCAACAACTTAGACGCCTGATCAAACAAGACTATGTTAAAGCCTTTGAGCAAGTCGACGTTATTCTCTGTCCAACCACACCTGAAATTGCTTTTAAGCGTGGCGAAAAAACGGATGATCCAATCAATATGTATCTACAGGATATTTATACCCTGTCGCTTAATTTGGCCGGTTTGCCTGGCATGTCGATTCCAGCTGGTTTCTCGCAAGCAATGCCAGTTGGTTTACAGTTGATTGGTAACTATTTTGAAGAGTCCAGAATTTTAAATGCTGCACATCAATTTCAGCAGGCGACCGATTGGCACCTGCAAGCACCGGGGATGAAATAATGTCTAGTTGGGAAACAGTCATTGGCCTTGAGATTCATGCACAATTAGCCACTTCAAGCAAAATATTTTCTGGTGCATCAACTGCCTACGGTGCTGAGCCTAACACTCAAGCCTGTGCCGTTGACCTTGGCCTTCCGGGAGTACTGCCAGTATTGAATACTGAAGTAGTCAATATGGCGATCAAGTTTGGTGTCGCGATTGGCGCCGAAATTGGCAAGCGATCGGTGTTTGACCGCAAAAACTATTTTTACCCTGACTTACCGAAAGGCTATCAAATATCACAACTTAACTTACCAATAGTCGGTGTTGGCCGTATTAATATTAGTCTTCAGGAAGGTCCTGAAACAGGCCAGTCTAAAACCATTGGTATAACCCGAGCTCATCTTGAAGAAGACGCTGGCAAATCATTGCATGAAGAATTTGCCCGTCATACCGGCATTGATTTAAATCGAGCCGGCACGCCCTTGCTCGAAATCGTATCAGACCCAGATATGCGCTCCGCGAAAGAAGCCGTAGCTTACGCACGAAAAATTCATTCGCTGGTTCGGTATCTTGAAATATGTGACGGCAACATGCAGGAAGGCTCGTTTCGTTGTGATGCCAATGTGTCTGTTCGACCCATGGGTCAGGCCGAACTCGGTACTCGCGCCGAACTAAAAAACATTAACTCCTTCCGATTCCTCGAACGCGCTATTAATTATGAAGTTGAACGTCAAATCGATCTCATTGAAGACGGCGGTAGAGTCGTACAAGAAACACGACTCTATGATTCTGACAAGCACGAGACTCGCTCGATGCGTAGCAAGGAAGAAGCCAACGACTATCGCTACTTCCCAGACCCTGATTTATTGCCAGTGATTGTGACCGATGAACATATTGAGGCCATCAGAAAGAGCCTGCCTGAGTTACCCGAGGAAAAGTGTCAGCGCTATATTAATGAACTTGGCCTGTCTGATTACAATGCCGAGCTGCTAACCAGTAGTCGAGAAGTCGCGGACTATTTCGAAATAGCATTAACACTTGCACCCGAACTGTCCAAACTACTCGTCAACTGGATACTGGGTGATTTATCAGGCGCGCTGAATCGATCTGATGTAGATATTCAATCGTCACCCATAAGCGCCGATATGCTGGTTAACTTGTTACAGCGTATTGCTGACAATACGATCTCAGGAAAGATAGCAAAAGAAGTATTCGAAGCCATGTGGCAGGGTGAAGGTAGCGCTGATTCCGTAATAGAAAGCCGTGGTTTAAAGCAAATTACGGACAGCAGTGCGATTGAAGGTTTAATCGATGAAGTGATTGCTGCCAACCCGAATCAAGTAGCAGAATTTCAAGCGGGCAAAGAGAAAATGCTTGGCTTCTTTGTTGGGCAAATTATGAAACAATCCAAAGGCAAGGCTAATCCAGCACAGGTCAATCAATTGTTACGAGCCAAACTTAAATGAAACATCTGAAAGCCTGATGAAAGACCCTGACCAACTGAAACGCTTTCTATTTACCGACAATCCAATCCGTGGCGAACATGTCTCGTTGGATGCAAGCTGGCGCGAAATTGTAGCCCAATCAAAAGTAAAGGGTACCGCGTTAACACTGCTTGGCCACGCCCTAACTGCCGCCACTTTACTGGTAGAAACATTGAAAATTGAAGGTAGCGTGAGCCTTCAAATTCGCGGCACGGGTGCTATTCATTTATTAATGGCTGAGGCAACCTCTTCACATACCATTCGCGGGATTGTGCGCCAATCTCGTAAGCTCGATGATGAGACTAACCTGCAGAAAATATTTGAATCCGACAAACTCGTGATTACCATTAGAAATAAAAACGGCAGCCCCCACCAGGGTATCGTACCACTTGATGGCAATAGCATTTCAGATGCACTGCAAGCCTACTTTGATCAGTCGGAACAGCTGCCAACACGCATTTGGTTTTCCTGCGACGAACAATCTACCACCGGTTTGTTATTGCAAAAACTACCTGCACAAGAAAACGATAAAGATGCCTGGAATCGAATCCTCCACCTTGCAGAAACTACCCAGCAAAAAGAGCTATTAGAGCTAAAAGCAGAAGAACTATTACACCGCCTATTCCACGAAGAAACGCTTGAAGTTTTCGAGGCTAAGGCAATCGAATTTTCTTGCACTTGTTCACAGCAAAGAACGCGCGATATGCTGGTGTCATTAGGAAAAGTTGAAATCGATAGTTTGATAGAAGAGCAAAACGAAGTTGGTATCACCTGTGAGTTCTGTAATGCTAACTACAGCTTTGATAGAGTCGATCTTAAACAGTTATTTGTCGATGGTGACAATTTACCATTGAGTCCGACACGACATTAAAAGTGATCCGAGTAATCAAACGCGCCCATACCAATAAAATTATTATTTGAGTACTTTGGCTGGATACTAAAGGCGCGCTTGGTGTCCCTGCCACTATCTTTATATATCGGAAGCTAGGCAGTGGTCGCTAATGCATTATAATCGAAACCAACCAGTAAACAGCCATTAACCGTTCGACTACTGTGCACCGAGCCAGGCTCATAAATAATATAGTCGCCTGGCCCAAGTATTAGCCCACCTGGTTCGACCAGATCGCCCTCAAGAATGAGATACTCCTCTCGAACGTCATGCCTATGTGCTGTTGTTTCAGCGCCAGGTTGCATTCTAATCATGTAAGCCCCATGCCCAGTTTTTCGGTCATAAGAAAGATCAAGCTGGCCAATGTCTTCAAGCTTTGGCCCACCAAAGTCATACACTTCATATTCGCTATTTCGAGTATCAATCACTCGTCGATTAGCATCTGGTTTGTTACTCACTTGATACTCCTTAAAATTATTGGAACTGTATCAAATTATATTCTCACGATAAAGGTTCAATGCTACTGGGTATTATTTGATTTCTAAATAAAAATGCCAGAGGAGTTTGACTGTCGTGTTCGGTCTGGAAATCATTAGTATTACGACAGTGAGACCAATTCAGGTTTCGTCACTTTTTTTAGGGATAAAAGAGCCGGTAACAAGTGATGCTAATTCACGATTGGCGCTGGCTCTTGGAATTTAATTACCTATAATTCAAAACCACCCGCTAATCGAATCATCTAATCTGCCTTTACAGCGATTGAACTGCCTCTGGTAACGCTGAGATTGACGTTTTACCTTTCCAGCCACCTGTTTTAGCCAGGGTTTTTTATTGTATGTCTTACGCTTAAATCCGCCCCGCCCCTCGTGATAGGCAAGGTATTGTGAGTAAATATCTGACTTCTTGATACCTAAGCTGCGCGTCGAACCATTCATATACCAACCAATAAAATTGATCGCGTCGTCAAAATCGTCTCGCACGTCAAAGGCGTGCCCATCGTCGGTGTATTCATCCCAAACAGGATCCTGAGCCTGTGCGTAACCGAAGGCAGACGATTTTCTGAACAGGGGGATGAAACCAAGGAACCATTCTCTTTTTGGTCTGGCATGACCGACAAATCGAGACTCCTGATACATAATTGCCATCATTCCCGGTATCGATGTTTTCCATCTTTTTTTTGCCCCTACCGCAGCCTCATACCAATCGGGTTCACCGCCAAATATGTTACAGAGGTTATTAGGATCTGCCGGTTGATAAACGGCGCAGCCTGAAGTAAACATCACCATCAACAAGATTAATAAGAGTTTCAATTGACCGTTAGGCTGGCTCAATTTTATTTGTGACTTCATTGATTTTGGCCGATTTGAAAAATTGCTGAACGATAGACTAAAGTCTGTGGGTACATAAGTTGGGCATTCCAGGAACAGTATAATGAACAGTCTATAACGAGAAAAGGTTCGATTCTGGATTAAACCTCGTAGGTTTATATTGTCAGATAAGCCTTTATTTACTATTTTCGGCACTGGCTTCGCGGCAAACAACCTAGCGCGAATCATCATGGGACTTGACATCAGTGCGCATCAGGGCGTAGAAATTATCGGTCAGTTGATTGCGACTCATGGGGAATCGAGTTATTCTGTGAAGAGGTATTAGTGCTAGTTTCGACTGTCAACCGAAAGCTCAATAGAGACTGGACGCTTGGCTATGTCGATTGGTCAGAGGATTTTCTCGCCGAGCACACCGCTGCTTTTCCAGACTCTCCTACACCTCGTTTGTCGATTGATTCTGGTGCTGTGGCGTGACGCTTGTACATATACTAAAACATGGCCATTCTGGGATTACACGCTACCTAGAGCTAACCAAATCAAGGAGGATGATATGGAACCAGTAGAAAAAACCATCTAGGGACTATCGATATTAGACTCGACGCCATTAGTCTTGGCTCCTGCTGAACTGTCTTAAGTATCGGCAGGAACACCTTCATTTTCTAATATTGATACGTAACGTTAAATCCAAATTGGCTTAAAGTGACATCATCGGATAGGAGATAACCAGCGCGAATCGTATTATTAATAGTGTCGTTATCTAAACTATAAACTAGACCAGTGTATTCGCCACCTTCGAGAACACCGTCACTAAGTAAATTTAGATCAGTGACAGGCAATCCAGGTAGAGCATCAATTCCATTTATCATTTGGAATGCGAGCAGATTAAAGTCTCGATTGGAGACATTTCGGATAAAGAGTGCGATAAGACTACCTTGCTTAAACTCTGTTTTGTCTGCGTTGAACACAACACTGGATACTGGTGCAACTTGCAAAACTCTAACAAAATTATCGGTACTGAACACAACAGTCCTGGCATTTATCTCGGTGTTGTTAACCTCAGCCGTTATTACGATAAAACCGTTGGTAGTCGAGGTAAGATTCAAGCTAGCCTCACCATCGATTGTGGTTGCTGTTACGACCCTGGTAATTGAGTTTTCTAAAACAATAAAATTAATATTAGTACCATCCGCAATGACTCCGTGAGACTGTAGGGGTTTTACTGTCATGTGAATGATTGTCGAATCAATGCCGTTATTCAAAATGACATTTGGCGTAGTTTGTAGGCCAATCGACCCTGGAATATCAGGATTATCAACAACATCAACACTGAAACTAGGCGATGTAATTCCTGAGAAAGTTGCAGTAATGAGAGATGAGCCCGCGCTCAATGCACTGACTAGACCCGCGTTATTATCAATATTACTTATGAAAGCAATGGTCGAGTTGGCGCTACTCCAATGAACTTGTGAACTCAAATCTTGCCGATTTGAATCAGAATAAACACCCATAGCCCAAACTTGTTGAAGCTGATTAATATAAAGTGGGCCCGCTAGGCTCGACAATTCAATACTGAGTAACTCTGCGGCAGTTATTTCAATGGAGACGGACGATGACTGCCCGTCTATTGAGGCAGTAATTATTACATTTCCGAAATTGACCCCAGTCAGCCGACCGTTGCTGCCAGTACTATTGCTAATAGTTGCATTAACTGGATCCGATGATGCCCAGGCAACCTGATTACTCAGGTCGACATTGCTGCCATCCGAGTATTGACCAAAGGCAGTCAAATTCTGACTAGTTCCAACAGCCTGACTACTATTTTCTCTCACGATAGACAGGCTTGTAAAAGTTGCGTTAGTGATCTCTGTTTGAGTAAAACCCTGTATTTGATTTAACGACGCGATTACCAGTGCGGAACCTATTGTATTGGCTTTAAACAGCCCTTCAGTATTCCCAGCTATCGCTGTCAAATTAGTGTTATCACTGAACCAATCGACCTGATCCGTAACCTCGCTCTGTGACCCATCAGAGTAAAATGCGTTCGCAGTATACCGCTGAGATAAGCCCTGCGCTAACGACACATTAGTTGGCGATACCTCGATACTGGTTAACACCGCATCGGTAACTTCAACCTGAATGTTTGAAGTTGACTCCAAATATGACGCTGAGATAGTGACAGTGCCCTTGCTAACACCCAGGCTATTACCACTACTCGTTAGCCGATTGTCAATTTCAGCGATACTGTCATCACTTGTAGTCCAAGTGACTAGCTCAGTAATATCCCTTGAGGTTTGATTACTAAATATGCCGGTCGCAACAAATGTCTTTTTGTAACCTGCCACAATTGATGCATTTTTCGGTGATATTTCTATTCGCGATAATGTGGCATCGTTAACTAATATTGTCTGCTGATCACTAAAACCAGAAAAATCGGCCAGGAGTCTGGCAGTGCCAATGGCTAACCCTGAAATTGTGTCATTAGCCGCATTGATACTGGCAATATTGCTGTTATCTAACGACCAGGTAACCTGTGCAGTGACATCATGAATACGCCCATCACTATAGTAAGCCAGTGCCTCTAAAGATGACTGAAAACCAATTTCAAGATTTTTGTTTACCGTAGCTATCTCAATGCGTTGCAGTAGTGCTGCATTGACAGTGATATTGGCCTGAGCGGTCTGATCGCCAAATGTTGCGGTTATTTCGGTTGTTCCACCAGATTTTGCTGTTACTATCTCTGCAACAAAATCAACAATGGATGTATCGTTACTTTGCCAGATTATCTGCGAGGTTATATCGTGAATACTACCATCTGAATAACGACCCTTGGCCTGAAAAGAATGTTGCAAACCTGTCGCTATATCAAGGTGCTGAGGGGTAATTTCAATCGAATTTAGGGTTGCTGGTGTAATCGTAATTTGTTTGCCTGCGTTTGTACCTTCGAATGAAGCAGATACGGTAACAAGACCAGCTTTCGTAAGCGTAATATAGCCGTTATTATCAACAGAGGCCGAATTAATATCATTAACCGACCAGGTTACCTTGTTCGATAAATCCTCATTTGTATTATCGTTATAGATACCAATCGATGCAAATTTCACCTGACTACCCTCAGGAAAACTATGTGAAAGCGGGCTGATTATAATTTCCTCAAGACTTCTAGCTGACGGAGTAACATCTGAGGTGGTGGAGTTATTTGACGCTCCAGTAGTAGATTTCTGAGACCCACTACCCCCGCAGGCTGATAAAAATAGCAAGGCGATGATTAAACCTAATATGGCACTAAAATTTCTAAATTTGAAACTGCTCATGATGTACTCCAAATTTCTTAATTGAGACAGGCTACGTTACCGAGGTCGCTCGAATCTAGTGCCAGGTCATGCTTTTGAAAGGTATAGCTACTAAGTTGCTGAATTATATTGTATTTGTGATAATGCTCACACAAAACATAATCCCAATAGTCAGTTTGAATACAAGTCAATTAAATAAAACGAAGTCATCCTCTATACTAAGTAGGACTAAACTAATGGAATTACGATCAAACCTCACTTTTTACATCTGTAATTTGTAAAACAAAAATGCCTCTTCTAAATTATTCAAACATACTAAAAAGCATTGGTGATGGTCTAATCGTCACTGATTTTATGGGTAAAATCGTTTTTACAAACCCGGCATCCGAACGGCTGAGTGGCTGGAGCAACAATGATTCAATAGGGCTTTAGCTAGAGGCTGTGCTAAACATTCGACATAAAAAATCATTAGCACCAATAGGAAATTTTATTAAAAATGTCATCGATTACGGGGGCATTTTTTACATTGAATCAGATGTTTTCCTGATCAGCAAGGATGGCCAGAATTTTCCAGCCACCTTTTCAGCTGCGCCAATCAAGGATGATTCAGGAGTGCTACAAGGCATTGTTGTTACCTCTAATGATGTAACCGAGCTAGATGAGGCTAAGGAGTTAGCAGAAGCCGCTACCAAAGCGAAGAGCCAGTTTCTTTCAAACATGACGCATGAAATAAGAACACCTATGAATGGTGTTATCGGCATGGCTCAATTGCTTCAAGATACAGATCTGAACTGCGAACAACAGAACTACCTGACGACGATCATTAAATCTGGCGATAATCTATTAAACATCATTAACAATATCCTCGATTATTCAAAACTCGATGCGGGCATGGCGACACTGGAATCCATTCCGTTTGATTTCGAGTTGTTATGCCAAGACTGCCTGGAACTGGTCTCTGGTAATGCGATTGAAAAATCACTATCGGTCATTCTTGATTATCAACCCGATTGTCAACGTCACTTTACCGGAGATCCTTCCCGACTTCGGCAGATGTAGCTTAACCTGCTTAGTAACGCTATAAAGTTTACTCACCAGGGTGATATCAAACTGCGCGTAAGCTGCACAAGCAGTAGCAATCGCAATGGCAATCAAACATCGAATCTTAAGTTGGAAGTCATCGATACCGGCATCGGCATTAAACCTGAAGCACTGAGTCATCTGTTCGATGAATTTACTCAGGCAGATCAGGCGACTACTCGTGAGTACGGTGGAACAGGTCTCGGCCTTGCGATAACAAAAGAACTGACTCATCTTATGCATTGCAAAGTCGATGTTATTTCAGAATACTGCAAAGGGACTAGCTTTGTCATCACTGGCGAATTTTTGCATGCACTATCGCAAGAGTCATTACCTTCGATTTTGATTAAGGGGACTACTATACTTTACTTCGATGAAAGCCCCACTAATGCCGAAGTATTTGATCGGACTTTAAAACACATGGGTACCTGCCCAACTGTGGTTTTGAATCCAGATGAGGTAGTAGGGACTCTGCTTTTAGCTCAAAAAAAGGAGTGCCTTTCAAGATTGCAATTATCAATCAACCAATGCAGATAAGGAATGGACTCAAATTAGGCATCGACATTAGAAACAACCACAGTCTGGATGAAACCAAACTTCTTATACTTTCATCGTTTGGACGAAAGGATGATGCGGGACAGTTTAAGAAGGCTGGATTTAGCGCCTATTTAAATAAATTAAACCGATACGACACCGTGAAAAACATGATAGCGGTAATACTACAGCACCATGACAGTCAACCGCTTTTAAACCAGCACAGCATCGAACAAGCCCAGACTAAAAAAAAATTGAGCCAGTCCTGCGTTTAAACGCAAAAAATTTGTTGGTTGAGGACATATTACCCAATCAGATTATTACGACGAAAATGCTTGAACGATGTGGCATCAAGGTTGAAGTGGCGATTAATGGAAAGCAGGCAATTCAAAAGTATGGGGCTGTTAATTTTGACTTAATCCTAATGGATTGCCGCATGCCAATTTTTGATGGTTATGATGCAACCAAAACCATCCGGAAACTGGAAAGCGTCGGAACACGCATCCCTATTATCGCCTTAACAGCCAACGCATCGACCGAAGATAAAAAGCTATGCCAGCAAGCTGGAATGGATGACATAATAACCAAACCCTTCAAACGAGATGATTTGTTCCACTGTATACAAAAATGGCTACCCTTAAGTATAACCACTTGATCGGGAATGTACCGGTAGTCCTTAGTTCCCTTTTTGATAAAAACTAAAACGCCTTAACTGTCCGCAGAAACACTAATTCATCCTTTATCACTTAATATTCAAATCCCAATATAGCTTTTAATCTGTGAAACAAAATGCACAACCAGAGTGAATCGATACTAAAGATCGGTAGTGGCGACAATTCTGCCTACAGAATTTGATTAACTATTCTGGATTGTACTTTACAGACCCTGGGAAAGTTGTAAGGATGGAGAGCCGGTTAGAGCTAGTTTAACTAAAAGCAAAAGCTACCTCTCAATACCAAAATTTAATATTTGCCCTTAGGAAGTTACTGTGACAACTAAAACTATTATTATCATTATTGCCATTCTTTTGATTGGTTACTACTTTGTTCGTAATTCTGGGGGTGCCAAGCCCGAAGAGATTGCTGACAACAAGAAAGCCGGTGCCGAGTTTATGGAAACCAATAAATCGGTAGATGGAGTGAAAGCAACAAGCTCTGGTTTACAGTACCTGGTATTACAAGAAGGCACAGGTACCCAACATCCTTCGGCATCAGACAAGGTGAAAGTGCACTATGAAGGCAAGCTTCTGGATGGCACGGTATTCGATAGTTCGGTGAGCCGTGGTAAACCAATTTCGTTTGGTTTAAATCAAGTCATCAAGGGTTGGACTGAAGGTGTGCAGTTGATGGTGGTCGATGAGAAGACGCGTTTCTTTATCCCGGCCGATCTAGCTTATGGTAATAAAGGTGCCGGTAGTGATATTCCAGGAGGTTCCACACTAATTTTTGAAGTTGAGCTTTTAGGTATTAACTAACAGGTAATCATGAATAGGGAAAGTGAAAAAATGTCGAAGACAGTTGTGAAATTTAGCTACGAGAAAGAAACCAAAAATAGCGTGCGTTTCAAGGAAGAACCTGAAGAAGGTAAGGCACCTATTGTCGGTACGTTATATGTGCAGAAGTGGTTTTCAGGCAACAGTAAAAACCTAGAAATTATCATCGATAAAAAAGACTAATATGCATTTAATTGCTGTCGTGATGTGCGGTGTGAAATTAGTGAATAAACCTACCAGGCTGCTCGCTTTCTTTAATCTGACTGCGAACTATTAACCCTGCCATGCAACCACAAGCTGAGCCGTTCATCGTACCTGTTTGTTACGAAGACATTGAGATTCTTTTCGAGGATGAGCACCTACTGCTGATCAATAAGCCGACCCGGTTGCTGAGCCTGTCGGGCAAGCACCCGCTCAATAAGGATTCGGTACATTTCCGTCTGGTGCAGGATTTCCCAACGGCGACCATGTTGCATCGGCTTGATTTGGGTACATCCGGTATTATGGTGGTGGCCCTGAATAAAAAGATCAACGCGAATATTACCAAGCAGTTTCAGGCGCGCAGTATTGATAAGAGCTATACCGCTTTATTACATGGGCATCTTGTCAACAATGAGGGCGTAATTCAATTCCCTATCGCCAAAGATAAGCCTAATTTCCCGTTGCAAAAGATTTGCTTCGAGACTGGCAAAAACGCACAGTCGAATTATAAAATAATCGAACGATTCACTCAGCCTGTAACGACCAAAGTCATCTTTACGCCCGTCACAGGACGCACCCATCAGTTACGTATTCATAGCCAGCAAATCGGTCATCCCATTTTGGGCTGTGACTTATATGCCTCGAATGAAGCGTTCTTTATGGCGCCGCGTTTAATGCTGCATGCGACGACGCTGTCGTTTGATCATCCCGTAACCGGTGAGCGGGTTAAGGGTATTTGTCCTTGCCCATTTTAGTGGCCCTATTAAAAATCATTCACCAAGATTGATTGCTTCACCATAGCCAAAAATGATATACCAAAGCCTTCGGGGAATATTATTAGTATGTATTACTTTCGCGTTACGATCGCCTATAAAGGGACTCACTATTTTGGCTGGCAAGCTCAATCTATCGATACTCTACATGAAGAAAGACCAACAGTAGAGGGCACGATTCTAAAAGCCCTGAAACAAATAACGAACTACCAACCCTGTACACTATCGGCTGCTAGCCGAACGGATGCCGGTGTTCATGCCCAGGGCCAAATGGCAAAAATTACCTTACCCATAGAGATAAGTCCCGAGCATCTTTTAATGGGCCTTAATTCCTTAATGCCAAGAGACATTCGTATCCTAAAATGTCTGCCTTCAACAAAAAGCTACCAACCCAATAGAGTGAGCACAAGCAAGGAATACCATTATTATTTTCTAGCCTCACCGATAGACAATGTAATCACTTCTGATATTGCTCTGCACCTGCCTGTCAACAGCCTTGAACCAGAGGTACTGGCATTACTAAGAACTGCCTGCCAGCTATTCACCGGCAGCCATGATTTTTATAGCTTTAGTAGCCGTGACAAAAGTATCACTACAAGCGTTAGGGAGGTTTTTTACTGTGATATTCATCGTGCTGATTTTCTACCCTTGGCTGACAATATTTATTATTTGAAAATTATTGGCAATGGTTTTTTAAAGTATATGATTCGCTATTTAATGGGTGCCCTATTTGAGTTGGCCAAGGGCCGTATTAAAATAGATGAAATTGAACTCTATCTGCAGCAACATCATGAAAAAAAGTTATGCCCTAGAGCAAAAGCCAAAGGGTTACATCTAATTAAAATTGAAGGGCCAGAGTTAAGCTGTTAGCAATACGCTTAATGTCTAATCCTTGATGCTGGGTCAGTCCAGTAGGATTTTTTTCTCCTTAAACTAGCACTTGCCGGGTTTTAGCAATGTAGTGATGGATCTTATCTTCAATTATCGAATCGATCATAACTTCCGGTCGACGACCATTTGGACAGGGCATTTTAGGTGTTGTGCCAAACAAACGACAGATCAACGGTCGCTCCTCGTAAACTGTACAGCCATTGGGGCCCAGATGAACGCACCGGTAGTCATCTAATGCTTCTGTATGTTCAGTACCAGTTTTCACTGGCAGGCGAGACATTTCTTCCGAGGAGGTGGTTACCGGACCACAACAATCATGACAACCCGGCACACATTTGAATGTTGGAACCTGCTCACGCAGACGCGCGATGATTTCTCGATTATTGTTCATTATTGAACTTTGATTTCCTTCATATTGAAAAAAGGCTACGTTTTAAGATATTGCAATGTGGGCTATAGCTTGGCACTACCAATTCTCACTATCTGTTTCTTCATTCGTGTCTGTATATCCCAAGTACCAGTCCAGCCTTTGGGGATAACAAACGTGTCTCCTGCTACAAATGCATTTAATGCCCCATTTTTTTCAGTGACGATGACGCTTCCACTAATCATCAACACATACTCAGTAAAAGGGAAATTATTAATGTGCATCTTGCCAGCGCCTGCTTCCCATACACCAACCTGTACTCGCACATCTCCAGAATGCGTTTCTTCAAACGTAAACTTTTCACCTAGGTAAGTACCCGGCTTAGCCATTAACACCTCAGTAGGTATAGCACTATCAACCAGGGAAATCTGAGGTGAATCGTTTGCTATCGCCGTTGACAGGCTAAACACAAACGTTGCGGCGGTTAACCTCAAAACCTTCATAGCTATTCTTCGTTTATACGGCAAATTCAACATTGAAGTACATAACCAATTAAGCACCAAATGGCAGCCCATCTCTTTTTTAATATTTAATGTGACCACTTTATTTGAAATTCAATTTCTTCTTCTGATTCGTCTCGTTCGTGTTCGATGTTGTACACAGCACGAACAGGAACATAGATGCGTTCTCCAGCTATTTGAATTTCAAACTTTTCACCGGATTCCAGCGCATCTGCTAATCGTCTTAACTTGGATACAAACTCGGATGTCGTGTAATCCTTTTCTATGTCTCTATCTTCTTTCATTATCTATTCTCCTGATTAGTAACATGCACATAATCTCTGCATTTGGAATTTTTTTGTTGACTAATATGTTTGCTTCTTCTCATATTAGCTTCTACGAAATGCTACCCGCTCATCTCGCAACTAAAGGGGTCATTTTAATATGTATCGCCAAAGAGACCAAAAAACCCAATAAGAAAAACCCCGCTTTGACTAATACGGTGTCAGATTCCTGCCCAATAACAATAGCGAACAACATAGGAATGATTGCGTACATTGCTTTATTTGGCACACTCACTTTCTTTTCACAACATTGACAAGTTGCCATTACGCCAGGTCCTAAGCCCATTTTTGTCCAGAAAGGAATTCCTTTTTGATCACAATGTGGACATGCAAATTTACTCACTAAACTCTCCAAATATAACTTTGAATTTATCACTTAATCGAGATGGTACTTTAACACTCACAATAGCAACGTAACTTAAAGTGCCAACCAAATTTTATCGGTTAAATTTCTAGTACGGACCCTGTGAATAGGTTAATTCATAGCTGTGTGAATAAACTTCAAAGATGAGGCCGAATGGATCTTCAACGTAGCACACCTTGTAAGGTTTTTCGCTAGGATAATACTCTCGAATCGGCATTCTTTGTTTACCACCGTTTCAACTATTTTAGCTACCAGACCTTCAGTATCCGGATCCTGAACACAAAAATGAAAAGTGCTGTCTTCCAATATTCAAAATCTTGGGGGGTTTCATTATTTTTAAATTCAAACATTTAATGCCAATTTTGTCACCCGTAGACATGTGAGCAATTTTAAATGAACCCCAGCCTAAGCCAAATACAACCATACACATTTGCCCTATTGGTGTATTTGACTCTTCGGTAATGACAGTAGGTTCCATTATGTGATACCAGCCCATCACTTCACTATAGAATTCAGCTGCTTTTTCTACATTTGGAACAGAAATTCCTATGTGCGAAAATGTTCTTGGGTTTCTACTCGTGTTTATATTCCTTCATTTTAAAAGTTAAATAATCAGAAGTAAAACGGAAGCAATGAAGAAGCGACAGTTTTTAACACTCCGGTCGTTTTTTAGACCTCTTCTGATATCTAGATGAATGTATAGCTAACCCCTTTAGGGATACAATAATTTCGTGTAAAACTATGGTAGAAAAAATATGATCTTTGATAAATCGCTCTCACTGCCCGATTTTGAAATAGCGGCTATGGCCAAATATATGATGGGTGAGTTTCTAACTACAGACTTATTCAAACCACTCAAATAGAAACTAGTGAGCAATGGGTCAATTGTTACCGTATTTTCCCTAACGGCTTCTATAGTAGGACCATAATAAATTTTATATGACTTAAGATCGAGTTTGACCGATAACTTCTCACTATTAGTGTATGCATTTGGAGGGCTCCAAGAGAGCTTATAACCTTCATATTCATCTGCATTAACCTGAGTCATTAGCCAGGTTAAAATAAAGATAACGAAAAATTTCATATAGATTTATAACAGTTTAAATAAATGGTCAATCACCCAAAAAAGCCTGTATTTTATAATTTTTATTACCGTTGTCACTTTCGCTTTATCAACAGAAGGCAATTTTGATGCAATAGTATAACAATTTTCTACTATTCATTTATTTTCGATGTCGATGACTCTCTCTCCTAAAGGTTGATGCAATCATTTCCATAGCCATCAGGTAAAATCGAATGTTGAGACCGATAATTTCGAATAACCAAAGCCTAGGCCTGTAATTCAAAATTATTAAAAACAATCTATTTTTATCCCCACTGACTTTTTTGAATCTGCCACTTTCTGATAATTTTGCTGATGCTGATATTGCAGTACTAAATATTCCTTATGATGGTGGACGAGACCCTATACGATTTGGTTCTCGACAAGGACCTAATGCTATCCGTCATGCATCGATACTCACCGGTGAGCTAATTAAAGATGCCTCACCATCCTCACTTGATACGAAAAAGGTGATTGATGCCGGTAATATTCAGCTCTTGCTAGAGAATATAGAGCAAGTGTTTGTGCAAATTGAAACAGCGATAACTGAAATCCTGAAACAAGATTGTTAGCCACTCGCGATTGGTGGAGACGGCGCGATAAGCCTGCCGCAAATGAGAGCGCTACATAAGCAATATGGTGAGATCGCCATTGTTCACATTGACGCACACACCGATGCCTGGCCAATCGAAAGTGATACGCCCTTTACCAATGCCAATCAATTTACACACGCTATTACTGAAGGGCTAATTAGACGCAGTGCTGCATTACATGTCGGCACAAGAGGCCCGGTAAACGCAAATAAAGCAATTAAACATGCTCGAAATATGGGTTACGAAGTTATTCCTATTGAGCAGTACTTTGAAATGGGTGTTGTTGAAGTCATCGAGCATATCCATCGACTAGTCGTTGATAAGCCTGTCTTTATCTGTTACTACATAGACTTTTTTGATCCGTCAATGGTACCAGGCGTTGCTACACCAACACTCGGTGGTGCATTAGCTTCCGAAGGTATTATGTTAATGCGTGGTTTAAAGGGTCTCAACATAGTGGGTATCGATATCAACACAACAACACCATTACATTATCCAGCTGGCACATCGGCGAATCTAGCGGCAACTCTGATCGCCGAAGGTTTAGGCTGCCTCAGCTAATTGTTTAATAGCCATACCCTCAACAGAATTGCTGTCATTAGGGCCGCTAATTTGACAATAAACAGGGCACAAAACTATACTTATTATACGCTTTAGTCACGACAGTAATTTAAATGCCAGTTGAGTTGTCCGCTAACCAAAAGGCCAGTTTTGATGACGATGGCTTTGTCGTCGTCGACAGGCTTATTGATCCGTTAAAAATACCCGCACTGCACCAGGCTTTTGATGATCTTTTCAACGGTAATTTTGAAACAGGCGTACGTCCAGACGAAGTCAACTGGCAGAAGGGTGAGAGCGATCCAGGCCTATCACGACAGATCTGTAATGGCTGGAAAGCCAATCGTGATATTGCTCGTATTGTGTTGGATGAAAACATTGGACGAACAATTGCGAGTCTTGCCGGCTGGTCTGGCATACGCATAATGATCGACAATGTGATTTGGAA
>CAXMOZ010000111.1:0-16164 GCA_964195315.1 uncultured Acidimicrobiia bacterium | reverse complement strand
TTTTGCTTAAGTGAAATACCAGCCAAACCGGGGCCTGCTTCTAGATTGCCACTAATGACACTGTCGAACCGCAGCGTGTCACTGTTGAGATAAGGTTGTACGCGACTATAGTCCACTCGCTGGAAGGGATCAGCGGGGATTAAATAACGAAAGTCCAAAGTTTCGCCATCCCATAGTAGTTCTTCTTCGATACGTAATTGGCCATCCAGGCCTTTGACAGAGTTGGTCCCCAAGGTCAGGTTGAACTGGGTAAATTTCATATCACCCTCAACAGAGAGCTGCTTGGCATCGATAGAACTGATTTGCAGAGGTAATTCAATCTTACCTTGAACGCTATACTCAAGCTTGTCCGAGAAACGATGATCTAGTTTGATCTCTAACATGCTTTCCATCTGACCGTTATTGCCCTCAAGGTCGCCCTGAGCGATGGCATTAAACGTTAAAAAGTCAGTGCCGCTGCTAAGTGATAGTTCATCTAACGTAAAGTCTGTCTCTGTGCGGTGAGCTTTGAGCGCTAAGTCGAAGGGAGTGGCTAGAGCACCTATGGAAAGTAGTGTGGCAGTTTTCTGAGAATCAGGGTCTTGTTGATGAAGCTCGAGCACGGCAGGCTTTAGCTGCAGTTTGAGTTGAACTTTATTCGGTGTTTCGCTAGCGGGAGTGACAATATCAATTTGGCCATTGAGACCCTTGATGTTCAAAAATGCGGGCAACTGAGCATCGGGCATTGTAAAGCGGCTGCGCAGTGTGAGCTGTTTATTGGCTAGATTAATTTTTTGTTCTAGCTCGATAGGCTCAAAAAAATGTATATCGGTGCCACGTTGATTTTTTGACTGGCTAATCTTTGTACTGATCGTAAAGGCAGTAACTTTTTCCATCAGCCACTGCGGCGTTATCTCCTGGCTGCTGAGTTGATCGAACTCATGCTCGACTTCACCATCGACGACCCATTCGCTGGTGACTTCTCCAACAGGTGCTAATTCTTTTAAAGCGGCGAGGTAGCGTTGCCACTCCGGTGCGGCTAAGGCCGTGAAGTGACTGTTGATCTTGAAGCGTTTGGCTTGATCTAAAATTGTTACGTCGTAGGCCAGCGCTTGTCGGTTATTAATCAACAGTTGGCCTTTTGCTGTCGCCTGAGTAAGCGGCCAATCGGCTCGGCTATCCAACGAAAAACTCAGCGGCATGGGCATCAGTAGCGGCGGTGTTTGCAAGCTCGGTGCATCAACGTTGAGGATAAGCTGATGTTGATTTTGCTCATGACTGATCTGGTAGGCTATGTTCAGCGGTTGGGCAAGATAAATGCCTTCATCGCTCAAAGGGAGCTCAGTTTGGACTAGTTTAAACTGGCCTTGAGCGGTAATAGGCCAACGAGACAGTTCATCAAAATTAGCGTCAAACACTGAATTGCCAGACAGTGTAATGTTCGGGTTGCCTAGCTGGGCTAATAGTTTTTGTAGGTTGGGATGATTACGCCACTCTTTGGGCAAGCTATCAGGCAGTTGGGCTTGAATTTCATGTTTGAGACTCAGGTTGTTGGCCTGATTTTGGCTGTTGATTTTGATCCTGGCCAAGTCTTGCTGATTGAGCTGGCTGTGAAGTTCAAACTTCGATTGGCGCAGATCAATATTACTAGCGAAATTCATCGTCGTGGTGATAGATATCGGTGTTTGGAATTCAGGTACTTTAATATTTTCCAATTCAAACTGACTGATATTAATGATTTTCTTGTTGCTGAGCTGGGTATCGAAACTAAAGCTGGGCTGGTCTATACGATATTGCTGGAGTTTGCCCTCAACGGTTTGAGTCAATTGAAGCTTATCCAGATCAATTTGGTGTCTGGCTTGCAGCGTTAATAAATCTAGTGACTCATTTTCGATAAATTGTGCTAGCTCAGCGATATCGCCTTTATGATCAAAACTAAATCGTGGGCTAAAGCTAGCTTGCATAGACGAGCCATCAACAGCCACTTGTTCAAAAACGATGGGCTGAGCATCGCCGCTAAGATTGAACATAAAATCCAGACTCTGATCAACCATGTTAGTGTTTTTACTGATCAGCTTAAATTGCAGTTGTTCGGTGGTGAACCTCACCTGTTCTCCATCTAGCACCCGTTTAAGATCAAGCTGAGACAAGGTGGTACTGTTCTCAATCGTGGTGTCAAACTGCCACTGTTGCTGCTCGGTAAATGTTGCTGTACCGGTGCTATTGAGTGATAACTCAGGTCTTAAACTGATATGTGTTTGTCCATTCTGGCTAATTTGCTGGTTTATATGGGTGGTGGCAAGCGCCAACGCAAGTTGTAAATCAAAGCGAATCGTTTTATCTAACAAACCCTGTTGCTGGCTACTGAGTGTGACGTTGAGTTGCTCGGTATTGATGTCGCTGAGCGCGTCGCCTAGCTGATCTTTGATATTGAGACTGTCTAACTCGATGTTGCTCTTGAGTTTATGCTTGAACTGCCAGTCCAGACCTTCGCGTTGCAATTTACCCTGACTGTCGAAGGTTATCGTTGGCGTGAGCTTTAACAGCGTGTTTTTCGCCTCGGTATTATTGCTATGTTGCAGAAAATGAACGGCAGCTAGATCAGCTTTAATGTTGTTATCAAATTCTATTTGCTCACCGATGGTACCTTTGTTTGTATGCTTAAGTGACAGCTTCAGCTTATCAGTTCTGATTTTATCCAGCTGACCGTCGATGTTTTGCCCAATACTAAGATCAGTCAGGCTGATCTCATTATTGAGCGAGCTGGTGAACTGCCACTGCTGGTCGTGTTGCTCAAACTGCCAACTTAGCTTGCTCTCTAATGTTGGGCGGAACTTGATGTGGCTGGTGACTTGTTCATCAATCGTTTCAATAATGACGAGCTGTTCATCGTCAGCGTGGCTCAATTTTAAAGCCAATTTTCCAGTCAGCGCATCAGGTTGCCAGAGGGCATTGAGTGAGAAATTCTCCAGAGTGCCCTGGTAACGAATACGCAGTGGTGGCTGAATTAGAGTGATATCGAGTGATAAATTATTAATTTCAATGTTGTCAGCGAGGATGAAGGCCAGTTGTGGCGCGTTGAGTGCTTCTTGCAAAGCAGTCCAGGGCGCTGCGCTAGATTTGTCGGCGCCAGTCTCGGACTCTGATGGCGGTAAAATTAACTCTGCCTGAAGGTGAATGTTATTAAGGTAGAGCTTGCTCAGTGTCAATTGATCGTCCATCAAGCCCATCGCATCATAGGCAATATCAGCTTCGGCCAGGGTAAGATTGACTATGCCTTGCTGATTATCGTACCAGCGCAACGCCAGGTCATCTATTTTGACCGAACTAAATAGGTCAATCCTGGCACTGCCCAGCTTTTCTATCTCCACCCCTAAGGGCGAGAGAAAGTTTTTAAGTTGCGGCAGTGCGTGTTGGGTAATCTGCCCCGAACGCAGTAAATAAAAAAGGCTGACGAGTGCCGTGACGATGAGCAAGATGCTTACCCCCAAAAAACCCGCTGACCATTTAGCGATACGACGGCGGGTCATCATGTTTTTTAGTTAGCACTCTTTGCAGCGGTTCTTATGGCGCCATTGTTTATCCATTCGACCACGGCTGAAGGGTTGTTGTAGCTAGCAATCACCTCGTGTAAATTAAATGCTGAGGTGCAGTTGTCGGAAATGAGAATGTTATCGGCATCACTTTGTATTAAACCGGTGACAATGAGGGACTTGGCGGCATTACCAGGATTAATGAAGGGTATACTGTCGCAATCACCACCTCTAATCCAGTTAGGATAGTCATTGTTAACCGTTTTGTTTATCAGGCTGGTATAAAAACTATCGGCAGTGCTGAGGTCTGGACCATTCTCTGTACCATCAGCAGCATTTGAGTTATGGCAACTACTGCCGCAACCCTTAAACTCATCATTAAACAATTGACTGTAAGTGACTTTATCTGGAGCACTATCAGTACCACAACTCGATAGTAAACTGATAGCAAGTAACGGGACTACAATACGTAAAACTTGTTGGATGTTAGTTTTTGGCAAAATGAGTTCTCCTTGATGAGTGACTTGTCTTAAGTGTTGCACTTAACCGCTATTGACTCTTCCTGTGCAATGCAGGGCCTTATTCTAGGTGATAGTGATACACCGAATTGGAAATTATTGTAGCTTCATTTATCGGAGAGAGAAACGATAAATAAATAGAGCAAAAATAGCCGTTTTTCGCCGTTTTCATCTGCCTGACCATAGAGTTTGTTACCGACTATGGCAAAGCAAATAAGCATAATTAAGTATAAAAGACCTATCGGGCTATATCAATCAGCAGCGTCTATTCCAGTTTCTTGTCTTTCCCTGTTACTTTATGTAGTGCTAGAAAAATCCGGCCTTCGTTCGCACAAGTTCTTAATTGCTTTCAAACTAAAAAAAATAACTAAAAATAAAAATTTGCTCACCACTAACAAGCTATGGTTCCTTAATGCCTCTCGACATTACCGTCAAATTCCGTGACAAATTGAGTGAAATGAACTGCTGAGTTTTTTATAGGAAAAAATTGGCAGGTTTTAATATGGAAAACTCAAAACTAATGGAAGATCTCGAATACTAGACGGACCAAAGACCGTCTCAATAGGAAATGGATGAGTTCATTAATAAAGCCAAAATTTTGAAAAGTCGTCTGACTGAGCTCGAAGAAAAACCTTGCGCAGAAAGTCAATAATCAGCTAAACACTGAAATTCCAGTAACCTGAAATTTACCCCGCACCCTCCGCCACCCAGTGGGCTCACCAGAAATCTATTTTGTAATCTTAGAGGCAGTTTTGCTTCAAAATTTAAACGACAAAATGACAGGTATCACTACTAATCGGGTAAATCACGCCCCATTAACATTGCCATAAATACATCGCGTGCATTGTCAGGTCGGTCACGATAGACCTTGAATTGCACATGTTGCGAAACCGATGCTGTGTCCAGGTCTATACCCCACATGGCAGAGACATCATTCGGTAACATCGAGTATCGGACATCGATCAATACCTTGTCACGGTTCGGATCTGGTACGACGTATCCATCAGCAAGTCTGGAGAACCGTAGGATGTCGTTTGACAATGTTGATGCCTTATCAAGTTGTGGCAAATCCCGTTCAAGCTTAAATTTGGCTATGGTTTCACCTACATAGATGCGGTTTGAAACCAGACCAACTCGGATCGCATCGACATAGAAGCGATCGTTGCTTTGGTATACCGAACGCCACAGTAGCAAATTCGCCAGCGTCGGTTTTACAATGATACTCTGGACCTCGTGATTACGCTGTTCAGCGAGTTCGAGCGCAGACTGCAGCGCGCTTTGATGCTGCCACAGACCTAGCATCAGATAGCAGCCTGCCAATCCCAGACCAATTCGGGGTGCCAATGGTTTGTAGTACCTAAATCCAATAATTAGTGTAATAAGCAGCAACAGTGAAAAAACAGGGTCGACAATCGCGATGATGCTCCAGGCAATGCGTGTTTCGCTAAAGGGCCACAGTAGATGAGTGCCATAACTAGTACAGGCATCCAGCACACCGGCAGTGCCATAACCCAATAGTGCATATGTATAAATCTTTTTAAATTCAATGCGTTTGCGCATTAACGGCCATAGCAGCAGTGTGGCAATAAAAGCGCCAATCGGAATAAATATCAGCGAATGGGTAAAATGGCGGTGCAACTCAAGATTCAAAAGTGGGTCGTCACTTGCACTAATAAAAACATCAGCATCAGCCAATAAGGCCGCAGCAAAACCGACCACGGCTGCTTTGCGCGACTCACTTTTTCGGGAGACTGCTAGTGCCAGTGCTCCCCCCAGTAAACCTTGGGTTAGTAGGTCCAAAGTTGAAGCTCCAATTGATTAATTAAGTAATTAAGAATAGTCGTTAGCGACGATCAATTCATATCAATCGTCGAATGAGCAAGCTCCGTCATAATAGTTTGCCCTTCATCCAGGGCGCTGAGTTAAGAAAGTTAGCAACAGCACTGCCTGGCGGTATCAATTCATCACAAGACTGACGCATTTCATCTGTCAACGACATCTCCATAACTGGAAGCACATTTTGCAGTTGAGCGAGCGTTCGTGGGCCGCAAAGTGGTGCAGTGACATGCGACTGATCTTTAACCCATAGCAGCGCTAAGTGCGCAGGTTCAAGTCCATAATTGCGCGCGATAGCGACAAACGCCTGGCCTGCGTCGGCTGCTTTTTTGGTGATTCGTTCGGCATAAATTCCGCCACGATTGAAACGCGCCGTGTTAAAGGAATCTGGATTGGCAGAATCATAGCGTCCGGTTAATAATCCCATCGCTAAAGGTGACCAAACAAAAACAGCCAGCCCAGCCGCATTAGCGGCAGGCAGGATTTCGTTCTCTACCCTGCGATCAAGAAGGTTATAAGGCAGTTGCTCTGACACCATTCGAATCAAACCTTTGTAGTCCGCCAGCATTGATGCTTCGGTGATCTTCCAGGAAGGCGAAGTGGTTGATCCAGCATAGCGAATTTTCCCCTGACGCTGTAAGTCGGTCAAGGCGCCCAACGTCTCCTCGAGAGGCGTGTTCATGCAGACGCGATGTGTCTGATAAATATCAATATAATCCGTTTTAAGGCGCTTTAGAGAATCTTCACAAGCTTTGATAATGTGCTTTCTTGACGACCCCTTATCATTGATGCCTTTGTTGCCTGTAGCATAATAAAATTTAGTCGTGAGAATGACGTCGTCGCGACAGCCACTCTGCTTCATAAATTGACCTATTATTTCTTCACTGAGACCGCCAGCATAACCATTGGCGGTATCAATAAGATTGATACCGTTGGCAACTGCACAACTGAGGATCTCTATGGATTCTTTTTCCGGGGTCGGATTGGCGAAATTATCACTCCCCAGACATATCGGAGAGACTTGAAGTCCACTCCTTCCAAGTGGACGATAAAACTGTTCATTCAACATATCGTATAGCCTCCATCAACTGTGATACTGGCGCCCTGCATATAGCTGGACTGATCCGAGAGTAAAAATATGGCCGCCGCGGCAATCTCACTGGGGTCGGCTAGACGCTTTTCAGGAATTGAGTCTGCAATGGTTTTAAGCTTCGCATCTACCTCCTCCTGGGACATCGTATAACCTCTTTCCGAAGCTAACATAGCTGTGTTAGTTTCCCCCGGCCGCACTTCATTAATACGCACACCAGTGCCCGCCAGATCAAGTGCGGCACTGCGGGTAATTTGACTGACCGCTCCTTTGGAAACACAATAACCAAAAACACCCGCCGCCGCGATCTCACTCCAGATCGAGCTGACATTGACGATCGAACCGGCGCCTTGTTTTTTCATTTGCCTTGCAGCAGCCCGGCACAGGTAGAAACATGCTTTGACATTAATATCCATAACGAAATCAAATTCCTCATCAGTACACTCGAGTAAACCGCTGCGCTTAATGACTCCAGCGAAATTCACTAAACCATCCAGATGGCCTTGTTCATTTTGTGCTTTTTCAATTAAAGCATTACATTCTTCAACCTTGCTGATATCAATCACGTAGTGTTTAGCGCCGCTTTGTTCACAGGTTTCCTTTAATGCTGAATAATTACGATCAGCAGCATAAACGGTCGCTCCATACTCTCTCAGTTTGAGCGTCGCTGCACGTCCCATTCCAGAGGCTGCCCCCGTAACAATTATAGTTTTATTGCTAAAGTCATGATTCATTTTTGTTAATGCCCCAACCTATTCTTTGTTCTAGAAAGACTATCAATGAGAATTTTCGCATAGAGATGCCACTTGATTTTGATCTAGCATCACAACAAGGAAAATTCATGTATAAATCTACTATTGAGCGTCCACCAAATTGCACCTGTACACAACATATTGCAATCAAAACTGATGGTAAATCATAGTGTTGATTCGCACCATCTATTGATGACACATTACAATTCATGAACATAATAAAAGGAGTCAATAATTCGAGTTAAGCGTTAGGCACGCTATATTTTGAGGGTATATCTGCTGTTAAAGGAAAGTCACCTTAATCAATTGGAAACGTCCACAGATACAAAATCTGCAGATCAGGGCTCTATGCTGTCAATTCAAGTCAAGTCAATATTTTCTAAATTTAGCGACGTTATATTGCAGCATTTTAGTTCAGCAACCAGAGATCAACCTAAAGTCAGTCACTGCCATTAGAAACCTAAAAACTTTCTGTGACGTGATTAGGTAAATAACGAAAAGCTTCATCGGCGTCACCGATAGTGACATAACCTATGCCGTTCATTCAATTAAAAGGTCGCTTTGGCACCAATAGTCCAGCCGTCCACGTCGTTATCACCGACAATCAAAGATCCTGAGAAGCCTACAGTCTCGACATATGAGCTATCCTCTTGGCTATCAACAAAAAAGAGTCCTGCACCGACCTCACCCAACCAACTAAACTTGAGTGCGTTCTTGGTAGCTGTATCAAATCGGGTTGCACCCATGAAGTATTGCCAACGCATATCCCAACCCGAAACATTGACGGAGGTAGGACCATCCAATTCCAAGTTTCCACTAAGTGAATGAAATTTGCTTGATTCTTCCAAACCAGGCGTACTGGTTGAGATAGTTTTAATGTTCAACTGAGTGAATCTCAAGCCTAAATTGACCTCTATATCGTCCCCCGCATTGGTGTTGTACTTGGTCTCAACCGCTGGGCCATATTGAAACTGATCGACTTCCCATTTGAATATGCCATCTCCAGTAAGATTGCGAAACATTTGCTGCATCATTGTCATCGTAACATTGGTGGTAGGAACCTGGTTGCTTCTGTCTTTGATTCGCGACCAGCCCAAATGAACTAAGGGTCGAATGGTTAGACCTTTCATCAGTTCGAAATCTACTCCGACGCCAGTCATTATTGAGGTGGTTTTAATGTTGTGTTCGACCATCATCTGGATCGGCATACCTTCCATCCAAAGTTCGCTCTGTTTTTGGTCGGTGAAGGAAAATGTGACCTCTGCATAAGGCGTAAATCCATCAAATTCAAGGTTATCAAAGCTGTGGGATATCGGCGCTACAAGGCGCGTAAATTCACCGTTTCCAAGAGTTCCTCGGTTTGCCTGAAATGAAGTGGAAATAACACCAGGCAGTGAAAATGGTCCACTCACAGCTTGTATGAAGCTGCCATATTCGTTAAGGCTGATCAGTGTTGTTGGATCGTTTTTTGCCTGTCCAGCCATATTGGTGATCATATTCGCAGTCGCAGGCGGCAGTGCCTGAGCTGAGACTGGTGTTGATACTGCTGTGTAAACACAGGTAATAAATAAGCCTATTTTGAAGATAATAGAACGTGGATGCAACATGAATAAAACTCTCCTACAACATAAAAAATCACTAATGACTGCAACAGCTAATATTTCAATATCCAGATGCCCTAGCACCGAATGCTATACGACCTTGAGTTTTTTTCTCTCGTTCAATCCTGACCCTAACCCTGGAGATGAGCCTATGATAGGGCCTCTCCGGATTTTAACTATATGCACATATCGATTATTTTACCGCTTGAGTTGGCATAATTTATAACTGTAAATCAACTATAAAGATATTCCCCCATATAGCAACAAGCAGTAACAAAACCCCATTCCAAAAACCTTGTTTGCTCTGATATGAATTAAAAAACCACTGACGTTAGCGTATTGCTTACCCTGTTTGTCAATCCGTTTCTAGAGTCTTTGATTTCGGGTTCTATCAGCATCTTCGATCGCTAATTAACTGAAAAATCGAATCTAGCTTTCAATCCATAAGTCAACTTAATAACCACACTGCTGCCACTAACCGCGAATTCAAACGAGCAGTAAGTATGCCACCTGAAGCTGTGCTAAAACCTTTGGCTAACTGAAGCAAATCTATATTTATTACTCACAGCTCATACCCCACAACATCTGCACAAATAAAGGAAGGCGCCATACCCATTTGAATGTGGCGATGGACAAACCGCATTCATGTCGACTTCCTATATCATGTAAGCAACTATTAAATAAAACCCTATCAAATCAAGGGTTAGGCAAGTCTCTTTTTCGATACAAGCTGCCACTATTAATGTTGAAACTTGTGATTAGTATTCTCACAAATTTTATCATCTGCTACAATTCATTGTTTGAAGCTCAGGAATTAGGATCAAAGCATGAGGAACATATTTTGGTCGAACATCTTCAAAAGTCCAACCGGAGAATTGCAATCTATTGTCGAACTTTGGAAAGACACACCTTTATTTGAAAACATCCCGACTACGCACATAAAGTTTCTTTCTAAAAAAATGCACGTTAGAAACTTCACTACAGATGAGAAAATATTTCAATTAGGAAGCCAGGGTGCTGGTGCATTGATGGTGCTTGAAGGTAGTGTCCGGATCATGGCACATAAAACCGAACTGGCTTTCTTAGAAACAGGCGATTTTTTCGGTGAAATTGCACTGGCCGAACCAGAGAAAAGAACCGCTGATGCCTACTCAGTGGCTAATACTCGGTTAGTCTATTTTTTGAAACAAGACCTCGAAGAGTGGATCGAATACGAACCCAGGCTGGGAGCACGTTTTTTAATGAACCTTTCGGCTACTTTAGCTAAACGTTTATTCCTTGCGAATAAAACAATTGCGAATCAATAGACATGCCTGAGCAAGTGTCTATTAAAACTCAAAATGCTTATGCACAAACATTTAAAATATTTGTGTGCATGATAGCGATTATTCTGGCAGGTTTTTATCTACTGTCCTCTGTGATCATTCCGATTATTATTTCATTTACGCTATATGCTATTTTTGAACCAGCAACGCTTTATTTAGTGCGCCATAATGTTAACCATTCACTCGCGATACTAATTGTTTTAGTATTTCTGATTTTTTTCACTTTCATTGCGATTGGTTTTGCAATACCACAATTAGTCGAACAAATTGGACTACTGCAGGCGAAACTACCCTCTATATTTACTAAACTGGAAGGATTTTTAACTCAGTATAGTGCTGAATTTTCTGAGCAAATTGGTATTGATCTGAATGTTTCTGACATGATCATTTCTACTTTGTCTCAGTCTTCCTCTCTGGGTCAATCCTTTCTGCTGAACATCTCCAATCGGCTATTAGGCTTTGCGATCGTAATGTTGCTGGTGCCTTTCCTAACCTATTACCTGCTGAAAGACTTTCGCTCGGTTAGAAACCACATGATGAACTGGCTACCCAATGCATCGTTCGAACTAGGCTGGCTCATTTATCATCGAGTATCGCAACAACTTCAGGCTTATACGCGTGGCGTCATGATCCAATCGGTTACTATGTCTTTGATTTGCATGATAGGTTTTAGCCTAATTGGGCTAGACATTCCGATTTTGCTCGGTGCTATTACCGGCATCTTAAATTTAGTGCCCTATGTTGGACCTGTGATTTCAATTCTGCTCAGTCTATTAGTCGCGTCGGCAATGACACCATTCGACCCGTCCCTGCTCTATCTGGGCGTTTTAGTCATCATTACTGCTCAAGTGATCGATAATGTGGTTGTGATTCCAGCGGTGATTGCAAATGCCGTTAATCTGCATCCAGTTCAGGTCATTTTGGGTATTATTATATTCGGTAGTTTATTTGGTACCTTGGGCGTTGTTCTCGCTATCCCTGCGATTGCGACGGCGAAAATAATTTTTAACAATCTATATGCTGACATTCTGAATGAAAGCCAGAAACAATCACTTTAGACACTAAGCATGGCGTCTAACTCGACTTCTTTAAACTGTTGGCTAAAGATTTCAGCGCTTGTTTCAAGCCTTCGTCTTCAATCCAGTCGGCTCCGCGTTGTAATGATTGTACTGTTTCGGGCTTTACTCTCAATGGTATTTTTGCGGCGGGCAATACATGATCTGATTTCAACACAGAGCTCGGTATTGTCTTAATTTTTAAGACTTGCTTGAGACTGAATGTTTCCTGTATTTGTTGCTGTATTTCGGCAATGTACAACCTCAAATAATTCGAAATTTGAGGGTCAGCTACCGCGATCACAATTGCTTCAGCCGTTACGTTAACAACAGACACCTGCTTATTCATAGGGTCTGGCAATTGTTTTCTTAAAAACTGCTGAATCGTTGAAGTATCTTTGCTGACACGGTTAAAGTTGTCTGGCAGCGCAGCCAGACACCATTTGTTGACTTTTTTGTTAGCCATTAGTCTTCCAGGCGCCTAACGCATTCCTCGACCTGAATGCCGGCGATTCGCTATCTCGGGATAACTAATGTCAAGCCGCTGATATAGCTTTCTGACGAGATCGTCTTCGAATAGCCTGGCTTTTCCTTGCTTGAGCCACTTAGGCAAGGTGAAATTTTCGTATCTAACGCGTTGCAGACGACTGACCTCAACCCCTACCGCTTCCCATAACCGTCTCACTTCACGATTTTTGCCTTCTTTAAGCATCACGTGATACCAGTGATTTGTGCCTTCGCCACCGGCGTCTACAATATTTTCAAATTTAGCTTCACCATCTTCTAACATAACGCCTTTGCGTAATGTTTGTATCATTTCCAGTGTCACTTCACCATGAATACGGACCGCATATTCCCGCTCAACCTCGAACGAAGGGTGCATCAGTCGATTAGCCAGCTCGCCTTGATTGGTAAACAACAGTAATCCACTGGTATTGATATCGAGGCGTCCTATACCAACCCACCTTCCCTGCTGTAAATGAGGCAAATTCCTGTACACATCGGGCCTGCCTTCGGGATCTTTTCGACTACAAACCTCACCGATGGGTTTGTGATACATCATCAATTTCGGACGAGCTTCGGTTCTAGAAATACGTAACAATTTGCCATCGACAGCAATCTTTTCGCCGCCAGCAACTTGATCACCCGGTTTAGCGGGCTTGCCATTAACGGTTATACGACCATCCTGCAACATTTGGTCAACTTGACGTCTGGAGGCAACGCCTTGATGGGCGAGAAATTTCTGGATTCTTTCCATTATGATTTGTCTGTTATGCCTTGTTATTAATTAAGATGTTATGAATAAATAATATAATAATTAAGATATTATTTAAGAACCCAGCTTTGACCAATGCCAGTAGATGATTCGGATATAAGCGTTTTTGCATTCGCGTCAAGCTTTAATTCGAGGATAGTAGCAGAGTCGGGCTGTACCAGGTGTTTTACTTTTGGACGCCAGGTTTCATTTTGTATGCCGGTGCTTACATCCCAGATATCGATCGATTTAGAGGCTCGCCCAGAAGCTAAAATACGACCATTGTCGGAAAAATCAGCTGACACCAGTGTCATTTTTTTATCCTCTAGTTTTGTCAGTAGCGTGCCTTTACCTTTTGTTTTAAACAGGTGTGTCTCACCTATAAAAGCATTGGCGAGTGCAAGTTCACCATCATCAGATAGCTCTACTAACGAAATTTTATATTTCATATTTTTTGACCAGAGATGCTCACCATTTTTAAGATCCCAAAGACTGGCATGCCAGTCGTTGGAACCGGTAAGTGCATAGCGGCCATCTTTTGATAGTGATACCGAGGTGACTTTTTCATGATGAGGGAATACGTAAACCATCTTCCCTTCTTGCATATCAAAGTAAACCGCCTGGTTATCCTGGCTGCCAATGAGTGCATAGCGTCCATCAGCTGAGACGTCTATATCGGTTAAGTTAGGCCAAGACCAATAGCCAATTAACTTGCCGCTTGGCATGCGCCATCGAGCGAGCGACTGTTGCTCCATAGTCACCAGTATCTCACTGCGCGCAGAAAAAGCAGCGGCCGTCATACCACCACCATTACTATCTTGATGCTGCAGGCTAAAAATTACTTCGTTTTTAGCTAAATCCCAGACTCTACCAAAGCCTCCAATTGCACCTGTCATTAAGTATTTTAGATCTGAACTGATCGCAGCTGAGTAAGATCCAGTGTCGGCGTGTATAACTGTTGTTAGCGCTGTTTTATTCTCACTACAGGCGCTCAGTAATGTCAGCAGCCCGAGCAGCAAGCAGAGGATGAATTTGTTTCGCATGATGCTTTTAGAGTTGATAATGGAACGACCAGAAAAATAAGAATTTACTAATTATAGAAGCTTAATTGCTGTTGTTTTGTTCTAATTTAAGCTTTTTTCAGCAAAAGCTAATTCAGGATGAAATTGATCGAGGTCTTTAATTTCCGATAGCATTGGCAACTCATTGAGAGATTTCAGATTGAAATAGTCGAGGAATTCTTTTGTCGTGCCATACAGCGTTGGCCTTCCAGGTACATCTTTGTGGCCTAACGGCTTCACCCACTCTCTTTCCTGCAGTGTTTTTATGATATTGGTGCTGACACTGACACCCCGAATATCTTCAATTTCACCTCGGGTAATCGGTTGCCGATAAGCAATCAGCGCAACTGTTTCAAGTAAAGCTCTTGAGTATCTCGGGGGCTTTTGATCCCAAAGACGGGCCACCCAAGTCTCATAGGCCGGCCTAATTTGAAACCTAAAACCCGATGCAACTTGCTTCAGTTCGATACCTGAACCAACATATTGCTCTACCAACTCATGGATGGCTTGACGAATATCGTCTTTGCTCGGTTGGTCAATATCACCCGAAAAAAGATCGTACATGAAATTAATCGCTAAAGGCTTATCTGTCGCTGACAGCAAAGCTTCCAGAATTGGTTTTAATTTTTGATTGTCCATGATTCTATATGGCCTTTATATAGATGGGTGCGTAGTTCTCACTTTGAACTAGTTCTATCATCGACTCTTTAAGTAATTCTAGTATCGCCAGAAAACTGACCACTACACCCATTCGTCCTTCACGGACATCAAAGAAATCGTGGAAACTGGTAAAACGGTCGGAAGATAACTTCTCAAGGACGAATACCATGCGCTCACGTACCGAGAGTGGTTCGCGTTGAACATGATGACTCGCGTACTGCTCGGCTCTGTTCACGACATCTCTAAAAGCCATCAGTAAATCATTCATTTTGATGTCAGGTAGCGGCATTTCTACTTCGAACTTTGGCACTTCGATATTGGTTAGGAAAATATCGCGTTCTAATCGGTCTAACGCATCCATGTCTTCAGCTGCTTTTTTAAACTGTTCGTATTCCTGCAAGCGGCGTATCAGCTCAGCTCGTGGGTCATCTTCTTCAGAGCACTCATCAGGACGAGGTAATAACATGCGAGATTTAATTTCAGCGAGCATAGCAGCCATCACAAGATACTCAGCCGCCAACTCAAGCTCCATAGTATCCATTAAATGAATATACTCCATATACTGCTTCGTAATCACAGCGATCGGAATATTCAAAACATCCAGATTCTGACGTTTGATTAGGTACAACAACAAATCTAGCGGTCCTTCAAAAGCATCAAGGAATACCTGCAACGCATCTGGCGGTATATATAAGTCCTGTGGAATCATCGTCAATGGTTCGCCCTGCACTAGCGCAAAGGGCATTTCTGACTGGTTTGATGCATTCTTTATTGGTGAACTAATCGATGGGCCGATCAAAGACTGCTGGGTTGGCAAATTGTTCATTGGCTTAGCGCGTTGTCAAACCCATGACTTTTCTAACTTCTTCAATGGTATCTTGCGCAACATCTCGTGCGGCTTCACAACCTTCATTAATAATACTGTCGACTCCAGACAGATCATCCAGATAATCTTTAATTCTATGTTGAATGGGTCTTAGCTCTTCAATAATGGCATCAGTAATGTACTGCTTACAATCAATACAACCAATCGAGGCTGTTTTACAACCTTCAACTACCGCGGCCTTGATTTGTTCAGACGAATAAACCTGATGCAACTTCCAAACTGGACATTTTTCTGGATCGCCAGGATCGTTTCTTCTGACTCTGGCCGGATCAGTCGGCATTGTCTTTATCTTCTTTGCGACAACATCGGGGGCTTCGCGAAGCGCAATGGTGTTGCCATAAGACTTAGACATTTTTTGGCCATCGATACCTGGCATTTTTGACGAGACTGTCAATAGCGATTGTGGTTCTGGTAACAGGATTCGTCCACCACCATCGAGAAAGCCGAGTAATCGCTCCCTGTCAGTTAGACTTATATTTTGCTGTGCTTCGAGCAGTGCTCGCCCTACTGACAAGGCATCTGTATCGCCCTGCTCTTGATATCGTTTGCGTGTTTCTTTATAAAGTTTGGCGTTCTTTTTACCCATCTTCTTGATGGCAGCCTCTGCTTTTTG
>CAXMOZ010000110.1:0-3483 GCA_964195315.1 uncultured Acidimicrobiia bacterium | reverse complement strand
TACGCTGCGACCAAACAATTATGTTAACCGGTTTTTATCATGTCCAGAAATACCCAGACAAACTTCATCGAATAAAATTCTACGATGTAAAAACCAAAAAACTGTTCGTGTTTCTTACCAACAACTTCAACCTGCCTGCGTTGACCATCACCGAACTCTATCGGTATCGTTGGCAGGTGGAGCTGTTTTTCAAATGGATAAAACAACACCTGCGCATCAAGACTTTTTTTGGCACTACAGAGAACGCTGTCAAGACGCAGGTTTGGATAGCCGTATCAGTCTATGTGCTTGTAGCCATCATAAAAAAACGACTCAATATCAAGGCCAGTCTTTACTCAATATTACAGATTTTAAGCCTGACTATTTTCGAAACCACACCAATAAATCAACTACTTAACGGATGCGATGACAACATGATTAACTCGGGTAACGATAACCAATTGAACTTGTTCGATTTATATTCCGGACACTAGTGATATTTGATAGTTAATTACCCACTTTTATATGCATTTAGATCAAATATAAACCAATTTTTACCACTTATTTTTTTACCAAATAGTTTTCACACACCCTGGGTAAACAGCGACACATGGGTTTCACTGGGAAAGATTTGGTCTCATTTTCACACAACCGTTACTAGCTTAAATCATCTCCCTTGATATAAACAAGAGGATGCTCTCCTACAGGTTTTAAATCTGTTTGAACTTCAAATAATTCCAGCAAAGCACCGAACAGGGCATCGTGCGAATTGGGTTTATCTTTCAATCCAAGGCTTTTTTCATAATCGATATCAGAAGATTCTCCACTCCAGACAATAATGGGGACATGTGTTTGTGCATCTGGAGCAAACATATAAGGCATTCCGTGCAGGTAGAACCCCCCTTCTCCTAACGATTCCCCGTGATCACTGACATAGAACATAGTGGTTTCATATCTGGGAGAATTGTGTTTTAGAAAGCCAATTACCTGTGCCAGGAAGTGATCGGTATAGAGGATAGTATTGTCGTAGGCATTAATAATTTCTTCAGTCGTGCATTGCGATAGTTCAATTGATTTACACGCAGGCTTGAATCGCTCGAATTGCTGTGGATAGCGCTTAAAGTACGCCGGGCCGTGACTCCCCATCTGGTGCAGTACAATCAAAACATCACCATCGAGGTTGTCAATATACGCTTGCAAGCCATCAATCATGCCAACATCACGACATTCGGTATCACAGGCAGGATTTTCCGCTGGTGACTTGAAATCCTGATAAGTAACCCGGGACGCCACCCCTTTCGAACTGGAATTATTGTCCCGCCAGAGAATATTCACCTCTGCCCGCTTTAGTAAATCGAGAATGTTTTCTGTATAGCCCGACAGTTCATGATTAAAATCTGAGCGTCCTTTTTGGCCAAACATACAGGGAACAGAAACTGATGTTGAGGTGCCGCAAGCTGAAATATCACTGTAGCTAATCAGGCGCTCCATCTCGGATAATTTCGGGTTGGTCTCACGTTCATAGCCATTGAGCGAAAAATGGTCGGCCCTGGCAGTTTCACCGACTACCAGCACAACCAGTTCCTGATGCTTATCTGTTATTGTTCTCTCGGATCGTTCTGCCACAGTAGTATAGGAGTGTTCTTTAGATGCCATTAATTCATGCTTGATATATTTCCCTGCGGAGTAAATCGGGTAAGCCGGGTTCATGTAAAAGCGTACAGACTTGTGCTCACGAAAGAAACTGGCGTAATGCTCCCCCATTGTCACCACACATAGCACCAAGACGACAACTGCAACTGCAGAAATCTCTAGTTTATATCTCAACTCTCGCAGGGTACCAGATTTATAAAAAGGCAGGCTCCATATCAACGTTAGCGGAATAATACCCAACAGGAAAATACGCATTACAAAACCGAAATTGATTACATCCGCCATTTCATCAATATTAGTTTCTAAGATACTCCTGATCATCTCGCTATCGATGACGATATTTAACTGGTCAGAATAATAGCCTGTTGCTGAGGTTAGCAAGATGAGCAGGCTAACTAGTATTCGAGCCGGGATGACTAGACAAAAAACAATTGTCAGTAGCAACAGGAAGCAGTAGTGAAATATCGTTAGTGACAATACAAAAATAGCATTACCTTCCACCGGATAAATATCTGTCAGCTTCCCATAGAACGCCCAGTTCCCTGTCAGGATCATAAAGGCGACCCCCAGAATAACCAGCCGGGTTGGTGTGAGTTTGAGCAAAGGTGAAATCAACAGTATTACCTGATTTTGGGGTCAGTCATTTGAGAGCTATGTGTAGCCTCTGAATTTCCGATAAAAAACTTAATCAGAGATTTCAAAAATGAACTTTAACAAAGCCTTACAACGAGCCTGCAAAATGAAAATTAAATTGAAAATAACAATTACTTTTTTAACCGATTAACCTTAAGAAATGCTTAACATAGTTATCTATTTCGTGGAATTTACGCGCATTAATAAAGACGTAATCGCATCAATAAAACCAATTGAAATGCCATCTTTCTTTTTTAATCAGCAGGACTAGAAATTCAATTCAGAAGCAGCAGCACATCCAACTCATGTCGTGTTTATAGTGTGAATTTGCAGTTGGCCGAATCTTTCCAATCTATGCCCAGGCCCAGGTCTCATCCCGGTAGAAACTCATTTCCCTGAATTTCGCCGTCAGTATTGATCTGAATACGTCTGGTGGCTGGCTTAGTTTTGAGAATGTAGGCACACATCAGTTGCGCGTATGACTCGTCATTTTTACTCATTGCGGTGAATAATTTATCGGCCACTATTTGGCAGCGTTGGGTTTCATCCGGGTCTGGTACCCACCATCGGCTCATTTGCCAGCCAGCATCCATGTCGGCGTCTATTTTTTCGAAGAAATCCTGCGCTTCAATGGACAGGGTTACTGGCACCTGGATCGAATAGGATTTATCATCGAATTCGATTGTCAATTCCACATTATTTTGTTGGTTTATCATGCTCATAAAAATTCCGGACATTCTTGATTCGACACAGTTAACAGCGGTTCGCTCTGTACTACAGCAATGCAATTTTACCGATGGCAGGCTTTCGGCAGGTAGCAATGCGCAAAAACACAAAACTAACCAGGAACTTGCCGCCAGCGAGGATCAACTCGATGCGCTTAACAGTGTCGTTATGACCCAGCTTGTGCGGCACCCGACCTACCTGAACGCCGCACTGCCTGCTAAAATATCGCTTCCAATCTATGCCCGATACACCACCGGCATGTCTTACGGATACCATATCGACGATCCAATCATGGGTGGCCCGACTGCTCGCTATCGCTCAGACATATCCATCTCAGTGTTCCTCAGCAATCCTGACGATTACGAGGGTGGTGAGCTTTGCATTGAAACCGAATTCGGGACCGAGCAAATAAAATTACCCGCCGGGCATGCAGTACTCTATCCCTCGTCGAGTCGCCACGCGGTTAATCCGGTAACCGCTGGCGAACGCCTT
>CAXMOZ010000109.1:0-20944 GCA_964195315.1 uncultured Acidimicrobiia bacterium | reverse complement strand
GACAAAGTGCCTTCTTCTGCGGTCACTAAAAATGCGCGAGTATGGTTCCAATCAAAAGTTACTGGTGTCCAGTTCATACTAATATGCATACCTAAAATGCAATTATGGCACTATATATTTCATTTATGAATAATTATAGTGATGATTAATTATTCAAACCATAGAGAAGAACACAATGACAACGTTAGTCGTGGGAGCTAGTGGCGCAACTGGTCGTTTATTAGTTGAACAATTACTGGATCAAGGAGAGCCGGTAAAAATTATCGTGCGTTCGATTGAGAGCATGCCCGATTTATTGAAAAGGCATGACCAGCTAGCAATTACTGTCGCTAGTCTGTTGGATATGACGGATGCTCAATTGTTAGAGCAGGTTCAGGGCTGTAGCGCAGTTGTTTCATGTCTTGGTCACAACTTGACGTTTAAAGGCATGTTTGGGCACCCCAGACGGTTGGTAAAAAATGGTGTTGAACGTCTATGCCAGGCCATTGAAAAAACGTCACCCGATACACCGGTGAAATTTGTTTTAATGAATACCACTGGAAATCAAAATATTCGGGCAGGGGAGACGGTTTCAAAAGCGCAGGCCTGTGTCATTGGATTGATAAGACATTTGGTGCCACCCCATGCTGATAACGAGGAAGCAGCGGTAAGTTTGCAAAAAAATTATGGTGTTAATCAATCGTCAATCGAATGGGCTGCCGTTCGACCCGATAGCCTCATCGATGAAGAAACCGTGACCGAATATAAAGCCTATCCATCTCCGACACGCAGTGCCATTTTTGATGCAGGTAAAACGAGTCGAATAAACGTCGCCCACTTTATATCGCAACTGATCCTTGATCTAGGCATCTGGCAACAATGGAAAGGTCAAATGCCAGTGGTTTACAACATCGAATAGTGTTCGGTGAAAAGCCGGCGACATTGGCAGTATTGTCAGCACGAAAATCTGTTCACTCTCTTAGATGTGAGGGTGAAAAAAGAGAGTGAGATTTAGACTAGGTAATAATGGTTAATTTTGAGAATATAGATAATAGTTTCTTTTAATTGTTCAGTTGGCTGAATAAACCCAAGGCTCTTATATAATTTTAGATAGGCTTCATTGACCAGCGCGGTCGCCTGCAGGGTATGCTCTCTACTTTTTTGGCCTCATATAGCCGCTAACCAACTAGTGCAGCTTATCGTGCACCAATGGCATTAGATCTCGCAGCACCTTATGGTCGCTTGCGCGCCAGTCTGATAACAGACGAGTGATGTCATTAGGTTCAGTCATACCACTGGAAATAACACGTGAATATCACGGTTATGTTAACTTAAACTAATGATAGTGGGCTGTAATTCCGATAATCTAGCGACTTCTTAACCAGCCTAGATTGCTTATCAGACGATATTTCCGATGCACTGAGTTTCCTGGAAATTAAATGAGGGCGCTTTCAGCCCTGTGTCGCTTTACACAATAAGCACGGTATATCCGAGCCAAATAATCAAAAATAGGGAGAACAAATCATGAAAAGTTTAAAGCAGACTTTAACTTGGACAACCGTCTTAGCAGTTAGCATCGTTCTAAGCGCCTGTGGTGGTGGCAGCGATAGTGGCAGTAGTAATGTTGGTGGTGCAACCCGAACGGCTGAAACTGTTGTGTTTACCGCCAACGATGCAATTCTTTCAACGGGAGTCCTTGCACTTTTCGCCGCGGCTGACGACGGTAGCTCATTGACGCGTCTAAGCAGTAACAATGTTTCTAATGTCACGACCATAGATCAGTTTCAAATTTCGCCCGATAAACAATGGGTGGCCTATATCGTTAATGGAGACGCGGGTAGAGCAAATTTATTCGTCGTTCAAATCCTAAATGGAACCCCTTTGCAACTAAGCGAACCCACGGCTTCTATTAGTTCGGTGAAAGAGTTTGCCTGGTCTCCAAATAGCCTGCAGGTGGTCTATTCAGGGGACATAAGCGACAATGGTACTGACGAGGTATTTCTGGTTGATCGCGATGGGTCTAATCATCAAAAAATAAATGGCCCTACCAATGATATAGTTGAGGTGGTTCGACCACAGTGGTCGCCTGATGGCCGTTATATCGTCCAGGAAGTTACCAGTCAAGGCAGTTCGACAACCGTGGCATTGAGTATTTTTGATACCAGAACTAGCGGTTCAAACAGTCTACGATTGATCACTAATACCACTGGACAAATCAGGAATGTAAGTTGGTCTCCTGATAACAGTCGTGTTGGCTTTCTGGCTGACTTTCTAACGATTAATGATTCCAATATCTATGCCATTGACGTTGATGGTGAGAACCTTCGACAGGTATCGACCAATAGTGACTTTCTCGGAATTTTTAAATGGTCGCCTGAAGGATCTCAAATTGCTTATCTTGATGATGTCGATTCGAATAGTCTGTTCGAGTTGCATGTTGGTGCAGCTGACGGTAGTTCCAGCAACAGTATTGTTGCACTGCCTGGCTCAGGTGGGGTTACCAATTTAGAGTGGTCGCCAAATGGAACTGATATTGCTTATCACGCCAATGAACAGTCAAATAATATTTTTGAATTATTTGCGATACAAAGCGATGGTTCGAACAAGAGAAGATTGAGCGGCGATATGACAACTAGTGGGGTTGCCAATAAAGATGGCTTTGAGTGGAGCCCAAATGGCAGTCAAATAGCTTACCTGGCAGATCAGGAGACAAGCACGGTAGTTGAGTTGTTTACCAGTAATGCTGATGGAAGCGGCAATCAGAATTCGACAGGGTCACCTAATAGTCTCGATATTAGCCAGCCACAATGGTCAGCAGACGGTGTCAGAATTGCCTTTAAAGCAGGTGATGATAGCCTGCAAGTTAGCAGTGTTGGTGGTACTCCCGTATTGATAAGTGATGGTCTAACTGCAATCAGTCAGCTTGCTTATTAATGAAAGAAACCATTGACGGACGCTACCCTTTATCAAAAATGGTAGCGTCCCAAATGCCTTTAAGTTAAGAGCAGGCAGTATCAAAAATATCGTCATTGTGTCAGATGTCACAACCCACAACCCATTTTGACGTTATTGAAAGTTTTAAAATGGATACTGGTCCTGAGCTCTGTATCCTCGATAACTGCTCATGCGTCGCCTAAAGGCACCTACTTTTGGTGTTCTAATACATCGGTGCGCCGAACCGTCACATCTATATGATTATACGTCGCTAAAACCCGACTCTGGATCCGAGTACTACCCGATCAGTTTTTTCAAACTGGCCAAAAAAATCCTGTTTTTTGCCGTAAAAGAAATCAGCACCTATCCATAGTCGAACATTACTTTCAAGCATGTAACCCAATTGGGTTTGCAGCGAGCCATCGTTCTGCTCGATGCCGTGCAGGTTCAGTACTTCAAGATCCCAGGTTTCATTTTCGAAAGTTTGCTGGTAGAGCAGGGATAGGATGTTGTTATTTCTCGGACGAATCACGGCGTCGTTATAGTCGAGTAAATGACTCTGGAACCATTGTACGCTGAGTAGGATATTTTCCAGACCTTGCCAGTCCAGCCCAATCACAGAAGATAAATCGGCTGATTGCTGTACGCCTTGCTGAGATGAAAACTCGGTCGAAGCACTATCGATCAAATGATAACTATGAGTGCTATAGCCCACTTCACTACGTAAGGTGAAACTGTCGAAGGCCTTGCTCGCGGTGGCGCCCAATAAGTGGCTGCGTTGGTATCTGGCGTTGATGTGGACTTCCTCTTGATCTGGAACCCGAACCTGTGTTTGATAATAAACTGGTGCATCGAGAGTGTGATACAAATAGTTATAAGTGATATCCCAGTCCTCATAAAACATCGAATAGCGCAGTCCAAAATCACTATCTTTAATCGCGGATGACGGTTTACTTTGGGTAAATCCACCGAGTGAAACACCTGACGGTAATTTGGGTGATAATAGAGGGCTACTCACCTGATACGGACTTCCCGCTTCAGCATTTTGATTATAAGTTAGGTCCGGTATCCATAACACTTGCAGGCTACTCTCGTCGGCCAGCGGAATTTCAATGTTCAACATCGTTAAGGGTATTCGGGAGTCATCAAAGTCATCAAGAATAAACTCGCGATAACTTTGTGGGTTGATGACATCGAGTACTTTCAAGCCATCAGCCTGACCCCAGACTACCTGCTGTTTACCGATGCGCCAGTAACTCGCTGCGATCTTGGTATCCAGATACCACTCTCGAATACTGATCTCGCTATGACTATCCGAATATAGCGGCCCATTGATAGAACTGTAGTTGTCGGGGCTACGCTGACTCTGGCCCAGCCTGGTGGCACTATCCAGTCGGATTCGGCCGATCAGGATCATGTCGAGATTGTCTGAAAAATGAGTATTCCATTCAGAATCTAGCAATGTTTCAAATTTATGGGTTTTTCCGTTCTTGTCGATCGCGAGTTCCTGCTCCCATACCGCGCTAAATTCGGTAGACGCATAGCTGCTCGGTAAAAACATGAATATGAGGAAAGCGAATGAAATTGGCTTAATCATTTCATTTACCCTGCTTCATCGCGCGTTTACTGAACAGGGTATCCTTAACTGGAGACTGATAATCGACCTCGCTAAATTCAAAAATGGTTTTGTGCCCAGTTTTATGATTATCTATCGTCAGTTTATGTCGGGTCAAAATATCATCTATGGCCCTGATATCAGCGTTGATCAGCGTTTTCAGTAACTTGCCTTTCTGATCCCAGTAGTCAGCCTTGATGATTAACCAGGTCTTTGTATCGACCCAAAATTCGGTGCGACCATAACTCAGCTCCTTGGCAATTGCCCTGGATTTTGGAATGCCGTTCATCTTTATTGATTGATAACTGAGTCCGTCTTCGAAATTTAATACCTCGGTTTTTATAATCTCGAAGTTATAATCCTCGATATCGAGCTTGCCTTCGAGTTTGATATCTTCATAGGTAAAGTCGGTGCCGAGAAAATAATCGCCTCGATCGGAAACTGAAATCCTTCTTACCTTTCTCAACGCGGGTAGATATAACCACTGATTGTCATCTCTATCAGCTTGTTTATAGTCAAAGGTTAAAAACGCAGTGCCCTTAACGTTGCTTGGCCGCTGGTAGAATAAAATGGTGCGTTTTTCGCCCTCATAATACTTACGAAAAGTACGAGTCTTGCGCACACGCGTTTTGCCTCGCTTGTCAATAAGGGTCATGGTCAGGTTGCGTTTAACATGCTCACCATCGTCGACCTGGTTGATATTGTTGACGATAGTCATCGCGTCCGTTGGAATTACACTCGAATCCTCGGCGGCTAAGGATTGATTGCTAATCAGTAGGCTGCCAAGTAAACCGGTCACGATGATAAATGATGAAATTCTTAACCACTTCCGTGCCATAGAGAGTTGTGGTAGCTGTTCGCTGTTATTCAACGAGTCGGAAATAAAGCTCGGTTTTATTACATTAAATAGCGCTGGCAATAAGCTCAGGCTTGCAAGAAAACTAACGGTTACTGATACCACTACAATAGTGCCGAAATTGGTTAACGGTACGACTTTGCTCGATATCAAAACTGCAAAGCCGAGTGTTATTGCCAAATAGTTGAAGAATAAGGCACGACCGGTAGACGGGTATAGTTGCGTCAGCGCGGCGTCCCAATCACCCTTGTTTTCAACAAACAAACTTCTCAAGCGATCGATGGTATGTATCGCAAAGTCGACGCCCAGGCCGATTGCGACTGAGGCAAACATTGAAGTACCGATGCCGAGTTTGATACCCAGAGCAACCATCGCCGAATAAACCAGTAATATCGATGTCACCACGGGAATAATGGCAAAAGTTCCAGCAGTTATCGACCCAAACAATATCGAAGACACTGTCCAGACCAAAAATAACGATAGTGCGAGGCCGACAAAATGACTCTCACCGAGATCTTTAATCCAGTGATAGTTCACCGTTACTCGTCCGCTTAAGGTAGCGCTTAAATCATTGCCCTGGAATTGCTCGGCAATATAGGTTTCGAGGTCTTCGACGATATGCTTTGTTTGCTGATAACTGCCCTCATTAAGATTGAGTCGAATATTCGCCACGCGGTAGTCGTAGTCGATTTCTTCTTCGAAATCGGTTGGATCCGAAGATGCTGAATATATCAGAAAGTATTGTGCGATTAACGCCTGGTCCTGTGGTAACTGATAGTCTTTCGGGCTACCGCCATTCAGTGAGCGATTCATCTGTTTTAAATAATCGACGATGGAATTAGCGCCATTGACGTTTTGTAGGCTTAGCGCATAGTCCTGTAATGCTTCTATTTTCCGCAGTTTTTCGGGTTCGAATAGTGCTTCTGCTTCGCTGGCTTCAACCACTATATCGAGATTGTAAGTACCATCGAAAAATTGATTGATCGACTTATCGGCCTGGAAGAGGGCTTCACTTTTATGGAAGGTCGCAATGCGGTCTTCGTCGACGGTCAAGCGTGTTGTAGCTAATAAACCCACTAGGATAACGAGGAGGAATAACCCGATCACAGACTTAGAATTTTTCAATGTCACCCTGCCCAGGTTAACCATCACACTGGCGAATCTGTCGACTCGATTGCTCGACGCAAGTACGACCATTTTTTTACTGGCAGAAGGTTTAATAATCGCCAGAGCAGCAGGCAAAAATATTAACGAATAAATCCACGCGATGATCACGCCCACCGAAGTGAATAAACCGAAGTATTTGAAAGGAGGCATGTAAGCGGCGAAGTAGAGACCCATAAATCCCGCTACCGTGGTCAAGGTCGTTAAAGTGATAGGGCGCCACATGGCTTCGAAGGTCTCGACGATAATGTCTTTTTTATCGCGCAACGGCGACTTCGCCTGTAGTTCGAAATAATGGCTATAGATGTGGATAGAATCGGCCACCGAAATTCCGATTAAAATAACTGGTAGAGCGTTGGTAATGACAAAAAAAGCCACATTGCTATAGGCCATGATGCCCAGTGTCATCAGTACCGAGGCGGCGATGACGACATTAGATAGCAGGGCCGGACTAAGCCGTCCAAATGCAAACAGAATGATGACTGTAATAATAAGGCCTGCAATTGGGTTCAGTCGCTGTGCATCGGCGTCGATATAACTGCCGAGGTATCCAGCGATTGCGCCTTCGCCAGCAACGTGAATTTGATCGTTAACCCCTTTAGGTGAATTTTCGACCAGCTCCAATATTTTTTGATAGCTGTCTTCTACCTGGTCTTCGTCGAGTAGTTCGGCGACAATTAACGTAGCCTGCCGGTTTTGCGCGACTAACTTACCCATATAAAGTGGAAACTCGGATACCTGTTGCCAGATACGGTCGGCGTCCTGTTGGGTCTCTGGATAGTCGTCGAAGAAGGGCTCCACCAACATGTCATCTGACGATCCGGTAATATTGTTTTCTGTCGCCAGGCTAGTAACACGGTCGGCGTTAATGTTATCCAGGTTAGATATTTCTTCGCTTAACCAGTTAACCAGATTCAACGAGGTTGGATTAAATATGCCTTCTTTTGATTCATTCATAATCGCAACAACAATCGGGTCGCTTAAACCGAACTGAGCTTTAACCTTTTCACGATAGACCAGCGCTGGATTATCATCCGCCAGGAAAGCGTCCGCACGGGTGTCCTTGTATAAACTAGGCAGGGCGCTAAAAACGAGAGCCATGAGCAACAAGCTGGCGAAGACATTTAACTTCGGGAAACGCACAATAAATTCCGCGAAGCGGGTGGCGATTGATACTGGTTTGAGAGTGTTCATAATGGATTCCATGGATTTGAGTGTATATGCATGTTAATGATTTAAAAGTTGATCGAGTTCCAACCGGGTCTCGCTCCACCAGGAGAAATCGTCGAGCTGATTTAACCAGTGCTTCAAATGGACATAAGGGGTCAGGGGAATTCGGGCCTGTTCGCAAAAAATCAAATTACTGGCCAGACTGATATCGGCAATCGACAATTGCTCACAGACCAATGCCGACTTTGAGTGCAGGCTGTCATCGAGGTGTTTGGCCGCTCGGTGAAAATCTTCAAGCATCTTGAGATTTATTTCATCGCGACCTTTAAAGCCCCAGTAAGGCAATACCAGGCGTTGATGGGCGAAGCTGCTAACCGCGCTGGCCCATACCGATGACTGCCAGAATAACCAGGTTAAAACCTGACTTTGCTGATGGTTGTCACTTGGCCATAGTGTCGATTCATACTTGTTCACGAGGTAATACAGAATCGCATTTGACTCTGTCAGAGTATTGCCGTCATCAATCAGAACGGGAATTTTACCTGCCGGGTTTATCTTCAAAAACTCGGGAGATTTTTGTTCGCCTTTATGCAGCTGCAAATTGATAACTTCGGCTTTTATATTGATCGCCTTAAGGATCAGCCTCATCTTAATGCCATTCGCCGTTAATGGGTTCGAATATAGTTTCAGGTGCTGACTCACGTTTTAACCCCAGCCATTTTCTGAGTTGCCATTTTGTCTTTAAGAACCATTTTAAAAACCTGTCCAAAAGCAAAGCTACTCATCCTGCGCGGTTGAATATATTTTCCTGCGAAGAATAGAAATTTGTTAATAAATCCGGGTACAATCAGTAGTTGCCTGCCCAGTCTGTCGAGCGTGTATTGCGCGACAAAATCGGCGTCAAGCGGTTTAAATGGCGTGCCGTTAAAATTAATCTGTGGCGATAAATTGCTGCGTGTAAAGCCAGGCGCTGCAACAGATATATGAATACCTTTTTGTTTTAATTCTGGTGCTAAACCTTCGGCAAGCACCAGCAAATAGGATTTGGTGGCAGCATAGTTGGCAATCAGTGGTACGCCCTGAAAAGCAACTATAGAAGAAAGAAATAAAATACTGCCGCCACCATTCTCTCCCATCAATGCGGAAAAGTGGTGGCTTAAGACGAGCGGTGCCGAACAATTGAGGGCAATCGAATTTAACATTTCATCGACATGATTATCGGCGAAATTACCTGACTCTTCCTTACCTGCATTGTTTATTAACAGGTCTACAAATATCCCCCTCGTTTCACTGATCACTTTATCCAAGCCCGCCTGTGTCGAAAGATCGGTGGCAATAATTTTGGTTGATATGTCATAGCGTTGCGCCAGATCCTGTGCTACTTCGGTCAGTTTGGCTTCGTTGCGAGCCACCAGTACGAGCGACTTATTTTGCCGGGCTAGCGACTCCGCGTAGGAAAAACCTATACCCATCGTTGAACCGGTGACTAATGCCCAGCCTGAACTTTTGATGTGATTTAAATGTTTCATTGTGTTTCCTGTAATGTAATAAATATAAATGTATATGCATGTATTGTGATAAAAAACTCTAGCTCAGTGACAGCTCTTTTACAAAAGAATCTGATAATGTCAGGATCTGTGATAATTCTTTCTGGTCGAACTTTTTTCTGATATCGAGCTGTGCCACCTGCCATAAGGGCAGCGCTTTTTGATACAACTTTTTACCTTTTAAAGTGAGGCTAATTAACTTGATACGTTGATCATTGGGATCAACGTTGAGCTCTAAAAAACCGTCGCGTAATAGAGGTTTTAAGTTTCGCGACAAGGTCGTTTGGCCTAGTATCAAAATCCTCTGCAATTCTTTATTAGTGGTCTGCTTGGTAAAATGCACGGCACGAAGAATAGAAAACTGGCCCGACTTCAATCCAGCCGTTTTCAGGCGCTCTTCATAAAACTGGGTAATCAGTCGGCTAGATTGACGCATCGCCAGGTTATAACAAATATCAGCTTCCATTGTCCTGCTCGATCTATTCAATAGCGCATACAATATGTATATGCATGTATAAAGTCAAGCCATGATTTTAGAAAATATCAATTATATGATGGACTTGCTTGGCTGGGTTTCAATTGGTGTAGCATCATCGAAGGTCATTGAAATCTAGTGGCCATTCGATTTGGTTGCCTTCCGGTTGGTCAAACCAACCAGGTCTCAACCACAGAGGATGCTGACTTCGAATTAGGACTTAACCTGATCGGGAAGAATTCGAGACTATCTTCTTGCCCATGTGGCTCACTGTTTACCGACTCATTTTGGTTTTGCTTTTTACTGAGCGCCTGCTTTCACTAACACCGTGCGATACGTTTAGATAAGAAACTGGATATTAACGGTGACAAGGCTGACAATCATAATGGTCACAAGAATAAAATCGGACATTGAGATACTCCTTAAAAGGTATAGTTTGTTGAGATGGGCAGTAGTATAGGGTTGAATTAAATTCAATAAAAATGATATATATTCACATTTAAAGTGAGTAGTATTCATCTTATGAACATTACCCAACTGCGCACTCTGATCGTAATAGTCGACACACAAAGTTTCACTTCGGCAGCAGATAGTCTATTCATCACACCTTCAGCAATTTCCCATCAAATGCGAGATCTGGAGCGTGAACTAGGCGTAGACCTCTTCGACCGAGCAACGCGCCCCCCAAAACTTAATGCCCACGGTTATGCCGTAGTCGATCGGGGTCGCGAAGTTTTGGCGCAATTTGATACCCTGGTGGAGCTCGCCAAATCACCGGGGGAGATCGGAGGGAGGCTGATGCTGGGTTGTGTTAGCGGAGTTTCCAGCGACCTGATTCCACTAGCATTGGCGAGTCTTCGTGCATCGCATCCTGCGGTACAGGTCAGCATGGAGGAGGGACTATCCGAGGCGCTTGCCAACCGAGTGCGCCGGCGCGAACTGGATGCAGCCATCATCACCGAATTACCTGAACCCGATCCTGAATTAAAATCATTGCTGATTACCGAAGAAGCGATGATTGTCGTCGCACCTCGGGACTGTCTATTAACGCAGTGGCATGAGATTTTGGCCTACTATCCTTTTATTCGACTTAACCGCAATGCTGGCATGGGAAAAGTTATCGATCGAGCTTTACGTGAAAACCGTGTGAAAGTAAAAGAAGCGATGGAGCTAGATTCATCTGAAGCCGTGGTAAGCATGGCAAGCGCCGGTCTCGGGGCAGGTGTCATACCTGCAGGAAGATTACGCCAGATTCCAGCTGGCGAGGTAGTCTCCCTGCCATTCGGTGCGCCACCTGTCCACCGCCGAGTGGTGCTGATCGAGCGCATCAACAATCCGCGATCTGATCTGTCGCAACTGGTATATGATGAGGTGAGACAAGTCACGATGCGAGCATCCGTCTCCCAATCCTGAACATTACCTTTGCGTCAGCCTCAAATCTATTGTCATCCTGGCCCTTGAGCCTAGATCCAGTGGCGATCGGGTTTGCAAATTGACCAACTTTTTGCAACTCCCGAAAATTTTTAAGCGCAGTATTAACCGAGGCTCGCTAAGAATGAAAAAGGATCGAGCTCGACTCTTCGTGGGACTGATAGGGGGCACCCATTAGAAATATCGATGAAACATTAATGTAAGTGCGTTCTAATAGCGGACCTTTAACGTCAACATGCCCGTTAGACAAAGCAGCATCCGGCATCGTAGGCGCGAAGTAGATATTTTATCAACTCGCAAAGAATTTTTTTATTTCAGCGACTAACGCAGCAGGATTTTCTTCAATTACCAGGTGTCCCGAATTGGGTACAGTCACAAGCTTTGAGCCTTTTATTTTACTTTGAAGTAAATAGGCCTGATCACAAGGTATCCACTGATCTTCCTCTCCCCACAGTATGAGCATTGGTGCATCTACCTCATCAAATTTTCCTTGAAAATCATCAGTAAATCTTGAGTCGGCTTGAGCAATTTGTCTGTAAAATGCTGACTTACCTTGCTCGCTGATCCATGGCGCTAGTATTCCATCAATCGTACCCTGCTCCAATTTTTGATGGGCAGCAGTTTTTATATACGCTTCGACAATTGCTGAATGGATATAGTCGGGTAAACCCGAAAAAGCGCTTTCATGTTTTCCAATATGTTTGAAAAATGATGATCCCCAGGGAGATAACGCAACTGGGTCAATAACGACAATCTTCCTGTAGATGCGCTTGTCTAAAATATGATTTCTCAATACTGTGGTGCCACCAAAATCATGACCAACAATAAAAGGAGATTCTAAATTCCAGTGACGAACTAAAGCATCTAACAGCTTATTTTGTATTCCTAGAGAAACATTCGCTGAACTTTGGTCTGACTCGCCATAGCCAAGAAGATCAAAATAGTAAACGCGGTAATGACAAGATAAGTCTCGAATTAAATGCCTTAGGTTGAATGAAGACCAGGGAGTACCATGCACCAAAATTAAAGGGTATCCCTCTCCTTTGATGCCGTATTTAACCTGCCTCCCTTCAAATTCAAATGTATGTGGAAGTTTCCAACTGTTAAACTTTAACCTCTTGAATATTAAGTGTGAATTTTACAGGCTCTCCCTTAACCTAGTTTTACGAAATCTATATTAGGCTCGGCTTTACCAGTAGGGCAGGGCCATTAAACGGATAACTGGGCAAGATTTGTTGGTTGCAATCTATATAATTTTTGTAGATAGCTCGATGATTTTTACCTGTTGGTTCTCACTCAAATTCGCCATTAAGCTATTGGAACAGTGTTCAAAACTGACACTCACCTCTTTAAAAAGGCGCTGTTCAGTTGCTGAAAGCTTAACTAAGCTCTGTCGCGCATACCTGGGGTAAGCCTCTTTTTCTACTATCTTAATCTTTTCCATTGGCGCTATTAAGCGTGTAACTCCGGATGCACTGATACCAACATACTCAGCCAGCTCGATCCTGCGCATGGTTTTCATTGGAGATCTGTCCAGATGATACATAATCAAATACTCTGTAAAGCTTATACCATGAGCACTAAGTTGACCATCCACCCATAGCCCAATCAATGGCAGCTCTTTGTCGAAATTTTCTAGTTAAAATCGCTATTGGAACGTCCGTGTTTTATTGCTTGTGCTCAGAAAGCAGCAGACGTTTCTATCAAGTCAGTAGTGCAGGGCTCAAGCGGTTTTTTTAAGAGTAAATATAAAGCTGTAACTCAGCATGAGGACAAAAAACATCGACATAGCAAATATCAGAAACTCTTTTTGTAATGAAGAGTGATTCATTATGTAGTTAAAAAATATGGGCGTTTCGCCACTGTTGAAAAGTGCTTCGTTAAATTTTTCAACAACATAGGGGTGGCTAAAAAATCGATCCCCAAAAACAACAGCAGGCCACAGCGCGAGACCTATCAATACTGGGGTAATATAGAGGAAGGGTTTGTACACTTGGTCTTCTTCCTTAGCAATGTCGTCATTTGACCAAAAAATATCCAGCTGCTGCAGCTCCTCTTCAGTTTTTATCGGGCTGTTTTGCTTCATCAGCGCGGCGACACCGCCGTTGCGTTTAAACAGGTCAGCAAGGTATTTAAATAAAATCCAGTTGAGGGCAAAGGGTATCGATAGTCGTAGCAACTGCAAATCCCACGACAGGGTCGATGACTGGGCGCTAATGCCAAGAATGAGCAGAGCGATGAGAAAAAGGCCGTAGCCAAAGTTTCTGATAAAGGGCCTGCCTGCGATTCTGACCGATGAAATAAGACTGTCGATATACTCGACGGATACGTTATCGCCAATCTGTTCGCTAATAAAGTTTTTGCTGAGGCCCGCAGTAAAATAGGTTTTTTCACCGTGGTAAATAAAGCTGACAACGGGGCGATACATCAGTTGGCTGCTGCGACGGTTGCCGCTGCGGGACTTACTCACGTACTTTTCGATGCCGACGATCTTGCCCGGGATTTGCACCGTGCTGTTGTTATAGAGACGATAGTATCCGATGAACAACAGGCTAAAAAATAGAAATGAGCTGGCGAGTAGTATTGGGCCGATATTGTCGAGAAGAAGATCAATCGATAGGGCCATGGAAAAGGTCTGCGAAGCGGTTACTGGAATACCAAACTAGGTGCTTGGCTGGGGTGATAAGTATAGCGCGGATAAATACCGGGGATGTGGAAAGCATGTCGAAAAACTCAAAAAAATAAGGCCCAACCCTACGGCCTCACATTATTTTTGGTGTGATACCTTGAAGTAGTTACCGATAGGACATTTCTGCCTGATATGCCTAGACGAGAACTAGATAACTGGAAATTGGTATACTGTCGGGTATCGTACTGACCCCGGATATCAGTGGCGAAACCGTTCCTTACAATGACTTTAAGCAAGAATAGCGGGACAAGTAGTTCTGTTGCAGGTCACATGACGTTAGTAACAAGAATGATTTCCAGCTTGCCCATTAATCTATAATAAACGGCTACTCAACACGCTACAGCTGTTCAATGTGCGCATGGCAACGGGACAATACTGTTGTTTCGTCATTACCAAGGCCACTGCTATCAATAAAAGTAATGTCTGTGAAGCCGATAAAACCGAATGTGTGTCGTAAATAGGCTGAAACAAAGTCAAGCTCGGTATCTAGTTGAGCACCGCCAGAAGCAACAGCAATGTAGATTTTTTTATTTTTCAGTAAGCCAATGGACCCCTGTTTGGTATGTCGAAAAGTCAATTTTGATCTAACTATTTGATCTAGCCAAGCTTTAAAAACTGCCGGAAGACCAAAGTTATATATTGGTATTCCTATGACAATTAGGTCGGCATTTACCAGTTCTCCTACCTATAAATCGGATTCCAGTAAACACGTTTGTTGAGCACTTGACCGTTCATTAATCGCGGTAAAATTTGCTTCACCCCACTTCTCATCAATAAAGGGAATTGCTTCAGACAAATCTCTTATGGTAATTTTACTAGTGTGTGTTTTATTAAGTTTGTTTATGATCTTATCTGTTAATGCCCGGCTGTAAGATCCACTTTTTTTAATGCTCGCATCAATTCTTAGAATGTTTTTTAGCGATGTATTTTTCTTTGCTCTTAGTATAGTAGATGGGAATCAATAGAATTTATTATTGTCTTAAATTTTTTTCCAAAAAACGGCCACTGACCCACAATGTGTGATCAGTGGCTATTTATTACTACCACTAAATAATGGAATTTATATTGATGCCACCATCAATATTATATTCAGAACCAGTGATAAACGACGCGTCGTCAGAAGCCAGGAAAGTGCCCAGCTTTGCAATATCTTCTGGTTGCCCAAAGCGCTTTAGTGGGATTCTATTTTGCAAGGCAGCAGAAAAATCATTTAATTTTTGTTCTGGCAGGCCAGTTTTACCATATATAGGCGTATAAACGGGGCCAGGGTTTACCGAGTTTACGCGTATTTTACGCGGCGCTAACTCTGTAGCAGCTGTTCGCGTATAAGAGTTTAAAGCCGCTTTCGATGCAGCATATATAGCAGTGTTTGGCATGCCAGTGTAAGCATTAATAGAGGAAAGGTTAATTATTGAACCGCCGTCATTAATAATAGGTAAAAATTTCTCGGTGCTAAATACCGCACCTTTAAAATTAATGCCAATTTGATTGTCAAACATCTCTTCAGAAATATGGCCTACCGGAGCAGGACTAAAAATGCCGGCATTGACAAATAATATATCGATATTACCAAACTCACTTTTAACCTTCGCCACCAATTGATCTATTGCCGTTAAATCAATGACATCGGCGACTATGCCCGTAACACCTAGTTCAACGGCCGCGGTAGTGACTTTATCAGTATCCCTACCTGTGATTATAACCGTGGCTCCGGCCTCTTTAAAGTGCTTTGCGGTTGCATAACCTATACCGCTATTACCGCCTGTGACTACGGCCGTTTTGCCAGTTAAATCATTCATTTTATATTTCCTGTAAAAGTAGTTAGTGTTTTAATTCTATACCGATCGGTATGAATGTTGACAATCTATACCAATCGGTACATAATTTTAACGCTATTTACCGAGAGAGTTTTTATGCCAGCAGGCCGTCATCGCGCGTTTGATAAAGAGCATGCTTTGGAAAAAGCAATGTTAGTGTTTTGGGCAAATGGTTACCCAGGTACCTCATTGACAGATTTAACAAAAGCAATGGAGATTAATAAGCCGAGTCTCTATGCTGCATTTGGTAATAAAGAAACCTTATTTAATCAAACGCTGGCTCTGTATTTAACTAAACATGGCTTAGTGCATTTAGATTGTCTGTTGGCTAAAAATCAGCCTTTACATGAACGAGTAAGAAACTATCTGATATCAATCGCTGGTATGCTGACAGATCAGGGGTTACCTAAAGGCTGCCTCGTCTGCCTTAGTACCTCAGAAGTAGCTGGTTGTCGTTTGCCAGATACTAGCGCTAAAGAAGTGAAAGAAATTAACCAGCGAACTTTATCGTTCTTGACTGATTTTCTTGAACAAGAAAAAAAACTGGGTAATTTAAATAAGGAATTCGCTGCAAAGGCGATGGCAAACTTTTTATTAACGTTACAATTTGGCCTGGCTGTTTCCGCAAGAAACGGTAGTGATATGACTGCGTTAACAGCAATAATAACTGCAGTTATTGGTATTTTTTCTCAAAATATCGATAACCTTCATTAGATCTTTTTAGAATGTTTTTATGTCTTATTAAGGTATCCGAATCTATTAGCCCAGCACCATGATCAGCATGAAGCGAGATCTGCTTTTATGTTAACTTAATCGGTAGCGTTGTTCTTGTATGGCCTGCACTAAAATTAGGCTGGGATTTAGTAACATTTATCGGATATTTATTGTCAAAGGAAATACAAACGGATCAGGTTTTGAATTTTTACCAGGTAGTTAATTAAGACCTTTTTAACTCGCTTATGTAGCAGCCTTCTAGGGCAGCCAAATTCTAACTTTATTAGATCCAAACTCCGAGTGACAGCTGTTGTCAAATTTTCGATTATTGAGAACCCACCGATCTTAATGCCTTCTGATAGCAGAACTACAACGCTTTAATCGGGAAAGGCGTTAGCGGTCGGCTAGATTGAATTTTTATGCACAAATAATATGCCCAGGCAATTAAGATAAGCTGCAAAGGTAATCGAACTAACAAGTAAATAGCTCCCCATTGATGCCCACCAAGCCCTACACCATTTATCGCGGCGTAAATGTTTGCAGGGAAGAATATTATGAGCACTAAAACTGCGGCTTTCGCAGCATTTATTTGATGCTTTGGGACGAATAAAGCCATACCAATAAACAGTTCCAGCACACCCGTCAAATATATTATTGAGAGTCGTGATGGAACCCATATAGGTAACATTTCAACCATACCTTCGGCATTAACAAAATGTCCAAGAGAGAAAAATATAAAAGCGATACCTAATCCCCAGCAAGAGAATTTACCGACACGCAGCTCAGTACCCTTAAGTTTAGACACAATGAAGGCTGCGATAAGAGGAGCGGTTAGCAAAAGCAGAATTATTATTGGAGTCGTCATATTTTTTCTTATAGCGTCATAACACCAAGCGCAACGGTAAAATAAGGTGGTGGAGCTTTAGCGTTGCACTTCAAAAAGTACGACAGCTTATGGAATTCGATTGATGCTTCTTGTTATTTGCCGGTTGGATAATCAATATTATGCTCTGTTGGCTGTGGTGTTATTGTCATTATTTTTACACCTCCAGGGGATTCAAAACGATGCCATATCCCTTTTGGAATTACCAATATTTGACCAACTGATAAACTGTTATGCTGCTCTTGATTATTTTTTAGCAGAATCAAAGTAGTTTTACCATATCAAACTTGAACAAACTCATCCCCTTGTGGGTGCTTTTCCCATTCACTATTACCCGAATAATGCGCAACATATATTCCCCATCTCTATATTCAGATAATAAAGCAAAAGCATCTTTTGCCTGTTCATCGGTAGTTTCAAGGATTCTATTTTTTAGGTGCTTAACTCTCGAAAATTCATCGCTAATTGTAATGGATACTGACTTTGGCACTTAAAGGTCCCCTGGAAGTTAATAATGTGTAATTATGTATCGGGCACGAATATTTCGATATGTTGTTTGGACAAATATCTTTTATCCCCGATATTAATTAACGTTAATCCCATTTTTCAAAATTTTGGGCTTACCCGAAATATCTTTATTAAGCCAGTTTAAGGCTATAAATTATATCTAGCAACTTCAACCTTTTGGTAATATAGATACATGGGCAGTAACATTTGGCGTCATTACACAGTTACTTAAAATTCCGTGATGCTTAAGCATTGAGTTTGTGATCTTTGAAACCACATATTTTTCAGAACCAGCAGGTATAACGCCTTCAGTAAGAGTGAGTGTCAATGGCATAGTATTCTCCAGTTACATGTTAATTTGTTAAGATTGATTGAGTCAGCTTTATTCAAGTAGCGTGTTTTTTCATCGTTATGTAACTATCCCGATATTATGTGGCGGCCGTTCAGCTGATAGTTTAAAATAACGATAGTTATATGTAATTTGATGCGTGATCGAGTTACAATGCGGTTATATTCAATAACGAGTTTACGACATGGCAAAAGGAGATAAGAAACAAGAGACTAGGCAACGTATTATTGACGCTGCGGGGCGAAGTTTTAGAAGTAATGGATATGCCGGAATAGGAGTGGATGGTATTGCTAAAGCAGCAGGGGTAACATCCGGCGCTTTTTACGCTCATCTAGGTTCAAAGAACGGCGCATTTGATGCCGCCATTAAGGCTGGTCTTGATGAGGTTATAGAAGCAATACCAATATTCCAGCAGGAAAATGGGGGGCAATGGATTAAAGCCTTTACTAATTATTATTTGGGGAAAGCTCACCGAAACGACCTGGAGTGTGGCTGCGCAATGACATCTTTGTCACCAGAGGTGGTTAGAACAAACGCAGCGTTGCAGGTTATCTACGAAGAAAAAATGTTGCAGATTATTAGTTTAATGGCAGACGGCCTTGAAAATGGATCGAAATCCGAGCGGGTATCAAGAGCCTGGTCTGTATTGGCTATACTTATCGGTGGTCTAACAATGGCGAGAGCCGTTAACAGCGAAAAGATTTCCAATAAAATAGCTAAATCAATTGGCAATACTGCGATTAGCGTTGCTGGTGAAATTAGCTCTAAATTCGCTGACTGATAAGATCCCGATATAAATAGCTAGTGTATTCTGGGGACAGTATAGCTATTAGCTTAAAGCAGACTTACTTACAGGGACTTTAAACCAGTTTCTTATACAGGCTACGCCTACAGCGGCTAAAAGAGAGCCAGTATAAATAACGGCACTAAAAATGAATATGAAAATCATTGACGAGTTGAACAGTAAGCACATTTTCCAGCTTCATCAACTCTATCAAAACGAGTGATGGACTAAAGGTCGCTCACTTGAAGAAACTACTAAATGTGTAAATGGCTCACAATTTTGTATTGGGCTTATTGATGACGCTGGTGAGTTGCAAGGTTTCGCTAGAGTCATTACAGTTTTTACATTCAAAGTCATGATATTCGATGTTATTGTTTCATCAAATATTCGTGGCTTGGATATGGGTAACTTACTACTAGTTTATATAAAAAGCCATTATGTTCTTAGTTTAGTTAAACATTTTGAGCTTTATTGCTTGCCAGATCATCATGACTTCTATACTGAGCAAGGGTTTTCCATGATGTAGGTAATATTCAATTAATGAGGTTAGTCAGTGCATAGTAGCTCTCTGCATGGTCAAAATAAAATACAAGCCAGTTAACCACATCGGCGAGTATGGTATTAGAGGCTACAATGAAAATCTACACACCATTTAAAAAACCTGATAACGACTGATCTATCTTAGCTGATCATCGAATAGATGGTTTGTCAGAGAAAAAATGAGTCGTTACCGAACGGTTATAGATTTCTAGTTTTCGGGCATATTTTATTCAGGATTAGTTTTTTTATTGAATAGTAATATGCGCATGTGGTAGGTCTAATTTTAATATTAGGGACAACTTATTAACTCCGTTTTTTGTTACTGTATTAAATATCAGTTTCATACAGGAAGTGATAAATTCTTCGGGGCCTGGGTTACAAGTGATAAAGTTAAATTAACAAAAGGAAGCCCAAAAAATATACTCGTATAGGGATTCAGGCAAAAATGTAAATACTGATCTCCTTAGAATCTCAAATTCATTAATTCAATCGGCTAATCGGGAATCTTTTGGTTGTTTTGCTTGCCATTTGGGCCATAAAACCCGAGATGCCCGTGCAACCTAAACCTATTGGGGATACTCGTAAGTCCTTGTTATTAATCTTAATGAATTACTGATTTCTCGCTAGGTTTCAATCGTTAGTGTTCCTTTCAGAAACCCGCAACCTTTTACAGTGATATCCTCGATCACAATGTGAAAGTACTCAGTTTTATATTGAGTGTATCGGTCATTACCTTTTGCAATTATTGATTTTTCTTGACGTGTAGCACCTTTCGTAATTTGTAGATTGATGTAAGGCGTAAATATTTCCGTCACTAATATTATGAAATTTGAGATCATTTTTCAGTAGCAGTAACTACGGTTATTAAACTTTTTTGCGGTTGGCACTAGTCAGCAACTTGCATAGGCGGATAGTCTGCATAACCTTTCGCTCCTGATGTGTAAAACGTAGTGCTATCAGGCTGAGCTAAGTAAGCATTTTTTCGGAATCTTTCTACCAGATCCGGGTTGGCAATGAATGGTGTACCAAACACTATGGCTTTAGCTTCTCTTCTGCCAATGGCATCATTAGCCGTATCTTTAGTGTAACCACCGTTAATGAGTAGGTTACCCTGATAGCTCTGGCGTAATACCGGTGTTAAGTAATCAACGGTCTCCACAGGATGGTCAAAATTTGGTTTAGGCTCTAAAATATGTACGTAGGCTAAGCCAAAGTCAATTAGTCTGTTGACGGTGCGAGTAAGAGTGGCTTTGGGATCTGAGTCTTTAATCCCAGAAACTTTATTGGTCGGCGAGATTCGTATACCGACTTTACCTGAACCTACTTCATTGCAGACGGCACCAACAACCTCCATCATGAAACGTAAGCGATAGTCGATAGATCCGCCATACTGACCTGGTCAACCTTTTTTATACAACCCAGTTAAGCGGCCTTCTTTATTTCCTTTAATTGCATTTCATACTGGCTTGGGCTGATATACCCCAACGTCG
>CAXMOZ010000108.1:0-2486 GCA_964195315.1 uncultured Acidimicrobiia bacterium | reverse complement strand
TTTTTGAAATTCCACGGTAGCAGATCTTCGATTTTTTCAACCGTATCAGCATAGGGCAATGCTTTGAACACAGCATTGAGATAAGCGTAGGGTTCAAGACCATGGGTTTTGGCTGTCTCAATTAGGCTGTAATGGATAGCACTGGCATCTGCGCCTGCTGGCGTATCGGCAAATAACCAAGCACGTCTACCCACAGCAAAGGGACGAATGGCATTTTCAGCCAATATATTGCTGAGCCTTAGCTGGCCATCCGTACTGTAAACGATTAGCTTTTCCCACTGGTTGTGTAAATAGGTCATCGCCTTTCCCGTCAATCCTCCTTTGTCGACTCTGGGACGCTGCTGAGCCAACCACTTATTCAATTGGTTGAGTATCGGTACACTTTTCTGCTGCCTAGCCTGATAAATTTCTGCTACGGTGAGTGATTTGATTTGCCGCTCTATCACATACAACTTATTAATGAAGCCCAGTGCCATATCAGCTCTGGTCACTTTCCCCTTCATGTCTTTGGGTTGTCCGTCTTTGGCTTCTCGGAATTTGCGCCGAGCGTGATCCCAACACCCTACATGGATGAGGTTGTTTTGTTTGCACACCTCGTTATATCCCGCATAACCATCAGTTTGCAGATAACCATGGGTAAAACCATCCAGTAGGCGCAAGGGTACCTCCCTAGCACGCGAAGGATCGTATTCAAACAAGACACTTTGTTGTTTTGGCAACCCACCCAAGGTTACCCACATCCATTTATCTGAAGTGGGCGAGCGACCTGGCTCTTTCAATACTTGAATGCGGGTCTCATCCGCACATACCAGCGGACCAGAATGTTGACTCTCCCGAAGTAAGTTAATCAAGGGTTGGGCTTGTTTTGACAGGGCAATCACCCAGTTGGCCAATGTGGCTCTTGATATTTCGCCGCCATAACGTTTGATGATATTTTCAAGCCGATAAAGCGGCATGCCATCGGCGTATTTTGAAATGATGACATAGGTCATCAAATTAACACTGCCCATGGCTTTGGGAACAGGATGTTTGATTAGCTGGGCGACTTTGATAGTGCGGCCACCGTCTTGGGTTTTGAAGGTGGCTTTTTCCTGCATGTATTCCAATACACGTACTTGTGCAGGAATGATATCCAGCTCTTCTCTGACTTTGACAAAGAACGTGTCAATGGCATCGACTTTCTCTTCTTCGGTCAAATAAGCAAACACCTGATGGCGGGGTAATTTTTCGGATAGTGGTTTACGGCCCTTTTTGCCTTTTGGCTCATCGGTTTCAGGTAAGGGTAATGTGGCTTGTTCAGGCTCAGCCGATGCTTCCACTTCATTGAACAAGTTGCCTTGCTCCGGCGGTGTTTGCTCAGAGCTGGGGCCAAAGCGTTTTGAATTAGACAGGCGTAAGTGTTCTTCAAGCATCGCTATGCGTTTTTTCTGCTGTGCAATGACATCTATTTTCTGTTCGATGACGTCGTCTTTTTCAGACAATAAAGCAGCCATCTGAGCCATGATGCTCTCAGGTTTATTCGCTTGCATTTCAGTGTCTTGGGGGCGTAATTTCATGCTGCACATTATACCAAAACGACAAGAAAAAGCCTTAAAAAACAGCCTCGTAATGCAACTTTTTATGGCCTTTCATGGCACTAATATCATAGCCATCAAGTAGCCAGTTAATTTGCTTTCCTGTCAATGTCATGACCTTATCATCACGCTTTGGCCACTTGAATTTTTCCTCTGACAAGCTTTTGTAATACAGCACAAAACCGTTATCCTCCCAGAATAAGCATTTGATTTTATTACGGCGTTTATTGGTGAATGCATAAAGGTGGCCGGTAAAAGGGTCGTGACCCAGCTCGCATTCAATGATGGCACACAGACCCAAATGCGCCTTACGAAAATCAATCGGTTGTTGGTAAAGAAAAACCTGGGTGAGTGATAACGCAGGCCGCATGACTTGTGTCATGACAGAGCCACAGCAAGTTGCTTAATCATATCCATATTATTTTCAGCGATACCGGTAAGGCGAGTGCCATTGGCAAAGTGCAGAGTCAGTGGCTCATGATATTGCGGTTGGGGTATCACCTGAACACGGACAAAACCGGCTGACTCGCTTTTGGTTGGCATCAACCCAGTTGAGCTTTTGAGTTTGTGATAGCTGAAGCTATGTTGACAGAGTCCATGCTGACGACAATAGTCGGCTTGCCTTAAACCTGAGTCACGCCATTTGGATAGATGCTCTGGCCAGAACGGAGCGTCTTGGTTTGTATTTTTGATTGCGGACACTTTGTTTTACTCATACGTTTATGATGAGCAAATTATGCAGCAGATTGATAGGTAGCATAAGGACGTAGGTTTATTAGTCGCTTACAACCAATATTCTATCCGCAATATTTAAATCAATATAAGTAGCTATTTCACTAATTAAGGGTGACTTAGATTCATGGTAGCTTAAGAATACTTCTTCAGGAATTTCAAATATTATTTCTTTAAGAA
>CAXMOZ010000107.1:0-1612 GCA_964195315.1 uncultured Acidimicrobiia bacterium | reverse complement strand
CGGGCCGAGTGTGCGTAAGGTTTCGCAACGGGCTTTCATGGTGAAGGCAAAATCACCGAATGTTTCATAAAATCGAATGCCGTGATAACCCTCAGACGGTTCAACCAGGTTGGGGAAATTGCCATTGGCCCAGTCAAATTTACCCGACTCGATAATGACACCACCCATCGAAGTGCCATGACCACCAATGTACTTGGTCGCAGAGTGAACCACTATATCAGCGCCATGATCCATAGGCCTACAGAGGTAGGGCGTTGCGAAAGTATTGTCTATAACAAGCGGAATGCCTGCTTCTCGTGCGATCGCGCCGACTGCTTCTATATCGAGTACATTATTGAGTGGGTTGCCAATAATTTCGGCATACAGCGCCTTGGTATTCGGCGTGATTGCTTTACGAAAATTTTCTGGGTCATCTGAATCGACGAAAGTAGTATTAATACCAAACTTTCGAAACGTCACGTCGAATTGTGAAAAGGTACCGCCATATAAAGTCTTGGCGGACACCAGTTCATCGCCTTGTTCCATTAAGGTAAGCAATGCAACAGTTTGAGCTGCCATGCCAGAACTAACGGCTAATGCTGCTCGTCCATTTTCAAGCGCTGCCATGCGTTCTTCAAAAACCGCATTGGTTGGATTCGTTAATCGGGTGTAGGTATTACCGAATGTTTGTAAGTTAAATAAACTGGCGGCGTGATCCGTATCATCGAACACATAAGCAGCTGTTTGATAGATAGGGACGGCCCGCGAGCCCGTCGTAGCATCAGGGATTTGTCCGGCATGCAGACAAAGGGTTTCGATACCATAATCACGGTCGGTCATTGGACTGCTCTCGGTTGTTTATTGGCTTATGAAATTAGTTGTTTTATCGGTTGACGATATGCGGACGTCTAGAGGAAATAATGCCGGTATTAACGCCGACAGTATTGAGTCCCCCAAAAAGGCGTGCATATTCAATTTTTGGGCAACGATTCATTACCACTTCAAGGCCTGCGTTTTGAGCTTTTAGCGCGGCCATTTCATTGACTACACCTAATTGCATCCATACAAGTTTTGCACCAATCTGAATCGCTGAATCGACAAATGGTTCAACCCGGTCAGAGCGTTGGAATAAATCGACAATATCAATTGGTACTGGAATTGACTCCAGGTTGGGATAGCATTTCTGCCCTAGTATTTCTTCATTCTTCGGATTAACTGGGATTACTGTAAAACCACGGTCTAGCAAATACTTAGCAACAAAATTGCTCGGGCGGGACCAGTCTGAAGATAACCCAACCATTGCTACAGTTTTGTATTCTTGCAGTACACGACGTAGAAAATTGCTATCAGTCATGGCGGTTCGCTTTGTTAAGGGTGGGATCATTGGATAACACTGAGCTTTGATTTGCAATGACTTAGTTAGCATTAGGTAGAGAATGTCTAGCCATTTGGATAGTGCTATAAATTCGAATAACTATTGCTTTTACGATAGTCTGTTAGAACTATATTGACATGAGATTCTAGAGGTGTATATTTCCGCGCCATGCCCAGGTGGCGGAATTGGTAGACGCGCTAGCTTCAGGTGCTAGTGACCGTAAGGTCGTGGAGATTCGAGTTCTCTTCTGGGCACCAT
>CAXMOZ010000106.1:0-1848 GCA_964195315.1 uncultured Acidimicrobiia bacterium | reverse complement strand
GAGGTGATTCTTCCATACGCTGGCGAAGCTGCGAAAATTACGATCCGCGCCGCCACCGGCTCGGGTGGGGATATACACTTCCATATTTCGTGATGGAAACCCGGCAGCAAAACTCAGAGTCGGTAATCCCATCGCAAGACCTGCAGCACTCAATTTCAAAAAATCTCGTCGATTATTTATTTTCATTTTCCACCTCAGGTTATAATTATAGTAACTGATGACTACAGCCGCTTTCCGCAGACTGGCATCACTTACTCGGTCAACCTTACCATACTCCAACAGCAGAATTACAGGCAGAACAAAAATTATATTAGTGGCATCAGCTAATTGCTTAGCGATTAACCCGACAATAATATATATCGCATTCAGCCATCGTGTGCCTGTTCACGGCAAGGCATCAGAACGCCGCTGTAGTCATTCTACAGCCAGTTCTGATAACGCCGTCCGTGGGCAGGCACACGATGGCCTTTCTTGTTAATTTTCAAACTGTTAGGGGCTTCAAGATAGCGCCACCTCGGCGTAGCGGCTTTTACCAATGGAGCAACCATTGGCTGCAAGCCGCGCCTTGATCTGACGCTTTCTTGAAGCCCTGAATGCGATATATATTATTATCGGGTTAATGCCATCGATGTGATTGTCTTATACACTTCGGCGATATATGCTCCGCAAGTCTCTTTCCCTGTAAACCTCATGCGAAACAGCCCGCTAGCCCCTTATTTTTTAAGGTGATTAGCAAGAATACTCAGCAGCCCTAATCCAGTCTAATCTTCGAGGGCCAGTCCGTGTGCAAGCATAGAGTAATCTCGGGACTAAATCTTCGAGTTGAAATCGCCGATTAAATCGATACTGGACTTCAGACAAATATCGTCGAGCATATTTTGATACTTTAAAACCATGATAAGTACCTCTCATTGAATTTTTGGTGTTACCAATGACAGTATTTATCCACCGAAAACAATCCAGATCACTCGACTTCCCAGGGCTAACGACCACTGCATCATGCCAGGCAATACCATCACCCGCTGCAGACAGACTAGAATAGCCATCAGTGATTAAATAGGTACTACTATGCAAGGCTTTCTTAGCCCAACATTTGATGCTGTCGGCACTGAGATCCGGTAGTGGATCAAAACGCACATAACGTACGGATGAATTAACATCGGCTTCAACGGCGGCCATGAAAAGGGCTCCCCTTTTGGCTCCTCGTCCCCGTTTACCACCAGAGGTAACGCCGCCAAGGTAGGCATCGTCCGCAACCACTCGACCGCTGAGTTGACGACGGTCCTCGCGTTCTGCCATGGTTTGCATTAGTTTGTGCTTGATTAGCCAGGCAGTTGGGTAGCTAACTCCGAGATAGCGCTTGAGGGATAAGGCAGAAATATTAGTCTCCGATTGGGTCATCAAAAACATGGCCAAAAACCATTTTCTCAATGGCAATTTGGAGCCATGGAAGATCGTTCCTGTGCGCAATGTGACCTGGTGTTTGTGGGCAGAGCACTGCCACATTTTATGTCCGTCACGATAGAAAAAAGAATGGCGCGATCCACTACACTTAGGGCAACTAAATCCATCGTCCCAACGCGCTTTCTCGAGTGCGTCTTCGCATTGCTGTTCTGTTCCGTAAAGATCCATAAATTCATCCAGGGGCATTCCTCTTTGAAACTGTATCCGGTTTTGTGGCATGACTGTTCCTCATCTTAGGTTTTGTGAGGAGTATGCCTTCTCCAGTAGCTCATCACGTGAGCCTGCTGAGTATTCTTGCTAATCACCTAAATTTATTAGTTTTTAACTAGCAAAAAAAAGACCCGTGATTTTAAAAATCGAGCGGGTCTTGATGGATCTTAATGG
>CAXMOZ010000105.1:0-28897 GCA_964195315.1 uncultured Acidimicrobiia bacterium | reverse complement strand
GTGCCGTAAGCTGCCTATTTAATACTGATCTGGAACGGCAGCTATCTGGAAACCTCCATTAACACCTGAGTCGCGATTGCGTACTTGGTCCCCAGAACCGATGCTGGTCAAGAGGCAATAATGTCCTCATATGTCACGACTGTGCAGATTGGCTAATACGCAGAGCCAGAAGTGAGCCCCCTCGCTGTCAGCCAGATACAGTCCCTGGCCCTCCAGATTTAGCCCTAACACGATATACACGGCGTGGCTCTGTTATTGTCCCTGAGTCCTGACTTTTTAGTGGATGGCGTCTAGCCAAACAAACGGGCAATGTGAGTCTAGAGGACGTTGCTGCCAAGCTTTAACAGTATCGATGACCTTATCCGTGATCGCGCTAATCGTGGCGATAGATACCGAGATACCGTAAATTTCCTGAACATGCTCACAGATGTCTGAGTAACTCAGACCACGGCCATACACCGACAATATCTTCGACTCGATTTCATCGCTGACACTGGTTTGGTGTTTCTTGATAAATTGAGGATCGAAAGTACCTGCACGATCTCGATGTGTCTCCAGATCGATCTTGCTTTGCTAATTTTAAACGCTTTTCTGGATTCTCTGTTCTTATAATTGGGCGTCACATTTCGAGTCATATGACTGTCAATTTCGGCTTTCAGGGCTACTTCGGTTAGTTGCTTGATCAACGGAGCTAACACACCGTTTTTGCCACTCATCGCTTTCCCCGACTGAATCGCCTTCAGGGTTTCATTAAAATCAAATCTTACTGTCACCATCAATTCTCCATAACAGCATTATGCTGCACGATTAAAGAATTGATACGAAATTCCTAGCGCTCCAAACGTGCTCGTTTAATTGGCTTGCGCACACAAGTAGATTAAGATATTTACACCTTCTTATCGCAATCATTTGTTATACCCGAAGATTCCGACCATAAGGATTGCTCCCTGACATGAGTACCTATAAAACAGTCTCGCCCCACTCCCATAACCTGGTTAATGGAGGAATTGTTTAGCACTTTTCTTAGTGGATTCCTAAATGGCCTAGTTAATGCCCTTACCGAATATTACTTTAGTACTTTTCTTGAAATGAATTAGTTTAGGTCATTGTTTTATATCAGGTTGTTGAAATGAAAAAGTTCAGCTCTTTTCTTGGTCGTCCACTCTCCTACATATGGCAATGAATATAATACTTTTCTATGCCTAAACGATTATCGTCGATCTAGAGTTTTGTATGAAAACTTGTGATGAGAGGGCAATTTTTACCCACAAATTTTCCTTAAGGGCCAAAATTTGACGTTCACGATTGGTCAAACTTTTATGAGACTGCTGAATATCCAGTGCTTTAACAAAAGGTTTAGCGCTATGATGACCGCAACGCAAGATTTGCGGAAATTGTTTTCTTGCTTTGGGCTTGAGCCCTAACCTGGAAGAGTATTTCTGGATGCTGCCATTGTCTTTTAATCATGGGGTCAAATCGCCCTAAAAAATTCAACTCTCTAAACAAAAACATCTGTAATGGTTTGATGAAAAGTTGCTGATGGCTGGAGCAGGTTGATACAGCGATATAACAAACTCTTACGAGTCTGATTTGAAAGCTTTTCTATTTAGAGTTACCCTTATTAATGATAATGTGTTTTCAAAATAGGTTTTTTATTGCAACTTTTATGAATGAACTTAAACTACAAGCTATCGCCTAAATCCGAACCATTTCCGAGAATAACTCATGGCAGTCAAAAATAGAAAATATGCCCGTCCTGTCTATCTGGTTGATGGTAGCCGGACGCCTTTTCTGAAGGCGCGTGGAAAGCCTGGGCCATTTAAACATGTAGAGCTAGGTATTTATGCGTCCAGACCCTTATTGCAAAGAATGCCGTTTTCTCCAGAAGACTTTGATGAAGTCATCATGGGATCGACCATGCCTGGGCCAGATGAAGCTAACATTGCTCGAGTGGTTGCGTTGAGGTTAGGTTGCGGTGATAAAGTGCCTGCTTATACGGTGCATCGAAACTGTGCTTCAGGCATGCAGGCTTTGGATTCGGCTGCGATGTCGATTGCTTCTGGACGATCTGATTTAATTTTAGCTGGCGGTATTGAAGCAATGAGTCAAGCCCCGCTTTTGTTCCATCCCAAAATGGTGCATTGGTTGGCTAGTTGGTGGGGAGCCAAAACATTTTCGGCCAAATTAAAGTCATTGCGAGCTTTTAGCCCTACTTATTTAACGCCTGTTATTGCTTTATTGAAGGGCTTAACAGACCCAGTAGTTGGTATGAATATGGGTCAAACAGCCGAACAGATTGCCTATCGTTTTGGATTGACTCGTTTACAGATTGATGAGTTTGCGATGAACAGTCACTTTAAGTTACATCAGGCACAACAAAATAATGACTTGTCTGAAATTGAACCAATTTTCGATGCTATGGGGAATGTTTTCGCTGCTGATGATGGTGTGCGAGCAGACTCTACTATGGCTAAATTAGCTAAGTTGCGCCCTGCTTTCGATAAGCCTTATGGGTTGGTCACACCTGGTAATAGTGCACAGATTACCGATGGTGCTGCGGCGTTGGTGGTTGCCAGTGAAGATGCGATCAAACTTCATGATTTGCCTATTTTAGCGAAGCTGGTAGCGACTGAATGGGCTGCTTTAACACCAGCAGAAATGGGTCTTGGGCCAGCGCATGCGATTGTGCCATTGTTAAAATCTCAGCGCTTAAAGGTTGACTCGATAGATTATTGGGAAATTAACGAGGCTTTTGCGGCTCAGGTGCTCGCGGTGCAGGCTGCGTTAAATGACGATGATTATTGTAAGCAGCATTTAGGTTTGAGATCGGCCTTTGGTGAGATCCCGATGGATAAGCTCAATATTCATGGTGGTGGAGTTAGTCTTGGACACCCGGTTGGTGCGAGCGGCGCACGTATTGTTTTGCATATTGCAAAAATTTTGGAATCTAAGAATGCACATCGTGGTGTTGCTTCTTTGTGTATTGGTGGCGGGCAAGGTGGCGCCATGTTGATCGAACGGGAGATAAGTTAAGTGAGCGATACAATCGTAGATTGGCAAGTTGAGACGGATGAGCATGGTGTGTTGTGGCTTACGCTCGATAAGAAAGATACTGATACTAATGTGTTGTCTTGTTCGGTTTTGAATCAACTAGAGGTCCTGGTTAAGCAGATCATTGAAGACAAACCAAAGGCGGTTATTTTTCAATCGGGTAAAAAATCAGGTTTCATAGCAGGTGCTGATGTAAAAGAATTTCTCGAAGTGACTAATCATCAAGAAGCGTTAATTATGATTAAACGGGGGCAGAATATTTTTAGTCAGATTGAATCGTTACCCTGTCCTACAGTCGCCCTCATCGAAGGATTTTGTATGGGGGGTGGCACAGAGTTGATACTGTCCTGCGACTATCGAGTGGCACTTGATGATTCCTCTACCAAGATTGGGTTGCCTGAAATAAAATTGGGCATCCACCCTGCTTTTGGTGGTGTTGTTCGTTCCACCGCCATTATTAACCCATTGAAATCACTCGAAATGATGCTGTCTGGCCGGGCTTTAGCCAGTAGACAGGCGAGATCTATTGGTTTGGTTGATTTGATTCAGCCTCGTCGACAAATAAGGCGAGCGGCGCTTGAGATAGCATTGAAGTCACCGCCTAAGCGCGAAATGCCATTAGCTGGAAAGATGTTGTCTTTGCCGGGAATTCGTCATTTGCTTAGTAACTATATGAAAAAACAAGTGGCCAAAAAAGCACCTAAACAACACTACCCTGCCCCTTATGCTTTGCTCGACGTCTGGTGTAATTATTATGGCGACAAAAAACGCATGATGGAGGAAGAAGCCAATTCTGTCGCTCGTTTAGTCCAGGGCAATACGGTTCGTAATTTAATCCGCGTGTTTTTTCTTCAGACTGAACTTAAAGGTTTGGGTAATAAAAAATCGTTTAAGCCGAAACACGTTCATGTGATTGGCGCTGGCATTATGGGTGGTGATATTGCAGCCTGGTGCGCATTACGGGGGTTTAATGTGACCCTGCAAGACAGAGAGCCAAAGTACCTGTCGAATGCAATCAAACGGGCGCACAAGCTTTTTGCTAAGAAACTTAAAACAACCCATGAGCGCAATGCGGCATTAGACCGTTTTATTCCTGACTGCAATGGTTATGGTGTCGAAAAGGCTGATGTTATTATTGAAGCAATATTTGAAAATAAAGAAGCCAAACAGGCTATTTATGCTGATATCGAGCCGCGCATGAAAGAAGGGGCTATTCTCGCAACTAATACATCAAGCATTCCTTTGGAGTCGTTGGCCGAAACTTTGCAAGACCCTAAACGACTCATTGGTATTCATTTTTTCAATCCAGTAGCGATGATGCCTTTGGTTGAAATTGTAAAAACAGAATTATCTTCGAAGAAGACGATACAGCAGGCTATCGCATTTACCTTGCATATCGGCAAGCTGCCATTACCGGTTAAAAGTTCACCAGGATTCCTCGTTAATCGAATATTAATGCCTTATCTGGTTGAGGCTGTGACGTTGTATGAAGAAGGGGTTTCACCCGAGGCGATTGATAAAGCGGCGCTGGACTTTGGCATGCCGATGGGCCCCGTCGAATTGGCCGATACGGTTGGCATCGATATTTGTTATTCGGTCGCAAAGAACTTGGCTGAAGCTTTTGGCAGTAAGGTACCTGTGGTCCTTGAGCGTTATATCAAGGAAAACAATTTGGGCAAGAAAACTGGACGTGGCTTTTATAAGTACAAAAAAGGCAAACCGATTAAAAATAGAGATGCTGATCTTGGTGATCAGAAAATGATTCAAAATCGATTAGTGTTTCGGTTATTAAATGAAGCCGCCGCCTGCATTGATGAAAAAATTGTTGATAGTAAAAATTTACTGGATGCGGGTATTATCTTCGGCACTGGTTTTGCGCCATTCCGCGGTGGCCCAATGAATCATAGCCTTCAAACGTCAGTTGATGATATTACTCAGGCGATGACAAAATATGGCACGCAATATGGTGATCGCTTTAATCCGGTGAAAGGTTGGAAATTCGTCAAACAGTAACTTTGGCTAATTGAATAGTTGGTAATTTAAATACTTGATGCTGCCAGTCGATTGTTTCGCTGTAGGACTTTTATTGGACCTACAAGTTAAACAGTCGGTTGGCATTTTCGAAAGTTGATTTTGCTAGTGCGTCGAGGCTGGTACCTCTTAATTCTGCAAGCTTTTCTGCGACATGACGCACCCGGCCAGGGTGATTTACTTTCCCTCTATACGGCACAGGCGATAACCAGGGAGAATCAGTTTCAATCAATAACCTGTCTTCTGGTATCTGTCTTGCCATTTCTTGTACTGTTTTTGCCTGCTTAAAGGTAACAATGCCTGAGATAGAAATGTAGAAACCAAGGTCAATCGCTTGCTCCGCCATATCCCAATCCTCAGTAAAACAATGCAATACGCCACCTACTTCATGTGCTTTGTACTGTCTTAATAGATCAAGCGTATCTTGCTTTGCATTTCTGGTGTGTATGATTAATGGCAGTTTGCATTCACGGGCGGCTTCAATATGAGTGATAAATCTTTGTCGTTGCCACTCCATATCGCTACTTGATTCTATGTAATCTAATCCAGTTTCACCTACCGCAACGACCTTTTCTTTTTCGACCAAAGTGCATAGCCCCTCGACTGTAGGCTCAGCTACGTCTTTGTAATCGGGGTGAACACCAGCCGAACAATAGATATGATCATAAGGTGCGATGAGCTCATACATCGCGTCGAATGATTCTAAGTTGACACTGATGCAAACCATTTGTGTGACTTGTTCGGCCTGAATATCTTTTAATAGATTAGCAAAACTATCATTAAAGCCCGCTAGATCGATACGATCCAGGTGGCAGTGGGAGTCGAAATACATGGGGTGTAAGGTACTACCTACATAGTATGGGTTGGGCGGTCTGCTTGCAGTGCGCCTGCCAGAAAACCTTCGATTTTTTTTCGTGTCGTACCATTATCCTGAGTACTAAATTGCACTCCGATACCAGCAGCTTTATTGCTTTGAGCACCCTGTGGTGTCACCCAAATTATTTTGCCAGCGACAGGTAAGCGTTCTTTATCTTCCACCAGGCTTAGTAGCATGAAAACTTCATCACCAAGTGAATACTGTTTGTTGGTGGGAATGAATAGTCCCCCATTTTGTACATACGGCATATATGCCGCATAAAGCGCACTCTTATCTTTGATATTTAGCGATAAGATACCCTGACTAGGTGCTGCCATTAGTCGGAACTCCAGAGGATTATTCGTTTCAGTGATATTAGCACGTCTTCTAGTTGAAGTTGAAGGTTAAGGTTATTTTCCTCAACCATCAGTTGTTTTTCAACTTGTGTTGATAGGGCTAGTATTTTCTGACAGGCTTTTTTGTGTATTTTAGGTTCTTTCGCTCTTTCGGATAACCCGCTGAATTGAAGGCTGTAAGCCCTGAGTACCATTTTTATCAGTCGACGAACTAACGAGACATCTAACGTAATGAGTGTCGAGCATAATTTAATAACATCGATTTCATTCTTGATATAGAGGCCAAACTGGGTTTTAAATTGCATTACTACGGCGGAATATTGGTTGGCATGCAAATCGAGTGCAAGTAAAGGGTCACCACCAGAGAAATCCAGGTATTGGCTGGATTCCGTTTCGTTCAAGCCTTGTTGTTGCAACCAATCTAGCGCAATTTTTCTTTCAGGGTGCTCTAAAGTCAAAACCTGACAGCGGCTACGAATCGTTACAGGCACTTTCCCTTTATTGTGTGTCAGTAATAAGATGAAAGAATAAGGTGCGGGTTCTTCTAGTGTCTTAAGAATACTATTAGCACCTGCTATGCTCATTTTTTCAGCAGGGTGAATGACGGCAACCTTTAAATTATCATAACGACGAGTTAAATACACTTCATGTATAAGATTACGTATTTGCTCTATCTTAATGTTTTTATTAGTTTTTTTTGTTTTAATGTCCTGCATTAATGTGACGAAATTAAAGTCAGGGTAAGTATTAGCTAGCATCAGACTACAAGATTGACATTGCCCACAGGGATCAATATTTTGGTTGTTATTACATAATGATAACATGATCAAATGCCAGATAAAGGGGGCACCAATCTGCTCACTTTTGGCTTCAATCAAAATAGCATGTGGTAGCCGAGCCTGTTGCTTGAGCGATAATATTTGCTCAAGTAAAGCCTGTTGCCAGGGCCAGTAGGCTGGTTGAATCCTGCTATTATCGTCGTCAACTTTACTCATCGAAATGATCTCACCGAAATTGACGCCTATTTTGCTATCAAGTTAATATTAAAGTGATTATTTATAGTATTGAAAATGGCTTCGGTTACTACTGAAATAGATTGGTTTGCATCGATAACATGATATTTAGCTGGATTAGACGCTGCGATTTGTAGAAATGCCTGCCTGACTTTAGCGTGATATTCATTACCCTTTTTTTCGAATCGATCTTCCTTGCCACCTCGACCTAAAGCCCGTTGCAGGGCAATCGACTCTGGTATATCGAGAATCAACACAAGCTCAGGTTCAAAATCACCCACCACTTCACGATGAATTTTTTCTACTAGATCGAGCCCAAGGCTACCAGCAATACCCTGAAAGGCCCGACTAGAATCAGCAAATCGGTCACTGATTACCCAACCACCTTGCTTCAGCATAGGCCAAATAGCATCAACTAAGTGTGAGCGCCTAGCTGCATACATGAGTAATAGTTCAGTCATGCTATCCCATTTTTCGGGGTCACCTTCGACCAATAGCTTGCGTATATCTTCAGCAGCGGGAGAGCCACCAGGTTCTCGGGTGAGTAGAACCTGATCGCTAATAACGCTCAAAGCTTCGTGCAATAATCGGGTTTGAACACCTTTGCCAGAACCATCGACACCGTCGATTACAATCATTTTGTTATTTAAGGAAATTTTTTGGGTCATAGTGAATTATTCGGCTTGGCCCGAATTGCTCTTCTTGGGCTTACGGCCTTTAAGTTGATATTTGATGACGGCATTATTATGCTCTTGATATGTCTCAGAGAAATAGTGTTCGCCATTACCTTTGGAGACAAAATAGAGTGCCTTGGTATCAGTCGGGTTTAGAGCGGCCTCAATCGAATTTAAGCCTGGCAAGGCAATGGGCGTGGGTGTTAGTCCTTTACGCAGGTAGGTATTATAGGGCGTATCTGCTTTAAGGTCTTTACGTCGTATATTGCCGTCAAAGCTCTCCCCCATTCCATAAATGATGGTTGGGTCTGTTTGCAGTCGCATTTTTTTGTTTAGGCGATTAATAAAAACCCCAGCTATCAATGGCCGTTCATGGCCTGCGCCTGTTTCTTTTTCTATTATGGATGCGAGTATTAAAGCTTCGTAAGGACTTTTTAGAGGAAGGTTTTTAGCTCTATTATTCCAAGATTTTTCTAAATGTTTTTGCATAAGCAGGTAAGCGCGCTTTAAAAACTGGAGATCTGTCGTTCCTTTTGGAAATCGATAAGTATCTGGAAAAAAAAGGCCTTCAGGATGCTGATCACCTAAATCAAGCGCAGTCATGATTTCTTCATTAGATTGATTTTTGAGCGTATTTTTAATAACGGGATTGCTTTCTAACTGAACCATCATCTCACGAAAAGACCAACCTTCGATCACCGTGAAGCTATATTGAATTGAATTGCCGGTCGTAAATAGCTCGAGAAGACCTGAGGTCGACTGCCCCTGGCGAAGCCGATACTCACCTGCACGGACCTTAGTTTCTACACCCTTCAACTTGGCTAACAGTATAAATAACCAGGGATCTTCAATAATTTTTTCTCGGCTGAGTTTAATCGCAATAGCCTTTATATTAGTGCCAGATTCAATTGAAAAAACATACTCATCACCGAGTAGTTGAATGGCTTCATACTGAAACCTGAATAATTGAAATGACACTATTGAGATAGCCAATACACATAACAATGTGCTCCAAAGTATTATTTTTTTTATTAGTTTAAGTAGCATTAGGGTGTAGCCTAAATATTAGAACTAGGGGCATGGTTAAAATGTTCCATCATCGATCGAGTAATGGTTCCAGTTTCAAAAGCTTGCCCATTAACCGATCCAATCGACCGAATGCCTTGCACATTATTGCAAAGGAAAATTTCGTCTGCATGTAGAAGTTGATCCAATCTAAAACGGCCAATGTGAACTGGCCTTTGTATTTTATCTGAATAGGCAATAATTTTGGAGCGCATAATTCCATCGACACCCGATAAAGACAGACTGGGTGTGAAAATTAGAGAATCTTTGCAAAAAAATAAATTACTGATAATACCTTCAATAATAAAGCCGTCCGTATCACACAAAATAGCCTCATCTTTATCTGTTTTTTTGCTGAGCTCTATTGTCGCTAAAACATAATCAAGTCGATTGAGATGTTTCAGCCCCGAAAGGTTTGCGTTAATGGGTAATCGTGTATCACAGACAGATACTTTCAACGCGGCATGACTAGGTCTAGTGTAGGAATAAGATAAAACAAAAACTGAACTTTGATCGGCGTCAGGTAACTTAAGTCCTCGGCCGCCAACACCGCGAGTGACGATGATTTTAACAATACAAGTGTCAGAGTCTTGGGTTACTTCGGTTAGCTTATATTTCAGCCAGCTCAAGGTGGGGACTGGTAAATAGAGTTGGCTACACCCCTTCACTAGCCGCTGGTAATGCGACTCCAAGTCAGGGACTACCCCATCAATTTTAAGCAGTGTCTCGAACAGTCCATCACCGTAATGCAAGCCGCGCTCTTGCCACTCGAGTGATTCGTTAATTAATGAATTAGGCATCAACTTTAATGGCGTTTAGTAGCCCGCGAGCTTTATGCCTTGTCTCCATCAACTCTTTTTCAGGCACCGAGTCGTAAACTATGCCACCACCAGCCCGAAAGCTGACCTGGTTTTGGTTGTATAACAATGTGCGAATGAGAATATTGAGATCCATTTGACCATCTAGCCCGATGTAACCGAGTGAACCGGTATAGGCCTCTCGCGGGGCTTGCTCAAATTCACTGATTATTTCCATACATCTAACTTTTGGACATCCAGTAATTGTCCCACCTGGAAATACGGCATGGACTACATCGGCCACAGTTTGGTCGAAACGAATGGTACCTTCAATGTTCGATACGATATGGTGTACATGTTCATAGCTCTCTAACACCATTTTTTCGGTGACTTGAATACTACCCGCCTGACAGAATCGACCCAGGTCATTGCGAACCAAATCGATCAGCATGACATGCTCCGCTTTTTCTTTAGGATGAGCCAGGAGATGGTTCGATAGTTCTTTATCTTCCTGTTCAGTTTCACCTCGCGGATGTGTGCCTGCGATTGGGCGTGATTGAGCTACGCCATTCTTAACTGAAACAAGTCTTTCGGGAGATGAGCTAATAATGTATTGATCGTTATATTTTACAAGCGCTGAAAACTGCGCTGGATTACTATGGCTAAGGCTGTAATAGAGAGCAATTGGATCGCAGTGTTGATCAAACTCAACCTGCCACTTTCGGGACAGATTGGCCTGAAATATATCGCCATCTCGTATGTATTGTTTGGCCTTTACAATAAAATCTATGTAGTGACCAGGGTCATCTTCTGTGATTTTCCCAATGGCTAACTCACCAGGGCTATAAACACCAGCTTTAGTAATATCAGCCATTATTGTATCGACCAGTTCTTCTGAACCATCCTCAACCACTATGTAGGCTTTGTCCTGATCGTGGTCTACAATTATCGCAGCCGGGATTCTGGCCTTAAATGCGATAGGCAGTGAGGATTTTTCAGGAAAAAATCGTACGCCAGGTTCGACAGATTGTGCATATTCGTAACTTAAAAAAACAAACCAGCCCCCGCAAAATGGTAAGTCGGAATGCTGTTTCGGATTTGCAATATCTACCAGTATTGAACTGAGACAATCCTCATCCCCAATCCACTGAGAAACAATAGATTGGGGATGAGAGAGGAGTATTGAGTAGCGGGAGTTTTCCCCGCCACTCGAGTTAGATGCTAGTAAATAAGGGTAGTTGTCAGGCTTGAGCGCATGAACAGCAAGTAGGTCTGGAATACCTTCGAGTTTGTGGCTGATAGTCACGGATGATCATATCGTCTTGAAAATAAGAGTTCCGTTAGTGCCACCAAAACCAAATGAGTTAGACATGGAGACATCTAGCTTCAAGTCTCGAGCAGTATTAGCGCAAAAGTCGAGATCACATTCAGGGTCTTGATTATCTAGATTAATGGTCGGAGGAATTACCTGGTCTTGCAACGCTAATATTGAAAATATAGCTTCAATACCCCCTGCCGCACCGAGTAAGTGACCTGTCATTGATTTGGTCGAACTAACAACAAGCTTGTAGGCGTGATCACCCATTGCGCGTTTCACTGCCATTGTTTCAGCGAGATCTCCGGCAGGTGTAGACGTTCCGTGTGCGTTGATATAACCAACATCTTCAGCATTGAGTCCAGCATCATTCATCGCATTATTCATACAACGAGCAGCGCCCTCGCCTGACACTATTGGTGAAGTCATGTGAAAAGCGTCACCACTCATTCCATAACCAACCAGTTCGCAGTAAATGTTTGCACCCCGTTTTTTGGCCATTTCATATTCTTCTAACACAACGACACCAGCACCATCACCCAGTACAAAACCATCTCGGTCTTTGTCCCATGGCCGACTTGCAGCTTCGGGGTCGTCGTTACGAGTAGATAAAGCACGAGCGGCGGCAAAACCACCAATACCAAGCGGACAGGTTGCCATTTCAGCACCGCCAGCGACCATCACGTCAGCATCACCATAAGAAATCATTCTGGCTGCATCACCAATATTGTGTGCACCTGTAGTACAGGCACTGACGATAGCGATGTTAGGCCCTTTGAGGCCTCTCATAATCGACAGGTTGCCTGAGACCATATTAACAATGGAGCTAGGTACGAAAAATGGAGATATTTTTCTTGGTCCACCGGCAACACATGCATCTCGGTTTTTTTCGATGGTTGGTAATCCGCCAATGCCTGATCCAATAGCAACACCGATTCTTTCGGCATTGTCATCAGTGACTTCGATACCGGAATCGTCTAACGCCTGAATACCAGCGGCCAGGCCGTAATGGATAAAGGTATCCATTTTTTTCTGGTCTTTTGGCTTTATATAAAGGGATGGGTCAAAGTTTTTAACAGAACCTGAAATACGAGCGCTAAAGGCGCTTGCGTCGAAAGCAGTTATCGGCGCTATACCACTTTTACCGGCGATAATACTTTTCCAGGACTCTTCAACTGTATTTCCAACTGGGGTCAAAAGCCCCAAACCTGTTACCACTACACGTCGTTTTGACAAAATCGATACCTCATATTAACTCTAGGAGTCTGTCGGGACTTAGGATAAATTAATTTAGCAACAGTTCCTGCGTTGCTCTAATTCGAAGCGTCGAAAATACCGCACATCCATGTTGTTATTAGTAAAAGCTATTTTAGCCAGACTGCCTAATTCAACTCATTGGATAGTACAACTATTTACCTTATTCGATCAAAAAATCTAACTGAAAATGACTTCTATCGCTACGATTACCTAAATTCTACGGACTCCCCGGACAATAAATGAAAATGCCGCTTAACATACGAAGATGATAAGCGGCATCGTTCAGAGCGAGTGTTCGGTTATAAGTTAGCGTTGACGTAGTCGATAGCTAACTGAACACTGGTGATTTTTTCTGCTTCTTCGTCGGGGATTTCAGTTTCGAATTCCTCTTCCAAAGCCATTACTAATTCCACAGTGTCAAGCGAATCAGCACCCAGGTCATCGACAAACGATGCTCCATTAGTAACGTCTTCTTCTTTGGCACCTAATTGTTCTGCAACAATCTTTTTTACACGATCTTCAACAGAGCTCATTTGAGAGTTTCTCCTGGTTAATAATACTTTGGTTTGTCTAAGTGGCGATATTGTATTGAAAACTACTGCGACTTGCCAGAGAAGTATGTATTTAATTTTCCCATATTAAACAATGGCTTATGAAATTTCGCTAACAAAGTGACTGTCTTGCATGACGTTAATTCATGTTCTGCATGGAATATTTTCAAAACTAGGCTAGAGAATAGATCATTTTAACGAGTTAAATTTTGAGTAATTTTAGGCCAATAAAAAGTGAATTAGTCCCAATCCCAATTTATGACATGTACATTCCACCATTAACATGGATATTTTCACCCGTAATGTAAGCGGCTGATGGTGAAGCTAAAAAGACTACGGCAGCTGCAATGTCTTCAGCACTGCCTAATCTACCTAGGGGGATTTGACCTGTGAGCGCTTTTTTCTGGTCGTCGCCGAGTTCTTTTGTCATGTCAGTATCGATAAAACCAGGCGAGACTGTATTGACAGTAATATTTCGAGACCCAATTTCGCGGGCTAATGACTTACTAAAACCAACAAGTCCCGCTTTTGCTGCGGCATAATTGGTTTGCCCTGGGTTGCCGGTGGAACCGACGACGGAAGAAATATTAATGATTCGGCCGGCTCTTTTTTTCATCATAGGTCTGACCACGGCTTTGCTCATACGAAAAATAGACGTCAAATTAGTATTAATAATTTCATCCCATTGTTCGTCTTTCATCGCCATTAACAAGGTGTCTCTTGTTACTCCTGCGTTATTAACCAATATGTCAGGTGAAGCATAGTCTTCAATGATTTTTTTCAAGCAAACCGCGATAGAGTCAGAGTCGGCAACATTCAAAACCATACCAACACCATTAATTCCATTTTCCTTGAGTCCATCGGTTATCTTTTGTGCACCTGCTTCACTAGTCGCTGTTCCAATCACGGTAGCTTGTTGATTGCCAAGCGCATAAGCAATTGCTTGGCCTATTCCACGGCTTGCACCGGTCACTAGTGCAATTTGATTCGTTAACATGTGTTGTTACTCCGAGAATGATTCGATTGTTTTTTGTAAAGAAGTAATATCGGATACTGATTGTGATTGCATCGATTTCTCTATTCGACGAGTTAGACCGCTCAATACCTTACCTGGCCCACACTCAACAAGACACTCAACGCCTCTTGAGTGCATCAGGCGAACACTATCGGCCCACCTTACTGGTTGATATAATTGTTTCTTCAATAGCTGTTTGATGTCGTCGACAGAGCTCGCGATGTCAGCATTTTGATTGTGAACTACTGGAATAGCCGGCATTTTGAAGGTTGTATTGGACAAAGACTCGAAAAGTTGGTCGGCGGCGTCTTTCATTAGAGAGCAATGAGACGGTACACTCACTGCTAACGGCAACACGCGTTTTGCACCGAGTGCCTTCGCATTTTCCATCGCTTCGTCAACAGCTGACTTATTGCCTGCAATGACAACCTGCCCTGCCGAGTTAAAGTTTGTTGCTTCAACTACCCCACTGGTTACGCTGGCGCAAGCCGCAATAACGCTATCGTCGTCAAGCCCGATGATAGCGGCCATTGAACCTTCACCTGACGGTACAGCCGATTGCATTAGTTGTCCGCGATATGACACCAGTTTAACTGCATCTTCGAGTTTTAGGCTGTCAGCACACACTAACGCTGAGTACTCTCCAAAACTATGTCCAGCCATTATACTAGCACTTGGTATCTCTTCGCATGCGTTAGCAATTTGCCAACAGGCAACACTGGCGCATAACATCGCTGGCTGTGTAATCTCGGTTTGATTGAGTTTGTCTGCGGGACCTTCAGATACTATTTTCCATAAATTATAACCAAGCGATTCTGAGGCTTGATCATAGATATTTTGTACAATGGATTGGTGATCATTCCAGCTGGACATCATGCCAACCGATTGGGCACCTTGCCCTGGAAAAACAAATGCAGTATTAGTCATTGATATAATTGTAAATTAAGGGGAGAAAGATAATATCACAGGCATACATAAGGCCATATAAGTCAGTTGCCTTCAATGCAAAAAAATGCATAATAGCGCGTCACTAAATAAAGGCTTAGACAATGGCAAAAGGCGACCACATTGAAATGAAGGGAACGGTAAAAGATACTTTACCTAATACCATGTTTCGAGTTGAGTTAGAAAACGGTCACGTTGTTACTGCACATATATCGGGTAAGATGCGAAAGCATTATATCCGTATTTTGACAGGCGACTCAGTGACGGTTGAATTGACACCTTATGATTTATCTAAAGGTAGAATTACATTCCGCGAAAGATAAGATAATTTAGAGTTATCTTAATCTGTAGTTGTAAACCAAGCCTACAGTGTAGACTTGGTTTCATAACTTAACTGTTTAATGACTTAATTGGTTGCCAGATCTCCTGATTCGGTATTCGATGATGTTACTTTGCAAGACAGTTGATTGTCATTCACATCAATTATTACACTCCCTCCATCAGTCAAATCACCAAATAGTAATTCGTTTGCTAATACTTGTTTGATTTCATCTTGAATCACACGAGCCATCGGCCGCGCGCCCATTTGAAGATCGTAGCCTTTTGCGGCCAACCATTTTCTGGCACTGTCGGTGATGCTCATGCTAACTTTTTTAGCTTCAAGCTGTGATTCTAATTCGATTAGAAACTTGTCAACGACATTCAAAATAACCTTGGGACTGAGTCCTTCGAATTGAATGACGGCATCTAATCGGTTTCTGAATTCTGGTGTGAAGGCTTTTTTGATTGCTTCGCCAGTGTCACGAGTGTGATCTTGCAGAGTGAAACCCATAGAAGATCTGCTCATCATTTCTGCACCTGCATTAGTTGTCATTACTAAAATCACGTTACGGAAATCAGCCTTTCGTCCATTGCTATCGGTGAGAGTGCCGCTATCCATGACTTGCAACAAAATATTAAAAACATCTGGATGCGCTTTTTCGATTTCATCGAGCAACACAACGGAATAAGGGTGTTTATTCATTTCTTCAGTCAGCAAGCCACCTTGATCGTATCCAACATAACCTGGGGGAGCGCCTATCAAGCGAGATACCGAATGTCTCTCCATATACTCCGACATATCGAAGCGTATCAGTTCGATACCCATTATCTTTGCAATTTGGCGGCAAACTTCAGTTTTGCCAACGCCAGTCGGCCCGGCAAATAGAAAAGAGCCAATGGGCTTGGCTTCTCGTCCTAAGCCAGAGCGGGACATTTTAATGGCAGAATCGAGCGCCTTGATCGCCTCGTCTTGTCCGAACACCACTCGAGCGAGATTTTTACCCAAGTTTTTGAGCATGTCTAGGTCATTACTACTGACCGTATTAGATGGGATTCTAGCAATCTTCGCCACTATCTCCTCTATATCGTGCACGCCAATCGTTTTCTTGCGTTGTTTAATTGGCATCAAACGTCGCTTGGCGCCGGCTTCATCAATGACATCAATGGCTTTATCAGGCAGATACCTGTCATTAATATAGCGCGAAGCAAGTTCGGTCGCTTTGCGTAATGCCGGCAAGGTATATTTGACGCTATGGTGTTCTTCAAAACGTGATTTTAACCCTTTTAATATTTGGTAGGTTTCTTCGACACTGGGTTCTGGTACATCTATTTTTTGGAATCGACGTGCTAGCGCCCTGTCCTTCTCGAAAACACCTCGGTATTCGGCGTAAGTAGTCGATCCAATACATTTAATTTCTCCACTTGCCAATACAGGCTTGATTAAGTTAGAGGCATCCATGACACCACCAGATGCAGATCCTGCACCTATGATCGTGTGAATTTCATCGATAAAGAGAACAGCGCCAGGTTCCTTCTTTAGTTGATTGATAACAGCTTTTAATCGTTTTTCAAAATCACCCCTATATTTAGTACCTGCGACTAAAGCACCCAGGTCGAGTGAATAGACAACACTGTCGATCAGTATCTCGGGCACTTCTTCTTCGACTATTTTTCGAGCCAGGCCTTCGGCAATGGCTGTTTTACCTACACCAGCTTCACCAACTAGCAATGGATTATTCTTTCTGCGTCGGCAGAGTGTTTGAATGATACGCTCGACTTCGTGATCTCGGCCAATCAGAGGGTCAATTTTTCCGGCAATAGCTAGTTCATTAAGATTTGTCGAAAATTGCTCTAGTGGACTCGCTTTTTCAGGTTCGGGAGTGGCACTTTCATCGGGCTGAGCAAAGGTGTCATCTTCACTATCTTCACTATCTTCATTGATACGGCTGATGCCGTGGGACAGGTAGTTAGTCACATCAAGACGTTCAATATTATGCTTGTTCAGTAAGTAAACTGCGTGTGAATCTTGTTCAGAAAAAATAGCTACTAAGACATTTGCGCCAGAGACTTCGCCACTGCCAGATGATTGAACGTGAAATAGTGCACGCTGCAATACACGTTGGAAACCAAGAGTTGGCTGTGTATCTCTGTCTTCATCTGTTAAAAGTAGCGGTGTATTTTCATCGACAAACGTTTCTAGTTCAGTTTTGAGTAAAGCAATATCACTGCCACAGGCATAGAGTACTGCAGTTGCCGCTTCGTTGTCGGTTAGCATCAGTAAAATATGCTCGACAGTTATAAATTCATGACGCTTTTCGCTAGCATCATGAAAAGCTTTATTTAGGGATAGTTCTAGCGCTTTGTTCAACATAGTTATAACTCCGAAGCCTAACTTTTCGATCATTTATATATAGCTTATCTGACACGAGGCACAAGATATTAATTCCCAGCATGTTGCCAAAAATCGATCATTGAACCCAATCATTTAAGATTATTTTGGTGTATCTTTAAAAAACAGTACTTTTTTGCAACTGTTTTTTGCTCGTCGATAACTGCTTCTGCGTTATTCTACTGACTGCCATCCTGACCTATAGCATTGTCCTAATTTGTTACATTATCCCTGTAACAATGCACCAACAGCATGCCCATCACTACATTCGCACGATTAGCGATGCCGTTTAATTTTCTTCTAAGTCACATAATAACGGGTGTTTATTTTCCCTGGCAAAACTATTGACCTGCGTTACTTTTGTCTCGGCGACATCTTTCGTATAAACACCACATATACCTTTACCCGACTTATGCACATTTAACATAATTCGAGTCGCACTTTCGCGATCATGGCTAAATATTGATTCTAATATATGGACAACAAACTCCATCGGAGTGTAGTCATCATTGAGGATGAGTACTTTATATTTTGGCGGCTTTTTGAGCTTGGGTTTAGTTCGCTCAAGTAGCAGGGTGTCGTCGATATCGTTGTCAATATTTTCGTTAGTCATGGTTTAGTATTAATGTGTAATTTTATACTTTAGTTAAGGCGGAGTTGAAAAAAATCAAGGCTAGGATATGATTCATTTATTAACTATATATCCTATTCGACTAAAACGCCTGAATATATTCAATAGAATGAGCTATTTGTAGTTGATAACCCTGTTAAAAATGGAAATTAATCAAGAGGAGTAGTATATGGCTATCGGAACAGTTAAATGGTTTAGTAATTTGAAAGGGTATGGGTTTGTTAATACGGAAGAGGATGAAGACGCTGATATCTTTGCTCATTTCTCTGCGATAGAAATGGAAGGTTACAAAAAGCTAACCTCTGGTCAAAAAATTCAATTTGACGTCGATGAAGGGCCGAAAGGTTTACAAGCTCAGCATATACGTTCTGTCGGTGATTAAAACTAATCGGGGCTATCTCAATCGCTAGCAGCAGCTCTTAACCCCTATCACACGTTTGTATTTAAAAAATCAGGAGAGCCCAACCCCTGCTCTCCTGATAACCCCCGTCGTATAATCCCCGTAGGAATGTGCTACCTATTGATATTTAAATTGAGGTCGCTTTGAGCTATCAACAGATGATATTACGGGTACAAGGTTAAGCGATTAAAGCCAACCCAGATTTGATTCTGAACGTTCCTTATTTTGCAATCATCCCCTTCATTAAATGTGACGGTATTGATGATGAGGATGCCGCCTTCAGTATAAAGCCTATGGTCGATCTAAAAAATGTCCTGTATGGAAATACATGTGGGTGAAAAAGCTGCGCATATTTATTACGAAATTCGAAGTAGATGGATTTCCACGCTGGAGTTATAAGCTAGCGATCGCCGATACCATCGGCGTCATCGAAGCAACTCACTGTAGTGCTCCAAAATACACTTTCTTAAACAAGGTTAATCCAGGTTCAGTCATATTGTTTGCTGAAATGATGGTACGTTGTATGTGCTGAATCGAAGCCGCAGATTTAATTATTAAAGGCATGGAGTGCGCCATTGGTGCAAAGCAGTAACCTATGGATCAGGCTCGCAATGAACTGGAGGTAACTTGACTTAGCACCTCTGTGCAACCGTTATTGATTTTATGGGTTAGTCTCTTGTGGTTTATGTGAGTTAACAGTTAAGGCTGATTCAACTGGTTTGTTCCATTCTATGTAAACCAGTATCTTCTACAATCCGCGCTGCAATTTCTTCCACTGATATTGTGGTGGTGTTTAGAAATTTAATGTTGTGCTTATAATACATTTCTTCTGCAGCACTCAACTCAAACCGACACTGCTCTAGTGACGCATAACGGCTATTCGGCCTCCTCTCCTGTCGGATATTGACTAATCGATTGGCATCAGTCGTGAGGCCATACAATCTGCTTTTAAATGGTCGAATGGGTTCAGGTAGACGATCGGATTCCATGTCCTCTTCAGTAATTGGGTAATTGGCCGCTTTCAACCCAAATTGTAATGCCAGATATAAACAACTCGGAGTTTTCGCTGTTCTTGATACACCGATCAAGATGATATCCGATTCATGATAGTTACGGGTTTTACCACCATCATCGTGAATCAGCGAATAGTCAATGGCGTCAATTCTCGATTCATACAACGAAGGGTTTGAAATTCGATGCCCTGATTGATGAGACGATGATACGCCAAGTGTTTTTTCGAGACGGGGTAAAAAGTCGCTAAATGGATCTAATATTAACGCCTTACATTGACCAATAATCTCTTTAAGTTCAGGGTTTGCCATGGTTGAAATGACTATGGGTAAGCTGTTTTCTTCAGTTAAATCTCGATCAATTTCCTCACTAACCGATCTCGCCTTTTCTACTGTGTCTATAAATGGGATAGTTTTCGTTTTGAAGTGAAGATTTGGAAATTGAGCCAGTAGACTATGGCCCAGTGTTTCAACTGTTATCGCTGTACCATTGGAGATAAAGTAGGCATTTCTCGTATTTTTTTCCATAGCACTTTAGAAGATCATCATCAGTTTAGTGTTTCTCAGAATATCATCGATAGGCTTATCAATATTCACTTTTTTACCAATCTAATCATAATTCCTATGATAAGATCTTGCCCATCAAAATCTGCACGAATGGAACTAAATGACTATTTACACACTGCCTCTCGACCAACTCGGAATGAACGACGTACCGCTGGTCGGTGGGAAAAATGCTTCATTGGGAGAAATGATCAGCAATTTAGGTGATTTAGGTGTTTCAGTTCCGGGTGGGTTTGCTACTACCTCGCCAGCATTTGACCAATTCTTAGACGAAGCGGGGCTAACCAAAAAAATTCAGCAGACACTCGATCAACTTGATACTAATGACGTCAATGCCTTAGCCAAGGCCGGCAAGGAGATTAGAGGTTGGATAATTGATTCCCCTCTGCCGTCAAATTTTGAGGATGATATAACGAGTGCTTATGAGGAGATGTCGGTCAATGGGTTAGCGGCCACTGTTGCCGTTCGTTCGTCAGCAACAGCGGAAGATTTGCCTGATGCCTCTTTTGCCGGACAGCAGGAAACCTATCTCAATATTAAAGGTATTGATCAAGTTCTACATTCTGTGAAACTGGTATTTGCGTCATTGTTCAATGATCGTGCTATTTCCTATCGTGTACACCAGGGATATGCCCATTCTGAGGTGTCGCTTTCTGCCGGCGTACAGCGCATGGTTCGCAGTGACCTGTCCTCCAGTGGCGTCATGTTTAGCATCGATACGGAATCGGGATTTGAAGATGTGGTGTTCATTACCAGTAGTTATGGTCTGGGCGAAACTATTGTTCAAGGTGCTGTTAATCCAGATGAGTTTTATGTTTACAAGAATACCCTAGGTGTTGCCGATCGCAGCATATTGCAAAAAAGACGTGGTAGTAAACTGATCAAAATGGTTTATGCCGACAGTGAAAATCCTGCTCAGGCTATCCAAACCATTAATGTGTCTCAATCGGAACAAATTCTATTTTCTATTTCAGATGAAGATGTGACCGAACTTGCTAAAATTGCGGTCACAATAGAAAAGCATTATGGCCGAGCCATGGATATCGAATGGGCTAAAGATGGTGAGAATGGGCAGCTTTATATTGTTCAAGCTCGCCCAGAAACGGTTCAATCACAAGCAGGTCAAGTGGTAGAGAGATTTGTTCTTAAAGAAAATGTCGACCCTATACTCGAAGGCCGTGCTGTTGGTAACCGCATAGGTCAAGGTACTGCAAAGGTAGTGAGTAGCTTATCTCAAATGGATCAAATTCAGGATGGCGATGTCCTCGTAACCGATATGACAGACCCAGATTGGGAGCCAGTGATGAAAAAAGCATCGGCAATCATTACCAATCGTGGCGGTCGAACCTGCCACGCCGCTATTATTGCGCGAGAACTTGGCATCCCCGCGCTAGTCGGCACTGGCGATTGCACAGAAGTAATCGGAGATAAGGCTCAGGTTACCGTGTCGTGTGCGGAGGGTGACACGGGTTATGTTTATCCTGGCTTGCTCGAGTTCGAACATCAGCGGCATGAGTGCACGAATATGCCTGACATTCCTGTCAAGGTCATGATGAATGTGGGTAACCCAGAACGTGCGTTTAGTTTTTCGCGGTTGCCTCATTCGGGGGTTGGGCTCGCAAGGCTTGAATTTATCATTAATAAAATGATAGGCATTCATCCGCGTGCTTTGTTGGAGTTCGATAAGATGGATAAAGGTCTACAACAACAAATTAGTCGAAAAATAGCGGGTTACCCTAATCCTGTTGAGTATTTTATTCAAAAGCTAACCGAAGGAATTTCTACGTTAGCGGCTGCTTTTGCGCCCGAAAAAGTCATCGTCAGAATGTCTGATTTCAAATCCAATGAATACGCACACTTGCTTGGTGGAGATGTATTCGAACCCGAGGAAGAAAACCCAATGCTCGGCTATCGAGGTGCTTCCCGTTATATCAGTGAAGATTTCAAACCCTGTTTCGCACTTGAATGTGAAGCCATTAAACGGGTTCGTAATCAAATGCAATTGAGAAACATAGAAATCATGATCCCGTTTGTGCGTACCCTAACTGAAGCGCGACTAGTGCATGAAGGGCTCAAGGACAATGGACTGGAGCGCGGTGTTGATGACTTTAAAGTCATCATGATGTGCGAAGTCCCATCTAATGTGATATTGGCCGAACAGTTTCTCGAATACTTCGATGGTTTTTCAATCGGCTCGAACGACCTGACACAATTAACACTAGGACTAGACCGAGACTCGGGACTAGTCGCCAATTCGTTTGACGAACGTGACCCGGCTGTAATGGCATTGCTTAAACAAGCCATTCAATCCTGTAAGGCTGCTGGTAAATATGTTGGTATTTGTGGACAAGGTCCGTCGGATCACCCAGACCTCGCTAAGTGGTTATTAGAGCAAGGTATTGATAGCGTATCGCTTAACCCTGATACAGTGATTGAAACCTGGTTGTTCATGGCTGATCAGAAAACGGGTTAAATAGCTGTTAATACAACGGGGATAAAATAAATAGTATGTCAGAAACTGTCTGGAAACCGCACACTACCGTCGCAGCCATGTGTGAGCGCGATGGTAAGTTTTTACTGGTAAAAGAAAAAGTAGATGACAAAATAGTATTCAACCAGCCTGCGGGTCATCTTGAGCCAAACGAAAGCCTGCTTGACGCGGTTGTCAGAGAAACACTCGAAGAGACTCAAACCGAGTTTACCCCCACCGCTTTACTCGGTATCTACCGGTCTATTGCAGAACACGCGCCAGAGATCACTTACTTACGTTTTTTATTTGCTGGCAAGGTTGGTCGTTGTTTCGACGGTCAGCTGGACGATGGCATTATATCTGCTCACTGGATGAGTTATGATGAAATTGTAACTTGCCGTGAACAGCACCGAAGTCCAATGGTTTTACAATGCGTAGATGATTACCTTCACAAAGAACCTGTTTCTCTTGAGATTTTAATCCCCGAATTCAGATGAAACTTAGATGAAGTTTATATTACTCACCACCGTCCTTTTGAGCCAGTTGCTTTCAAGTGGTTGGGCTAGCGCAACTTTTGTGCATTGTTATGACTTTGGGTGTAAGAGTAATCAATCGATAGAATTTAATCCTCAACAATGGCAGCAAGTTAGCGCACTATTTGCAGCAGCCCATAATGAAGATGAAGAAAAACAGTCCTTGCGAAAAGCCATCGCTTTGATGGAAACATTTAGCGGTGAACTGACTGGCACATCGTTGGATGTTGGCGGTAATTACCCCGGCAGCGATATCCCAAAACAAATGGATTGCATCGACGAATCAACCAACACCTTCCAGTATTTGTACGCTATTGAGTCACTGAATTTACTGAAATGGCATACAGTCGGGCTCAAAAAAAGGCGTATCGTTTGGTTTATGAGCCACTGGACGGCTGTTATAGAAGAAACCAGAACGAGCCAAAAATTTGCGGTCGATTCCTGGTATCGGGATAATGGCGAACTGCCTTACATCCAGCCTCTAGCTGATTGGCAGGTAAAAAACGATTTCACTAAAAAATATAACCCTGAAAATTAATCCTGATTGAATCAATTGCACCTATTACTTGAAACTAACGATAGCTTTTTATCCCACTTTATTCGTTCTGATAGAAATAAATGAAAACTCCTCAACGTGAAAAAATCATAGTTGGCATGTCTGGTGGTGTCGATTCTTCGGTTTCCGCTCTATTGTTAATTGAACAAGGCTACGAAGTCGAAGGCTTGTTCATGAAAAACTGGGAAGAAGATGATACGCAAGAATATTGTTCTGCTGCTGTCGACCTGGCTGATGCGCAGCAGGTATGCGAAAAGTTAGATATACCATTACATACCGTTAACTTTTCGAGTGAATATTGGGATAATGTGTTTGAATTTTTTTTACAAGAATATCGATTAGGTCGCACGCCCAATCCAGATATCATGTGCAACAAAGAAATTAAATTCAAAGCTTTTCTCGACCATGCTCAAAGTCTAGGCGCAAAAAAAATAGCCACTGGACACTATGTCCGTTCTCGTACAATAAATAATCAGGCTCAACTATTACGTGGGTTGGATCGAAACAAAGATCAATCCTATTTTCTATATGCTTTGGATCAATCTCAAATATCGCAGGCTTTGTTTCCTGTCGGAGAACTGGATAAACCAGAAGTAAGAGCACTCGCTGAACAACACGGACTCACTACCTATAATAAAAAAGATAGCACCGGTATTTGCTTCATTGGCGAACGTAAATTTAGAGATTTTCTACAACGATTTATTCCAGCTCAACCCGGTACAATAGAATCATTAGACGGTGAGCCACTGGGGAAACACAGTGGTTTAATGTATTACACCATTGGTCAACGTCAGGGTTTGGGTATCGGTGGAACCGAACAAGGCAGCGACGAGCCCTGGTATGTTGTCGAGAAAAGAATGGATACCAATAAACTCATGGTTACCCAGGGCAAAGACCACCCTAGCCTGTTACACAGCCACTGCCGCATATCGGGACTTCATTGGATAAACCCAATCGATACCTCAAAATCGGTGCCTTGTCAGGCAAAAACTCGATATAGGCAGAGTGACCAAAATTGCAAAATTATCAATATCGAAAACGGCACGGCTATCGTTGAATTCGAAACTCGTCAACGAGCTATCACACCCGGACAGGCCTTGGTTATCTATCAAGGAGCGGTTTGCCTCGGTGGGGCGACCATAGAAGCTGCGTTCAATGAACCTAACTAAATAATGACAAATTTGAATCCATTAGAAAACCAGACAATCGCATTAGCGGGTGTATTCCAGGCCGCGTCATTAGTGGATCAATTATCAACCACTGGCAAGATCAATCAATCCGCTTTCGATTGTAGTTTTGACAGTCTGTTTGCGTTTGAGGCACCCACAACAGTCGAAGTTTATGGTGATTTAGCCAGAATTCAAAGTGGTCTCAAATCCCTCGGAATGTATTTGAGTGGTGAGGGTGAGAAACCGACAAAAGCCATGACTTACTATATATTGACACTATTGAAAATTACCAAACAGCTAAAAAAGAATGGCAGTATGTCATCGAGAATTTTTGAAAGGCTACAAGCAATCGACACTCAGTCAAGTGAATTTGAATTAGGCCGTAGTAATGTCATCGCTAAAATTGGTGAGCTTTACCAGGAGACAATTAGCACGGTAAGCCCGCGGGTTATCGTAAAAGGAGAGCAAAGCTACCTGAGCAATAGCGACACGGTGGGTAAAATTAGAACCCTACTTTTGGCTGGTATTCGCTCCGCGATTTTGTGGAATCAAATCGGTGGCAGTCAATGGAGGCTTTTATTCGGCAGGGCCAGTTATGTTGGGTCGGCGAAAAAACTGTTAGGGACTCTCGACCAAATATAATCATTAAATACTGTTCTCTTGACGGATAGCTTTCAGCAATCCGGCACAGGCATCGGCAACCATGTCGTATACCAGTTCAAAACCGTCATCACCATAATAAGGGTCAGGTATTTCAATCCGATCATATCGACTTGAGTACTCCAACATCATGGATAACCGCCCGCTTGGATTTTCAGGCTGTAAGCGTTTCATTCCAGAATAGTTAGACTCATCCATCGCCAACAAAAAATCAAATTTTAGAAAATCAGCCGAAACAAATTGACGAGTACTTAAGTGAGACAATTCCACACCATGCCCACGAGCCGCCGCCTGAGAACGTAAATCAGGTGGACTACCCACGTGAAAACTATGTAAACCAGCTGAATCAACCAAAATATTATCACCCAAACTCTCAGCATCAACCAGAGACTGAAACACACCCTGTGCAGTTGGTGATCGACAAATATTGCCCATGCAAACGAAAAGTACTTTCACCCTTTTTCTATTGTCTTTAACTGGTTGTTTATTAAAGAGTTTATTCAATATATCTATCATTTTGTATTACTTTATTCATGGTTGTATTGCCTTGTACCCATACTTGTATCTAACAACTCATGAAGCAGAAAGATGTAAATGAATTTAATTGGCATATATCCGGAAAAGATAAAGTTATCAAGGTGGATGATAACTTGTATATCCGCCTTCGAAAGACTAGTAACACTTACATTATACCAAAGACAGTTAATAGAAAAGCGCAGGTTATAACACCTGGTAGACACCCCTGCCCTGTCACTCTGAAAAGCAAATCAGAAGCTAATAGTTATTTAGAAGCTGACACTTCAAGTGTAACGGTTGTGACTATGAAAATTCTCTAAAGAAAGTGCCCGGTAAGGGTTGATAAAGCTTGGTTGCACTCAGTTTCAATGTTATCTGTTTAGCCAGCCAGATAAGAGTGACGTTTTTAGTTCGACAATATTAAATGCTAACAAGGTCTGGGTCATCGTATTTATGGACTCTGCACTACTACTATGCCATGTATTATAGAGGGCGATGATCAAAGCATAACTGTATACCGTACCCTGCCGGTGTTTCAAATTCATTGATAACATCAAAAGTAATGTCAGGTATTTTCGATGAAGTACACTAACCTTGGTGATCGAGTTTTTTGATTTTCCCTCCTTACTTTTCTTGTTCAGATTGATGACTGGATCAAGCGCGATCAGGGTCGATCCATAAAGCATAAAGATACGGCTTCGACAGTTAAAATCATCATTATTTATCTATTCCAATCAAGCTAGCTACTAGGTAGTACTTTACTGGTAAGTGAATTGTTGCCCGACGATGAGAAATACCTGAACTACACATAAATGACAACTGAACTGGATCAGTGCATCATCGCATTAAGTAGTCAAAATCAGGACTGATTTTGCTAGATGAATGCTCAATACTCGTACTTAAAAACAGCAGGACAATTCTAGCGCTTACTGGCTGCAGCCTTGATTTAATTAAATGGTTATCGCTGCTTTTAAAGCTATTGCCACTCTACCCTCCTTCTAAACCCTAAGCTTAGTCGTAATAGGAATAGGCTCAATATTTATTAAAGTGGTATTATTAAAATCTTTTATTTGTCTGGGATTTGATCTATATGCCAATGTTTATTACCCCTGAAATACAAATTCAGAATGGGCAACTGGTGACTCGTTCCATTTTGGGTGACACCTATACTGTGCATGAGATGACGCCACAGGCAGCAGTGAAAAAATTTGCTGATGAAGGTGCAAGGATACTGCAAATTTTGGACATAGATGCTGCAAAGCTATTACCTAACAAGAATGAGCTGTTAATTAAACAGCTTATTCTTGAGTCTGATATTCCCATTCAAGTGTCAGGTGGTATTCGTAGCCTGAGTCAAATCAATGATTGGTTTGAGGCCGGTGCTGCGCGCGTAGTACTCGGCACGATCGCCATCACAGATGCACAGTTAGTGATTGAGGCTTCAAACAGACATCCTGGTGGCATCGTTGTTACTTTATCGACTAGCAATGGCTTCGTCTGGATTGACCATGGCAAAACTCAAACAGCCTTCCGCCCACAAGATATTATCCGTGAACTACAAATGACAGGTGTTGCCAGTGTTATTCACCGCAACCTAGATTATAACTCGGGCGACTTTTCTGAGACGCTCGCATTGACTGAGCAACTCAGCCATGATGTCCCTATACCTGTATATTCGAGCGGCACAGTTAGAACCCTGGATGATCTCGCCCGAGTTAGATACATGCCAAATATCAATGGTGTGATTATTAGTCATGCATTAATCAGTGGTGATGTATCTTTACCGACTGCATTAGGCATTGCCGCACAACAGGAAGTTGGCTTAGAGCCTGAATCAACTACACCTATAGTCAAAATGGGCATGCACCGTGGTATTCATGCCTACCTTGCGGCGTATACAAGGTCACAGGCGAGCAGAGTTTGGAGTCAGGCGCTGAGAGTTGCGATCACAAACGACAATCCTTATATGGAAATGACTATTCCTCAAATCGATCTGGATGCGAGCGAGGAAGAATTGACTGACAAAGAAAAGCAACGGCAATATGAAATAGCTCTGGATAAAGCTGATATTGTTATAGTCGTTCTCGATGGCGTTGATAGTGCTGCCTGGACGGGGTTCGAATGTGGATATGCACGAGCAATGGGGAAATATATTTACGGTGTGACCTCAGAAACAAATCTTGAAGTTAATCCTCAACAGCAAAACCCTTTTGCGGTGATGTGCGATGAACTCATATATTTTGATGCAGGTGATGATATTGAGCGATCGCATAGTGAAATTTCACATGTGCTGGCAACCAGTGTCATGGTGAAGAATTTGTAATGGTCCGTTTGGTTGCATCCCGCCCCAGCATTCTAGAGTAATAGACTATTGATACAATACAACTTAATGCTCAAATGCTAGGGCTAAAGTGCAGTGTTATGCCTATTACTCTCTTCAGCTTAACCATAACATTAGTCGAAATGCCGTGAAAGTATTTGAAGTTTAATCGGTGGCATTGTAGAAATGGACCCCAAAAGTTGGACAGCCTCTTAAGTGTATTCTGTGCTTAAAATTTACGCGGCTTTAGGCAACGCCTCAATTCCAAAATAAGCCTGGTCATTCGTTTTCTCTAAAGTCTGGTGCTTTCGTTCTGCATTATAAAAATCAATATATTTGCGAATGCTAACACGCGCTTCATTCACTGAATCATAGGCTTTTAAATAAACATCTTCATATTTCAGGCTACGCCAGAATCGCTCAATCATGACA
>CAXMOZ010000104.1:0-35735 GCA_964195315.1 uncultured Acidimicrobiia bacterium | reverse complement strand
ACCGCCAGAGAGCGAAGGGGAAGCCTTGGCAATGCTAAGTGATATTCCTGGTTGGGAAAAGTCTGATATATCGGCGTTATCTATCTTTATGGCATGCAAAATGGCAGATAGCCGTGTTGCCGAAGTCATGGGGTCTTTGGGAATGGGTGGCTAGGAAAGTCTATTCTACAATTGCCCCATGCATCGTCTCATGGCGCCTACTTTCGGTGTTATACCTTCGGAACGCCGAACCGTTACATGTAGCCGCGGGTAATAAAGTTAGCCGGCAATTGGCTGAGATGCAATCACCGGCTTAATGTTAACTACCCTAGCTTTTAATATCCAAATAGCAATCTAGTGAATCATCCAGCGCATCTTTCCAGGGCGTGTGATGCTCCGGTGCCATTGTCCCAGTCAGTGCTGATTTATATCCATGATCCCGAAATGTCATGATATTTTCCTTTTTATGTGCCTTCCACTCGAAGAAGGCCTGGACTGCACCTGCCGTGTTAAAATCGGGGTAGTCTGTCTGTGCCATTAAATCCGTGGTGTATTTCCCCTGAAATTTGATAGCAGCATAGTCGTCTTCCCCTGCATCCTCTTCCGCACGCATTCGATCAATATCTGCATGCATCTCTGGTTGTGAGGGAAGCTCGATCCTGTCCATGATTACATCTCGTGCATACCATGCCTGGGCATCGAACATGTTGAAAGTGAACCACTGATCCTGCATACCTAAATACATGAGTTTAGGGTTGTGCTCCCAGACGACACCGTTGTACAGATTAACCGGATATAGGCGATTATTAGTCTTGAGTCTTAGTTCTTCGTCAATAAATGGGAAATGATGATTGTAGCCAGTACACAAAATGATGGCGTCGACATCTCGTTTTGAACCATCTTTGAAGGTGGCAGTATTACCTTCTACTTTTTCGAGTAGCGGTAATTCTTCCCAGTTATCTGGCCATTTATGTCCCATGGGGGCTGTACGGTAAGAGATGGTGATAGATTTAGCGCCATACTTCCAACATTGTGATCCGATGTCTTCAGCAGAATAAGAGGTGCCAATCAAAAGTAAGTCTTTGTCTTTGAACTCCATGGCATCACGAAAATCATGAGCATGAAGTATTCTTCCTTTAAACGATTCAAAGCCAGGGTAAAAGGGAACGTTTGGCGTAGAGAAGTGACCTGATGCAACAATAACGTGATCGAACTCTTCTGAATATTCAACATCTTTTAAATTGTCTTTGACCGTTACTTTAAACAGTCCTTCATGCTCGTCATAGCTAACATGACGTACTGGCGAGTTAAATCGAATCCATTGACGTACATTCGAATTTTCTACGCGGCCAATAATATAATCATAAAGAACTGCACGCGGCGGGTAAGATGGAATGGCTCGGCCAAAATGTTCCTCGAAAGAATAATCAGCAAACTCTAAACCCTCTTTAGGTCCATTTGACCAAAGATAGCGATACATGCTGCCGTGAACGGGCTCGCCATATTCATCTAGCCCTGTTCGCCAGCTGTAGTTCCACAACCCACCCCAGTCGGATTGCTTCTCAAAACAGACAATATCAGGGATTTCAGCGCCTTTTTCTCTGGCTGACTGAAAAGCTCTCAGTTGCGCTAGTCCGCTTGGGCCAGCACCAATAATTGCTACACGTTTTGTCATCTTCATCCTCGTTGATATTGGTTCATTATTTTTCTTGGACTATCGTATCGAATTTTTTAATGGACAGATATTGTGGAATACCCGTAGAGAATATTAAATGTTAGGACACAGCCCAGATTAGATTTCCGAGGTTAAAGGTCAATAGAAAAAACTCTATTTCTAAATTTATCACAGATTATGCTTTCAAGTTTTGGAGTTGGCATGAGGGGAAGAAGTTTTTGGAAAAACTAATATTGAATTTGGCTACCTATTCTCGGCACAGGTCATTCAAAAAATGGTTTTGGATTATCGAAATCGTTTCTCTAAAAAGCATTCGCCTAGTCTATATCCAAGGTCAGGTATGGCCAAGAAAGCGATCATTCCGGGCGATATTCATTATTCATTTATATCAGGAAACGGCCGACGTTGTTGAAAGAGCCTGAATTTTCCACTTGAATAAAATCATCTTCAATACGACTTTTAAATGCCACTGGTTACCTATCCCAACTTCGCTAGGCGATACTCTCGATATTCTTTTACAGGTTACCAGTGTATTGCCGTTCGCACATAACCACGGTGAACATGGAATTGTACATCGTGACATCAAACCTTCAAATATTGTCATTGACTCCTATGGCAATATAAAACTGACCGACCTCGGTATCACAGGACCGCCGCAGGACTAGAAAGTCAATATTGAAGGCGCGCCATCCTATCTCGCACCTGAGGTTATCAACGGGGACTCGGTCGATGGCCGCGCTGATATCTAGGCACTGGGCGTTGCCTTGCTAAATATAGTGCAGTAATTGAATGGGCACTATCGACAGGCCCTCAGATACTATAAGACTTCGCCTCTGGCTGATAACTGAGGTATCTAATAATAAATTGGAAATCTTATGGCAAATCTATCAATATATGCCTGAAAAATTCTGATTAACTTATGCCAAGATTACAACGTTAATTTATTTATTTGGATATGCTATCCAGAGATATGTGTGTGACGAAGTTAGACAACAATTCTACATAGCTATTCGAGCAGAATTTTAATTCTAACTAATTGGGCTAGCGTTACCACATCAAGCTTCTTCATGACTTGCGCTCGATGAACTTCAACGGTACGTTCGCTAATATCGAGATCAAACGCAATGGCTTTGTTTGCTTGACCTTCTGCTACGCGATCAAACACTTGCATTTCACGTTGAGTAAGGGAGTCAAACTTTAAATTCGATATTTGAATATCGAGAGCCTGTTTTCTGACATCAATTTCGTGGCTCATCGCCTGATCTATTCTTTCAAGCAAATTTAGCTCGCTGATTGGCTTTCTCATAAAGTCCAATGCACCTAGTCTCATTGCTTCTACCGCCATCGGTACATCTCCGTGCCCTGTTATAAATATAATAGGCAGGGTGGATTTTTTAATATTGAGTATCGACTGCAATTCCAGTCCATTCATTCTCGGCATGCGGATGTCGAGTACCAGGCACCCCCGCAGGTCGCTATTATAGTGTTCCAGAAAATCACTGGCGCTGGCGAAACTACAGTAAGATAGTCTACTTGATTCCAGCAACATACCCATAGCGTCCCTGACTGCGTCGTCGTCGTCGATGAGGAAAACTTGTTGCTTTTCTGTTTCAGACATCTGTGTTTTCCACGGCTGAGGGCAGGGTAAAATAAAATGTTGCGCCAGCAGCCTTGTTGTTAAAATATTCGAGCTGGCCATCGTGTGCTGCAATAATAGACCGGCTTATCGATAACCCCATGCCCATGCCAGACTCTTTGGTCGAGGTGAACGGTTGATACAGTTGATTAGACAGTTCTGCCGCAATTCCGATGCCTGTATCGATGATGGATACTTTTACACCATTGGGTGTTGAATCTGTTTGCAGCAGGATTTTACTGCCAGCTCGGCAACCATTCGACTTCATCGACTGCATGCCATTGCGCAGCAGATTGAGCAATACCTGCTGTATTTGAACTGAGTCGCAAAGTATCTCGGGTAAATTCTGCTCGTGTTTTATGATAATGGCAAAGCTGCGAATCTGAGCCTCGACTTCGGCCAGTTTGTAAACCTCCTCGACTAACGTATAGCAACTAGTGACCTTACGATGACTATCTTGTTGTTTAGTCATCTCTTGCATGCGTTCGATCACTGCACCTGCTCGATGCGCCTGGTTACTGAGCTTATCGAGCACTTCCTTTAAGCGCGGGTTAGGGTTGCCGAGTTGTTGCAAAAAACGAAGGCCAGCCTGTGCATACATCGAAATAGCGGTGAGCGGCTGGTTGATTTCATGGGCGATTCCGGTTGCCATTTCACCCAGTGTATTCAATCGTTCAAAATGGGCTAATAAATCGTGCTGCTCACGCACTTCTTTTTCGGCCGCGCGTTGCTCTGTCAAGTCTCGTATTAAGATGACATATTTATGATCTTCATCAGTGATGACTTGATTGATCGACAAATGAATCGGGAATTCTGTATTAATTGACCGATAGCCGTTCAATTCAATTCCTCGGCTTTTTATTTTTGCTCTGTTTTGACAGGATTGAAAATAGTGATCAAACTTGCCGTAATGTCGGGGCGAAATTAAAATTCTGGCATGCGTATCGCTCAATGACGCTCGCAATGACTCGGCTGGTTGCTCAAACATAGTGAGCGCAGACTGATTGAACGACTCTATATTGCACTGACTGTCGACCGTAATGACAGCCTCAGCAGCTGACTCAACGACAGCCTGAGCAAATGCTTCTGTTTGAATCAGCGCCGTTTCAGTTAACTTGCGGTTCGTAATGTCGGTTATTAATCCCTCAAGTATTGCGACGCCATCGTCTCTGCTATCGACAACGCGGCCGCGTTCCCACACCCATTTGACGTTGCCGCTTTTACTAATGATTCTATACTCAACTTCAAAAGGTTGGCCAATGTTAGTAGCACTGCGAACTTTCTCCTCTACTTCATCAATCATATCTGGGTGAGTGAAGTCGCCCCATAAAACACTTTGGCTTTCAAGTTCGTGACGATGGTATCCGCAAAGTTCGAAGCAACCATCGCTAACAAACTCCATTGGCCAGTGTGCTTCATTAAAACAGCGATAGGCCATACCGGGCAAATTTTTTAGAAGCGTTTCTAATCGATTGGTATCGGCGGGTTGATCTGTTGATGGTTGGTTCGACAATATTCTTCGCTAGCACTGAGCTGAGTTAATAATAGAGGTCACCATACTATTGCAGTTTAGTATTCGAAACAAAAACATAAAAAATTATCTAGTTGTGGTCAAAAGTATTTTCGTATCGCTCCTAAAGCTTACTTTCCGCCTGTAGCAGAGCTAATGATGCGAATTTCAACGTTTTGTATCGAAAATCCGACTGCCCCTGCACGTCGCTCTCCATCGTATGGATTGGATGTGTTCATATTGGTCTCAGTCATGCCATATCGTTCTATTATTGCGTTAGCGGCTTGTCACTGTTTGTAGGGCTCTGACAACAGTGGCACCGAGCCAAAAAAAAATAAACGCATATTTGAAATAGTCGGCCGTGATGAATCGGATGTTTCAGGTAGACGCAATTAAAAGGTGGGCACTCCCATTAATACGGCTGCCCTAGGTATCGATTTTAAAATAGCTTTGGTATCGAATCGCTGCAAAAATATTAACGAAGAGCCCGTGTACAAAGTGATGTTAGTCAGGCGAAATGAGCCATGTATATGAAAAAGTTGTAAGGGACGAATCAAGGCGTCATCCTTGCGAAATTGCCAGTATTACGGCCCTTAATCGACTAGCAAGGTAATGGTTGTCATACATGATTTAAACGCTCATTTATTTCTATTTGCAAAACCGATCGATGGTGTTCGAACGATTTTTTTTTGTAACTGAGCTGGATATTTCTGGTCACCGCCTGCCAAAAAAAACATGGCATCCACGTTCTCAAAAAAGTGAAATGGATAGCTATTGAAGGTGCATTGCATTTTATAATAGCTGAGTTTAGTTTGCCGGATAGATTGTAATAGGCAGTATTTTTTTACATCGTTGTTTAAGAGCAAACTGGAAATATGCAGTGTCATATAATGTTTGCTATGCTGATGCGCTGAAAATAATGACCTAATTCGACTATGAGCAAGATATGAAAGTAGAGTCCAGCAAAATAACGAATAATGGCTCTGAGGGGAAGCAGGAATCAGGGATTACGCTGGAAGGTGCCATAGGGCAGCAAGTGCGGAGCCTTCGAAAACGACTTAATTTAACTGTTGCCAATGTTGCCAAGCAGGCACAGTTGTCGTCCGGTATGTTATCTAAAATTGAGAACGGCCTTACCTCACCATCTTTGGCAACTTTGAGTGCGCTCGCTCATGCGCTTAACGTACCAGTGACGTCATTGTTTCGAGGCTATGAAGAGCAGCGTGATGTAACGATGATAAAGGCTGGTGAAGGTCTCCTAATTGAAAGGCGCGGTTCTGGTGCTGGTCACGAATATCAGCTGTTAGGTCATACTATTGGCAAGCCTTACTCGATAGAGCCTTATGTCATCAGTATTTTAGATAAGTCTGAAATTTTTCCTGTTTTTCAACATGCCGGTACAGAACTCATATATATGCTCGAGGGTAAGGTTGCGTATCGTCATGCCAATAAAACGTACGAACTCGAGCCGGGTGACTCGCTGTTTTTCGACGCAGAAGCATCACATGGCCCAGAAGAAATCCTCGCGCTACCTTGTCGATATTTATCGTTTATTGTGTCTCAGGGAAATGAGGCCTAAATAGCGTATGTTTCCTCTAGTGAATGATTAATTCATAACAGTTGACAGTCCTGATTTGCTCTAGTAATCTCGCCAGCACGATAAATTGTGCATTCTTTAGGCGAGGTTGGTTATGTGCGGAATTGTAGGTCTATTTATAAAAAATCCAGCGATGGAGAAGACGCTCGGCGAGCTCCTTTCTAACATGCTGATCGAGATGACAGAGCGTGGCCCGGATAGTGCTGGTATTGCTATGTATAGTGGTGATGCAACCGAGGGTGAAGTCAGAATCACGGTGCTCTCAACCGACCCCGATTATTCATGGGAACGGTTTAAAACGGAAGTGCGTGCGGTTTTCGGTGAGTTGTCAAAAATCGAGATGAACAGTAATCATGCTATTTTGATCTTGCAGGCAGAAGCCAAAACGGTGCAGGGCTGGTTGAAACAAAATCATCCTGAGTTGTATATGACCAGCTCTGGAACCAATATCACTATATTTAAGGATATGGGCCTGCCAGTAGATGTTGTTTCCAAATTTGGTATTAGAGGCATGAGCGGTAGCCATGCATTGGGCCATACGCGCATGGCAACTGAAAGTGCTGTCACAACCTCGGCTTCACATCCCTTCTCAACAGGTGCAGATCTTTGCCTGGTTCATAACGGTTCTATGTCCAACCATAATCGTATGCGACGTAAGCTAGAATACCATGGTGTTGAATTCCAAACAGAGAATGACACTGAAGTCGCTGCAGGCTATTTGACCTGGAGATTGCAGGAAGGTGACACGCTCGATGAAGCCCTGGAAAGAGGTTTTGAAGAGCTAGATGGTTTTTATACCTTTGCCATAGGCACACATGATGGTTTTGCTGTTGTTAAGGATCCGATAGGTGCCAAGCCAGCAATTTTAGCCGAGACGGATGATTGGGTTGCTATGGCTTCAGAGTTCCGCGCTATTGCTACTTTGCCGGGTGCCGAGAACGCTAAAATTTGGGAACCAGAGCCGGCTCGTGTTTATAGCTGGTACAAAACCTAGGCTTACGAATTAATTAAAATTTAGGGCTTAAAATTGCTAACACTAAGTTTAAGGGGCTGTTGCACAAAATTGCCCTTTCACAATTAGTAACACATTTAAACATTCAATCTGAGGTCACAAAAAATGATTGAGATAGATCTGGATAAATCAGAATTACGCGACTTAAATGCAACACTGCATAGTGTTGACGGTAAGCAGGGTGAAAAGACTTTTAAAGTCGTCAACCCAAATGGTAAGCACAATATCGCTGTTGGTGTTGACGGCGAGCTGGACATCACCATTGAAGGCCATGCAGGTCATTATGTGGGTGGTATGAACAAACATGCCAATATTACCGTCACTGGAAATGCTGGCGCGGGACTGGCTGAAAATATCATGTCCGGTGTCGTTCGAGTCAACGGTAATTCATCGCAATACACCGGCGCAACGGGTCGTGGTGGACTCATAGTGGTAGAAGGCGATGCCGCTGCGCGTTGTGGAATATCGATGAAGGGCGTTGACATAGTTGTTGGCGGCAACGTCGGTCACATGTGTGCCTTTCTGGGGCAGTCAGGAAATGTCGTGATCTGTGGTGATGCCGGAGATGCCTTTGGTGACTCAATCTTTGAGTTGAACCTTTTTGTGCAGGGTGAAGTCAAGAGCCTGGGCACCGATTGTGAAGAAAAGGAGATGGATGCTGAGAAATTGGCATTGCTCACCGAGCTTCTCGATAAGGCTGGAATCAAGGCCGACCCAAACAAATTTCGGGTCTATGGCCCAGGCAGAAATCTATATAACTTCAAGGTCGATAATGCCGTTTTATAAGATTTCATAAGGCTTATATATTATTTAATAAGCCATAATCGATAGTGAAAATAATCAATAGCCAATAGCTAATCTAACGAGCTTGGCCTATTGCAGACCAGAAGAGGTAATAAAATGAGCGATTCTACTGATAAAGAGCAACCCGGTGCGTATGAAGAGCATCCAGAACTGCAAGAGTCTGCTACTTGGACCAGGGAGACCATAAAGGAGATACAGCGCGCAGCAACAGAAGGCATTTACAGTATTCGCGGTGGTGGTGCCAAGCGCAAAGTCCCTCATTTTGATGATCTGTTATTCCTTGGCTCCAGTATGTCGCGTTACCCGCTTGAAGGTTATCGTGAAGCATGCGACACCGACGTGAAATTGGGCACGCGCTTCGCTAAGAAACCATTGCATCTGGATATTCCCATTACCATTGCGGGTATGAGTTTTGGTGCCTTGTCTGCTGAGGCAAAAGATGCGCTGGGTAAAGGCGCTGCAGCGATGAATACCTCGACCACTACAGGTGATGGTGGTATGACACAGGAAGAACGTGCTTCTTCCAAGACACTCGTTCTGCAAATGTTGCCTTCACGTTACGGTATGAATCCAGATGACTTGCGTGCGGCGGATGCCATTGAAGTTGTCTGTGGTCAGGGTGCTAAGCCAGGCGGCGGAGGTATGTTGTTGGGCCAGAAAATTAGTGATCGTGTTGCAATGATGCGTACATTGCCGAAAGGCATCGATCAACGCAGTGCCTGCCGTCATCCTGACTGGACCGGGCCTGATGATCTGGAAATAAAAATCGCTGAAATCCGCGAAATTACTGACTGGGAAAAGCCAATTTATGTCAAGGTCGGTGCAACTCGTACCAAATATGACGTGCAACTCGCAGTTAAATCGGGCGCTGACGTTATTGTTCTTGACGGCATGCAAGGTGGCACAGCGGCTACTCAGGATGTGTTCATGGAGCATGTTGGTCTGCCGACACTGCCAGCAGTTCGTATTGCAGTTGAGGCTCTACAAGAAATGGGTATGCATCGTAAGGTTCAGTTGATTGTCTCAGGTGGTATCCGCAATGGCGCTGATGTTGCCAAGTGTATGGCGTTGGGCGCTGATGCTGTTTCTATCGGTATGGCAGCCTTGTATGCACTGGGTTGTAACTCTCCAAAATATGATGCGGAATATCGCAAAATGGGTTCTGCGGCTGGTTATTATGACGCTTATCACTTAGGCCAGTGCCCTGCCGGTATCACTACCCAGGACCCAGAATTGGCAAAAAGATTTGATGTTAAGTTGGGTGGTCGTCGTGTTGAAAACCTTTTGAAAACAATGGTCCTCGAAGCTCAAACACTGGCACGCGCCTGTGGCAAATCACATTTGCATAATCTGGAGCCAGAGGATTTAGTTGCATTGACGATGGAAGCTGCTGCCATGGCGAAAGTGCCTTTGGCTGGCACCGATTGGTATCCCGGTAAGGGGTCGTTCTAAAATAGTTTTGTATTCGTTGTATCGTTGATAAGTGATTACCAATCATTGATTGGTAATCGTTAACACAATAAATAGAGAGGAGTCCATGTAATGGAAAAAGATCTAGAGAAAATTGCAAAAGAGAAAGGCATTAAGTATTTCCTGGTTAGCTGGGTTGATATGTTCGGTATGTTGCGTTCTAAGTTAGTACCGACTCGTGCCATCAAAGGTATGCAAAAGAATGGTGCTGGATTTGCTGGATTTGCTGCTTATCTTGATCTGACGCCGGCGCACCCCGACTTGTTCGGTATGCCTGATCCTGATAGCTTTATTCAGGTTCCATGGCAAAAAGAAATTGGCTGGGTTGCCTGTGATCTTTGGATGGATGGTAAGCCGCTTGAAGCTTCTCCTAGAGTAGCGCTTAAACGGCAGCTAGCACGGGCAGAGAAGTTGGGCTATCGAATGAAGACAGGTGTTGAATGTGAATTCCACTTGATCAATAAAGAAGGCACGGCATTGGCTGACGATATGGATACTCATGCTAAGCCTTGTTATGACCAGCAAGCGGTGATGCGTCAATATCCAATTATCAGCAAAATTGCTGATGCAATGCTTGAGCTGGAATGGAATCCTTATCAAAACGACCATGAAGACGCGAATGGTCAGTTCGAAATGAACTGGGATTATGATGACGCGCTGAAAACAGCCGATCGTCACGTCTTCTTCAAATATATGACTCGAGCAATTTGTGAGTCGCACGGCATTCGTGCGACCTTCATGCCGAAGCCTTTCATGAATCTGACGGGCAACGGTTGTCACGCACACATGTCTATTTGGGATTTAGATGGCAAGAAGAACCTTTTCAGTACCGACGGCGAAGATCCACGTGGTCTTGGGCTGTCACCGTTGGCATACCAGTTCCTCGGCGGCATCATGGAGAGCGCGGTTGACTTGACAGCGATCTTTAACCCGACTGTTAACAGCTTTAAGCGAATCAATGCACCGCGTACCTTGTCTGGCGCAACCTGGGCACCGAATGCGGTTACTTATGGCGGCAACAACCGCACGCATATGGTTCGTGTGCCTGATCCAGGGCGGTTTGAACTTCGTTTGATGGACGGTGCGGTCAACCCTTACCTGTTGCAAGCGGGCATGTTAGCAGCCGGTCTTGATGGTGTTGAAAATAATCGTGATCCTGGTGATCCATTAAATATCAACATGTATGAAGAAGGTCATTTGGCAAAAGACGCGCGTCATTTGCCCGAGAACTTGCTCGATGCGATTCGTTTGTTAGACGATAACAAAATTATGCGTAAAGCACTGGGTGATGAATTCATCGATGCTTTCGTTAAGTTGAAAATGGCGGACTGGAATGAGTTTACTCATCACTTAAGTCCCTGGGAGCGTCAACATACACTCGATTGCTAATTCGGCTAGTTGAGGTTAACTAAGCGCATCAAAACCCCATCGAGTACTGTTGTAACGATGGGGTTTTTTGTTTGTGGGTAAATAAAAATAGACCTGTTAGTCGCCAGCCAGAGGCGCAATATTGCGCCTCTGGTTGGTCGGCTGCTATTATACGGCACGCGCTGAAAATCAAGTGTTGTTGACACTATTCTCAACGATTTTTACATTTGCTATCAAAATAGTTAAATAAAGAAAGTTAATTCCAAATTTGAAATTATTTGGGTTGAAAGTGTCGTTTTTGAGATACCTTCGCTAACGGTTGGAAATTATGATTTGCATCGTATTTGCTGCTAGGCAGCTGCGATTATTTTGTTTCATACCTTCATCAATACGCGGGTATGAGTTTCGGGCAACGAGTCGTTTATATTAGGTTTGTTACAACTTAAATAACGAATTCAACCCACGCTATATGGAGAATAAACATGGCTAAAAGTGACATTGAAATTGCACGAGAAGCAACCCTGAAACCGATTTTTGAGATTGCTGATAACCTTGGTATTCCTGCTGACGCCTTAATGCCTTATGGTCATGATAAAGGGAAATTGTCAGCAGAATACATTAAGTCTTTAAGCGGCAAGAAAGACGGCAAGTTGATTCTGGTGACTGCTATCTCTCCAACACCTGCTGGTGAAGGAAAGACAACAACAACTGTTGGTTTAGGCGATGGCCTAAACAGCATTGGCAAAAAGACAATCATGTGCCTACGTGAGCCAAGTCTTGGTCCTTGTTTTGGTATGAAAGGTGGTGCTGCTGGCGGTGGTTACGCTCAGGTTGTGCCAATGGAGGATATTAATCTTCATTTTACCGGCGATTTCCACGCAATTGGCGCCGCGCATAACTTGCTAACTGCTTTGATCGACAATCACATTCATTGGGGCAATGCCTCAGGTCTTGATCCACGTCGTATCACCTGGAAGCGTGTTATCGATATGAATGACCGTACACTGCGTGAAGTGACGATTGGTCTTGGTGGACCAGGTAACGGAACGCCTCGTGAGAGTGGATTCGACATCACGGTTGCATCAGAAATCATGGCTATTTTCTGCCTGTCGACTGACCTTGACGACCTAAGCCGTCGTATCGGCAATATCGTTGTTGGCTACACTCGTGACCTGAAGCCAGTTCTAGCGAAGCAAATGAATGCACAAGGCGCCATGACAGTGCTGTTGAAAAACGCTTTCATGCCTAACTTGGTTCAGACATTAGAAAACAATCCTGCATTCATCCACGGCGGCCCATTCGCCAATATCGCACACGGGTGTAACTCTGTTATTGCCACTAAGACGGCATTGAAACTAGCTGACTATGTTGTAACAGAAGCAGGCTTTGGTGCTGATTTAGGCGCTGAAAAATTCTTCGATATCAAATGTCGTAAAGCTGGTCTGACACCTTCTGCGGTTGTACTCGTTGCCACAGCTCGTGCGCTTAAAATGCACGGTGGTGTTGCCAAGGATCAACTTTCAGGTGAAAATGTTGCAGCAATCACAGCTGGTTGCGAAAACCTTGGGCGTCACATTCGTAATTTGGGTCAATTTGGTGTTCCCGTTACTGTTGCGATCAACCGTTTCTCTGCTGATACCGAAGGTGAATTGGCCGCTATCTCAGCTTACTGTGCTGGCTTAGGCGTTAAAGTATTTGATTGTAATCATTGGGGTGAAGGTAGTGCTGGTGTTCAGGAACTTGCGACTCATGTTGCAGCAGTTGCTGATTCTGGTGAAGCTAAATTCACCACGCTTTATAATGATGACATGCCTTTATGGGAAAAAGCACGCCACATCGCTCGTACTTTATACGGTGCTGACGATATTATTGCAGACAAAAAAGTACGTGATCAATTTGCTAAATTTGAAGCAGATGGCTACGGGCACTTCCCTGTTTGTATGGCGAAAACTCAGTACAGCTTCTCAACTGATCCTTCACTGCTAGGTGCCCCTACAGGTCACGAAGTGCCTGTCCGTGAAGTTCGTTTGTCAGCGGGTGCAGAGTTTATTGTTGTCGTTTGTGGCGACATCATGACGATGCCCGGCTTACCGCGAGTACCATCTGCAGACAGTATTTGTCTCAATGACAAAGGTCAGGTTGAAGGCTTATTCTAAGCCCTTAGTTTTGTTTGGTTTTGGGCAGTGGTGAAACCACTGCCCAAGCTCTATTAAGAGTATGTAATGCAACAAACATTGTCGCAAGCTGAATTATTTAAACGTTTTATGTCATGGCAGTGTCGTGTGCGCAAAATGTGTGTACGTGAAATGGGTGGTCAACCATCTGTTGGTATGACATCGGGTGTTTATTCGATTGATCGAGATGAAGATGACGAAAAAAGTCGTATGAGTTTCCTAATCGTGAAGCAAGAGCCCTTAGAAATAACAGCCGAATTTACCCACATCATCCGCAAAACACTCGATTCAAAAGACTGGCTCAAAAATGGCCTGCGGATCTTGTCAGAGCGTCATTATCAAGATGACTTTAACTTCTCTAACCAGTTAACGGCATTGTTTGCTTTGGATTCAGCCCTCGCTGATGCTTTGCTAGAAGCGGGTCAATGTCACCTCAAATTTAAGCAAGACAGCGTCGAATATGCCTTTGATTTTGATGTCACCGAACTACCCCAACAAGACGAAGCGCATCAAGCCACCTATTGGCATAATCACTTATTTAATTCGTCGATGCCTGGAAAGGTGAGGGTGCTTGGTTTAGAGCCGAGACTTTAAAAAATCCGCAGTGCTTTACACTAATTCACGCTTCGCACTTTGTCATTAATAACGATCCTACGCTAATCATTAGCTGGAGGTCGTAATTCAATTTCCCCAATCAACTTAATTTATAAATCCCCTTGATAAACCAAGAGAATTACAGCGGTAGGTTATGTTGATATTTTCTTATATAAACAGGTCAAACAATTTGGCTCTTAACTATCGTTGCAATAGTCAATCTTTTTAGGGGCAATGAGTCAATAATGTTCGATCCGAATGCAATGAAAAATAGTTTGCATTCGGATCATTATCGGTATGAGGTTAGGGTAGGATTTTAACCTCTTGAAGCGCGCTTTCTTTCGTTTTCGAGCAGGTGCTTTTTACGAATACGAATGTTCTTCGGCGTGACTTCGACCAGCTCATCGTCATCAATAAATTCCAGAGCCTGTTCCAGAGTATATCGAATCGGTTTTACAAGGATTAAATTCTCATCTGTACCTGCGGCACGGATATTGTTAAGTTGTTTACCTTTTAACGGGTTAACGCCTAAATCGTTGGCTCGAGCATGAATACCAATCACCATGCCTTCATAAACCGCTTCAGCGTGGCCTATCATTAACTTACCGCGTTCTTGTAAGTTGAATAGTGCGTAGGCAAGTGCCTTACCTGTAGCGGTAGCAATCAATACGCCATTTTTACGTTGAGCTATTTCACCAGAAACCCTTGGCGCATATTCATCAAATACATGATATAGCAAACCGGTGCCTGAGCTTAAAGTCATAAATTCAGCCTGAAAACCAATTAAGCCACGAGACGGAATGACATAGTCGAGTCGGACACGGCCTTTTCCATCAGGCATCATGTTTTTTAGCTCGCCCTTACGGCTACCGAGCGCTTCCATAATGGCACCCTGGAACTGGTCTTCAGTGTCTACTGTCAATTGCTCGAAAGGTTCGCAAACAACGCCATCGACTTCCTTGATAATAACTTCGGCACGCGATACCGAAAGCTCGAAACCTTCGCGACGCATGGTTTCAATCAAAATACCGAGGTGCAATTCACCACGACCCGATACGCGAAACTTGTCTGAATCAGGCAGTTGCTCGACTCTTAATGCCACGTTGTGTAGGCATTCGCGTTGGAGGCGTTCGTCAATTTGACGTGATGTTAGGTATTTGCCATCTTGTCCTGAGAAAGGCGAACTGTTGATGCTAAAAGTCATGTTAACCGTTGGTTCATCAACGGTGAGCGGTGGCATTGCTTCAACTGTATTGCGATCACATAAAGTGTCAGAAATATAAAGCTCTTCGATACCAGAAAACACAATAATGTCACCAGCAGTGGCTGTTTCTGTTTCGATACGCTCAAGTCCTTTGAATCCAAAAATCTGCATCATTCGGGCATCACGTACTTTTTCATCTGCACCGATGATCTTGACTGGTGTGTTGCGGTTAATTGTACCGCGAGTGATTCGGCCAATTCCCAAAACACCTTTGTAACTATCGTAGTCAAGGCTTGAAACTTGCATTTGGAATGGGCCATCTACTTCTACTTGAGGCGCCTCAACATTTGCGATGACTGATTCAAACAGCGGTGTCATATCACCATCACGGGTTTCATGATCGGTAGACGCGTATCCGTTAAGGGCTGAGGCGTAAATAATAGGGAAGTCGAGTTGCTTATCATTGGCGCCAAGTTGATCAAACAGGTCAAAAACCTGGTCAACAACCCAGTCAGGACGAGACCCAGGACGGTCAATTTTATTGACGACAACAATGGGCGTGAATCCCATTGCAAATGCCTTCTGGGTAACAAAGCGCGTCTGTGGCATTGGGCCGTCAACTGCATCGACGAGCAACAAAACAGAGTCTACCATTGACAATACACGTTCCACTTCACCACCAAAGTCGGCGTGTCCCGGGGTGTCGACGATATTAATTCGATAGTCTTGGTTTTCTTTGACGTGCATCCAGTTAATGGCGGTGCATTTCGACAGGATAGTAATACCACGCTCTTTTTCAAGATCGTTAGAGTCCATCATGCGTTCCTGTAATTCGGCGCGCGCATCCAGGGTGCCAGACTGTCGGAGTAACTGGTCAACTAGAGTGGTTTTACCATGATCAACATGGGCAATAATGGCAATATTGCGAAGGTTCGCGCGGCTACTAGAAGTCATGATTTATATCGGGTATGGATAAGGCGCGCGATTATAACCTGCAAGCCAAACAGTACAAGGGTGTTCATGCAAACAAGTGGCCTATATGGGACAAAATTTTGCGTATTATTGCGTTTATTGGCGTTTATTTGGTTTTCAGGTTGAATTGTTAGATAAAATTTTTCAGATAAAAACTGCCAACGACAAATTGATAGGGCGCAATAAAGCGCTAATTCCACGAAATTGGGATTGATCCGTTAAAAGTAAGTGCTTTCAACTGAACTGTTGCCGTAGTCGCTTTTTTTGTCACTAGAGCGATGTGGCAATCATTTATTTTGCCCTGCGTCAGATGGCAGTAATGGCCCTCGACTAAATCAAAGTAATTGATTTTTTTTAGAAATAAATTTATCTGATCGTTTGGTGGTAGCATTTTATAAAAAGCTTCTTTTGCACACCAAACTTTATAAAAGTTATCAGCTGTTAACGCTTCATTTGAATTCAGTCGCTCAAGCTCATCGTCATTCATGAAAGACCTGGCTAAAGTGGAAAAGTTAGTTCTAACGTTGCCCTGTTCTATATCGATCCCAATCGGTTGATTGTGCAAGCAAAAGCAAATAGTGCCATGCGAATGGGTGAGGCTTAACCACTGTCCTTGCGGCAGGTTTTGAATGATCGGAGCGGAATTTTCTTTCTCGATAAAATCCCATGTTTGTTTCTCGAGCCCAAATCGTTCACTAAGCGCATGGCGCATGAGGGCTCTACTTAGTATATATTCATGTCGCTTGCGATTGCTCTTGATGGTGTCTAATCGGCTACGTTCACTGCTCGACAGCAAGTCGAGAACTTGATTTTCAAAGAATGTAGGTTCACCCGCAACCTCGGCGAACCAAACCTGAGGCGAGTCGTTATACATAGTTGATTAGTTTAAACACTTTGTCTCGCAGTGCCGTACCAGCAATAACTGTAGCTGAATGGCACTCAGCTTGACTCTTCCAGGGGGAATTTGCCATCGTATGATAGATTTTGATTTATACAATGAGATCACCGCTTTTGCGACACCATTCCAGGCGATCATTATCAGTATTGTAAATCGAACAATCACTGACTTTAGGGCTTGAGTGAATATTCGTGGTGGCGATGGCAGGAGTTCCGTACTGAAATGGAATTGCAGCTGTCTGTAATAAAAAGGCAAAAAACAGGACGACAATTGTGCAGCGCAAGTTTGGATTAATGGTAATGTTGTTCCTTTAAAATGAAATGCGGTTGATACCGACACCAGAAACTGGAAACAAACAATTGGGAATAAAATAAGGGTGGAGGATAGCTGAAAAGGTCACGGTGCGATTAATCACACCGTGACTAATATCGCAGTTACTGCGTGATCTTGGATATTTCAGCTGCTAGTTCATCTTGTGCTTTTTGGGCTTTAAATTCTTGCCACAGTGCTTTATCGTTATTCATACTGGTTTGAATACTGTCTTGTGCTGCTGCTTGAATGTTCTCACTATCCAGTCCGATTAAGACAAATATACCACCAGTCGGGCTAGTACGTGTTTTTACGATACGTGATCCCGTTAGGGTTTCGCTAGTGATTGCCTTGGAAACCGAGGTGTTCACTCTATCAACGGTTTCAGAATCAGCTGCACCTGTAGTTTGAGCGTATTGTTTGACCATGTTTTGAACGCGAATTTTGAACATTGAAGCGAGTTGTACACGCGCATCTGTTGATGCCATTTGTTTCATGAACGAGTTGCCAGCCAAAGACTTCTGCGAATAACCAACCGCGCTGATAGCAACACCTTCGAGCGGAACATCACAAATCCATTCTGGAGCACCTACAGTGGGGGCATCAGGAAAAACACAGTCGGGATCATCTAGTTTGGGTCCGCTTGAACAACCAACAGCGGCGAACAGAACGAAGAGTAGGGTAGTGGAAAGTTTAGTTGTAGGTTTCATTATTGTTCTCTTTGTGATTTTTGTTAAGTTCGATCAAGAGCCTATTATAGTCAACGTTAATCAAAATAGGCAGCAAAGTCTAGCAGGGTTGCCTGTCGGGAATCAATATCACCAGGTTCCAAATGGAGATTAATAATAAAATGGATTGTTAGTCAGGCAGGATTTTTGTAAAAATAAGTTTAGCCCCATGTATTTTTTTGTTACTATTTTATTTATAGTAGGTACGTATTGTTTAGCTATTGGTAAGCCTAAATCATTTGTTATTATGTGGAAGTCCTGAGTTAAAGGGATTCAGGAAAGAAACCATGAATAAAATCAAAATCCTTTTGCAATTGGTACTTTTGTCTCCTGTCCTGGTGTTAGCTCAGGCAAGCTCTGAGTATGAGCAGTGGAAGCAAGCGTATCTAGGCGAGTTCGACCAGTATAAGGATGCTGTAGACAAGGAGTTTGCTGGCTTTCTTAAGCAAAAATGGAAACCTTTTTCGACTGAAGCTGGTTTTATTCGAGACGAGACACCTAAACCAGTTGCCATACCGATCGCCAAACCTCTTGATATTAAACCGGTAATAAAGGATCCCATTTCGAGTCCAGCTATACCCAAGCCGAAGGTAATAACGGAGGTAATTCAGCCTGTAATCAAGGTCAAGCCTCCTGCCATTATCCAGCCACCGGTAAGTGGAAAGCAGTTGTCAGTTTTATTTTTGGGTTATAACCTTTCTATTGCGGATACCCTTTCTTCGGTTTTACCTGGACGGCAAAGCAAAGTGACGCAACAAACGATACAAAGTCAATTCAGCGATTTGGCAAAGTCTGATTACCGTTCCTTGGTGAAGCGTTTGCTTAGCTTGAAGCGAGAATTAAATTTAAATGATTGGGCTTATGTCAGCCTGATTAATGGCTACACCGAACAATTGGCCGCTCCTAAAAATAGTCAGATAGTCGCTAGCTGGTTCTTGATGCTAAAATCAGGGTTGAACGCGCGAGTCGCATTCAACGAAAAGAGTGTTTTTCTTTTGGTAGCTGTTAAGCAAAGCCTGTATGGCATTGCTTTTTTTCGATATGGAAAGCAAAAATACTATTCGGTCTCCCAGCAAAAAAATCTACCACCTCAATTGTTGTCTTACGATGGGCACTATCCAGAGAAGCTGGCGCTATCTGATTTTTCTCCGCTAAAAGTAGTCGTCAGTAACCAAAATAATCAGATTCGACAGTTAGCCTTTAGCTATAAACGGCAAAAGCATCAGCTCGAAATTCCATATAATCAGTATACGGTAGATTTTTTAGCGACTTATCCGCAAATGGATATCGGCCAATATTTTCATTCACCGCTAAACGAGACTACAGCCAATGCACTTTTGTCTCAGTTAAAGCCGATGGTAAAAGACTTATCAGAAACAGAAGCTGTCAATTTTCTGCTTAGTTTTGTTCAAAATGCGTTTAAATATGAAACAGATGGGGAGCAGTTCGGTGCAGAAAATTACATGTTCATCGAGGAGACTCTTCACTATCGAGCCTCTGACTGTGAAGATCGCTCCATAATATTCGCCTGGTTGGTAAAAAATCTGTTGAATCTGGAGGTTGTAGGGCTTGAATTCCCAGGGCACATAGCGACTGCCGTTGTTTTGAAAAAACCAGAAGGCACGGCGATTAGGCATGACAATAAAACCTATACTATCGCTGATCCCACTTATATTAATGCCAGAGTTGGCATGAAAATGCCGCAGTACAAAAACGTGGCCCCAAAAGTGGTGTCCAACTAATGATTAATCTTAACGTGCTTCAAAAGGCTGGGTCAAAACTGCTTAGACTCGTAGGGTTTATTATTTTGTCCAATCTAGCTGTCTCAGTCGCATTGGGTCAAACCATGGCAGAAGTTATTCAGTCAACCAATATGAGTCAATATCCAGTTGGCACTAAAGTTTCTGAAGATACCATGATTGAAACTGGGGGCGATCAAAAAATAGCGATTAGAACGCCAGAAGGCGATATTTTAATCGCCGGAAATAACGCCAGAATAAAGTTAGTTAAGCCTGGCTTTTTTAGTCAGTTTTTTGGCAAGGTGTACTACTTTTTCACACCAAGTTCCAACCGCAATGTCACAGTACAAACCTCTACTGCGACTCTGGGCATAAGGGGTACGAAGTTCGTTATAGATTCAGGTCAAGAACAATCTCTTTCTGACAAGGTGTCATTAGTTGAAGGGAAACTGAATTTTCAATCGAATGACAATAATTACTTTCAGTTCTATCAGCAGCGCAAATTGTCTGAATTTGAACTATATAAGCAATCTGAACAGAGTGAGTTTGATAGTTATAAGAAGCAAATGGTCGACGAGTTTGTGGCCTTTAAATTATCAATCGACCTCGAACAGGGGTTTTCGTTGGCGTTTGATGGTAAAAAAGCCCGACAGGTAGCATTGAATAGTGATATCGAAAAAGAGATAGAATCATTTGAACGGTTCATTGCAGATAATAAACTGTCGGAATAAATGGAATAAATGGAATAATTTATATGCGAAATATTTTTCTTTTACTGATATTGGTCGCTTCTTTTAGTGCTCATGCGGCTAATCCTGATTGGATTTCGAGTGGTGTTATTCAAGAATTTAATGATCAGAGATATATCACGGCATTGGGTGAAGGCAGTAGCCTGGAGGATGCTGGAAAGCAGGCCTATGCTCGACTTGCAGAGCAAATAAAAGTTAGTATTTCAAGTCAGAGCAATATCGTTCAGGAATATCGCTCGACCTCCAATAAATTTGAAAAAAGTGAAAATGTAGACATTCAAATCCGTACACAAGTAGATCTGAGCGATATAGAGGGTATCCAAATTGTCGAAAGGTTTCATCAAGAATCAACAAATACTTACTTTGCGTTCGCAGTGCTGAATAAAGTCAAAACTGCGACACGACTAGAGTTTAAAGTGGAGGGGTTGTTCGAGCAAGTACGCAGCCAACTCGAAAATATTAAGGGAGACATTGCTTCGGGGCAAGTTTCTAAGGGTGTCTCTAACCTGGCTAAAACAAGTCATGTGTTTGAAGAAATTGCGAGTACGGTTGAGTTACATAAATTATTTGGTGATTCGCCTAGCAATGGCTTTCTTCGAGATGACATGTTCCAGTTAATCGGTGATTTTGATCAATATCTGTCAGGTGTATTTTCGCAAATAGCGGTTAGCGCGCCAGGTGGGACGGAGCAGTCGGGGTCTCCTGAACTTGGTGCGCCTGCACCCTATGAGGTCAGTTTCAGTTTTAATGGTCAGCCGTTAAAAAATATTCCGGTGCGCGCACGAGCCGAAACTAGCGAAGCAAATATAGATTTAGCAAATAACACCAGTCAACAAGGTGATGTGTCGGTTTTGATTAGGTCTGTACCTTATTCCGACAAAGAAAAGAATAAGGTGGTAGTTGAGCTCGATTTGTATGCTGATTTGTTTGCCAATGCGGTGCCAGGGCTGAGTTTGTTTGTTTTGCTCAACCGAAAATCAGAAGTCACTATACGTTTAAGTACCAGAGTCAAAAGTGAGCATCATGATTTTCTAGATATTGTTGTTAGTGATAATTTGGCAAGTTTGTTATCAACTCAAAACTATCAGGTTATTACAGAAGAAGAGGCACCATCAGGCCAGGCTGACTATATACTTGAGATAAAAGGAACGGTGGTTGATTTAGCTGGAATTGGTAGCTTGCGCTTTTCCAAAATTAGTGGCGTTGTGCGAATAAAAAGTGGTGAAAGCAAACGGGTTATAAAGACTATCAGGATAGACGCAAATGCAACCAAAGCAGGTGCGCTAAGTAATGCTGATGCGGCAGAAAAAGCTGCTGGAAAATTGATAGAGGCGATACAAGATCAATTATTATCTACGTTGGAGAAAAACCTGGGTCGAAGTTAACTGCACTCTGTTGTTAAAATTGGCTCAGTATTGGACAAGTAAATATATATGCAAAGGGCGAAGGTTGAGCTATAAATTCAGTAGATGGCATGGATTGGTTAGTTTATAAATTAATGTTTAAAAATGTGAAATAATGAGGAAAGAGATGGATATAAATAAAATTTGGTTGAAACAAGCGCTGGTGCTTACTGTAATATTGTTTTTAAGTGCTTGTGCGGGATTGCCAAAACCGCAACCGGATTTAAGCAATCCTATACGTACAGTAGCAATACTGCCATTTGAAAATGGCAGTAACAATATAGATGCGCCAAATAAACTGAGAGAGCTGTTTAAAAGCAAATTTGGGTTGAAGTTCTACAAGGTATTAGCAATAGAAGAAGTTGACCAGATACTGCTAGATGATTTTGGCATTACACTAGGTGAGCACTTTGAAGATGTCGATTTTGAAGAGATAAAAGCAAAGATAGGTGCAGACGCGTATGTATTTGGAAATATTACCCATTTTGATCAAACCATCGCGGGCATTATTAATATCAAGCGTGTCAGAGCCGAAATGAAAATGATGCAAGCCAGTAACAACGAAATTGTTTGGAATGTCAGTAAAATGGGCATTAAAAGTGAGGCTGGTAGTGGTGACGGTCTTGGTGCCTTAGCTTCCTTGGCCAGTGATATATCCGATGCTGCGGAAGAGGGGGACATCAACTGGATCAAGATAAAGAAAAAGAATTCTGATAATGAAGGTGGATTGCTCGGAAATTTGATCGTTGGTCTGGTAGATGCTGCCATCGATAGTGCAACTGATAATGTGTTATCTGAAGAATCAATCGCATTTGTTAACCGATCTACATCAAACTTGCGCCATGGTCCAGGTTACTAAAAATCATTTTAATTGAGGAGAGCAATAATATGAAAGTAAGTCAGTTTATTAGGCCACTGTTTTTTTGCAGTGTATTCGCGATAGTCGGTTGTGCAACCACACCCACCACTAAAAGTGTCCACAATGAAAATGAAAATGTGGCCGTTGAACAGGCCACTGTTTCTAAAACTGACTATACAGGTCCTAAGCTAAGGATAGGTGTTGTCAATTTTAAAAATGATACCCCTAGAAAGGTGAGGGATATCGAAAAAGTAGCGACTAGTATTCTCACTACAATGCTTCATGAAACGGGGAATTTTATTGTAATTCCCCAGCAAGATATGGAGTCTATATTGGGGCAACAGGCACTTGGAGCATCAGGCGCAATAGATTCAAATACGGCGGCTCAAATGGGCAAAGTACTTGGCCTAAATGCAATTTTAACAGGGTCAATAACGAGCTATACAGAATTAGTCGAAGGATCGACGTCGCTATTTACCCAGTCTAAAACTCAGGTAGCCAAGGTAGGTGTTGATTATCGAATTGTCGACACCACAACGGGTGTGCAGCTGTTTGCGTCTAGCGGTAAAGGCGAGTTTCGTAAAACTAGCGGTGGAGTTTTAGGGTTTGGATCTAAGAGCTCTAAAGATGCTTCTCTAAAAGATGGTGCTTTGCGAGATGCATTGGCTAAAACAATGAATAATATTCAAGGGCAGCTAACCAGTGATCTTTGGAGTGGCAGAATTGCCGATGTTAAAGGTGCGAATATATACATTAATGCAGGTAAGCAAACTGGAATTAAAGTGGGTGATATTTTAGTCGCTCAAAAATTGGGTGAGCAAATACTTGATCCGGAAACGGGCGTTTCATTGGGAAGAGCGCCGGGTAAAATTCTGGGTAAAGTTAAAATAACCGGACATTTTGGGAAGAACGGATCCGTCGCTAGCACCATGTCAGGTGGTGGCTTTTCTAAGAATGATATGGTTGTCATGGGTAACTAGACGCTATTTCATATAGAAATACAATTGCTAATCTAAGATTAGTTTGAAGCAAAAAACTCGGTTATAACCGAGTTTTTTGCATTTTAGGCGTCTACTTGCCCTTGTACTTAAATTATGAAAGGTTAGTTGTGTGCTCACTCAAGCATTCAGGAAATCTATAATGCTAAATGTTTTTTCTTGTATTCTAGCCTTCACATTCCCGCATAAAAACTTTCAAACCGAGACCTTTGGATTGGCAGAGTTTTAAAATATAGTACTAAAATGATGATTCTCTAATCCTAATAAAGCTTTCCTGTGCGATTGATATTTTTTAGGAAACTGCTCAAACTAATCAGGTTAAGAGTCATCAGTAAAAAGGTTGAGATTTGAGTTCTTTGGGGTTGAACTGCCTTAGTCCAGTGTGACGAATTGCTAGAGCGTCGAAATCACTGATTTACTAGTCTGGCTAGCATCTACTGTTACCAGAATTTTACCGATGATTGACGTTCGTCCATTATAAAAACTGGTTTGGTTCCAGCTTATAAGAGCTAGTCTAAACCTATTTAAAGTCGTATTTAGCACCAGTTATTAGTTTTAAGATAGGGGTATAAACGCGACTCAATTGAATCTTGGCACTGCAAATTGATATGAGTGAAGGTAGTCATTGATCTAACAGTTGACTACTTTTCTTTAGCAGTAAAATTTTGAAGTAAGTGCTTTTACCTTTATAAAATACTAAAGTAGAAAGGCTGATGACCGATGTAGAATCTCAACACCAGAAACCAGTGAAAAGCGCTATGTTTAATTTAAAAAACGATCAATACGACTTTTATTATTTGCTTGGTTTTGTATTCATATTGTTTGCAGTTGCGCCACTTTTCTATCAGCCCAATTTTGGTGGTAGAGGTCTGGATCTAACCTTCAATATGGCTACCTGGGCTGTGTCGAGTGTTTTTATTGTTTTTTCGGTACTTTTGATGACGGCACGAAAGGTTATCAAGCTGCCGCAGCGATATCTATATTTTGTAGCGGTTCCTGTGGTTATTATTCTCAGTAGCCTCATCACTGGTGTGTCTCAACCAGCTGCCTTCTTCTTTAGAGAGTTGTATGTCCTTGCGGGCCTATTGTTTTTGTTTGCGTTATTTCAGTTTAGTTTATACAAATATCAGGTTGAGTGGGTTTTGTTGATGATAGTTCTGTCGACACTGACACATTCTGTGATTGGTCTTATACAGATATTAGAACCAGAATTGTTAGGGCAATGGTATGCAAGCAATAACACGGTTGTACCTCATGGTGTTTTCCAGCAAATAAATACTCAGGTTTCTTTCTTAGCAACAGGCATTGCCATCGGCATGTATCTATTAAGCCGGCCTATGGCTAAACAGCTTCCATGGTTAGTCTCAGGCCTACTTATCTTGTCGTTAGGCTTAAATTCGTTTGAGATCGTTTTTTCTGGCTCTAGAGTGGGCTTATTAGGTTTTATCCTGTCGCTGGTACTGCTTGCCGTTTTTCGCTTCAAACAATTAGTGAGCAATAGAAGGCTTGTAATTCTAGCAATTATTGCGATGTCAGTTGGCATTTTTTCTGGTAAATCAGGCTTGGAGCGATCGCTTGATCAAACGGTGAATATAACGCAAGGTATGAGTAGTGATATTCGAATCAATATGTACCTAATAGGGCTTGAGCTAGTGGCCCAAAAACCTTTGCATGGGCACGGCATCGGTAATTTCTTACGGGTTTGGAATCAGCAAACCGGTGATTATCATGCAAGGCACCCAGAAGCCATTTTACTCCCTTATATTGAGCACCCTCACAACGAGTTGCTATTCTGGATTATTGAAGGAGGCTTTTTAATTATCATCGGCATTCTCGCCGCTATCGTCGCAGTTGTTCTGGCGTTGGTTCGATGTGGTAAGCAGCGGTCGGCAGGGTATGTGGCGATGTTGCTACCGATTACACTTCATACTCAAGTTGAACTGCCATTTTATATTTCATCGCTGCATTGGTTTGCCTGGTTATTGCTGATATTTATCGTCATGCGCCATCAAGTGATGACAAAAAAACTATTGCTCAGTGTTGCCGCTAATCGCTTGTTGCAATTGTCTAGTGTACTGGCCTTAATTGGATCATTGTATTTTTTGCATCATTCTAGTCGCGCTCAAATAGATATTACTCGTTACCTAACCAACCAGTCGAGTAAAACGCCTTATCTGTCAATTGCACTGAATAATTATTATTTTCGCTACTACGCGGAAGAATTAGCTATGCGCTCGATGCTTTATACCGGCTTATCGACCAATGATGAGGACCTGATTAACCGCTACATTCCCTGGTCAACTAACCGTATTTCGATTCGACCCGAGTTAAAGCTATTTGAGGATCTAATTGAAGCGCATATTCATCTCAAGGACGACCGATCCAAATGTAATGTGATTCGACTCGGTGTGAGTATGTACCCTCAAAATAAATCACTGACTAAGCTCAATCAATCTTGCCATTATTGATCGAAAACTAATTGATCGATAATGGCGGGTGCGACAGCATTTGGGTAGGGTAAAACACCGTCGGAACTGCCGCTAAAGCTTTTCTCTCCTTGGTATTCGCCTTCAGGAATAATCTGAATGCCGAGGCCAAGCCCAAACAAGTTGGGTATTACTTTGCCAGTTTCGATATCACTCAATTCTCCAGACTTTGAGCGTTGTTTGATTTTTTGGGTAATGCCGTTGAGGGTGATTTCGGGTAAATTGGCTCGAAATCCAGTGCATTGAACCACTAGCGCTGATTCATCGAGCAGAGTCCTTGCATCAGAGAGTGCCGCTATTGTTTTGAGGTGGACCCGCTTTTCTTCGCCTTTTTTTATTTGCAGATAAAGCGACTTGGCATCTTTTCGTAATCCTGCATTGCGGTAAACCAGCCCATTGACAGGGCAGACATCTTCGATAGCATCGAAAGGTAGTTGATTTTGCTGTGCGAATTCTGGCGTGCAACGCAGTTTAACCAATGGGTTTCTTTGCAGGATGATGATGTCCCGCCCTTTGGCATATGAGGATAATTCAGGGTCATTGAGAAAGCGCCAGGCCACCGAGAAGCCACTATGCGACGAACCTACAATTACGATACTTCCCGATTGGCAGGGTAGCGTATCGGCAGTTTTCTGGCGTAGCAATGGCCCTGTCATAACGATTTTATGCTTCCAGGGTAAAAGTTCGGTTAATAACACCTCTCTCCCCCCACAACAAAGGACCATTTTTTTACTGTGCGCTATCAATTGGTCATTGCTATCGTAACTCACGAATTCACCTTTGTTGATTTCGATGCGCTTTACCTTTGTATCGACCAGCAATCTATCGTCTAACAGCGATGCAATGATGTTGGCGATTGGCCTTAGCATTAATTCACCCACTTTGGGTAGTGGAATTAATAACTGCCTCGTTTCGGGCAGTTGTAAATATTGATCGCGTAAAGCGCTGAATGGCGTTCCATCAAGTAAACAGCTAACAATTTCGTCGGCATCGGTGTTGGCATTGATTTGATAACTATCCAACACGCCGCCTGGCTGGTGGCTAGCTTCGATAGCAATCAGCGAGTCCAGTAAGGCCTGGTATTTTAGTTTCTCAGGTTCTGGCACCTGCTTCACTCTATTAATCAGCGCGATGATAAAGCAAAGTCCAGCAGTGCCGGTACCGATTAATTGACATTGATGGACCTTATTCATGGCAGTAAGCATGGGTGTCTGAAGTTTAAGCGCGAGTAGTCATTCCAAGCTGGGTATTCTATGCGAGTGGAGGGCAGGTCACCACACCATTTTATTGCGCAATTGAATTCTGATTACACGTTTGAATAAGATATAGTCATTTTGCCGATAGACTATTAACATGAAATCAGAAAGATCAGTCGCTATCGACTATTGAGGTGGGTTTTATTTATTTTTTCTCGATACTAGTGAACAGTCTCCATATCACCCCAGATGTTTTTCAACCGTTTGTCACGGCCACAACCCCAGCGGTATGCTTTGTAGCGGATTGGATTGTTTTTATAAAAATCTTGATGATGAATTTCAGTCCCTTTAATCGGATGAAAATCGGATACGTTGAGTATGGGTGTTACAACTGTCTGTGAGGGGAACATTTCAATAACTCTCTGCTTCGACTGTTCGGCCAATCGTCTTTCTTCTGCGTTGGCAACAAATACAGCGCTTAAATAACTGCTACCTTTATCGCAAAATTGTCCCTTGGCATCAAAAGGATCGACATTGACCCAGTAGTGATCAAGAATTCCCTGATAATTAACTACATCAGGATCGTAAGTAATTTCAACGGCTTCGTAGTGACCTTCGTGGTTTCCACGATAGGTTGGATTTGGTATTTCTCCACCGGTAAAGCCTGACACAACTTCACTCACGCCCTCGAGCTTTTCGAAGTCAGATTCCATGCACCAAAAACAGCCACCCGCTAGAGTCGCTTTTGCCGCAGATGCTTCTTTCATGGAATAAAGCTGTATGCTAACAACTGATACCAATAATACAGTCAGGCAGGACAATTTTTTCATCGGGCTTCTCTAATAATTCAAAACTACGAATTCGACTAACAATGGCTAACATGGTTCAGTGGCTCGATAGGGGGGGTTAAGTTGTTTCAAAGCGTATTGTCTGTTGGCCTGATATTCGTATCAAGTTAACTACCCTAACTTTAGAAATATTGTTCATAATCTGACTATAATTACTGAGTTATTTTTTGATAAACCTTGCATCGATAACCACTGGTAAACGTCTGCTTGAACGCTCAAACATCCTCATCATCGACCGAAGCTGTTATTTTGTTGCACGGTCTGGCTCGCACCAATCGGTCCATGATTAAAGTCGAAGCCGCATTGCAACAGGTCGGATACAGAACGTATAACTGCAATTATCCATCTCGGACGCAGCCAATCGAATTACTTTCCGAGACTTTTATTGGTCAAGCAATCGCGGTTTGTGAAAACACCTATAACCCCCAGCGTATACATTTTGTAACACATTCGATGGGCGGTATTTTGACTCGCTATTATTTATCCCAGCATAAGCTTGGAAATCTGGGTCGAGTGGTTATGTTAGCACCACCTAATTCGGGCAGTGAACTGGTTGACCGATTGTCGGGGATCGAATTATTTCGAATTATCAATGGACCGGCTGGCAATCAACTAGGCACAGCTGAATCCAGCCTACCCAAGTCGCTACCTGCGGTAGATTACGAGGTGGGAATAATCGCCGGAAATAAAAGTTTTAATGTTTTAACTTCTGCCTTAATCGGTACAGAGAATGATGGCAAAGTATCGACACATAGTGCCAGACTTGACGGCATGACTGATTATATCGTACTGCCATATAGCCACACATTTATGATGCGTCGCAAGGAAGTTATCGATCAAACAATCCAGTTTTTAAAAAATGGTCGATTCCTTCATTCTAGTCAATAAATCCAGCCGATTAATTTTACTCTCCTGCAGGGTGTGTTATTAGTACTGGAATGTCTGATTTTTGAGATAACTGATTGGCAATGTCGTTAAAAAAGAATCGAGTGACGCCTACGCGTGCCTTGGTTGACATAGCCACTAAGTCAATTTTATTCTGCTGGATCATTTTTAATATCGCATCTAATGGGTTTTTATCAAAACTCACCTCTAGAGAGACGTTGTATCCAGCATCTGTTAGGCGATTAGTGATGGGTATCAATTCTGCTTCAACATGAGCCTTAATGCTGTCTTGTTGCTGGGTCGCATAAATTGGGTGAAGTGATGGTCTTGATGAGGCATCACCCGGCATGTGAATATAATCAGTTCCGCCATCAAGCTTGCCAAAGCCAGCACCGGTGGGAGGTTTAGTGATAAAAAATAGGGTTAGGTCATTATTACTTGCCGTGAAGAGCTTTTCGATATGAGGGAAAATTTGCTGACTCAATAAGGATTGAGTAAGTGGTATGAGTATCTTATTGTTCGACATGGTCGTTACCATAAGTGTAAAAAGTAAATCCATGTTACTGGGTTACTAAGGCGTGTCAAATGCTAGGAGCCTGTTGGACTTAGGATTAATCTACTCGGCCACCGCTCCTGCGTTGCTCTATCTTCGAAACGCTGAACCATTGCGTCGATCCAGTCGTGCGAAAAAACCATTTAGCCAAAAGTCCCGGATCCAATTCGTTGAATAGAATGACTATTCGCCTTAGTAGATCATAATATCTGACTCAAAATGGCTATCCCTCGCTATGATCATCCAATGCCGACAGACTCCTAGCCATAAATGAATGCAAACGATATGATTACAGATCAAAATTAAAGTGCAACTTCAGTAGTTGAATTTATATAATCTAGGGGTTTTCCATGTTAGAAATTAATCAAATAGCACCAGACTTTACCACTACGAACCAGGATGAAGAGGCAGTGAGTCTTTCACAGTTCAACGGCAAACAACATGTTGTGTTGTATTTTTATCCGAAGGATGACACGCCTGGATGCACGGTTGAAGCGAATGAGTTTACGACACTTGTTGCCGAATTTGCGGCTGCCGACGCAGTCGTGCTAGGTGTCAGCAAAGATACCTGTGAGAAGCATCGAAAATTTATCGCTAAGCATGATCTAAAAGTCAATCTTCTAGCGGATACGTCTGGCGATATTTGTGAAAAGTATGGCACCTGGGGCGAGCGTCAATTTATGGGTAAAAAATACATGGGCATTGCACGTTCTACGTTTGTAATTGATAAAAGCGGAATATTGGTAGAGGTTAATTACAAAGTCAAAGCCAAAGGTCATGCTCAGAAAATACTAGACTTCATTTTTACCCTGGATTAGTAATTCCGATAAGGACGATCAATTATTTTTGTTTGATTTAGATAAGCTGATGCCTATATATTTCGAACCTGACGCGATCCTTTCAAAACTATAGTGTTTTTATGAATATTCTCTTTATTACAGTCGACCAATGGCGTGGTGAATGTTTGTCGGCCTTAGATCATCCCGTTGTGAAAACGCCAAATCTGGATGCGCTTGCGAAAGAGGGGGTTTTATTCAAGCAGCACTTTGCTCAAGCGACACCGTGTGCACCCAGCCGCACATCAATTCATACCGGCATGTATTTGCACAATCATCGATGCGTGAGCAATGGAACGCCAGTCGATAGACGATTGAATAATTGGGCACTGGAAATGCGTAAGTCGGGTTACGATCCGTCGTTATTTGGTTACACTGATACAGCACTCGATCCTCGTGGACTCGATCCAAAAGATCCTCGTTTGGTTCAGTATTGTGAACCATTGCCAGGCATCGGTAGCTTTACACCCTACAAAAATGAAGTTTCGACGGAGTGGGTTCAGTCGTTAGTCAGCAAAGGTTATGAAATACCAGAAAACACCTGGAATTTGTATGGCAACACGGTAGAAGGGACAGACTGGAAGCATGGTGGCGATAGCTTGTTGCCCTTGAATATCAAAACAGAGGACCACGAAACCCACTTCATGGTGGACAAGTGTATCGAATGGATAAATGCTCAACGAAACCCCTGGGTAACGCACTTATCCCTGTTGCGGCCACATCCTCCATTCGCAGCACCCGCGCCTTATCATCAGTTCTGCGATCCTGCTCTACAGGATCACCCCGTACGTTCTGACAGTGCGAGTCAGGAAGGAGAGCAGCACCCGTTTCTAAAATACTGTATCGAGCAAACTACCTTTGGCGCACCAGAATCAATACTGGAAATACAACAGGCGAAAGCCCACTACTATGGTCTGATGAGTGAAGTAGACGATAACCTTGGGCGCTTAATTGAACGGTTGAAGGTGAGTGGAGAATGGGAGTCGACACTGATTATATTAACTTCAGATCATGGCGAGCAAATGGGTGATCACTGGTTATCCAGCAAATTGGGGTATTTTGATCAGTCTTATCATATCCCACTGATTATTCGTGATCCCCGAGCCAATGCGAATGTAAGTCGAGGAAAACAGATCGAAGTATTTACCGAAAACATCGATATCATGCCAACCATGCTGGACTGGCTGGGCAGTGAAATTCCATCACAATGCGATGGCTACTCGTTGCTTCCAATACTGAACAATGGCATAGAGCCAGAGTCATGGCGTAAAGAAGTGCACTGGGAGTATGATTTTCGATCGGTACTAGATGATTCGGTGGAGCGTCAGCTGGGACTGACTGCTCATCAATGCAGCCTAAGCGTGATAAGGGATAAACGCTACAAATATGTTCATTTCACTGCATTACCGCCGCTGTTTTTTGACCTCGAAGAAGACCCCAATGAGTTTGTTAATCTGGCGAATAAATTAGAGTTTCAGCCATTGGTGCTGGAGTATGCGCAGAAGATGTTGTCCTGGCGTATGAATCACACAGACCGGGGCTTGACTGAAACCTGCGTCAGCGATAATGGGCCAGTTACACGCCGCTCCGCATTGAAGTAGAGGAAGCTCCTCTTTTTAAAGAGGTAGAGCGCCCCTTTTTTATTGTAAGGCCGAAAATTCAACGACCTACTGACTTATCAATTCCCGTGCAGCCTGTTCGGCTTCTTGAATGTATAGAGCGCCGCGATATTTTTCAATAGGTGTAATTTGCGCTATAACTTTAAGAGGCATTGATTAATTAATGGCTATTAGTCGCAAATAGTCATCATACGACAGGAATGCACAGATGAAATTAAACACAGAAAAAGAACTCAGAGAGCTCTATGGCTTCGCTAAAGGGCACGCAGTATCAAAAGAGCTAGATGCATTTGAACAACACTCCGTTCGCTATATCGAGCTTTCGCCTTTTGTAGTGATTTCCAGCGTCGGTCATAATGGTGATCTTGATAGCTCCCCAAGAGGAGGCGTACCAGGTTTCGCTAAGGTACTAAATAAACATACCTTGCTGTTACCTGACTCGAAAGGCAACAATCGCCTCGACAGCCTGGTTAACATTATCGAGACAGCTAAGCTAGGTTGTTTGTTTATGATTCCTGGTGTTAATGAAACACTGCGAGTGAATGGGCATGCGTCAATCACCACTCGAGATGACTATCTTGCGCTGTTTTCAGCTGAGAGGAATTCTCCTAAGTCAGTGATTGAAGTAAAGGTAACGAGTATTTACCTGCATTGCGCAAAAGCGTTCATGCGATCGAAACTCTGGTCAACCGATGTTATTACCGATCGTGAAAAACTACCGACAATGAGCCAGATGATTAACGATCAAACGGAAGGCGAATCAGTTATCGAGACCCAGCAAATGATGGAACAGCGCTATCAAAAAGAACTGTAAATACTGGTAACGATTAAGTAGCAGCCAGCTAAAAACATGGCGCTGCTAGCAAACCGGTTAAGTATCCTTTTGGCTGGTGTATTCGAAAGTAATGAATGGGCTTTATTGGATGCAAAAGCATAGGCCACTTTGACCCCACCAACCGCGATAATCGTAATAGTGATGATAATGCCAATGTCAGCCGGCGAGACATTTTCCAGATCAATAAATACTGGGAAAAACCCCAAATAAAAAAAAATTGCTTTTTGATCTCCCAGCGTAATGAACAGGCCACATAAAAAGCTGGAAAAAAGGGATGTTTGTTGAATGCTATTTACATTAGTCGATATGGGATTAGACTGCCATAAACTGATGCTAAACCAGATCAGGTAAACCCCTCCACAAAGCTTAACCCAGATAAATAAATCGCCCATCGCCTCGGCAACAACCGATAAACCTAGAATGGCGATAATAATGAAACAGATATCGCCTACCACTATGCCGATAGACGTTGCAATGCCATGCTTGAACCCACCTGCAATAGAACGGGATACCACGGCAATAACGCTGGTGCTTGGCAGTGTGGCTAGAATTGCCAGTGTAAAAAATAATGTGGCAATGGTTTCGATAGCCATGAATGATCCGGAGACTTTATTTAATAGTTTTTGTTTAGTAGCAGCCTAATTTTCTAACAGCAAAGGCTCAAACGCAATGGGAATAATCAAAACTATTAGGATGGTAGATTTGTGCGTTTTTAGTCGCAGCTAACTTGAACTAAAATCTCGGCACAAATATTTAGTGGGGGATGGTGGGGTCACTAATGGGCATAAAAAACTGAAAAGTAGTACCGCGCCCAACCTGACTGATAACGTTAATGGCCTGCCCATGCAACTCGAGAATTCGATGCGTAATTGCGAGCCCTAGTCCGGCATGTTTGTCATGGCTACTTCTTTCGTTACTGGCTCTGTAGAAGCGCTGAAAAATAGAAGTTAGATGTCTTTCTGCGATGCCCACACCATTGTCCTGCACCTTAACCGAAACCTGCATTCCATTTGTTTCCTAAATAAGGGAGATCTTCCCGCCCTCTGCAGTATGTTATATCGCATTATCGACTAAATTACTAATAGCCCGGTCAAGCAAAGCAATGTAACCATTCACCAATGGAAGGGAGTTTTGATGACTAATATGAAGGCTGATGTTATTGACTTCTGCACGCAGTCTAAATTTTTGTAGGAGATCCTGAGTTAGTTCTGAAAGCGAGAAGGGTTCCAGGTTTGGTTTCACTTCATGGGCATCCAGTTTCGATAATTCAAACAAGTCATTAATCAAAATATTATGCCTATTGCTATGACGTAGTGAGGTATCAAGAAATTGTTTCCGTTTTGCCCTGATCGCTGATACTCAGCCCTTCGAGACTAGTGTTCTTCGTTGAGTACCCGTTGTCGCGGAATTGATCAATTGATTGACTGAGTCGACGTATACGCTTTGTTAGCCAGTAGAATAATGTCAGTCCAAGTAACAATCCGATGGCCAGGCTACCAAGCAATGACCAAATACGTAGTTTTTGCACAGTCTGCGATTGTTCGAGGGATTGATAGTGATCAAAGCTTTCGTCCTGTAATACCACATAAAGATATCCCTGAGGATTTTCGATATTCGGTAAAGCGGCAGCAGAAAATGACTTTTTATCAGTCGGACTTTTAGGGTCATCCCCAACCAGCGGATACATTGAATCGTTTGCGAAAAATTTTTGAATTGGCTTAAGATCAATGTGGTTGCGTTTTAATTTTTTTGGGTCGGCTGAATATTCTACAATATAGCCATCCAGATTAAGATAATAAATTTCAATACTAGGATTCACTAGCATCAATACATGGAATGCATCATTAAGGGCGTCGAGATTAACTTGATCATTTTCTACCAGTTTCATCTCACGAGAAAGGTTGACCGCTAACTTTCGATTAAGCTGTTGGTTGCCAGATTGGTAACTCTGTTCGAACAATGAATATGACAGCAGCAAATAAAACAGGCCGACCAAAACTAGAAGTATGATTAGAGACAGCGCTAATTTGCTATATAAGGTGTTTAGCATTTTTAATCCAACATACTAATTTAACACGCTCATTAAATACGCGTGCTTCGTTTGAATGTCTGAATTGATAACCAACACCCCATACGGTTGTAATATAAACGGGGTGCTCTGGCTCTGGTTCTATCTTGTTACGCAAGCGATTGATGTGGGTATTTACGGTATGTTAATACCCGTCATGTGCATACCCCCAAACTTTGTCGAGCAATTGGCTACGGGTAAACACCTGGCGAGGATGTTGTGCGAAATAGTATAAGAGATCGAATTCCCGTGCGGTAAGATCAATCTCTTTATTGGTCAGCGTGACCGTACGTGCCGGTATATTAATGGATAAATCACCAAACACGAGTTGTTCTTTACAGGCGTCGGATAGGTAGGATGCATTGACTTCACTGCGCCTTAATAGTGCTTTCACACGCGCAGATAACTCCATGAAGCTAAAGGGTTTTGTGAGGTAATCATCAGCCCCCTTTTCAAGCCCGAGAACACGATCAAATTCACTGGATTTTGCGGTTAATATGAGTATAGGGATTTGCTGATTTTGTGAGCGGACTTCACGACAGATATCCAGGCCATTATAATCAGGTAGCATGATGTCGAGAATGAGCAGATCGTAATGAGTTGTTTCTCGCAGATGCTCGATAGCAGTCTGACCATTGTTGATGATATGGCTATTGCAATTAATATCGTTTAATTGCATCTGTATGAGATGCGCAATATCGTAATCATCTTCAACAATCAGTACTTCACGT
>CAXMOZ010000103.1:0-70350 GCA_964195315.1 uncultured Acidimicrobiia bacterium | reverse complement strand
GCAGTCAGCACTGGAAAATGCGCGTGTCGATAATCTTTGGGATGTACCTGAGTTCCGTCGTTTTGTTCGACCCTTTACGGTTGAGAGTCAGGGAAAACAGCCGGGTTTGGTGATTCGTTTTCCAACCACGGTTACTTTTGGATTAAATTTCTTTGGTCATCAGTTAGGGGGTGGTGATAGTGCCTATGACCCCACTAACTTCGCAACAAAAGTACGGGCAGTGGGCGCCTGGTTTAGTGACTATGATGGTGCTGCGTTATCGAATACACCGCGGGTTTATTTAGTGCCAGTCGGTATGGATGTTCTACGTTCGCCATCAGGAGACGACTTTACAACACGAGAATGGCGTGTCGTTGACCAAAAACTGCCGGCGCCATTCCCGATTGGTGCGTCTGACCTGAGTGATCCAAACTGGATCGCAAGAAACGATTCATTGAGCGATAGCTATGGCGATATCCGTCGCATGTCTAGCTTCAGAGCCTATCACGATAGTGGTGAATATGATCCGACACAGTCGATCAGCGATTCGCGTTTGATAGGGCGCTCTGTTTGGAATACGCAGTGGATGTTGATTATTCCTGGCGGCACTTTGCAGTTTGATCCTGAGGAAGGTTTAAATCGCTTTATTCACGGGCAACTAACCCCGGATGGTCTGAGCCGTGATGGACAGGGCATTAGCGATATTCTATTACACTTCCAAACCTATGGGTTTTCGGGTAACTGAGGCGATGATGATGACACTAAGAAACGGGTTAAACCTCACATTGCCGCTATTTTTGTGGGCTATATTAATAGCACCGATTGCCAATGCCTCTATTCCTGAGCCGGATCATCTTTTATATGGCACCGTCAGTTTTGACGATCAGCTGCTGACGGCGGCGAATAGCAATGTCAGCATTGTGCTGGAGTTTAACGGTAACGAAGTGGCTAGCTATACCCTGGGTACTAACCCTCAGGTGCAGGATCGCTATTTAATCGAAGTGCCAATAACGGCGACTACAACCATTGGCGAGCAAAACTTTAGGCCGGGTGATGTGTTGCAAGTGCTTTACCGTTCGGGGTCGGTATCTCGCACAGCTGGCGAAATGGTGATCGCAGCAAGGGGTACGATCACTGAGTTAAATCTTGCCGTCAGTAGTGAGGATACTTCTGTCATTGTTGTGCCGAATGATCAAGATGGCGACGGTATTCCTGATTCGGTCGAATTGGCTCAGGGACTCGACCCATTTGATCCGAACGATGCTGCCCTCGATAAAGACGGAGATGGTATCAGCAATATCGAAGAGTTTATTGCCGGTAGCGATTTGTCTCGTGATGAAATAGGGCCAATGTTAATTGTCCCCGGTAATCTGGTAGTAGCCGCTACGGCGATGTTTACCAAAGTCGATCTGGGTGCTGCCGCCGCCTTTGATTTATCCGATGGCGGCTTGACCCCAATCTCAGATGGCGATGGATTTTATCCACCCGGTGAACATATTGTGACCTGGTCAGTCAGTGATGCCGCAGGTAATAGGGCAAGCGAGACTCAATTGCTATCGGTTAATCCTATGGCGAGTTTTTACTATGATCAATTAGTGAGTGAAGGCGACACCGTGACTGTGGTTGTTGCCTTAAATGGCCCTGCGGCAAGTTACCCAGTGACGATCCCATTTACTATTTCTGGTAATGCTGAAGGTGGCGGGATAGATCATGATCTCGACAACGGTGAAATAATCATTGGAAGTGGTTTGTTGGGTATGACTCAGTTTATTACGACTAGTGGCGATATCCCTGGAGAAGCTATCGAGTCGGTTATTATTACCATGGGACAACCGGTTAATGCGGTCGCTGGTATGAAGTCAGTATTTGTAGCAGAGATTACCGAGGTTAATATTCCACCCCATGTACGACTTTCTGTTGAGCAGGGTGAGCGTAAAAGTAACATCGTGGTTAAAGGTAGTGGCGACATTACAATTGCAGCAGAAGTTAAGGATTCGGCAACAGATACTCAGATATTCGATTGGTCCTTAACCGATAATCGGCTGGTGGAAATAGATGGCAATAGACTGGATTCATCCTTAACTATCGATGCAGCTGAGTTGGTAGCAGGCATTTATAAGGTTTCATTAAACGTCACCGATAGTGCCGGAAATAATAGTAATGCCAGACTATTCATTGAAGTGTTATCGGTCGAACCCATTTTAACCGCTGCTGACAGTGATGGTGATGGTGTGGCAGATCAGTTGGAAGGTTACCTGGATACCGATGGTGATGGTATTCCTGAATATCTGGATGTGCTGGCACAAAGTAATGCATTACCCGCTATGCCACAGGTGAGTGGTGGTTATATCGTAGAAACCGAAACAGGCTTGCAGTTATCCTTAGGTTTGACTTCCTTAAGTGCGGGGACAGATTCGGCCGTAGTCAGTTTTGATCAGGTAGGTAGTGTTTATAGTGCTGTTGATTCAAGTGCTGGGGGCTTTAAAGGAGGCCTTTTTGATTTCAGAATAACGGGTTTACCCATAGCAGGTGGATCTATTAGTATTGTTTTACCGCAGTTGGAGGCAATACCAGTAGAGGCGGTTTACACCAAACTATCGTTATCTGATTATAACTGGACACCATTTGTTGAAGATGAACGTAATTCTGTATATTCAGCTCCTGGTGCGCCTGGATACTGCCCATCACCGGGTGATGAAGCTTATATCATCGGCTTAGAGGCTGGTTATTGGTGTGTTATGTTGGTCATTGAAGACGGTGGCCCTAATGACTCCGATGGTCTGGTAAATCAAATGATCGATGATCCTGGTGGTGTGCGCGGAGCTATCCTTGCAGTGCCCCTGGAAACTGTTAATAACAACAGTGGTGGCGGTGGTGGCCAGTTTGAATTTTTGTTCATACTATTATTTTTGGGAATAGGGGGACTGCAAAATTTGATAAAGCGTTGCAACAAACGCTAGACCTGCATAGAGTCAGGTGCCTACCGAATAACATTAATCGGTAGGCACCTTATCTTTAGAAGTAACTGCCATTATTAAACCCTGTGATTTTCTAAACATGGCTCTGTTCACATTCCCTACAGAAACTGGATAGTGATTCCGTCTGCTTTACAGCCTCCCGTTATTCCGAAAATAAATCTAAAGTTAATGCTTTTACGGCCGATAAGTTGTTACGATTACTAGCACTAATAATATTTTAGCAATGTATTCACCATCAATATCATCCTTGTTAAATACAGGCAATACCTTTGCCACAGTCAATAATGGCCTGGGAAATCAAGCGGCTACCTCGGGACAAAGGTCAAACCTGCCTGATCTAAAATTCCGTTCAGAAGTTAGCAGCGGTAATGGTTTCGAACTGTTTAATAATATTTTACAAAAAGCCTATCAGCGTATTGCAGACGGGACGAGTCAGGCGTCAGTTAGTCAGGCATCGGCACAGAAATATGAGTCAGCTGACAAAATATCAGCCAATCAAGCCTCGACAACAATTTTGAATTCGATTAGCCGTCAATTACAGTCAGACGAAGCCAATGGTGCGAGTAATGACGCATTACTGTCTCGTCTGGATGCAGGGCTTGAAGGCTTTATTAAAGGGTTTAGTGCAGCCAAAGAACAAGTAGAAGGCATGGGACTGCTGACACCTGCGACTGCGACGGAAATTGAAGACACTTATGACCGAGTTACCAATGGCATAGAACAACTCCGAAATAGTATTAATAACGCAGAAAATAACCTGTCCAGTGACGAAGTAAGTAACCTGAACCGTGTCGATCTTGCTGTTGATCGCTCGCAGAGCGAGAGTTTTTCACTTCAATTAACGACTCGGGACGGCGATGCCGTTTCGATTGATATTTCTCGTCAAAGCTATAACGAATTTAGTGCAACGGGACAAGCATCAAACCTGTCTTCATCGTTCAAATTTAATCAAACTGATTTCAGTTCAAGTTCCTTTAGTCTGAGTGTGACAGGTGAATTGGACGAAGGTGAGTTGACAGCGATCGATCAACTACTCGCGTCTGTAGATGGTATTGCTACTGATTTTTATCAGGGCAATGTCGACGAAGCGTTCGAAAAGATGCTCGATCTGGAATTTGATTCAAGCGAGTTCTCACGGCTTGATCTCAATTTGCAGAGGACCCGCATGACTAATGCGCTAGCAGCTTATGAGTCAACGGCATCTAATACGGCAGATAAATCATCAACTCGTGCGCTTTCGGCTAACTCGGAACTGAACCAATTATTGGATAATATTGAAAATGCATTGGCAGCGGCTAAAACTTTTAAGGAACCACTAAAGTTGCTTGCCGATGCGATCCAGGGCATAGGCAGTAACTATGATTCGGCGAAAGAGGTCAACTCAGAGTCAAGGGCTGAGATACTGGCACAGTTAACAAACACCTTGGCACAGAAATATCTCGAGACTTGATACGACCGTATTTCAGATAGGCATTGAAGGTTAAACTTCCTGTTTTCCCACCTACCAGCTAATTAAAGTGATGTTCTGATTTTGTTCTGAACATATCTCAAGTGAACTCAATAATCAGGTTATTTCGAACTATTTGAAAGAATAATTCGAGTATTATCTATTAATAATAAGCGCTATATTGATTCTTAGACAAGAAAGTTCTAATGTTGTGGTTCACTCAGTTAATGATCAAAACCAACCCAAAATAAATAGAGGTAAACGAAATGAAATATATCCTACCCAGTTTGATTAGCTTTTTACTCGTATTTCCCATTTTTGCTCAGGTATCTGCTCAGGAAACTTCGAAAGACATGGTTGCCGATATACTGACCCAGGATGAGTCTGTGGTGCAGGCAGTCAGATCCGAAGGTGAGAATGTCTGGATCAAGCTTGCTCCGGCTTATCTGGCTGACAGCATTACAGTGCGTATCTCTGATAAAAATCAGGGGGCTTATCGCACTTGGTTTAATAACGAGCAAGACCTTGTGTCCGTCGATGGCCGCAGTAACGCAGGTTGGTCAGATCGAGTTGAGACTAAGGCTAAGTACATTGAGTACTGGCATAACAACTTACTTGTGTTGCATCTTGAAAGAAAATAACACTAATCACTGTTTAGGCAGCTAGCGCAGTTTTTGAATTGAGTGGCTCGATCTCCCTGGGCAGCGTTGATGCCTAAATTGGAGCCGAGCCACTGCTTTTATTTGAACTGCTGATAAACTTTTAATTCAGCAAGTATCTAGACAAAGTATTTTGCAAAACCTGAAAGCAAGACCGAAGGGCTTTGCGATTAAGCATAATGATTGCAACGATTATGAGTTAACACTCATTAACCCATAATCCTTAAAGCGCTGTTACCTCTAACTGCTGTGCAATAACAAAATCGTCAAGCTGTTCAAAGTTTGAGGGACTGGTAATCACCGCAACACTGGCCAACTCTGGCTTTAGGTACAGCTGAGTCACGCGTTTTAAATCATCCAGTGATACCTGCAATATGCGCTGACGGAATTCGCGTCTTTGCTGCGGGCTGCGACCAAATAGACTATTGTGAAATGCCTGTTTGGCTTCACCAGCAGGTGAGCCGGGTTTGTCGAGGCCGCTGATGACGCCAAGAATAGCCTGTTCCAGTTGTTCGTCCTCGTGATCCGTTTCCATTAGCCATTGAATCGATAGGTCAAAATCATTCAGTGTTTGTTCCAGTCGAGGGTCGCGGTACGAGTAAAACATAAAGGCGGCAATGGTTGAGTCTTGACTGGCACCACCGCCATAGGCGCCACCCTGTTCGCGGATGACTCTATGCAGGTAACCATTACGCAAAAAACCACCTAACACCGTCAACGGGGCAGCATCTGGGTGGCTAATAGTCACGGTGGGGTAGGCTTTGGCACAAAAATTAACCTGCGTGTTAGCGACCCATAATTGTTTGGTTTGACTGCGAACAGGCTCGGGCTGGAAATGCTCTGTATTGCTGAGGTTTTGCGCTGTCCAAAGTTGAGCAATGCTGTGCTGGCAGTCAGCCAGTTTGTGGGCTTCGGCAATCAGCAATAATTGCCTGGGCGCTGCCAGAACAAGCTGGTGCAACTCGCTCAGTGTGGCGGCGTAATGGGCGAGGTTGTCATTTTGATCGAGGTTTTCGTCTAATAACTTAATCGACTGTATGCCCGCAAGGCCGCTGAGTTGGTGGCTAAGAGCCGCAGTAGGGCTCATTCCACTGCAGGCAGCACTCATGGCCAGACTGTGGCCACTGTTGGTGACTGACTGTTCACGACCAGCGCGTTGTTGGCTGAGCAATTCATGCAGACGAGAGAGTTCATCAAAGCGCACATTTTGCAGCGTTTGCTGCATCAACTCGGCCTGCATTTGTTGATTGCGAGCCAGTGCGTTTGAGGAAATAACCAAATAACTTTTAATGCTCTGCTCATCATCAATGGCAGCACGCATCGTGGTGAAGGCGTTAATGCCACCACAAACTTCTGCCTGCCAGGCTTGAGTCTGCAGATAGTCTTTATCACCCACACCCAGTTCGGTGAGGCTGTTGCAGTAGTAGGGTAGCATGGCCAATAGTTCAGCAGAAAGTGCTGGAAGCTCAATCAATATTTGCTGATAGACCAGGCCATTGGTGCCCTGGGCATAGCTGTGGCTGGGCATTGAACCGAGCAGGCTGTAGTTGCCTTCAATAACACGGATATCGGCAGGTACATCTTCGAGGCCAACTTTGGGCAAAATTGACTCGTCATCCTTTTGCAACTGCCGTTCATTGAGGGCCTTGGTCTGGTTGATAATGCTTTGTTTTTGGGGTTCTGATAGATCTGCTTTGATGGCTGCCAGTTTGGCTGCTTCTGCGGCATCACGACGCTCAGCCAGCCCAGTATCTGGAACCATGGTGAGTGTTACCCGGTGCGGGTTATCGATCAGCAGTTTTCGGGCAAGGTGTTTAATAAAGTCAGGGTCTTTAATGTCCTGATGTAATTGCTCTAACACTGGGTCGAGGTTTAATACAGCGATCGGATCACCACGGTGTGTGGCACTGCCGATAGCAGCTAAAATTAATTGCAGGCCAAAGGGGAAACCATCACCACCCACTTCGCGCTGCTGTAATTCGAGTTGATGTAATACTGATTCTAGTTGTTGCTGGGGCACGCCGTTGTCGGCTACCGCTTTTAGCGTGTCGAGAATCATATTTTCAATGCTGGCAGCATCCTCCGCTTTGGCACCTTCAACACCGCAGACAAAAGTAAGCTCGCGCATAGAATCTTCAAGTCCACACAGGGGTGAAGGCGAATTCGCCAGATCAGTGGTTTCGAGAGCGTGCAATAGTGGCGAACTGCTATTGTCGAGTAGTACGTTGGACAACAGTTGCCCTTGCAGCATGTCCTGCAGGTTGGTGCTTTGTCCCCACAACCAGCCCATCACTATGTGGCTTTTTTCATCTTTGCTGCCCTCTTCATTAAAGGCATAGCTTTGCTGAACAGATATCGGCGCAAGGTAACGTTTCTCTTCTGGTACCTGCACATTTATGTCGAGTTTTTCAAATCTTGATAGCGCTTGCTGTTCAAAGCTGGATTGGTGTTGCTCTGCACTGATATTGCCATAGGTCATGAAGATGGCGTTACTGGGGTGGTAGTGACTGCGATAAAAGTCCTTTAGCTGCTGATAGCTGAGGTCGGGAATATTTTCAGGTTCACCACCGCTGTTGTAGTGATAGGTGTTGGTTGGGTAAAGATGCTGACACAAGGTTTGCCACAGTGTGCTCGATACCGAGCTCATGGCACCTTTCATTTCGTTGAACACAACACCTTTATAGACGAGGTCGCTGTCGGCGTTGTCGCTTTCAACAAATTCTACGCGGTGGCCTTCCTGACAAAAGTCCAGCTCGTCGAGGCGAGAGAAAAAGACCGCATCCAGATAAACGTCCAACAGGTTATTGAAGTCCTTGCGATTTTGGCTGGCAAACGGATAGGCAGTCCAGTCGGAGCTGGTGAAGGCATTCATAAAGGTGTTGATAGAGCGTCGAATCATCATGAAAAAAGGATCGCGTACTGGATAACGCTCACTACCGCACAGCGCCGTGTGCTCTAAAATATGGGCAACACCGGAGGAGTCCATCGGCACGGTTCGCAGCGCCACCAAAAACACATTTTCATCGTTGTCGGCGGCCATGTGATAGTGCACCGCACCAGTGTTGCGGTGACGGTATTCTTCAACGGTAACATTGAGTGACTCAATTACCTGACTGCGGACCCATTCAAAGGCCGGATGGACGGACGTAGAAGGTTGGGATGCTGCGGTGGATAAATTCATTGGCTATCTATTGCGTGGTTACGGATAAAAAAAATTGGTTAAGGCAATATTGTACCGCTTAATGGCTTGTTCTGGGCAGTGCTAATTGGTCTTTACTATTGATGAACGATGATTGATATTTTAAAGCCTGTAGGCCGCCCCTCTGATTCAGTTTTTACTGAAAAAAACGGTAACAGTCGAAGCGCAGCAAAGCGATTGTCAATTGTTAATGAGATCGATCGAGCTTCACCTAAATTTATCCGAATTAAATATGAGTTTTGACCATCCTAATCTAACTGTTAACGATACAAACGGTTAGTTAATTGGTGTTTTGCGTCGTTGCACCTGATGGACCGCTCCTGAATTGATGTTTAGCCAATTTTATACCTCTATTTTTATTGGACTATCTTTATTTATATGTGATTAATTGTACTGAGAGTTAATTATTAAAATGAGTAGTCTGTCGATATTGGTCAATTATTTCATAAACTTTAATAGGGTAGATAGGGTTAGGTTTATGCGTCTATGGTTATCAGGTCATTTGAATACACTCGTTTTGATTCCAATCATTTTTCTCCTTAGCATTAGAAGCATTGATGCTTATCTTGCGTTAAAACAACTCACCGATTCACAATACACAATAGTCTTGTCTGAGCTGCTAGGCAGTAGCTCATTGGTTGTGCTTGATATGTAAAAAGAACGAGGTATGTCCGTGGGATATCTTGCTTCAATGGGGCAAAAATTTTCGGGCGCTCTGCCGGGGCAGCGTTTAAAACTGGATAAAGCCTTGTCAAATTTTAATTTATTACTTACCGATCAAAATTTTTGACGATGAAGTTGGCAAACAATTATCCTCCTTTAATGGTCGTATCCGACAACTTAAAACTATTCGTTATCGGGTCGATAGCCAATCAATATTGGTAGTCGAGTTGCTCTCGTATTACACGCCGAATAACCATAATCTGATTAATTTGAATGCCACTGCAGCGCATCATGTTGAAGATCGCCGGTCGAGCCAGCAAATTGAAACCTTATTTAGGTTAGCAAATGTTAAAGAAAATGTCGGTATTGAACGAGCGGTGCTGAGTACTGCGTTTGGCAAAGGTACAATATCGCTAGAGAATTCCACCCATTTTACTACCCTCGTAGCGAATCAAAATGCCGTTATATACAGAGCCAAACAATTGGCCGATAAAGAGTTTTTAGAGACTTTAACTAAACTGTCCAATTCGACAGAGAGCAAAGCAGTTCTGGGTTATCGGGAACTGATTACTGGGCCTGATAAAGCAATAGCTGCTAACGCTGATCGATGGTTCGTGGCATCAACAAAACGAATCGACCTGCTACGTGTAGACGAACAATTGCTGGTCGCTTAAATCAAATCTTATGTCGAGGAAAAAAATTCATCAGCCTCAACCGCTATCACATTAGAGCTACTCCTACTCTTATAAACGCTATTTTTGACCTATGTCATCATTCGCACATTATCGGTTAGAGCAGAGCAAACCAATGCAATAAGTCAGGCGATGAAACAAGTCGTTGAACAGAAAGATCTAACCACAGAGTTTGAAATCCTGTCCCGTGGTCAGTTGGGTAATATTGTGCATGGTTTCAATCAACTAACTTCTGGTATACGAGCTGATTTTAATGCCTTCGAAAGTGCCGCGAAAGAATTCTCTTCGGCGACTTATGAAACGAGCGTAGTGATGGAAAAAAGCAACGGTAATTTATTAAACATGCGTTCAAATGTGGGTGAGTTGATGTCTGTTTATTCTGAGTTAAATCAGGATGTCGAGGGTGATATTCAAACCATCTCACAGGCAGCTGAGATGGCGCAGCAAGTCTCATCTGATGCGAAAACTGGTTCTACTGCGGACCAAACAGCTGTCATTGAAATCAATGATATGGCAAAAGATGTTGAGCTTGTGGGGGATGCTATTCGCACCCTGACGGAGCGAGTAACCGATATTTCAGGAATGGTTGATGTTATCCGTTCGGTTGCTGACCAAACTAATCTACTAGCCCTCAATGCTGCCATTGAGGCAGCACGAGCAGGTGAGCAGGGCAGAGGCTTTGCAGTCGTTGCCGATGAAGTACGATCGCTTGCTAAGAGAACCCAGGAATCGACAGAACAAATATCCCGTATTATCGATGAGCTGACTATAAGGTCAACTGTTGCTTTTGAAACCATTGGAAAGGGTAACGAACAGGCCTATAACTCTGTCGTTATGATTGATGAAATTAATACCGTGCTCGTTAATATTGAAAATAAAATGGGGGGCTAAACGATATTACTCAGAGTATTGCGGGTTCGGCGAATCAGCAAATAATGAAAATTAGTAGTCTAGGTAGCGGTGTTAGAGATATCGACTCATCGGCGCAAGAAAATGCGATTTCCAGTAATGAAATTTTTACCGCTTCGCAACGCTTTATCGACCTATCTAGTCTGATGATCAATCAGATCAATGTTTATGAAACGCACTAAAATTAACATGACTCTGCACTAACCTGACTGTTTCTTGGATAACACCACCGTCATTCCGGCGCAGGAGGATGTCTATTGCAACGAATCAGCTAGCCTTTGCATGCAGATGCCTGCCTTATTAAGGCTGTGGATATTTAGTACCGACGAATTAAAATAATGCCTAAAACCTGATCTAATTTAATTTTCTCTGGCGGTTATATCAAATTGAACATGGTTTTTGAAAGACCTGAAATTGTGCCTTCATGGCATGTTTTGGTGTTGATATAAGCCTTGTTTTTTGAGAACATGGTGAGAATAAATGATGCGGTGTCTGGATAATTTTTTCAGCTATATAAACACAGGTTAGACCTAAATGTTGCAATAATCAAAAAGAAGCAAATTATGTCTGAAAGAAACAAATGTGTTGCTAGTCTGTTGGGATCTGGACGCCGTGGATTACAGTTAAAGGGCCGAGGTTGACGCCAGAAATACTACGCGCTGAACTCGACGGCGACAGAGATGAATTTATTGTTCTTGGCTACCAGACAACATTAGGATTGATCAATAATGCCGATATAGCTTGTGATGGTGTCGTTGATTTGCCTTCAAAGAGTTTATACGATTGTGTGTTAATAGGAGCGGGTGTAACTGTGGTTGACGAGTATATTTTTCTATTTGAGGCTATAATTAACTTGTTACACAAACAGGCACCCAGTGCAAAAATATGTTTTAACACTGGGCCATTTGACTCAGTGGATGTTGTGTAGAGATGGGGCTAAAATCGACTCTTACTGGCTCTGATGTTTATTCTTTCTACACTCTATTATGCGATGGTTTTATTTTATTATTAGTATGGCTGGACATAGATTGAGACTAAGTTGGCATTTTCAGTTGGGGCGAATTGAAGGACAGGAATTCGCACCACAACCTGCACCAGACGCCGTATCGGGATACATAGTCATCTCAGGCTGGCATGATTGGTTTTTGCCACGGTATTTTTGCCGTCATCTTCTCGTTGTCAAAAACGTGAGCTTAGCGGCCTGTTATAGCCGTTTGGTTTTGCGGGCAGCTGTGACAGCTGCTGCGCTGTTACTTGCGTCACCTGTTTTCGCAGAAGAGGCTGATGTGGCATTTCAATCTTGCCTCGTTACACTGGGTGAACGTGCTCTTACTGAAGGTGTCGATAGAGCGGTTGTAGCATCCGTAATGGAGAGCACGAAACGCCTCGAACGAGTCATCAAGCTGGATCGCAGTCAGCCTGAATTTACAAGAACTTTTGGCGGCTACTATGTTCCCCGCGTAACGAAGCAGCGTGTGGAACAGGGGCGAGCCTTGTATGCCAAGCATCGCGACTTACTGAATCGACTGCAACGTGAGTACGGTGTTCCTGGCCACTACTTGCTGTCGTTCTGGGGGCTTGAAACCAACTACGGTGGTTACTTCGGTAGAATATCGACAACGGACGCGCTCGCGACGCTAGCCTGTGATCAGCGCCGCTCCGATTTTTTCTCGAACGAATTTCTATCAGCGCTCAAAATTATTGCTGCAGGTGATATCGAGCAGGGGCAGATGCGCGGCTCCTGGGCAGGTGCTATTGGGAATATGCAGTTCTTACCGTCGGTGTTTCTTAAATATGCTGTCGACGGAGACGGAGACGGTTTGCGCGACTTATGGGGTAGCTTGCCGGATTCACTGGCATCAGCAGCCAATTTTTTGCGTGGTATTGGCTGGCATAGAGAGCTACGTTGGGGTCGTGAAGTTAGGCTTCCCGATGAATTTGACTTTACTCTGAGCGGACGGGACCGAGGACGTACACTAGAAGAATGGGTGCACCTTGGAATTATCGATATTGAAGGTGAAGCGCTGCCGCATCTCGACATTGAGGCCGCTGTGCTAGTGCCATCGGGCCATCTTGGTCCCACTTTTCTAATCTATGAGAACTTTGAAGTCATCATGCGTTGGAATCGTTCTGAGTACTATGCGATAACAGTCGGGCGGCTAGCAGATCGTATTGCTGGTGGTGGAGAGCTGACACGCAAGGCTATCATCGATGGTGAATCGATCACCACTGATACAGTTCGGCGGTTACAGCAAGAACTCGCTTTGTTGGGCTATTATGATGCAGGTGAGGTGGACGGCATATTCGGCCCTGCTACGAGGCGGGCACTGAGCCGCTTTCAAAATGCTAACGATATGATTGCAGATGGCTATCCTAATACCGAAGCATTACAAGCTGTGCGCAATACTGCAGCAACAATGTGATTTTGAATGGCAGGTCCATTTTGCATTTACGGCGTTAGTCCACCTGGATATTGTCATCTGCCAGTATGTCAACAAAGCGAAACGAAACCGAGTCATTGTGATGAATGCCGCAGTCTAGTTTAGAAGTATGGTTTCATTGACCTGAACAAACCCCAACCACTGCGATTTTCATTCGTTGCAGACCACAGTATGACTGCATTAGAGGCATCGTCATTGTGGGTATGAGGAGTTGCAAACCTAGCGACTTAGAGGCAAAGTTCAATTTACAACAGGCCTGATAGTCGCTGCGGCGAATAATGTCATCCGTCTTTGTGGGGCATGCCGCAATCCATTTTAGATGTATGGCGTTGGTCACAATGGATACTAGCGTTCGTCAGCGTGACGGAATCGGTAACCGCTGAGTGATATAGCTAATCACCTGATTTATTATTTCATTCTCCCTTTATGAATCAGAATTAGACCCAATATCTACGATTGATCTTTTTTTTTTCAGTTTGCGAATAACTGAAACCAGCCATCGCATTATTTATAATCGGAGTGTTTACATTATGAATTTGAGCAACATACTCAATCAGTTTATGGGGTCTTCAGCCGCACCTTCAGAACCGGGTAGCAGTGGTGGTTTGGGCCAGACAGTGTCGAATCTGGCTAGTAATATTCCTGGTGGATTAGTGGGTGGTGCAGCAGCCGGTGGCGCTATGGCTTTGCTGATGGGCAATAAATCTGCACGAAAGATTGCAGGCAAGGCAGCCACTTATGGTGGTGCAGCCCTGCTCGGTGGCCTGGCATTTAAAGCTTACCGAAACTGGCAAGGGAACAACGCGGGTACAACCACGCCAACGCCGCAACAGCTCGCTGTAGATCCTTCCAGCTTTCACCAGCGCGCTATTAGCCAGCAGCATAATTCAGGTATTAACCCTGAACTGGCACTGATTAAAGCCATGGTCGCAGCGGCCAAAGCCGATGGCCACGTGGATGCGGATGAACAGCAAAAAATATTCGAGGCGGTAGAAAAGACCAGCCTGTCAGCCTCCGAAAAGGGGTTGATTTTTGAGTTCCTAAAAAAAGACATACCGATTTTTGAACTCACCACTGGAATTAACTGTATCGAGATGAAAGCTGAAATCTACCTCGCATCTTGCCTGGTTATTACTCATGACCATCCAGCAGAACGCACTCACCTGGATAATTTGGCGATGGCACTGCAATTACCTGAAGGGCTTTCAGTGCAACTTGAGCAGCAGGCAAACCAGGCTTTTGCAGAATCGACTTAATCTGCGTGAGTGCTTCTATTCGTCAGTCATTTGTTCACCAATAAAAAATCACCTGTAAGTCGAAAAAGTAGAGACAGACGTTCATGGCAAAAGAAATTACTAGCGCTATTATTATTGAGCTCAAAAAACAGCTTGAAAATCATCCCATATATGAAGCTGTATCAACTGTTGATGACCTTCGATGTTTTATGGAACATCATATCTATTCTGTTTGGGACTTTATGTCACTGATAAAATATTTACAGTCTATTATTGCACCCACAAGTTTCCCATGGACGCCCCAAGGAGAGGGGCTCGTGAGACGATTCATTAATGAATTAGTGCTTGAAGAAGAGTCTGATGAAACTAATATTACCGGTGAGTATTCCAGTCATTTTGAGCTATACCACAAGGCTATGGACGAAATAGGTGCTGATATTTTACCTTCCACAGCGTTTATTAATGTTGTTCAGGAACAAGGTATTAAGCAATCACTTACGTTGCCTGGCGTTCCATCACCTTCGCGAGCATTTACGTCGACAACATTTCAATTTATACAGAATGATCAGCCTCATCAGGTGGCTGCTGCTCTCGCACTAGGTCGTGAGCACATTATTCCAACGATGTTTCGTTCAATTCTTAAGAGAATAGGTGTTTCTGATAAAGAGGCGCCCATTTTTCACTACTATCTCAATCGACATATCAGCTTAGATGAGGACTTTCATGCGCCGTTATCATTAAAGCTACTCAATAGTTTATGTGCTGGTGACGCAAACAAGATTGAAGAATCTATCGATGCGGCACAACAGGCTGTAATCGCAAGAATAGAGTTTTGGGATGGCGTTTTAGTAGCAATAAAATCAAAGTAGGATGTAAAATCGAAGCGTTTTTCACTAAAGGGCCTTAAATTTTTAAGGCAAAAAATCGGAAGCTGACTTCGGCTTTTACGGCTTACCTCCGACAGACTCCTGGAGAATTGTTATTATGGGTCTCATCATTCTTTTATAGTGGGGCCTATCCTTGGCAAATATCGAATTTTCAAAAGATCATAAACATATAATTGTTGGTAAAATTCAGCAATATTTCGACCGGGAATTAGACCAGGAGCTTGCCCAGTTCGACGCGGAGTTCCTACTCGATTTTTTCTCTGAACAAATTGGGGGGCTTTACTATAATCAGGCTTTGCAAGATGCACAGGCAGTGCTAGAAAATAAGCTAGAGAGCATTACGGATGCTATCTATGAGCTTGAAAAGCCGATAGCGCCTAAGTACTAAACACTGGATAAGGAATATCCTATGAGCAATATATCTGCTGACCTACCTCAATTGTCTGTCGAAATTCAGCAATCTCTGGCAGAGGTTTTTGGGTTTAATCAATTTCGACTCGGACAAGATCAAACGATCCAGCAACTGCTTAATGGCTTTTCATCTTTGGCTATTTTCCCCACTGGCTCAGGTAAATCACTTTGCTATCAGTTTAGCGCTTTACACTTACCTCACTTAACACTGGTGGTATCACCACTGTTGGCCTTGATGAAAGATCAACTGGAATTCTTAGCTGCCAAGGGCATCAGCGCAGCCAGCATTGATTCCACACTTGCGCCTGAGCAAAGCAAAAAAACCATGCGAGATGTTCGCTCGGGTAAAATCAAAATATTAATGGTGTCGGTAGAGCGCTTTAAAAACGAACGTTTTCGGCAGTTTATTCAGGATGTACAGATGTCCATGCTGGTGGTGGATGAGGCTCACTGTATCTCGGAATGGGGACATAACTTTCGTCCTGATTACCTTAAGTTGCCCCAGTATCGGCAAGAGCTGAATATTCCATTAGTGTTGTTACTCACTGCAACCGCAACCAAAAAAGTCAAGCTAGATATGGCGCAACGATTTTCAATTGCAAGCGAGCATATTGTGCAGACTGGTTTTTATCGAGCGAATTTAGACTTGAGTGTAATACCGGTGGCGGAGGGTAATAAACAGGCTCAGCTATTACAGAGCGTTCAACAGCAAACTGGCTCTGGTATCGTTTACGTTACCTTGCAGCACACGGCTGAGCGGGTCGCTCAGCTTCTCATCCGTAGCGGTATCAATGCACGGGCTTATCATGCGGGTTTTGACGATGACAAACGTCAGGCTATTCAAAACGATTTCATGCAAAGTCGACTGCAAGTAGTGGTGGCTACTATTGCCTTTGGTATGGGTATTGATAAATCAGATATTCGTTTTGTATTACATTACGATTTGCCTAAATCAATCGAAAATTACAGTCAGGAGATAGGCCGAGCAGGGCGTGACGGTGACTCCGCTAGCTGCATCACCCTGGCTAGCCTTGACGGTTTGAATACGGTCGAAAACTTTGTTTATGGCGATACACCTGAGCGTCAGGGCATTGAATTGGTTGTTAATAATATCCGCCATGAGCTGAATAAGGAAAAAGACCAGAAAGCTCAGTGGGAAATGCAAATTAATCAATTGTCGACGGCTAGTAATATTCGCCAATTGCCTCTGAAAACGCTATTGGTACAGCTGGAGATTTTAGCGATACTACGTCCTTTATACGCTTATTTTGCCGATTTTAAGTATAAATTTCTGCAGGATAAGCAAACAATATTGGAGCAGTTTAATGGCGAGCGCAGATCCTTTCTTGAGGCTGTATTTGCTAACACTCAAATGAAGAAGGTGTGGGGAAGCCTAAACTTTGACAGCTTGTATCAAGCCTATGGCGCGGATCGAAATCGAGTGGTCAAGGCGATGGAATACCTGCAAGAGAACAATTGGATTGAGCTGGAAACCAAATTAATTACCGATGTGTATGAGGTTGATGTACAAAAACTGGCGGATACCGAACTGGTGAAAGACCTACATGCCTACTTTGTCGACAAGGAACAAAAAGAGATAAAGCGCATCGCAGCTCTGCTTAGATTTTTTGAACTGGATCGTTGCTTGAGTAGTAATCTGTCGCGTTATTTTGATGATCAACAAGCCCCTGAACATTGCGGTCATTGTTCGGTGTGTCGTAAACAGGTAGCGACATTAGCCTATTCACAGCATCCTGTGATGCCTGATAGGCAGGAAATTAGCGCAGCGATTGAAGGCCTGGATACGCATTTATCCACTAAAAGCGATTACAAAATAACGACAGAGACTTACTGCCGTTTTCTAATCGGTATGAGCGTTCCTCTGTTCGTTCGCAATAAAGTACGTCAATTGTCTGGTTTCGGACTGTGTGAGCAAAACCGCTATGCTGATGTGCGCGCGATGCTAGAAAAGATTCGTCTTACTTGATGCTGATGAATCTGTTTAGCCTTTTCCGGATTGACTAAGTGTTTAATAGTTAAGGCTTTTTTGACTGTAGTTTGCATGACGTTCATTATTTAATGCTCGCTTCAATATATAAAATAGATCAGCATTACGTCATAACCTGCTGATTTACCAATGATTTTGTTTACAGTTTGCCGTAAGTTCTGGATAATGTAATGCTTTTCGTTAGTAGTTTTTACACGGTAGAGTAAACATGAGTGAACTCGAACACGGTTTTCGATGGCGATCACAATCGACGTTTGTGCTGGTTGCGGCGGGTGCTACATTAGGCCTCAATGACTTCCTCACTTTACCCGTATTGGCCGGTCAAAATGGTGGCGGCACTTTTCTCCTACTCTATATGTTCTTTCTCTTTAGTATGGGCATGCCACTATTAATGTCTGAGCTTCTACTAGGACGATTAGGTCAGTCTGACCCTTCTAGAAGCCTCGAAATTTTAGCGGGTCAGCAGAAAGCATCAGCTTACTGGAAAGGTCTTGGCTTCGCTTCAATGCTAGCTGCATTTCTTATTATCGCCATGTTTAGTGTGATTGCGGGCTGGTCTCTGTCTTATTTTTTCAAGTCCCTCATGGGTGTTTATAACGGCGTATCGGCTGAGGCTGTTGGTCAATTATTTAAAGACTTTGTTAGCGATGCGGAACGTATGTTGCTGTGGCATACGTTGTTTGTCATCTTGTTAGTATCGATAAGTGCAAGACCCGTAAAATCTGGATTGGAGCGAGCATTTCTATTTATTGTGCCCTTTATTCTTTTGATTTTAATGTGTGGATTTGTGTTGGCGAGTTATTCGCCAGAATTCATGCGCAGTGTTGAATTCCTGTTATATGCTGACTTTGCAGATATTGATGTACAGGTTGCCTTGCTAGCTTTGCAACGAGCATTTTATACTTTAGCGCTCGGTGTTGGTGTGATGATGGTTTTTGGAAGCTACCTACCTCGCCATATTCCAATCGGCTATTCAGCCGGGCTGATCATCGTCATCGATTTATTGATATCAATCATTATCGGCTTAAGTTTGAATACGCTGGTTTTTGAATCGGGACTGGAGCCTACGACTGAGAATCAGTTTGCCTTTCGTATATTACCGTATGTCTTTAGTCAATTTCAGTATGGGGAACTGTTTGGCGCATTATTTTTCTTACTACTGACACTGGCTTCGTTGACCACCACATTGGCTTTGATGGAAGCCCCTGTGCGTTATGTCGAGCGCAAGTTTTGCATCGCTCGGTCTAAAGCGGTCATTTATATTGGAGTGGGTATTTGGCTATTTGGTCTAGGTGCTGTTTTATCGTATAGTATTTGGAGCGGTAATGGGTTCACCATCGCTTTATTCTTTTCGGGTGACGCAGTACGACTAGTTAACAATGCGGGCTTTCACGACATTATGGTTTTCTTCTCGAGTCACTTAATCCAGCCATTAGTGGCGTTTTTTCTATGTATTTTTGTTGGCTGGGTTTTACCTCGTAGCGTTTCTTTTAATGCGCTAAAACCATCCAGAAAATTCTGGTTCGAGCTTTGGAACTATTCGATTCGATATGTCACACCGGTGTTAATTTTGGTACTTTTTTTAAACTCGTTAGGCTTGGTCTAACCTATGGCTGTTGTGCATCGGCATGCATTAATGCCATATTCTGCTCGTACTATGTTTGATATCGTCAATGATGTTGCAGCTTATCCAAAGTTTTTGCCCTGGTGTGGTGATGCAAAAATATCGGCTGAAACAGATCAGTCAATGCAGGCCTCTGTATTAATGAAAAAAGGTAAGCTCAATCATTGGTTTTCTACCGCCAATACCCTGATACCTGGGGAAAAAATCGAAATGAAGTTGGTTGATGGTCCATTCAAATCACTCGACGGTGTCTGGGAATTTATCGCTTTTGATGAAACCACCTCAAAAGTTAAGCTGGTTTTAAATTTTGAATTTTCGAATGGTATTACGGCCTTATTGCTATCCCCAATCTTTACTCAAATTGCGAACTCGATGGTCGCATCCTTTTGTTCGCGCGCACATGAGTTAAACCGATTATGACGTTAATTGAAATTGCCTATGCAACACCTTACAAACAAAAAATCGTCGAATGTGAAATAGAGCCAGGTACCTCATTAAGAGATGCAGTTAAATCATCCAGCATTTTGCAGCACTTCCCTGAGATAGAAGTTGAGACCTGCGATCTAGGTGTCTTTGGCAAGGCGGTGGCACCAACCTATGAACTGACCGATGGCGATAGGATTGAAATCTATCGGCCACTCATCGCTGATCCTAAAGAAATCAGGCGACAGCGAGCAGAAATGGGACTAAAAACTAAAAAGGGTGGGGGAGCTGTCTAAGGGTGTCTTTGCCGACATGGAGGTCGGTAAGGGGCGAGAGTTGGATGCGGGTAGCTCAGCAGATATTTGAATCAACTTCCTCTCAGCAATCACTCCTCGATAATGGTTCCTGGGTCGTTTCATGGCGCCTACTTTTAGTATTCTAATACATCACATGCATGTAGGGAATCAGTCCCAATTTAACCAGACTTAATCAGAGGCTACCTAAAGCTCAGGTGGCTGGGGGGCAGAAAGCGACCCTTCAATTGACGCCAGTAAACTTTGATCAAATCTTAAAGTCATAACACGCTTGACGATTTCGCCACTATCACCTGCCTTGATAAAGTGGATATAATGCCAGTCATCAGGGTGATACATATCAATAAGCGCAGGTGAGCCAAGCAGAAATTCTACTTGAATTTTGGTCATGCCGACTGCTAGTTGTGCTAATTTGTTATCATTAATTCTGTTACCTTGCGGAATATCTTGGCGGTAGACGCAGGCAGATAATGTTACAATCAAGACCAGAAAGGCTAAGATTAAAAACTGTCGTAATTTCATTGTCATAAAATGGAATCTATAAGAGGCGTTGAATAATACTGGCCTGTTTCAAAAGCTGCAATTAAATATGAGTTTTATTATATGCGATCTTCAGATTTAAAAAATGTAGGGCTAAAAGTAACGTTACCTCGGATGAAGATTCTTGAATTGCTCGAAAGTTCAAGTGATCGGCATTTGAAAGCCGAGGATATTTATAAAAATTTACTCGATTCTGGTGAAGAGATCGCCTTAGCAACGGTATATAGAGTGTTAACGCAATTTGAAACGGCAGGTTTGGTAGAAAGACATCACTTTGACGGTGGGCATGCAGTATTCGAAATTAATGACGGTGATCATCATGACCATCTGGTTGATATTACGACAGGAAAAGTGGTCGAGTTTTATGATGAAGTGATAGAGCAACGTCAGAAACAAATAGCGGCTAAACATAATTTTAAAATCACTGATCACACAATGATTTTATATGGCCACTTTGTTGATGAGAAATGACCGACGAGTTGTAACTTAAAAGTATGACCTCCGGTCTATAAGTCTATTAAAGTGTCTTAAAAAAACAGTGATTTATTTTTGAATACAATCGGTCTGGCGTCCTGAAAGCACTTCGTGGAGGGCGGCATGGATGTAGAAGGTAGAGCAACGCAGGAAGCCAAAGCCGAGAACCTGAGTTCAGATTAGGATATCAGGATCAACCGGGTGGCGAACGTACCACTGGGCTGACACAACACATGGAGTTGATACGGCAATGGCGGGGAAAGTCTATTGTTCGAGTTGGCCTATATCTGGCCCGCAATCATCTCGCTGGCATGTGCCCGGGTTTGTTCTGAAATAACCACACCACCGAGCATTCTCGCAACCTCTTCAAGTCGCGCATCACTTTCTAAGGGAACAACACTAGTCGTCGTATCGTCGATCGTTTTGACTTTTTCAACCCGGTAATGTTGGTGAGCCTGTGAAGCGACCTGAGGTAGGTGAGTGACGCAAAACACCTGTCGATTGCCGCCCAGCCAACGCAGTTTTTTCCCCACTATCTCGGCTATCCCACCACCAACACCACTATCAACTTCGTCGAAAATAAGGGTTGGTATGTTAGATGACTCCGAAAAAATGACTTGAATGGCAAGACTGATTCGAGACAATTCACCACCCGACGCCACTTTCGTTAACGGTTTTAATGGTTGACCCGGATTTGCACTGACCTGGTAACTAATCGTATCGACGCCTGTTGCCTTAAAGTTTTCGTCAGATTCATTACTGTCGATCTGAATCGAAAATCGGCCGCCATCCATACCCAGCTGTTGCATAATTTCACTTATTTGTGAAGAAAGTGATAGAGCCGTTTCTGCCCGTTTGCACGACAGTTGTGCCGCGCATTCGAGATAAATTTCCCTCGCTTGATCTAGCAGATGGTTAATCTCTTCGAGATTGTTTTCGCTACTGTTGAGTGTTTCAAGTGCCTGGTTCAGCTCTAACGCTAGGCTGGGTAATTCTTCGATATTAATATGATGCTTACGGGCCAGGTCTTGAGCATTGCCGATGCGTTGGTTTAGTCTGTCTAGCTCTCCAGAATCAAGGTCGATAGACTGCTGATAATTGCGCAATTCATTCGTCGCTTCCTGCACCTGAATGACCGCACTGGCTATGAGTTCGTGACTAGTCGTCAGCTTTGAGTCGTAAGCTATCTGACTTCCGAGTAAACCTTCACAGTGGCTGAGTAAACTCTGCACGCTGGTGTCATCATTGTCGTAGAGAATGGCTAGCATTTCCTCACTACTTTCCAATAGTTGCCCGGCATGTGCCAGTCGATTGTATTCAGACTGTAAACTCTCAATTTCACCCTCAGCAAGATTTAACTGGTTGAGTTCCTGGCAATATAAATTGAGTAGATCGATGCGTTGCTCACGCTCAACCGAACCATCTAAAACCTGATTCAATTGTTTCTGAAATTGCTGCCATGATTTATAGGCCTGCTTTACAGCATCAATTAACGTCGGCTGGTTCAAATATGTGTCGAGTAATTGTTGCTGAATGGCCGATTTTTGGAGTGACTGATGTTCGTTTTGTCCGTGTAGGTCAACCAACATTTGGGTCAGGTTTTTTAATTGGGATAGAGGCGCATTATGACCATTGATAAAGGCTTTACTGCGACCATTGGCGAATACTATTCTTCGAATGATGCATTCCTTGTCGCTAGTCATTTCGTTATTTTGTAACCAGGCCTGGGCCTTGGCGTGATGTTGAATATCGAAGCAAACATTGATTTCAGCACGATCTCTCCCACTTTTAACATTATCACTATCGGCTCTGTCGCCCGAAATCAACTTGATAGCGTCGAGTAGAATAGACTTACCCGCTCCTGTTTCCCCTGTTAGGGCGGTCATTCCTTGATCGAATTCAAGTTCTAGTGAATCGATAATGGCAAAGTTTTTAATTTGGATAGATTCAAGCATTAGTTTTAATCATTAAATTTATTCATTAGTAATGTGAGCTCCACTGAAGCTTAGCTCGTACTATTCCAAAATAGTCATAATCTTCTGGATGTAATAGTGTCAGTAATTGAGGATAACGCTGGATTGTAACCTTGCTGGTATGGTCCAGTACCTTGCTTGATTGACCGTCATAATTGATATTAGCCAGTGAGCTGGCTTCACTTAAACGGACTTCAATTGCTAGGCTAGCAGGAATTACAATCGGCCGGTTGGTTAAGGTATGCGGACACACAGGCACGATAGCCAGCGCTTCTAGTGATGGATGTATGATGGGTCCGCCGCCTGATAACGCATAGGCTGTTGATCCTGTGGGTGTGGTCACGATAACGCCATCAGCTCTTTGTTTGTGGATCAAACTGCCATTGCAGTGAACTTCGTATTCGATCATGCTTAATGATTCATGGCTGTGCAGAATAATATCGTTGAGCGCAATATTAGTAGACGTTGTGTTATCAGCGTATTGAATTTCACCTTCGATGAAAAAACGCTTCTCGACGGTATATTTGCCAGCGAGCACAGCGGCAATATGAGACTCGAAATCTGCTATCGAAACATCAGCCAAAAAACCCAAACGACCTAGATTAATGCCCAGTAAAGGTGTGTCCATATTAACCAATGCGCGAGCAGCGGCTAATAAAGTGCCATCCCCGCCCAGCGAAATAACTAGATCAGACTGATTGACCAGAGACTTGATCGACACTGTTGGTAAGTCCTTGGTGGGTGTTTCGAAACCGAGACAATGCACTAAAACATCGGCGTGTTTTCTCAACGCCTGGGCAACCGTTAAAACGGTATCGAAACGAGATTCAATATCCTGACGAACAACCAGGCCGATAGTGTTAAATTTGCCCTTCATAATGATTTTAGTGTCAAAGGAGGTATCGGATACGAGTAATAGTTAAAAGAAACATCAGCCCATCACTTTACTGTCGCCAAATTAGAGATACAATTTGCTAACCAGAAACATTAACCACAATATAGCAGACCCGATGGCAGAAAAGCACGAACTTGATGAACGAGCGCAAATACTATTAAGGCAAATTATTACGTCTTATAGTCAAGATGCTCAGCCTGTCGGCTCCAAAAACCTGGCTGAACTATCTGGGCTTGATGTCAGCTCGGCGACTATTCGAAACATCATGGCGAAGCTAGAGCATCTTGGTCTCATCGACTCACCGCATACGTCAGCAGGTCGGATACCAACCGATGCTGGATATCGCTTTTTTATCGACCGGCTGCTCGAAGTTAATGACTTGGCTCAATCGGCTAAAAATAAAATTTCAGCCGAATTCGGAAGCAATAAAACAACGAGCAACCTGATCCAGAGTGCCTCATCTATTCTATCTAACATCACCCATTTGACTGGCATCGTTAGTTTAACTCATTCAACCCCCGCAGAAATTCGACATATTGAATTCATGCGGCTCAGTGAAAAGCGAATTTTGGTTATTCTGGTGATTAATCAGGATGATGTTCACAATAAAGTAATTCAGGTCGAGCGTGATTATACTGATAAAGAGTTACAACAGGCCGCAACGACACTGAACCATTATTTGCTAGGGCAAAGCTTCGAAGCCGCTCGCAGTCGATTAAAAGCGGAGTTATCGAATCTCAAAAGTGACGTCAATACGATGATGGAAGCAGTACTCAAAGCGATGGAAGAAGTGTGTAGCGATAGCGATGGAGATGAGTTGCTAACCAGTGGGCAATCGAATTTATTACAGTACAATGAGCTCAATGATATCAGTAAGTTACGAGACTTATTTGATGTGTTTAATGAGAAAACAGACTTACTTAAATTACTCGATAGTTGTACTAGTGCAAGTGGTGTCGAAATTTTTATCGGTAGCGAATCTGGCTACTCGGTGCTGAGTAATTGTAGTGTTGTCGGCGCACCCTATCACAAGGGTGGGGAAATCGTCGGTGTGCTAGGTGTTATCGGTCCGACCCGTATAGCCTATGAACAAGTGATCCCAATGGTGGATGTCACCGCAAAATTATTAAGTTCGGCCTTGAATACTCAGAAATAATCCATAGATAGAATCCCACAATTTTTGTGAGCCAACCGACTAGGTTTGGTTTAAGCCTAAAAATCAATCCGACAGGTAACACCATTATCCTGTTGTCTATTTTATGGAGTTTTAAGAATGTCATCTGATCAACCCAAAGTTGAAGATAACGAAGAGTCAGTTACACCAGAATTGATGGATGTTGAAGAGTTCAACGAAGATGCGGAAGCCAATGCATCAGCTGACAATGTAGAAGAGAGCATTGAGCAGCAGCTAGAACGAACTCAGGAAACAGTCAAAGACTACTGGGATCAAGTCATGCGTTTGAAAGCGGAGATGGAAAATAACCGTAAACGCGCTATTCGTGATGTCGAAAACGCGCATAAATTTGCGCTTAAAAACTTCACAGAAGCCTTGCTCCCGGTCATCGATAGTATGGATATGGGTCGACAAGCCGCCGACGCCGAAAATGCCACCTTAGAAAGCATTGTTGAAGGTACCAACATGACAACAACCATGTTCGTGCAAGTTTTAGAAAAATACGGTGTGCAACGGTTAAACCCGGTTGGCGAAAAATTTAACCCTGAGCAACATCAGGCCATAAGCATGATCGAAGATGAAAATGTTGAGAGCAACCATATCATTAGCGTCATGCAAAAAGGTTTTACGCTAAATGAGCGTTTAGTGAGACCCGCAATGGTCATAGTTGCGAAATAAATTCTTACAAAATAAATGACTCGAAACCCAGTTTTGACTTGAAAGCAGGGAATTAATCCCTACATCGGAACTAAGAATTGAAAAACACCGCATTTTATACGGTTTTTATGTATTTAACCCCCACAGATTACTAGGAGTATTTTAAAGATGGGCAGAATTATTGGTATTGACCTCGGAACCACCAACTCATGTGTAGCAGTCATGGAAGGTGGTGTGCCAAAGGTAATTGAAAACGCTGAAGGCGATAGAACAACCCCTTCTATTGTTGCATTTAGCGCAGACGGAGATGTATTAGTTGGTCAACCAGCTAAGCGCCAAGCTGTTACAAACCCGAGTAACACGTTATACGCGGTTAAGCGTCTGATCGGTCGTCGTTTTGATGAAAAAGTAGTTCAAAAAGATATCGATCTTGTGCCTTATACTATTGTTAAAGCAGACAATGGTGATGCCTGGGTTGAAGCCAATGGCGAAAAAATGGCACCACCCGAAATATCGGCTCGTGTCCTGCAAAAAATGAAGAAGACAGCTGAAGATTATCTCGGTGAAGAAGTCACCGAAGCGGTCATTACGGTACCTGCCTACTTTAATGATTCTCAGCGTCAAGCCACTAAAGATGCTGGCAAGATCGCGGGCCTCGAAGTCAAGCGTATCATCAACGAGCCAACTGCCGCTGCGTTAGCTTATGGCATGGATAAAGCCACTGGTGATAAGAAAATTGCAGTATATGATCTCGGTGGCGGTACTTTTGACATCTCAATTATCGAAGTAGCTGAAATTGATGGTGAGCACCAATTTGAAGTGTTGTCGACTAATGGCGATACTTTCCTTGGTGGCGAAGATTTTGACATGCGTCTTATCGACTATCTTGCAGACGAATTCAAGAAAGATTCAGGCATGGATTTACGCGGTGATCCTCTTGCCAAACAGCGCTTGAAAGAAGCGGCTGAAAAAGCAAAAATCGAATTGTCTTCTAGCCAACAAACAGACATCAACCTGCCCTATATTACGGCTGATGCATCAGGTCCAAAACACCTTAACTTAAAGATCACTCGCGCTAAGCTAGAATCTTTGGTTGATGACCTGGTGGCCCGTACTATCGATCCTTTGAAAGTGGCCTTAGACGATGCTGGATTATCAGTCTCTGACATCGATGACGTCATCATGGTCGGCGGTCAAACCCGCATGCCTAAAGTACAGGAAGTGGTTAAAAACTTCTTTGGCAAAGAGCCACGTCGTGATGTTAATCCAGATGAATCTGTTGCGAGTGGCGCGGCAATCCAGGGTGGTGTATTAGGTGGTGATGTTAAAAATGTATTGCTGCTAGACGTAACACCTCTGTCTCTTGGAATCGAGACAATGGGCAGCGTCATGACCAAGTTGATCGAAAAGAACACCACGATTCCAACTAAAGCGTCACAAACTTTCTCTACAGCAGAAAACAATCAAACAGCAGTGACAGTACATGTGTTGCAAGGCGAGCGTGAAGTAGCGACTGCGAATAAGTCATTGGGCCGTTTCGACCTATCTGACATTCCACCAGCACAACGCGGTGTACCGCAGATTGAAGTGACCTTTGACATCGATGCGAACGGTATTTTGAACGTATCGGCTAAAGATAAGGCGACTGGTAAAGAGCAAAAGATCGTGATCAAGGCATCGAGTGGTTTGTCTGATGAAGAAGTTGAAAACATGATTAAAGATGCCGAAGCACATGCAGATGAAGATCGTTTGTATCGCGAGACAGTTGAAACTCGTAATCAAGCCGAGGCTATGATTAACGCGGCTGAAAAGTCCCTTATTGATTTAGGCGACCAGGTTGAAGCGGAAGATAAGACTAATATCGAAACTGCTATTACAGCATTAAAGACTGCATTAGAAGGTACAGATAAGGATGACATCGCCGCCAAGACTGAAGCATTAGCTGAAGCCACTGGCAAGTTATCCGAAAAAGCTTACGCCGCCAATGCCGACGGAGCAGAGCCGGTTGATGCCAATGCAACAGCAGAGCCATCTGCCAATGCAAATGATGATGTTGTCGACGCTGAGTTTGAAGAAGTAAAAGACGAAGTAAAAGACGACAAAAAGTAGACTTAAAGCGCATCGAAACCTGGGGTGTATCTTTCTTATTTCACATAAGAAAGATACCTCCGGGTTTTTTTGCTATTTTGACGTAAGAACCAAGCGTAAAGCCAAGTATAGAAGAAAAGTATGGCACAAAGAGATTATTACGAAGTATTAGGTGTTCCTAAATCGTCATCAGAGGCGGATTTGAAAAAAGCATTTCGACGTCTGGCGATGAAGCACCATCCCGATCGAAATCCTGATAATGAGGAAAGTGATCACCTTTTCAAAGAAGCAAAAGAAGCCTACGACATACTATCGAATGCTAACAAAAGAGCGGCCTATGACCAGTTTGGTCATGCAGGGGTCAACCAGTCTGCTGGCGGTGGTGAGGGATTTGGTGACGCGTTCAGTGATATTTTTGGTGATATTTTTGGTGGTGGTGGCGGAGGCCGTGCACGTGTCCGTAAAGGCGCAGACCTACAATACAATCTTGAATTAAGTCTTGAGGATGCGGTATCAGGTACCACAGTAAAAATTCGCATACCGACCATGAAGCACTGTACCAGCTGTTCTGGTTCAGGCGCGAAAGAAGGCTCTAAACCTGAAACCTGTGGAACCTGTGCCGGACATGGTCAGGTGCGCATGCAACAGGGTTTTTTCTCGGTTCAACAAACTTGCCCCAAGTGTCAAGGTGCAGGCACTATCATCAGTGATCCCTGTAATACCTGTCATGGCGAAGGACGCGTAAAAGAACACAAATCACTATCCGTCGAAGTACCAGCAGGCGTCGATAACGGCGATAGAATCCGTTTAACCGGAGAAGGTGAAACAGGAGAGGCAGGCGCACCAGCGGGCGATTTATTTGTTCAGATGCATGTCAAACCACATCCAATTTTTGAGCGTGATAATGCCGACTTATTCTGTGAAGTGCCGATTAGCATTGTCACAGCTGCCCTTGGTGGTGAGCTTGAGGTGCCTAGTCTGAATGGACGTCTCAATTTAAAAATCCCATCGGGCACTCAAACGCATAAGTTATTTCGAATGCGAGGCAAAGGTGTAAAGCCTGTTCGCGGCGGTGCAGTCGGTGATTTAATTTGCCGAATTATTGTTGAAACGCCGGTTAAGTTGAACAGTGAGCAAAAAGAGTTACTAGAAAAATTTGCCAAATCGATGGGTAAGGGTGGTGTCAATAAACATAGCCCGAATGAAAAAACCTGGTTAGATGGCATGAAAAAATTCTTCGAAGAAATGAAATCCTAGGCCCATTAGTATGATTGAAAATATGACTCGTATTGCGATTGTCGGTGCTGCCGGTCGTATGGGTAGGCACCTGGTGATGGCTTGTGCCGAATCGGAAGACGTTCAACTTACGCAAGCATTAGAAAGGCCAGAAGGCGCTTTAATGGGCGCTGATGCGGGTATTGTTGCCGGTATCGAAGCACAGGGCGTTCTGATCAGTGAGACACTGGACGCTGACCAATTCGATGTTTTGATCGATTTTACCCACCCAACAGTGACCTCTCTTAATGTCGATTTTTGTCTTCGACACGGCAAGAAAATGGTTATAGGTACGACTGGCTGTGATGAGCTTCTGATCAAAAAACTAAAAACTGCTGGTGAGTCGATATCGATCATGTATGCCCCTAACATGAGCGTTGGCGTCAACCTTTGCCTCAAATTATTACAAACGGCCGCCGCTGTGCTGGGTGATACAGTCGATATAGAAATCATAGAAGCACATCATCGTCATAAGGTCGATGCACCCTCAGGTACCGCACTTAAAATGGGTGAAGTCATTGCCGACTCACTCGGCCGAGATCTAAAGCAGTGCGCTGTATATGGCCGAGAAGGGCAGACGGGTGCAAGAGACCGACATACGATTGGTTTTGAGACGATACGAGCGGGCGATATTGTCGGTGAACATACGGTTTTATTTGCTGCAGAAGGCGAGAGAATCGAAATCACACATAAAGCATCAAGCCGTATGACTTTCGCGAATGGCGCCATCCGAGCTGCACATTGGGTTCAACAAAAACCTAAAGGCCTTTATGGCATGGATGATGTACTAGGTCTGTAAACTGATTGCTGCAGCCTTAGTCTAAAAAAACCTTCTTCTTGAGCCACTCAGCATCAAAATAAATGTTGTGGAGTGGCCTTTAGCTCTTTTAAGCCCATTGTTTTTCCTTTAGTTCTAATAAAATACGCCTTTAAATTCCCTACGCATGGTGCTAGTGTCTTTTTCATTGGCTGTATAGATTTCACTTCAAAACTTTGGTTTTTTGCTAATCTAAGTCGTATTAAATATTAGGTGTCATTGCATGAATATGAGTAAATTTACAATATTTCCAGCCGTTCATCTAAGAAATGGTGAAGTTGTCAGATTTACCAAAGGCGATATCGATCATCCTATCGTTTTTCATACTGACCCAGTTGCTTGTGCACAGCAGTGGATAGATCAAGGTGCAGAATGGTTGCAGGTTATTAACCTCGATGCCGCTTTCGACGAAGATGCAACAAACAATTGGAAACTGATCAAAAAAATTGCTGATCTAGACGTCAATATTCAATTCGGTGGTGGCATTCGTAGCATGGACGATGTGCACTGGGCCATGAAGACCGGTATTAAACGCGTCATTATTGGTACTGCAGCGGTAGAGCAACCTCAGTTAATGGCCGATGCGATTGCGGCTTACGGTAGTAATTCCATCATTCTAGGCATTGATGCCGATGAAGATGGCGAAGTTAAAATTCATGGGTGGAAGGCGGGTGGTAGTGTACAGGCGACAAGCCTGGCGATACAGATGCGACAGCTTGGCGTCCGAACGGCAATTTTGACGAGCATTCATCTGGATGGCTCTATGACGGGTGTCGATCTTGATGCATCAATGGCATTATCTCAGGTCAGTGGGTTGAATATAATCGTCGGAGGTGGCATTGGCTGCCTGGATGATGTTTCTGATTGTTATAACCATAAGGGGATTACTGGCGTTATCGTTGGCAAAGCTTTATATACTGGAAACCTCGAACTTAAAAAGGCTTTACGGGCTTCTAGCAAAAGAGATTCCTTCGAATCAAATCTCAACAAGTGGAAAGAAGAGCAAAATACAACCTGGGCAAAATTCAGTTATGAGTTAGTCGAAAATAACTTAAAAAAACATATTCCAGTTGAATCACCCCCGTTGAGAATTCTGGATGCGGGTGGTGGCAATGGTTTAGATAGCCTTGCACTAGCGCGTATGAATCACCAGATAGATTTGGTCGATTTATCGCGACAAATGCTGAATGATGCCAATGTGACCGCTGCTTTGTCGGGTGTGTCGGGTCGTATACAAACGCATGAACTCGATATTCTGAGTCTGAGCAAGCAGTTTCCTGAGCCTGAATTTGATATTGTACTGTGTCATAACGTCATTCAATTTGTCGATCATATAGAGCCCGTTCTCGATATTATGCTGAAGATGTTACGCCCCGGAGGTTTCCTGTCACTCATAACAGTCAATCAATATTCCTCAGCCTATCAGGCCGCTTTTTTGGAGAGTGACTTAGATAAGGCATACGACGCACTGGATCAAACAATTCAATACAGCCCTACCTTTAATATGGATATTCGTGAGTTCAGGGCGAATGACTTGTCCGACAGGTTGATAAAAAAAGGATGCCAAATTGAAAACCATTACGGGATACGCTGTATGTATAACTATTGGGGGACAAACGAAGAAAAAAATGATGTCGAGGTTAACGAAAAATTACGCAAGCTCGAATTCGAATTGTCGAATCGTGAACCCTATAAACACACCGCTAGATTATTTCAGTTAATCGCCAGAAAATTATAATCAACGAACCCAATGCTAGATTTTGATCGATTAACCATTGAAGAAATTTCTCACTGCCTAAGAATACAGCCAGCTCCTACCTACGATATTCCGCCAGAAATGTTGGGTTCGAACAGTCGAGAAGCGGCCGTGTTAATCCCTTTCTTACGGGTCGATAAATCCTGGCATATTCTTTACATTCGGCGAGCTACACTTGAAGGTGACCGGCACAGTGGGCAAGTTGCCTTTGCCGGTGGTAAACGCGAGCTCGATGATGCTTCTCTCGAGATCACAGCATTACGCGAAGCAGAAGAAGAGGTTGGTTTTAAGCAAAGTGATGTCAATATATTAGGCCGACTCAATCACCATCATACGATCAGTGAATTTCAAGTTACACCTTATGTTGCGGTAACGCCGTGGCCTTACCCGTTACAACTCGATACAGGCGAGGTCGCGCATGCGTTTACGCTGCCACTTAACTGGCTTGCTAATTCATCTCATTATCGAACAGAGCAACGAACTCACCTTGACTCAAAACGTCCATGGCCAGTGGTTTATTATGAGGAATATGAAGGTGAGCTGTTGTGGGGTGCCACTGCAAGAATAACTTTGTCATTGATAGACGTGTTAAAAAATCCAGCGCATCTCTAGAAATACACTTTTATCTCGATTGCTGCCGCGGCCTCAGGGCGCCTATTTTCTGCAGCGATTTTTGCTCCACAAAAAAATATACCGTACATCCTGTTCATAAGCTTCGTGCTGGTGTACCAGCTAGTGGTACGCTACTCGGTCTAATCCCCCATGAACCAACGCGCACTCTGTTTCTCAATAATTGCTCCATGCGCTGTTCTATCTATTGCATCTATGCAGAGTCGTCCACGCGATACTTCCGAGACGACGGACCGCTCGGACTTAGGAGAAAATTACTATTTTTAGATATACACTGAGCCTAGTTGATTGAGTTTTTCCAGCAATAACTGCCGGCATTTTCAATTGCGTTTAAAAATATCACTTCAAAGTCAGCCACGACAGACTGTTTAACGGCTGGCAATGCTAACAGTCGTTTTGACCAGGCCGAAATTTTTGGCAGCGACTCGAAATCGATAATGGAAAATCGGTAATCGGCAACAGCATCATGCATAAAGATGGGGGCAAATGCGGTATCGGCGAGTGAAAACTGGTCACCATTAAACCAGGAGCCATCGCCTAACTGGTTTTCAATTCGTTGCATCTGTGACAGTAATTGAGATCGATATTTTTCATACCCTTCTTTATCTTTCGCCATCTTCATCATGTAAGCGGAGCCGAGCATATTTGACGCATACTCAATCCAGGCTCTATTTTTTGCTCGCATTAACGGTTCTTTGGGTTGTAATTCGCCGCCTGTAATTTCATCAACATATTCATTGATAACAGCGGATTCAAACAATACTTCACCGTCCACTTTTAGTACTGGTACCTTGCCCAGTGGTGACAGCTCGAGAAACCACTCAGGAGGATCGGCAAGGTCAATGAATGTGATTTTATGCGCTACATTTTTATAACCTAGTGTAATCACAGTTCTTTGCACAAACGGGCAAGTTTTAAAACTAATGAGTTCGAGTGACATGTGATGAGCCTTTTTTGTTTTTAATTTAGATAGCGATTGTATAACACTGCTATAGATGAATTGAAAGCAAGGTTGAGAGTGATGTTTCTAATCTCAGTTTTCTATTCATAATAGGCGTGAAATCTTGTCTTATGAAAATGATTCTGATTACTCAAATATTTTGTTACTCTAGCCGACTATAAGAAAGATGAATTATTCATTAGCCGTTATTTAGGAACTTCTCAATGCGATCTTTGATCTTGGCTTTTTTAACCATTATGATTTTTACCCCCTCAGCGTTTACCGGTGATGGCATGGTAAAGGTAAAGAGTGCCCATGATGTAAAAAGCACCGCCGAAAAGCTAGAGACAGTATTAATGTCAAAGGGCATGACGATCTTTACCCTAATAGATCATGCAATGGGCGCAAAAAAAAGTCGGTGTGACATTACGACCAACTGAGCTAGTTATTTTTGGTAATCCTAAAATAGGGTCCAAGCTAATGAACTGTGGTCAGACTGTGGCGATAGATTTACATCAAAAATAGCTAATAATCGAAGATGAAAAAGGACAGGTCTGGCGCACTCATAATAATCCACAATATCTGGCGAACCGACATGGCTTGAAAGGCTGTGAAAAAGTAATAAGCAAAATTAAAGGTGCGCTAGGCACGTTCGCAGCGGCCGCTACAAAATAAACCGTCGTTAGTTTGATCAATTACGTTTATAACTAGGTTATATAGAATACTTTTTAAGAATATAGGGAGATTCAATGATAGTCACAAACCTCGAAACTGTTCCAGGTAAAAATATTAAGACCCACTTTGGCCTGGTTCAGGGCAATACCATCCGTGCTAAACATGTTGGTCGGGACTTAATGGCAGGACTAAAAAATATATTTGGAGGCGAATTGAAAGGATATACCGAGCTTTTAAGCGAGTCCCGACAGCAAGCGACCGATAGAATGATAGAACAAGCCAATTCACTTGGCGCCAATGCGATATTGAATGTACGTTACAGTACCTCATCCATTACACAGGGTGCGGCAGAACTATATGCCTATGGTACTGCGGTCATAGTTGAATAACGATGGTCGAAATTACACTCTTTTTGGTGTTGCTGATTTCGGGATTCTTCTTTGGTCGTTTGGCTGAAAAACGTCATTTTAGCTCCATTATCAAAAGAGAAAAGGAAACCCTCAACGTACCAGTGATGACGGTGAAGACAGTGCCTGCACAGCTAACGCAATGTAGAACCTTCTTGGTGAGCGGTAATATTGTGGTTTCCATCGACTTTTTCAAAAAGTTTCTATCAGGTTTAAAAGCCATGATTGGTGGTCGTTTAACGAGTTATGAATCCCTTTTAGATCGAGCGCGTCGCGAAGCCATTTTACGTATGAAAGAGTCAGCCATACTCAGCGGTGGAAAAATGATCGTTAATGTACGAATCGAAACGGCTTCTATTAGTAAAAACAGTAATGGTCGGTATTCGGTTGGCTCGGTTGAAGTAGTTGCCTATGGCACGGCCATTGCGCCCTAGTTTTGTTTGATGAAATACGAAGCGAAAGTTATTCCTGAAGGCATTAATAGTTCTGACGAAAACCCGTTAAAGGAATTATTGCTACTGATTGGTGGTGCCTTTGCAGTAATCGCTTTATTGATTGTCTTATTGGCTTATCTATCTGATTTTTTGATTGGTTTTATCTCGCCTGAAATGGAATCGAACTGGTTTACCCCTGAGTTACTCGATTCAGCTCAATTTGAAACCTATCAACATGAAACAGGGGAGCTGGCTGAAAATCAGTTTGAAGACGCTGAACTTTACCTGGCGCGCTTGATCAGCCTGTTAAAAGCAAAAGAAAAGCAGGCATTTAAGTTTACCGTCACGGTCTATGATGATGACCTTCCCAATGCCTTTATCATACCGGGCGGTCACATATTTATTTCGGTTGCTTTATTCGATGCTGTCAACAGTGAGAATGGGCTGGCAATGGTGCTAGCGCATGAAATGGCGCACCAGTATGAAAGACATCCTATCCGAACATTAGGGCGCGGTGTATTGGTATCAGTGGCACTGTCAGCAATACTAGGAAATGTTGCTAGTGAGTGGTTTGGCAATTTATTTATTGAAACAGCGACCCTAGGGCAGTTAGCATTTAGCCGAGAGCAAGAGCGAGATGCTGACAGGATTGCGGTAGAAAACTTGATCGCTTATTATGGTCATGCGCTGGGGGCAGATGAGTTTTTCCGCCATATTAATAAAAATAACAAACTTTCAAGTTCACTGCCCAAATTTTATCAATCGCACCCGGGTACGGAAGCGAGAATACAGTTTTTAAATCAAAAAATAGATAACCAAAAGGGCCAGACGTCGCGTTTGCCCAAATTAATAACTGATCTGCAACGGTAAAACGACTGCATCTTAAAACTTGCGCTGAAAGATTGTGAACTGAAAGTCATAGCCGCAGTCTTATCGTAAATTTATTTAAAGACTGGTGAGAATTTATAATGAAAAAAATTGGTTTGGTTGGCGTATTTGCCGCCATTGTAGTCTTATTCTTTGTTTTTGATCTTGGTCACTATCTAACACTCGATTACATCAAAGCTCAACAGTTTCAAATTGAACACTACTATTCAGAAAATCGAATTCTAACACTGGTTCTATTCTTTATAGTTTATGTCATCGTAACTGGCGCATCTTTACCGGGTGCGGCTATTTTAACGCTGGCTGGTGGTGCAATTTTTGGTCTCGCTACCGGTTTATTGCTGGTTTCCTTTGCAAGCACGGTAGGGGCGTCGCTGGCATTTCTATTTTCACGCTATCTATTTCGAGAGACAGTGCAGGCTCGATTTGGTAATTCACTAAAATCTATTAACGATGGCATTGCCAAAGATGGCGCATTCTACCTTTTTGCCTTGAGATTGGTGCCTGCCTTTCCATTTTTTGTGATCAACCTGGTGATGGGATTGACTAGTATTAAATTAAAAACCTTCTATTGGGTGAGCCAATTGGGCATGCTCGCTGGAACAGCGGTTTTTGTTAATGCAGGCACTCAGTTAGCTCAAATTGAATCAGCCTCAGACATATTTACCTTTGAACTATTGATTTCGTTCGTACTACTGGGTTTTTTGCCGCTTGTTGGCAAGAAAATTGTCTCGCTTCTTAATAATCGTAAAGCCTTATCAGGATTTACCAAGCCCGATCATTTCGACACTAATATGATTGTAATTGGTGGTGGATCGGCTGGATTGGTGACGTCTTATATTGCCGCTGCGGTAAAAGCCAAAGTAACCTTGATCGAGCGCCATAAAATGGGCGGGGATTGTCTGAACACGGGTTGTGTTCCTTCCAAGGCGATTATTCGTTCAGCAAAATTTATGTCACATGTGTCGCGCTGTAAAGAGTTTGGCATCAAATACGCGCAAGCTGACTTTGAGTTTGCCGAAGTGATGGAACGCGTGGCCAATGTCATTAAAAAAATAGAACCGCACGATTCAATCGAGAGATATACCAGTTTAGGCGTTGATGTCGTCACTGGTGAAGCAAAAATCACCTCACCTTGGTCAGTTGAAGTGAACGGAAAAACCATTAATGCGAAAAATATTGTCATTGCTACTGGAGCCCGCCCCTTTGTACCACCGATTGAGGGCATCGAGTCAGTCGATTATTACACTTCGAATAATTTGTGGGATCTGCGTGTAAAACCAGAAAAATTAGTCGTGCTCGGTGGTGGCCCCATTGGTACTGAGCTGACACAGGCATTCGGGCGATTGAGCATTTCAGTCACTCAGATCGAAATGGCATCCCGGATTTTGCTCCGAGAAGACGAAGAAGTGTCACAGCTAGTGCAGTCCAGGCTGATGGACGAAGGCGTCAATGTGCTGGTAAACCACAAAGCAAAACAATTTGTTAAGCGTGATGGTAAAGATATTCTGATTGCCGAGCATGCTGGCAATGATGTTGAAGTAGAGTTTGATACCTTAATTGTAGCCGTAGGACGAGCAGCGAATACAGCGGGCTTCGGCCTTGAGGAAATGGGTGTTCGGTTGAATCCGAATAAAACGGTTGAAGTGAATGAATATTTACAAACTAATATACCCACCATTCTAGCCTGTGGTGATGTTGCTGGACCTTACCAATTCACCCATGTTGCGGCGCACCAGGCCTGGTTTGCATCAGTGAATGCTTTATTCGGCAGTCTCAAGCGATTCAAAGTCGACTATTCGGTTATTCCTTGGGCTACCTTCTCAGAACCTGAAGTTGCCAGAGTTGGCTTGAATGAACTTGAAGCAAAAGAGCAGGGTATTGCATACGAAGTAACTAAATATGAAATCGATGATTTAGATCGTGCCATAGCTGATAGTGAGGACCATGGCTTTGTAAAAGTATTGACGGTGCCTGGTAAAGATAAAATATTGGGCGTTACTATTGTTGGAGAGCATGCTGGGGATTTAATTGCTGAGTATGTCCTGGCAATGAAATATAAACTGGGTCTCAATAAAATTCTGGGTACCATCCACATTTACCCCACGATGGCCGAGGCCAACAAATATGTCGCTGGAGAATGGAAACGAGCGCATGCCCCTCAAAAAATACTAGAGTGGGTTGGTAAATTCCATCATTGGAAACGCAGCTAAACAGCAATGGTATGAAGAACAGATTTTACTTATTAACCTGACGTATTTTTTGCGTCGGGTTAATAGTTTACTTACTTGTTGTTAGCAAAAACTGCGTTGAACTGTTGTCCCGTTTTGACAAAAGTGGTGCATTTACTCAGCCATTTTAACTTTTTAGCGCCAGCATAGGTGCAGGTGCTGCGAATACCACCCAGTAAATCCTGAACTGTTTTACCAATACCACCTCGGTAAGGTACGAGAATATCTCTACCCTCGGAAGAACGGTATTCCTTTAATCCACCCGAATGTTTGGTATTGGCCGCCTCTGAACTCATACCATAAAATTGCATGAATTTATGTTGTTCTATGACGTCTTCCCAGCCACTGTCAGTTTGCTTCACTTCACCTGTTTTATAGTGGCGAGTAATAATATCTCCACCACCTTCGTCGTGTCCCGCCAACATACCACCCAGCATCACGAAGTCAGCGCCAGCGGCAAATGCCTTAGCTAAATCGCCAGGGCAAGTACAGCCACCGTCAGCAATGATATGGCCGCCTAATCCGTGTGCTGAATCGGCACATTCGATCACAGCCGAGAGTTGAGGAAAACCAACGCCAGTTTGAATTCGTGTCGTGCAAACACTACCAGGCCCAATGCCGACCTTAACGATATCGGCACCGCTCAAAATCAATTCTTCTGTCATTTCACCGGTGACGACATTGCCCGCGATAATGACAATATTCGGGTAAGTGTCCCTCAGTTGCTTTATATACTCAGAAAAGCGTTCCGAATAACCATTTGCAACATCGACACAGACATATTTTAAACGGGTGCTGGCTGTTTCATAAACGACTTTAAATTTTTCAAAGTCAGATTCAGTAATACCCATCGAATAGGCCACGTTTTGCAGACGACTCTCGCTATTTTGACTAAAGAATACAATTAACTCATCGGCACTATAGTTTTTAACCAGGCTTGTAAATAGACCGATTTTAGCGAGTGAGTCGGCCATTTCAAAGGTACCCACTCCATCCATGTTTGAAGCCATGATGGGAATGCCGTGATAGTGATTGTCGGTATCTAAACATTGATAGTTTCGAAAGCTAAACTTTCGATATAGATCTACCTCTTTACGACTTCCGAGCGTGCTGCGTTTGGGCCTAATAAGAACATCTTTATAGTCGAGTTTACTATCGTCTTCTATTCGCATATGACTGGTCTGCTTAGATTTTATAAAGGTATCATAACATTAGCATGAATTTCGCTTCGGTCAATTGAAGCGCTATGAATTGAGCCTATTTGCAACTATTCCCCATCAGAGTAACCTAATAAATTGGTGCAGCTATACCGACCTATGTTTGATAGCCATTTCTAATCGAGAGATTTAACGGACAGATATAACGGAGAGTATAAAATGAAACGACACTATTATATTAGCGATGATCTTGACGATCTGGATCACATTGAGCAAGAGCTGGAATCGAGCGGTGTTCACAAGCCGCAAATCCACGTTTTTAGCCAGGATGATACTAGCGTGCTCGCCCATGACCACCTTCACAATATAGAATCAGTTTTCAAAAATGATGTCGTGCATGGCACGATAACCGGCACCTGGATCGGCGTAGGGTTGGCGGCATTGGTGCTAATTGTTACGTCCTATAGCGATTGGACAGCGACCTATAGCTGGGTACCATTTATCTTTCTGGCAATCGTCCTACTTGGATTTTCCGCATGGCTGGGTGGCTTGTATGGCATTCAGGAGCCTCATCGTGACTTTAAGCGGTTTGAGACACAATTGCAGGCTGGAAAACATGTGTTTGTGGTCGATGTCGATGCGAATCAGGAGGGTGCTCTGGATACAGTCACCAAGGCTCATCCCAGGCTTATACTCGCTGGTACCGGAAAAGCATCGCCGCGCTGGCTAGTGATGGGGCAACATAACATTAAAAAATTCACGTCTGAAACCTTTCCTTAAGTTTCAAGTTATATGAATTGAAGGATCAATAGCCTTTTATGATGGCTATTGATCCTCAATAGAGGCCTCTTACTAAAAATACCTACAGAAACCTCTTACAATAACTTCTTATCAATAAAGCTTAAAATTAACGTTTTCTAGGGCAAACGCCATTAGCGCCAAAGAAAAATTCAATTTCTGCGCTCGCTGTTTCTGGGCTATCTGATCCATGTACCGCATTTTCGTCAATTGATTGAGCGAAGTCAGCGCGGATTGTACCAGCGGCTGCGTCAGCGGGGTTAGTTGCGCCCATCACGTCACGGTTAGCCGCGATTGCATTTTCGCCTTCTAATACCTGGATCATGACAGGACCAGAAGTCATGAATGATACGAGGTCATTATAAAAAGGACGCTCTTTGTGAACTGAATAAAATTCACCTGCTTTTTCAGCAGTGAGTTGTTCCATGCGAGCGGCAACAATGCTTAGGCCTGCTTTTTCGAAGCGGCTGTAAATTTCACCGATAACATTTTTAGCAACGGCGTCGGGCTTGATGATTGAAATAGTGCGTTCTGTAGCCATTTTGAATTTCTCCAGTGGTGGGCAAATAGGGCAAATACGAATATTTGTGACAATAAAAAATCGAAGCGCATGATAGCGGATTTACTCACTATTCGAAACCTATGTGGTGCTCAAATCGAGACTGTGTTGCATAAAGACGGTGGTATTTGTCTCTTATCGGATTGAAACCTGGTTTGATGCCACTATTTTATCGGCGAGAGGCAAATTCGAACTGCCAATGGCGAGGATTCAGGTACACTTCGCCAATCGTTTTTTGCCCATTGTTGGCAGTGTATAAGGTGAATTTTATGAAAACTGATCAAAATTTACGTAAATATCTGAGTGAATACACGCGTCCAGAATTCACCATAACTAAAACGGAACTGGTGTTTCATTTGGATCAAAATAAAACCCGTGTAGAAAGCAGGTTGTTGATTTCTCGCACCGAAAGCTCGGTTACGCAGGCTTTAACACTAGATGGCATTAACCTCAAATTACTCAGTGTGAGTATTGACGATGTGCTTTTAAACCCTGATCAATATCAAATCAGTGACGAGTATTTAACATTGCCTAATGTTGCTGATAACTTTGTGTTTTCCTGTGAGGTTGAGATCGACCCAGCGCAAAATACTCGGCTTGAAGGACTTTATTTATCGAATGGAAATTTTTGCACGCAATGCGAGGCTCAGGGTTTCCGCTACATTACTTATTATCTTGATCGGCCGGATGTGATGTCCGTATTCAAAACACGAATTTTTGGCAATCGAGAGCAATTTCCGCATTTACTTTCTAACGGCAATTTGATCGATTCAGGTGAATCGACCGAATTGGATAATGTGCACTGGGTCGAATGGTCTGATCCTTATCCAAAGCCTAGCTATTTATTCGCGCTGGTAGCTGGTGATCTGGCTCGCGTCGATGGCGAGTTTACAACTGTCTCAGGCCGTATTGTTGCGCTGCAGTTTTTTACCGAACATCACAATAAAGATAAATGTGACCACGCCCTAATATCGTTGCAAAAAGCGATGAAATGGGATGAAGACACCTTTGGACTGGAGTATGACCTGGATTTATACATGGTAGTCGCGGTGGATGACTTCAACATGGGGGCGATGGAAAACAAGGGTCTGAATGTATTTAACACCAAGTACGTGTTAGCCAACCCACAAACCGCAACTGATGATGATTACCTGGGTATCGAAGGTGTCATTGGACATGAGTATTTTCACAATTGGACTGGCAATCGAGTCACCTGTCGTGACTGGTTTCAGCTCAGCTTGAAGGAAGGCCTGACTGTTTTTCGAGATCAGGAGTTTAGTGCCGACATGACCTCTCGTGCGATTCAGCGTATTACCGATGTTCGCATTTTGCGTAATCACCAGTTCCCCGAAGATGCAGGGCCAATGGCGCATCCGGTTCGGCCAGCTTTTTATCAGGAAATTAACAATTTTTACACGGCGACGGTTTACAACAAAGGCGCTGAAGTGGTGCGCATGATTCATACCCTGCTAGGTAAAGCTAACTTCCGCAAGGGAATGGACCTCTACTTCGAGCGGTTTGATGGCCAGGCGGTCACTACCGATGACTTCAGACAGGCAATGCAAGATGCATCGGGCATTGATCTCAGTCAGTTTCAACGTTGGTATGAGCAATCGGGCACACCCAAAATAAACATACGACGAGAATTCGACTCTGCTCAAAAAACACTCACATTAGTGATCTTACAAGACGCTGGTTATACCCGTGGTGACCCCAATCGACCATTTCACTTACCGATGCGTTTGTCTCTATTTAATCGCCAAGGTGAGGCTCTGTCGCTGGACGAGAAGGGCAATACTGAATTAACTATTGATATTAAACAGCTTGAGCAGAGTATTCACTTTAACAATATTGACAGCCTTCCAGTGATATCGGCATTTCGTGAATTTTCCGCACCGATTACATTGACCACGGATCAGGACGATAATGAACTCGCTCGATTAATGTCATGTGATAACGATGCGTTTAATCGATGGGAAGCGAGTCAGCAATTAGCGAGTCGGGTGATGCTCAATATGTTGGCTGTCGAAGTTTTTCAATGGCCTGATTTGATGGATGATCTGGTCAATGGTTTTGCGGCTTTATTGAACGATAGTGTTCTAGATTTAGCATTAAAAGCTGAAATGCTGGTATTGCCGAGTGAAAAATATCTGGGTGAGCTTCTAGATGTGGTCGATGTTTATAAACTGCGAATGCTGTGCGAAGCGATTCGCCTATCCATTGCAACTAAACACGAAACCTTGTTATTGAAGCACTACCAACAATCATTAACGTCTAATGAGTATTCTATAACGCCAGAAGCAATGGCACAGCGACGTTTTAAGAATACCTGTTTGTCGTATCTGCTGACACTCGAAAAAGACGTCTATTTTGACCTATGCCGTCAACAATTCGAGACAGCGGATAATATGACTGATCAAATGGCTTGTTTGCAGCCGATTGTGAATTATCAACATGCTGTTCGAGATCAGATAGTGTCCGACTTTTATGAACAATGGCAGGATACTGCGCTCGTCGTCGATAAGTGGTTTAGTGCGCAGGGACTGTCTTACCAAACGGACTCCTTAGCGACGATTGTTAAACTGTTTGAGCATCCCGCTTATACCTTGTCGAACCCTAACCGAGCGAGATCATTACTCGGTGCATTGATTGGCAATTCCAGCGCTTTTCATCAGGCTGACGGCGCAGGGTATGCCTTTGTTGCCACTAAAATACTCGAACTAGATGAAATCAATCCACAGGTTTCTGCTCGTATGGCGAACGCCTTTTTACATTGGCGTAAACTGTTACCGACACAGGCTGCTTTAATGAAAACTCAAATAAAGAGAATGGCTGCAAGCCCAAAATTGTCGAGAGATTTAGATGAGCTGGTGACTACCAGCCTGAACGATTAAGTTAGACCTATTGATGAGCACACATATTGATTTAGTTATACCCGGTTTTTTCAATTTACCACTAGAGGAGTTTGACCCCAATTTTTTGGTATCGAATCTGCCAGCGTTAAATAAGATACTCACCTATTCGAATTCGATACCGAACGAGCAAGCTGATTTTGAATCCATTATTGCGGGCTCTCTCGGATTGACTGGACGCCAAACCTTACCTTTTGCACAGGCTTTTGTTGAGACGAAGGAAGTCGATAATCCACAGCGATATCTACTCTGCCGAACGATTCATCTAAAAGCCGATATGCACAATGCACTGGTCATTCCGTTAGACAATAATAACGTTAATGAAGATGATTCATCTCTGGTACTTGAAGACTTGCAGACCTTTTTTAGTGAGGACTGTGAGCTCAAGCCATTAGAAAATGGACTTTGGCTGATGCGTTTGAAAAACTGTGAACCATCCGATTGTTATCCACACTACCTGTCAGTGATTGGTAGAAAGGCAAACCAATTTATCGAACAATCCAAGCAGGCGTTGCCCTGGTATAAATTAATGAACGAAATGCAAATGTTCATGCATCAACACCCCATTAATCAAAATCGACTGACAACAGGCCTTCTTCCAATCAATAGCCTATGGTTCTGGGGGGCAGGGGAAAAGCCGAAATTTGATGATAATAAGGCCCAATGGTTTTGTGATGATGAAGAGCTGATTCGTTTTGCCGACAGTAGCAATATCCGACATCATTCACTCGATCAATTGACTCAAACGAAAAGCAGAGAAAACTCCGTTGTTATCGATCTTTCATTGTTAGAAGCACTTAAAACGTCCAGTAGTGATAACTTACAGGCAAAGCTAGAGATATTGGAAGAAACAGTATTCAAACCGGCCATGATATTGTTTCGATCGAGTCATGCATCACTTCAACTAAAAGCAGCCCATCACTTCGATTTGACAATGACCCCATTCTCGAAATACAAAATCTGGCGATCGTCAAAAAGCCTGATTAGTTTTGGTCAGCCTAACAATGACTAAGCGCACTCTACTAATACGGGATGTCACACACTCTGAATTAAAAACTGATGCTCTGTTTCCATCGCCAATTTGGACGATTCTGGCAGGTCGTGGCGTTAGTTCATTCGAAGAAACTGACTATAAACTATCGCGAATGTTGCCTGTTAACGCGATTCGAAATCTGCCTGAGGCAGCCAGGCTTTTAGCCAGCGCAATTGAAAAAGAACAGCAAATATTAATCTTTGGTGACTACGATGCGGACGGTGCAACCAGTACAGCGTTATGTGTTCGAGCATTGAAATTAATGGGGCATAACAACGTTAGTTATCTGATGCCCGATCGATTCATTGATGGTTATGGTTTATCGGTTTCAATCGCACATAAAATAGTCGAAGCTAAACCTGATTGTGTGATTACGGTGGACAATGGCATTGCCAGTTTCGAAGGCATCGCTTTACTGCGAGCGAACAATATTGATGTTATTGTCACCGACCATCATTTACCCGCCGATGAGCTACCGAATGCTAACGTCATCATCAATCAAAATGCGTGGCCTGATGAAACCGTAGGCAAAAATCTGGCGGGTGTCGGAGTCGCGTTTTACCTGATGCTTGGACTGCGTAAAGCCTTACGTGATATCGGTTGGTTCAATCAAGAAGGTAACAATCAACAAAGAATCGAGCCCAATCTTGCTAGTTGCCTGGACCTTGTTGCTATAGGTACGGTAGCCGATTTAGTGCCGCTCGATTTTCACAATCGACTGCTAGTGAATGAAGGCTTAAGGCGGATGCGCGCCGGGCATTGCTGTGCTGGTATCGAGTCATTAATTGAAATATCCAATAAACAACTCACTCATGTCACTAGCACCGACATTGGTTTTTCGATTGCACCCAAAATAAATGCAGCGGGTCGACTGGAAGACATGACCAGCGGTGTTCAATGCCTATTAGCCGATGATCAAATCAGTGCCGATGGATTTGCCAACCAGTTAAACGATATCAATCAGCTAAGAAAAAATATACAACAGCAAATGGCCGATGAAGCGCAACTTCAACTGGCTAAACTAAGCGAGCCTGAATTACGAGCAAGCCTTGGAATCGTGTTATTTCAGAAAGGTTGGCACGAAGGTATTGTTGGTATTGTTGCTTCTAAAGTGAAGGAAAAATATCATCGCCCCTGCATCGTATTTGCCGAGGCAGAAGACGGTAGCTTAAAAGGGTCTGGGCGGTCAATTTCGGGAATTCATTTACGAGATATGCTTGATGTCGTCGACAAACGTCATCCTGGTATCATTTTAAAATTTGGTGGCCATGCGATGGCCGCAGGTTTGAGTTTGAAAGCGGATTCATTCAAACTATTTTCAACGGCATTTCAGGCAGTGATTTCTGATTTTGCCGACCCAGCTTGTTTTATCGATTCTATCGAATGCGATGGTTTGCTCGACAGTCAGTATATGAACATTGATTTTGCGAAGACAATTCAAAATCTTACGCCTTGGGGTCAGCGATTTCCCTCACCTAGTTTTGTTGGTGAATTTGAAGTAACTGATAGCAGAATACTGGCGCAAAAACACATCAAGTTTGAACTAAAAGCAAATACTGATAACGCAAGTAATCGTATTGAAGCCATTGCTTTTTTCCAGCCTACCGAGGTGTTGGAGGCAAACCATCAGAGCATTCATATTCACTATGAACTCAATATCAATCATTTTAGAAATCGTGAGTCATTGCAATTGCTTATTCGAGATATTATTTAACCCTAACCTCAAGTCATAAACCTGCCTATTCAAATTTGAAACAATGATATGAATCCATCTAGTCCATTGCACATGCTGTTGGAAACAATACCTCAAGTTGGGTGTATCGAGTGGATAGGTGTTCGCCCCGCTCGTGGTTCTGACATGATTGAGCTCGATTCAGAAAAACTGATTATCGGCAAGGGTCTCGAAGGCGACCGTTTCAATGGTCGATTTGATAGTCCACGTCAGGTGACTTTGATTCAATACGAACACCTCGCCGTTATCGCCGCCTGTATGGGTCATGAGAGTATTTCGCCGGCATTTCTAAGGCGCAACATTGTGGTATCGGGTATCAATTTGCTGGCGTTGAAAAACAAAACGTTTCGACTCGGCGACTGTGAATTAGAGATGACAGGTTTATGTCATCCCTGTAGCAAAATGGAAAAACTGCTGGGGGCAGGTGGTTATAACGCAATGCGCGGACATGGCGGAATAACGGCAAAAGTTTTAAGCGAAGGCATCATTCGATCTGGAGATGCGTTGATATTCCAATCACCGCCTATAAAGAGTTTGAGAGTTGAAGGGAATAGAGAGAGTGAATAGGCCAAGCTACATTCTGCCTATAATTGTTTTTTCGCAGTTTACTGGTACCTCATTGTGGTTCGCCGGTAATGCAATCATTGCGGATTTGCAGCAAAGTTGGGCATTGCCTGAACATAGTGTTGGTTACGTTACGTCAGCTGTACAGCTTGGTTTTATCGTCGGAACCTTAGTGTTTGCCTACCTTGCGTTTGCCGATCGTTTTTCGCCTCGCAAGGTGTTTTTTACCTGCTCTATTATTGCTGCCACTACCAATGCAGCGCTACTGGTAGCACCTCAAGGAATGACGACACTACTGTTACTAAGATTCTTAACTGGATTTTTTCTGGCAGGTATTTATCCCGTTGGGATGAAAATTGCGGCTAGTTGGTATGAGAAGGGGTTAGGTCGAGCATTGGGCTATCTCGTGGGTGCTTTGGTATTAGGTACCTCATTTCCACATCTCATTAGAAGCCTGGGTACAGAAATTCCATGGCAACAAGTCATAATAGCCGTTTCTTCACTGGCAGTATTAGGAGGACTATTATTGTTGGTATTGGTACCCGATGGTCCTTTTTTGCCGAAGAGCTCAGCATTCAATAGCCATGTTTTTACGCTTATATTCCGATCCCGAAAATTTCGAGCTTCAGCTTTAGGCTACTTCGGTCACATGTGGGAGCTTTACACGCTATGGGCATTTATACCGTTATTTTTACTCGGTTATGCCACTCAGTCGTACCAGTCGATCAATATTTCATTTTGGTCTTTCATTATTATTGCCGTCGGTTTCATTGGTTGTGCTGTTGGTGGTTTAATGTCTGGGAAATTAGGCAGTGCTAGAATCGCTTCGATTCAACTCTTTGTTTCAGGCATCTGCTGTATAGTCTCACCCTTTTTATTCCAGGCTGAGTGGCCGGTTTTCATTCTGTTTATGCTGGTTTGGGGGGTGACGGTGATTGGTGATTCGCCTCAATTCTCAACGCTCAATGCTCAAAATGCACCTCGTGAATACGTTGGCTCAGCATTGACCATTGTCAATTCAATGGGCTTTCTGATTACCGTTGTGAGCATTCAACTTACCAGCAGTTTATTGCCGGTTTTTGGCGTGCAGTATATGTTCTGGCTATTGATACCTGGGCCAGTTTTGGGCTTGCTTGCTTTGAGATCTATTCGATAACACATCTAATTTGTGTTTTTAGAATTTAATATAAATATAAATACGATTAAGTATCGATTTCTCAGAAGTCTTTGATTTGCAAACTACTATATATGTCAGATAAAGATAGAAAAATATCTAATCCATTAATATTTCGGTTGCCTACAAGGTTACCTGATCAGTTTTATGACGGGTAGTATTATTTGATGAGAAGGTGAATGAAGTTTTCGAATAGAAAAAAATGAAAAATCCCCCCCCTACTTTTAACCTTACTAGTTGCAATCCTGATTCAATCCGTTGGCCATGCAAAACCAGCCTTTGAGGATATGTTTCAGCGACATAGTTTAGTAATGTTGATACTCGATCCAGATACGGGTGATATAGCCAAAGCGAACCTCGCGGCAAACAACTTTTATGGATATGCCCTGGATGAAATCGAGTCCATGAATATTCGTGATCTCAATACACTCAGCCAGCAGCAAATCGACGATGAAATTCAGCGAGCAAAATCAGAGTCTCGGAATTATTTTATTTTCGGTCACCGAGTATCTGATGGCAGCATTCGTGTAGTTGAAGTACACGCTTTTCCTGTTAACTATAATGATAAAAAGCACCTCTTCTCAACCATAGTTGACATTACTCAACAGCGCGATCTGGAAAGCCCACTTTGGCATCAACAGTCACAGTTACAGGCAACAGTTGACTCTCAGATCAAACAAATGAATGAGATTAGCCTCCGAAAATTTCAGCTTCTAGGTGCTGCATTGATTGCGTTACTGGCGCTGGTTGTACTTTTGTGGCGAGCTCGAAATGCCTCAATTTCAAGTAGGCAAATACTCGACCGTGAGCATCAGCGGTTAAATGATGTCATCGAAGGCACTAATTCAGGCATCTGGGAGTGGGCTACACAAAAAAACATTATCGAAGTCAATGAGCGATGGGCAAACATGTTCGGTTACAGCGTCGAGGAGGTGACACCACTGACGACAGAACGATGGGAATCCATGGTACATCCTGATGATATTGCGCATTTACACGAACAGATGAGAGCACACTTAGACGGGGAGATTGATCGCTATCAATTAGAATTGCGTCTGCGACATAAGAATGGGAGCTGGGTTTGGATAGTGAGCAAAGGAAAGTTAGTCAATAGGAGTGGCGGTCAATCAGGAGTGGTGAGTGGAACGATTCAAGATATAACTCAACGCCGAAAAAATGAAGAAGAGCTGCGAAAGCTTTCCAGAGCGATCGAATTTGCCCATCGTCCATCATTATTTTGGACAGTAACGGCGTTATCGAATATGTAAATCCAACCTTTGAAAGAACCACTGGTTATGAAAAGAGTGAGATTGTAGGGTCAAAACATCGTTCTATGAAGTCAAAAACATCTTCTGAAGTTGACTATGATTCAATGTATGGGGATTTATGGGCTAGAATTGAAGCGGGACTTGACTGGAGGGGTGAGGTACGTAATAGCAATAAAGATGGTAGTTATTACTGGGTGCGGGAATCGGTGTCGAGTATTAAGGATAAAGGCGGAAAGATCACCCATTATGTATCTATACAGGACGATATAACGAACGAATATGAACTAAACGAAAAGCTTACCTTTCAAGCTACTCATGACATCCTCACTGGATTGATTAACCGATACGAATTTGAACGCCGAACAAAACAAGCTTTAGAAAATTTGAAGACTGTTAAAGCTGAGCACGCGCTTTGTTTTATCGATCTGGATCAATTCAAAGTCATCAACGATACCTGTGGTCATGTTGCGGGGGATGAATTACTCCGACAACTGGGCCGTGTACTGCAATGTGTCGTTAGAGAAAGTGACACATTAGCCAGGTTGGGTGGAGATGAATTCGGCTTGTTAATGGAAAACTGCACCATAGATCAATCTCAAAGAGTGGCCGATCTCATACTCATTGCAGCAAGAGAATTTCAGTTTATATGGGATAGGCAGGTTTTTCGAATTGGACTGAGTATTGGGCTGGTTGCCATAACAGACGGTAATCAAGTGCTGAAAGAATTACTCCAGCAAGCGGATGCGGCTTGTTATATGGCAAAAGATCGGGGGCGAGATCGAATACATATTTATCACCCAGACGATGCCGAAATGGCTCTGCGCAAAGGTGAGATGCAATGGGTAGCGCAAATCAATCAGGCGCTAGATCAGGAGCGCTTCTGTCTTTATGCTCAACCTATCAAAGGAATCAGTGGCAATCACGAGATGCATTACGAAGTGTTGCTACGTTTGTTAAATGAAAAGGGTGAAATAGTGTCGCCCGGCGCCTTTTTACCTGCTGCTGAACGATATAACCTAATCGAAAAACTGGACAGATGGGTGGTCAAAAATACATTTGAGTTAATGGCACGTAATCCAGCATTTTTTGACAAGATTCACTTCATTTCAATCAACCTTTCTGGGAAATCGCTGACAAATCCCAAGTTTCTTGAAACTATTTTTTCAGAACTGAACCGTACTAAGATTCAATCTGAGCAAATTTGTTTTGAGGTAACCGAAACCGAGGCGATCTCTAATTTGGATGCGGCCTCTACTTTTATATCCATTCTAAAGGAAGTTGGTTTCTCTTTTGCGCTCGATGATTTTGGTAGTGGTTTGTCTTCATTCGGCTATTTAAAAACACTGCCAGTCGATTATCTGAAAATAGATGGCATGTTTGTAAAAGACATTGTTAATGATCCAATCGACAAAGCGATGGTTGAATCGATCAATAATATCGGTCACGTAATGGGTATGAAAACCATCGCAGAGTTTGTCGAAAATGATGAAATTAAAATAGTGCTAGAGGATATTGGTGTTGATTACGTTCAAGGCTATGGTGTTGGCAAGCCAGAACCATTTAATGCGCTCATTGAAAAGAGTCGCTGACTGCTTGAGAAATCAAAACTATACTGACTTATATCAAAGTTACGAAAAACAGTGAAACGGAATTAATTGCAGTCTCGATGGCTGATTAAGGTCAGAGCTCCACTGCATGCAAAACGTTTGCGACCTGTAACACTTTTTTCAGCAGCAAGTCGAGCTCCTGTCGAGAATTCAGTTCGAAGGTTAATTCCATGGCGACCGATTGATCAACGCTGTCGGTTTCAGTGTTGGCTTTGAGTACATTGCACTGAGATTGGTTTAATAGCTTTGTAATATCAAGCAATAGACCTTGTCGGTCGAATGCATCAATATGAATGCTAATTTTTTCTCTAGTTGATTCCTGACCCCAGTAAAGTTCGACGATATTGTGTTTTTCGTTGAAACGTTTTGAGAGGATTTTAGTACAATCGTAGCGATGAACATTAATGGCTTTGTCATGTTTTAACTCACCCATTATTCTATCGCCGGGCTGAGGGTTGCAGCAGTCTGAAGTTGTAACTTTTAGTTTACCGATGCCCTGCAAAGTATCACTTGTGACCATAAACTGATTGTTACCGCGTTTGAAGTACAATCTGAACCACTGTCGAATACAGGCTTTAGCCCTTATCGTATGCACATATTGCTTACGTTCATTTAACCAGTCGAAATGAGGTGTGGATTTTGTATCCATCAGGATTTCGACGCACTCGCCAGACTTCAGCGCGTAACTCAAAGGCACGCGTTGAGCATTTACATAGGCGCCAATACATTGATGGCCAATATCAGTATGAATTGAATAAGCGAAATCGAGTGCCGTGGCGCCTTTGGGTAAGTCAATGACTTCTTTTTTTGGCGTTAATACCAAGACTCGGTCATTAAAAAATTCGGTTTTAAACTCTTCCAGTAAAGTACCATCGTCGATACGATTTTCGAGCAGACGGCGCAACGCCGCGATGCTTTTAACCAAAGCCTTATCCTGATTGCTACCTTCCTTATAGCGCCAGTGTGCCGCGACACCATGCTCAGCAAAATCATGCATCTCTCGGGTTCGGATTTGAATTTCGACAATGCGGTTTTCGGGACCAAATATAGCGGTATGAATCGACTGGTAACCGTTTTCTTTAGGATTGGCAATATAGTCGTCAAACTCATTAACGATGTTTCTCCATTCGCCATGCACTCGTTGTAAAGCGCGGTAGCAGTCGGACAAGTCTGGCACGATAATGCGAATCGCCAGTAAATCGGCTAACTCATGTAAAGCCAGTTTTTTATGGCTCATCTTTTTCCAGATACTGCACAAATGCTTGGGGCGACCATATATCTTGACTTCTATGTTCAATCCCTGCATCGCTACCTGCAAATAATCTACAAAATTTTCAATATAGGTTTCCCGATAAACGCGTTTCTCTGACATCGAGGCTGCCAGTGATGCATAGGTCTGCGGCTCTTGATAACGAAAACACAGGTCTTCCATTTGCCACTGTAAGGTCGACAAGCCAAGTCGGTTTGCCAACGGAGTATAAATACCAAAAGTTTCCTGCACGATGCATTGTTGTATATTTTTGCTTTCATTACCCAGTCCCTTGAGACGCTGCAACCTAAAAGCAAGCTTGATGACCACTGCGCGAACATCGTCGACAGTTGCCAGTAACATACGATGCAAAGCTTCCGATTCGACAGGCAGGTAGTCACTGTTTTCAGTGAATTCCTTAAAGGTGTTTAGCCAGGTTACATGTTTAACCAGATTCGCTATTGCGGGATTGAATTGCAATTCTATGGTCAGGCTGTCTTGCGAATTCCTGAGTCGCGGGTCACTCAGTAAGGCAGCAATCAAAGTCTCTGTATCAACGCCTAGTTTCTTTAATATGAGTGCGACATCTAAAGCGTCTGGGCGTAAATCAAGTGGGTCTTGCACGCCAGATACACGGTGAATAGCCTCATGTAGCATTTGCAAATTGTTACCATCAGCAATACCCAGGAATAGTTCTGACATTTGCCGTGTGTTATTCGATTTTGAGGTTTGTGGTTGTATTTTTCTGAGTGGCATCTTCAGCGGATAATGGTTGATAGTCTGTGTGCTAGTTTAAGGGATAAATAGTTTCGGCCCCAATTCATTTTTGGTTAAATGTCGAGATAACCCTATCAAATTAAATTTTATTGGAACCAGGAGGCTAGCCAGAAAAGTGCCGGCAAATTGTTTCAATCATCAGGTATTAATCGCTTACCCAAACCAACTGCGTTTTCGACATCATAGCCAATGGCCTGATAAAACTGAATTACGTCAGTATTAGTACCTCGAACCTGAAGGTTAATTTTTGGGCAGCCTTTTTCTTGAATCAAAACCTCGACCTGCTGCATCATGGCTCGAGCATAGCCTTTGCGCTGGTGTTCTGGCGATACGGCCAGATAATTTATCCATCCGCGATGACCTTCGTATCCGCCCATTACTGTCGCGACTATTTGACCTGATAGCTGACCAATCAAAAAAAGATCAGGGTCAACTAACATCTTGCGTTGAATGTCTTTTAGCGGATCATTCCATGGCACAACAAGATGACAGGCTTGCCATAGGTTGATGACAGCTAACTGGTTATTGGCATGATAGGGTTTGATAATCACGATGGTTGGTGGGCCTCCAGGTCAGTCTCAGGCTTTATTAGATGATGATCCCATTGGTTCGTGGCTTGTTGCAATACCGCCTTCGGTTTTAAATCGAGCCATGACGATTGTGTCGGCTGATTCAGAAACTGTAATGCTGATATCAAAGTGGCGGAGGGGTGATTAATATCGATGGCTTTGGCCCCTGTTTGTTTACTGAGTTTTTTTCCGTCACTATTTTTGATCAGGGGTAAATGCAGGTATTGAGGTGTCGTCACTTCGAATAGTTGTTGCAGGTATAGGTGTAAGCAGGTCGATAGCAACAGGTCGGCACCACGCACAACTTGGTTAATACTCTGGCTGTCATCGTCTAGTATCACGGCGAGGTGGTAGGCATAAATACCATCGACACGCTTTAGAATAAAGTCACCTACCTGTTCTCTGAGGTTAAGCTGGATATCACCATAAATCTTATCGTTAAATTGACTGATGTTGGCTGACTCAGTATTGAGCCTGATTGAATGATGGTTTGAAGTGAGGTTTTTGTTTCTGCAAATACCCGGATAAATTTGCCCCATCAATCCATAATTAATACCTTTTTCTCTGAGTGATCTTCTACTGCATTCGCAAGCATAACAAGACTGATTTTCGAGTAATTCGTCTAGCTTCGACTTATAATATTCGAATCGACTGCTCTGATATAACACCTTACCATCCCACTCAAATCCATAGGCTTCAAGTGATGAGAAAATTTGGCTAGTAGAGCCTTTAACGACACGAGGGGTATCGACATCTTCAATGCGCAATAGCCATTCACCTTGTTGCGATTTGCTATGGCAGTAACTTGCAACAGCGGTCACCAGAGAACCAAAGTGCAATGGCCCAGAAGGTGTTGGGGCAAATCGACCTATGACCTTTTGCGTCATTGGCGAATCACTTGGACAATAGGTTTTGCGTCAGTAGTTTTTCGAGTATGCCTTGATACACTTCGGATAATTGATCAACATCGGACACTCTGACATGTTCGTTGATTTGATGAATGCTCGCATTCACGGGGCCAAGTTCGAGTACCTGTGCACCCGTGGGGGCGATGAATCGACCATCAGATGTGCCGCCAGCGGTGGATAGTTCTGTATCAAGTCCGGTAACCTGTTTGATTGAAATTTGTGCTGCTTCCACCAATGATCCTGCACTGGTTAGAAACGGCAGGCCAGATAGATTCCAGTTCACGTCATAGTCGAGGCCGTGCTGGTCGAAGATAGCTTCCGATGTTTTTATAATCTGATGGTGGTCGAGTTCAGTCGAATAACGCAGGTTAAACGTAACTTCGATATGGCCTGGAATGACATTAGTCACACCCGTGCCACTATGAATGTTTGAAATTTGAAAGCTTGTCGGTGGGAAAAAATCATTGCCATCGTCCCAGTGCACGGCACAGAGTTGGTTGAGCGCAGGCAAGACTTTATGAATGGGATTGTCCGCTAATTGGGGGTAGGCTACATGACCCTGAATACCACGGACGGTTAGTACGGCTCCGAGTGAACCACGACGACCATTCTTGACGGTATCACCTAACTGTTTAGAACTTGAAGGCTCGCCAACCAATGCCCATTCAATTTTCTCGCCACGGGCTTCGAGAGTTTCAATGACTTTAACAGTACCATTTTTAGCAGGCCCTTCTTCATCGCTGGTAATCAAAAAAGCAATCGACCCAGCATGATTCGAGTTATCGACCATAAAGCGTTCGCAGGCAGTGACCATTGCAGCAATACCTGCTTTCATGTCGGCAGTGCCTCGTCCAAATAACAAACCATCGCGTACTTCGGGTTCAAAAGGATCGCTATGCCATTCATCAACTGGACCCGTAGGCACAACATCGGTGTGCCCAGCGAAAGCGAAAAGAGGAGTACTCGTGCCTCGTCTTGCCCAAAGATTAGTGACTTCGCCAAATTGCATGGTTTCACATTCGAAGCCAATGGCAGTTAAACGATCAATCAGTAATTGCTGACAGCCGAGATCATCCGGTGTCACCGATGGCATTGAGACGAGTGACTTGAGTAATGTTAAAGTTTTAGATTCCATTAGTTATTTACCGCGACAGTAATTCACTGCGACTCAAAAATTGTGTTGTAGCTGGCATCACTAAAACCAACATGACGTTCATCTCCCTTTACTAACAAGGGTCGTTTAATAATGGCAGGGTTGTCGAGCATGATCGCAATGGCTGATTCCTTTTCGATGTTGTTCTTTACCGAGTCTGACAATTGTCGCCAGGTAGTGCCGCGTTTATTAATCAACACTTCCCAACCCAGTTCATCCACCCAATTTCGGAGTAACACAGGGTCGAGTCCTTGTTTCCTATAGTCATGAAATTGAAACGCAAGCTCACGCTTGGTGAGCCATAGTTTGACTTTCTTTATGGTATCGCAGTTAGCAATACCATAAATAGTGACAGAGTCAGTCATGTTTGATCGCCTGATGCTTAATCAATTTTCTTAATCGATATTTCGTAGCAAATCATTAATACCCACTTTAGAGCGTGTCTTTTCATCAACCTGTTTAACGATAACAGCACAGTAAAGGCTGCAGGAACCATCAGCAGAAGGCAGATTACCCGAGACCACAACCGAACCACTAGGAATACGGCCATAGCTGACTTCGCCCGTTGCACGGTTGAATATCTTAGTGCTTTGACCGATGTATACGCCCATTGAAATCACTGAGTTTTTCTCGACAATAACGCCTTCGACTACTTCAGAGCGCGCACCGATAAAACAGTTGTCTTCGATAATAGTAGGTGATGCCTGCAAAGGTTCGAGTACGCCACCAATCCCAACACCACCAGATAGGTGAACATTTTTACCAATCTGCGCGCAAGAGCCAACAGTCGCCCAGGTGTCGACCATGGTGCCACTATCAACATAAGCACCTATGTTGACGTAAGACGGCATTAACACTACACCTGATGCAATATAGGCTCCTTTTCGAGCCATCGCAGGTGGTACAACACGCACACCGCTAGCGGCAAATTCTGCTGCGGTAGTTTGCGCAAATTTAGAGTCGACTTTGTCGTAATATTGAGTCGAACCACCCGCCATGACTTGATTGTCGTGGATTCGAAAAGATAGTAAGACTGCTTTCTTCAACCATTCGTTCACTTGCCAGCCATTATCAGTTGGCTCGGCGACCCGCGCTGCTCCTGAATCAAGCATTTCTATTGCTACGGTTACGGCTTGTTTGATATCAGCAGAGACATTTGATGGCGTAATGTCAGCGCGGTTTTCAAAAGCAGCTTCTATAGTTCGTTGAAGGTCAGACATAAATTTCTCCTAGAGATTGGATAAAAGGGTATTGATTCGGTTGGCAGCATCCTGACACTCTTCAAGCGACGCCACTAGAGCCATGCGTATCTTGTTTGTACCTGGATTTTGGTCAGCGTTGTCTTCATTAGTATCACGCGACAATAGACTGCCAGGTAATACAGAAACATTTTGCTCAGCATAGAGACGGGTAGAAAATTCGATATCTGGGATGGGCGTTGTGGCCCACAAATAAAACCCAGCCTGCGGTTTCTCAGGTTGCAGGGTGTCCGCAAGCGTCGATAAAACACATTCGAATTTTTCGCGGTAACGATTTCGGTTTTCAATAACATGAGACTCATCACTCCAGGCAGCAATGCTAGCTGATTGGATGGCAGGAGGCATCGCAGTGCCATGATAAGTTCTATAGAGTAGAAATTTCTGCATAATTTTGGCATCACCGGCAACAAATCCAGAGCGTAAACCGGGTAGATTTGATCGCTTTGACAAACTATGAAAAATCAGGCAACGATCGAAATCGGTTAGTCCCATAGAGGCCGCTGCCCCTAATAGACCGGGTGGTGGTTGGCCTTCGTCATTGTAGATTTCGGCGTAACATTCATCACTGACTATGACAAAATCGTGTTTTTGTGAAAGCGATATTACTTGCTGTAGATACGATTGACTCATTACAGCACCAGTCGGATTACCCGGAGTACAAATGTACATGAGCTGGCAGTCTTGCCACTGCTGGCTACTGATAGCATCCAGATCGGGTAAATAACCATTCGCTTCGATGCAATTCATGTAATGTGGCTTTGCACCAGCCAGAATAGCTGCCCCTTCGTAAATTTGATAAAATGGATTAGGCATTAGCACCAATGGATTTTTGGCGGTTCGATCAAGCAGGCATTGAGCAATGGCGAAAAGTGCTTCGCGTGTACCGGTAACTGGCAATATATGCTGCTCAGGGTCGACAAGGCTTGAATCAATGTTAAATCGATTAGAAACCCAACTCGCAATTGTTTCACGTAACTCGATTTTGCCTTTGGTACTTGGATATTTAGATAGTTGATGCAGGTTCTTGATTAAATTCTCAACCACTAACTGAGGGGCAGCGTGTTGTGGCTCGCCGACCGATAAAGCGATATGGCTCAAATGCGCAGGAGGATTCAGCCCAAACTTCAATTCTGCCAGTTTCTCGAACGGGTAGGGGTGTAATAGGAAAAGATCAGGGTTCATAAAATTATCGAGTTTAGTTCAGATAGGCTTATCTTTGTAAAGCCAAGTTGAAAAATGAGATTAGTTGAGTAAGTTTATTTTTAAAACAATAGTTTAAGTCAACAAGCTGATCTAGTTAGTTAACTCAACAAACCCAGGCTATCCATTGCAGTGTCGATGCTTTTCTTAGCTTTGGCTGATAGTGGCATAACGGGAACGCGACAATCTTCACCACAAAGGCCTAATCTCGATACAGCATACTTGGCACCCGCTGGGCTTGGTTCAGTAAAAAGGGTGGCATGCAAAGCCATTAGGTCATCTTGAATGGCCAGTGCTTTCACAAAGTCACCTTCTGTGCAGGCTTTTTGCATTTGCGAGCAAAGTGCGGGTGCTACATTGGCCGTTACCGAGATACAACCATTACCACCGCCAACATTATAGGCCACAGCGGTTGCATCCTCTCCGGATAACCACGTGAATTCAGATTTGATGTGCATTCTTTCCAGTAAAGGCCGCGACAAATCACAGGTGGCGTCTTTGACCCCAATTATACGGGGTAATTCTGCCAGCTTTGCCATTGTTTCAACTTCGATATCGACAATAGCACGCGGTGGAATGTTGTATAAAATAATCGGCAGGTTGCAGGCGTCATGCACCATTTTGAAATGAGCATAAAGCCCAGGTTGTTTGGGGCGATTGTAATAACCAGCCACATGCAGCAAACCATCTGCGCCTACTTCTTCAGCATGTAAGCTGTATTCAATGGCTTCGATTGGATTGTTTGAACCCGCACCAGCAACAACCGGTACTCGGCCAGCAGCCTCAGTGACGACGATTTCGATAATACGTTTATGCTCAACACTGCTCAGCGCGGGTGACTCGCCCGTAGTGCCGACCGGTACTAAACCATCAGTGCCCTGTTCGATGTGCCAGTGAGTGAGCTGACGCAGAGCATCCTCGTCGAGCTTTCCGTTGCGAAACGGGGTTACCATCGCTACCAGTGATCCAGAAAATAATGCCATGTCCAATGCCCAGCTATTTGAATAAGAAAATTGCATAAGAAAATTAAATATAAGCTCAGAATTATAACGAGCCTTAGAGCGCGGGTACAATCAATATTCGATCAAATTCTGGTTGCCATCAATTTATCTTTGGAAATGACCTCTGCATTGGTTTACAGTGCCCAAAAAAGTGGAATGACGGAAAAATCATGACAATTAGTCAAAAAGGATCATTGTGCGGTAAAGTAGTATTAGTCACGGCTGGCGGGTCGGGTATCGGTCGAACGATTGTTGAGGCTTATCTGGCGCTGGGTGCCAAGGTTCATACCTGTGATATCTCGCAGCCAATGTTGGGTGAGTGCCGCAATAACCATCCAGAGTTAACGACAAGCGTTTGCGATGTTTCTGATGAAAGTCAGGTTGAATCATTGTTTGAAGACTTAAAAGGTCAGCATGGTCGGCTTGATATTTTAGTCAACAATGCTGGAATTTCAGGCGCTACAGCCGCAATAGAAGATGTCGAAATAACCGATTGGGACCGAACGCTTGCGGTAGACTTACGAGGTACTTTTTTAGTTACCCGGCTGGCAGTGCCTTTATTGAAGCAGGCGGGTGGTGGATCAATCATTAATATGTCATCTAATGCTGGATTATTTGGTACCCCATTAAGATCACCTTACGCCGCTGCCAAATGGGCCGTGATTGGACTGACGAAAACCTGGGCAATGGAGCTAGGGCCTTTTGCAATCAGAGTGAATGCGATTTGCCCTGGTTGTGTTGAAGGGCCGAGAATTGATGGTGTGATTGAGCGAGACGCGATGCAACGCGGCATGCAGCCCGACGAAATACGTGACGTTTATCAGCGCCAAAGTTCACTACGAAAGTTTGTCAGTGCGCAAGATATTGCCAATATGGCTACCTTTATTAGCTCTGATTTGGGTGCTAATATTTCAGGGCAATCACTCAGTGTCGATGGCCATACGGAAGGTCTTTCTAACTGGTTAGACTAAGGAAGTCTCAAAAATACACTTTTTCCGCGATTGCGGCGTGGCCTCTTGGCCCCTACTGTTGGCAGCTTCGTGCTGGTGCGCCACCCGGTCGATCCTCATGTACTAACGTACATTCCGATTCTCTGCGCGGTGCTTCCGGGACACCGGACCGCTTGTACTGACGAAAAAATCACTATTTTTAGAGGCACCCTTGAACCATAAAAATGAGGTAATACAAAGAATATGAGTAACACAAAAATGCGGGCCGCCTGGTTTGAATCATTTGGTGACGCTTCGAATGTCTTAAAAGCAGGAGAGCTGGAAAAGCCCAAGCCAAATGTCGGTGAGGTGTTGGTGCGATTAGTCACCAGTGGTGTCAATCCGTCTGATGTCAAAAAGCGAGCAGGCGCCTTTCCTCATCTACTAGATGACGGCCGGGTTATTCCCCATAGTGATGGTGCCGGTATTATCGATGCCGTCGGTGAGGGAGTGCCAACACTCAGGATAGGTGAACGTGTTTGGGTGTATCAGGCTCAGTATGGTCGGCGCTTCGGAACCGCTGCTGAATATGTCACGGTCGATTCAAACCGAGCCCCTAAGCTGACAGATAATACGTCGTTTGAAATAGGCGCTTGCCTGGGCATTCCAGTTATGACTGCACATCGTTGCGTTTTCTCTGATGGGCCTGTTGACGGCAAAACTGTTTTAGTCACAGGTGGTGCAGGTCGCGTTGGCTATTACGCGATTCAATGGGCGAAGCAGGCCGGTGCGAGAGTAATAGCAACAGCCAGTAATGAGGCTGATAAGGCGGCCTGTGAAGCCATAGGCGCAGACTGTGTGGTGAATCACCGATTAGAAAACTGGAGCGAGGATGTATTATCGTTTACCCATGGCAAGAAAATTGATCGCGTGATCGATGTCGAGTTTGGCGCTAATTTGCCGGAGGTGCTTAAACTCATCGCCACCAGTGGCACCATAGCCAGCTACTCATCGTCACAGGTTAAAGAGCCCCAGTTGCCTTTTTTACAAATGATGTTCATGGATTTAACGATTCGATTGGTGATTGTTTATGCCATGCCAGAACAGGCAAAACAAGCTGCGATTGCGGATATCAATACTAAACTTGAGAACAATGCATTACAGCATCGCATTGCCCATGTGTTACCGATGGCCGATATTGCAAAGTCTCATCAACTGGTGGAGCAGGGTGGTTTCGGTGGTTGTGTCGTAATCACCACCGGTCTTTCTAAAGACGAGTAGGGTTCATGCCTTAGCTGGCTATCTTTACTAGCGCGTCGATTTAAATTGCCTGACGTCGGGCCAGTGGGATAGTGGCATCACAGTTTTCTAACCCGGCTCCCTTGGGTAAATGGCTGCGCACCAGTTTAACGGCGTCTTCGACACTGGCATCGATTTGTTCTTGTACTGCTCCATCACGTGTCCATCCGCCAGCCATGATTAACGCCTATTTGACTGCCCAGGCATAATACCCAGAAACCTGTAATTCACTAGTAGGACGCCTGAATAAACGAAGTCCAATTTTATCGATCCACCGATTGACTCTCATGCCAAATATTTTTTCAACTCGAGTTTTCCAGATTTTCTGTAAATTGAACATGCTGGAGTAAGGTCCGCGTATGGGGTAAAGGGTTACCTCTGAAAAATCCTTTAGCATCCAGGCTAGGCCGTCGCGGCTAAATCGATAGCAGTCGGCAAATGCTAAATCTGCCGGCGCATGATAGCGAAACATAAATGGTACCTGGAACAAAAGGCAACCACCCGGTTGGAGTAAGTTGTAAATATTATCGATCGCGGCAAAAGGATCGTACACATGCTCGAGTACTGAGAGGCACACTACACCGTTATAGCGGTTGTTTTGCAATCGGCTTGGTGCACAAATATCATCGATAATGTCAGGTGGATTGTCACTTCGATTGATATCCATGGTTTCTAATTTTTCGGCATTAAAGTGAACCGCATGACCCCGTGACGATTGCCCAATATCGAGTGTGAGCTGACAGTTTTGAGCCATCCATTTAATTTTCTGAGCAATTAAACCTTCAGGATCGTAAGCAAAATCTGCATCAATCACGACCCGATTAATTGCCGTTAGATGGCGTTGCATCGCAGCTTCGGCTTGCGGGTTGGGTCGTGATAGGTCCAGTTGATTACTCATATGCCATTACTTATACGACGTCATTATTGATTCGTGGCTTCAGTTTCTCCACCTAGGGCAGACATCAACGCCTTTACAAACAGCGATAGTTCTAATGTCATTATCGTGAAGTCGACGTCAAACTGGCCTGCGACATCATCCACTTCAGCTTCGTCAGCCTTTTCTTGAACCAGGTCAGAAAATCGCAATCGTTTAATCGCCATTTTTTCATCTAGCATAAATTCAACACGCTCATTCCAACTCAATGCAAGCTTATTGACATGCATGCCAGTTTTGAGGTGATTAAGAATTTCATCACTGCTCAGGTTTTGGTTTTTACAACGAATGACACCACTGACGTCGGCATTGTCGCGCAGTTCGCATTCTTCGCCGAGTTCGAAATTATCGCTTAGTTCACTACTATTGACCCATTGGGTCATCAAGTCGATCGGTAAATTTTTAGCTGCTAGCGGGATTAAGGGTAATGACCCGAGTGCTTCGCGTAAGTCATTAATTAGATCTTCAGCACGTTTCTCTGACGATGCGTTGATAACCAACAGGCTATCACGCAATGAAATGTAGGCGAACTGTAAGGAAGAGCGAGGGAAGGCCTTAGGCATTAAGCTAAAGATCACTTCTTCCTTAATTGAGCTGCGTTCCTTGCGAGAGACTTTACGCGATTCTGCTGATTCAATCTCCTCGACCTGTTCTTCGAGAAAGTCATTAACAACAGACGACGGTAATATTTTATCCTGACGTTTGGAGCAAACCATGAAATAGCCATTGGACTCGTGCACTAGTTCGTCACTGTGTCGCCCCAAAGGTGACACCCAACCAGCTCGACTGAGCTCCTGACTGCCACAAGGTTCAAAGCGATGCTCTGACAGTTGCTCTGCTAGCACTTCAGCGCTTAATTCGATAGGTTGAGTAAAACGATAGAGTTGTAAGTTTTTGAACCACATGAATGGGTTTTTTCCTTGAAGTAGATTAGGTATGAATATCGATTAGTGCCAGATTTGAAAATCCTTGAGATATTCGGATAACGGCACAAATTTGAATTTTTGACTGACGCATTCTAACGAATAAAGCAACAACATCCAATCGAAAAGCCATGCTCAGAAAGCTCTAAAATCATATAGTAAAAAGATTGGCTGCAGACATTAGTCTTCGAATATATCGTCTTCGTCGAATATGTCGTCTTCTAAAAGCAGTTCATCTCCATCTGAATTTGAATCACTATCAATAGGTGGTTTGCCGTCGTGAACCAGATTTTCACGTCGCTGTAAGAAGGCTTCGCGTACATAAATGTATGGGTCTAGTGCTGCTTGTTGCAAAATATTTTCAGCTTTCAATAAACCCGCACGGATATCAACAACTTTTACAACGGTTAGGCTGGTGCTGACATCTCGGTTACGGTTGGGGTAAATCCATCGCTCATGTACTTCATTGTTGATCGGGTCGAGGTAAGAGCTATCCGCCACTAACCCGCCGGCATCCCGAACCGTGCTAGGCCCAAAGAAAGGCAGAATGAGATACGGCCCGCTTGAGACGCCCCAATAGCCCAATGTTTGGCCAAAATCTTCATTGTGCTTTTCTAATCCAATATCGGATGCCCAATCAATGAGACCAAATAGGCCTACCGTACTATTGACCAGCAAGCGACCGGTATCGGAAGCCAGTTGCTTAAACTTGAACTGGAACAAGTCATTAAATATAACCAGTACATCATCTAGATTACTGAAAAAATTGCCGACTCCTTTTTGCACCGGTGACGGCGTAATGGCGTCATACCCCTTGGCGACTGGCTTCAATACATAACGATCGACGTTGTTGTTGAACGAATTCATGCTGCGGTTATAACTTTCGAAAGGGTCACTCGGATCAGTAGGGCCTTCGAGTGTTGTGCAGCCCGATAGCAATAGGCTGCCCAGTAAAATAAAGGTGGTTATCAATTTTTTGTTCATGTATTTACGCGGCTTGCATCGATTGTAGGTTGCTTTGAACTGAATAGGTTACGATTGAAACAGTATCTTAAGCACCGTAAGCGTGCAATTATTAATTGAATAATAGAGACTGCTATTTCCTCAATCAGTTGGTAGTCAGATAATTGGCCGCGGCATTTGCCATAACAGAGAGTGCGCCTGAAATTTTCTCAACGAGTGTATCGCAATTATCCACCTGATGCCGATTAGCAAGAAAGGCAGGTTCGTTGTAAGTTAACCAAACCTGGCCGCTCGAATCTTGCTAAATGAGTATTTTCTGAGGCAGATCAATACCTGCGGTTTGATTGCTTTGCATTAAAGGTGTGCCGGTTTGTGGGTTACCAAATAACACAAGCTCGGTTGGGTTGAGTGATTCACCAATTTTGGCGGCACCGGCGGCATGGTTTATGTTGGCAAATAGTGTCATGCCTTTATCGGTCAAAATATTAATCAGGCGTTCACTCGACGTGGTCATGTCGTGACTACTTTTAACATGGATTAGGCCGTTGTTATCTGTCATTAGGGGACTGCTCATTTTGGGGTTCCTACGATTGGAGTTGATATTATTTGTAATCCGGTCAGACCATACTTCTGTCAATAGGTTTACCTGGAGTCTGTCGTACTTAGGATTAATCTACTCAACAATAGTGTCTCGATAACTGTCAGTTACTATGCAAACTAATCAATTTATCAATATAGCTATAAAAACCTTGGCGTACTGGTGATAAATAACGCAAAATTGATTGCTAAGATTACTGCGATCCAATTTCGACCAAACCCGCAAGATCATACAAATCTAACCTTGTTTTGAAACTATTCACGTCGATTGCGTGTCGGATGTCACGCTAATCTCTCTGTAAATATTACTTTTAAACTAACGCTTAATGCTATGAAATACTTTTTCCGTCTAATCCGTTGGCCTTTGGCTCAAATTATCATCCTGGTTAACTGGATCACATTGCCAACTCCCCCCATATATGCACCCGAAGAACGCAAAAAACTTGATGAAAATACGGCTAATATAAGCCTCTATCACTTCAATCAATGTCCTTTTTGCATCAAAACCCGTCGTGCCATCCATCGACTAGGATTGAACATAGAAAATCGTGACGCGAGAAATGATCCTCATTGGAATCAAGAGTTGATTAACCAAGGAGGCAAATATCAGGTGCCCTGTTTACGCATTGTGAAAGATGATGGCTCGGTAGAGTGGATGTATGAGTCAACGATTATCAATCGTTATCTTGACCAGCGTTTTGGTTGATTGGCTCGATTGACCCGCTCGAATTACCGGCACAAGATACCACGAGCGGAAAAGCTCCGGCGCATCGCGCTTAATCAGCAAGGACTGCTTAAGACTGATTCTTTTGGTCGTGGTAAACAAGCAACCCTGCGCGCCATTGAACAGATTGGCTATGTTCAAATTGATACCATCTCCGTTGTAGAGCGTGCCCACCATCATGTGCTGTGGTCACGTGTTTCCAATTATAAACCTCAACATTTGACTGAGTTAGTAGCTGAGCGTCAGTTATTTGAATATTGGTCTCATGCGGCTGCCTGGTTACCTATGCGGGATTATCGGTTTGCCTTGCCAAGAATGAAACAGGCTAATGGGGACCGAAACTGGTTCGACAATTGTGACAAAAAACTAATCGAACAAGTGCTTTGCCGAGTTCAGCAGGAAGGTGCTCTATTGGCCCGTGATTTTGAAGATACTCGCAAAGGCAAGAAAGAATGGTGGGACTGGAAACCGGCTAAACGGGCGCTCGAACAGTTGTTCATGCAAGGGGAGTTAATGGTCACCAGGCGGAAGGGTTTCCAAAAAGTTTATGATTTACCAGAAAGGGTGATACCGGATTGGGTTGATACAACTGAGCCAACTCTGTATGAATATGCGGATTATTTGATTGATAGCACGATTCGGGCACACGGTTTTGCAACAGCCAAATCGATGGTGTACCTGCGTAAAGGTAAGCCACTTAGAAATGCAATTGATTCACAACTAGAGGCGAAGCGAGAAGAAGGTCAAATTTTAAAATTTGAACTCGACAATGATAACGTCATTTATGTTTTGCCAGAGTTACTAGACAAACCCGCCCCAAGGTCAAATAAAACGGTTCGAATCCTGTCGCCTTTTGATAATGCGATTATTCAACGTCAACGTGGCCAGGATATTTTTCAGTTCAACTATCTAATCGAATGTTATGTGCCAGCACCAAAACGACAATTTGGTTATTTCTGTCTGCCAATACTCTACGGCGACAAGTTCGTCGCCCGCGCCGATTGTAAAGCTCATCGAAAGCAGGGTGTGTTTGAAATAAAGTCGATGCATTACGAACCTGATTTCATGCCGAATGATGATTTCATCGAAGCGTTTTCTAGAGCCATTGATTTGTTCTCAACATTTAATGGTTGTGGCGATATTGAACAAGGGTAGGTTCACTTTTTATTGCAGAATACCATAATCAATGTAACTGAAACCGCGTAGGCCAGAAAAGCGAAGCGCCTTCCGGCAAACACCTAACAACAGTTCATGCAGTGGATTATTGCCTTAATCGTCTGTTTGGTGGTATCGGTCAGTTGATGATGTCTGATGGTGCGGTGGCTTATTAGACCTACTTTGCATTATGACTGAAAGTTCACTTTGCTCTTTAGATGGTGGCTGAATAAAACCATTTCTATTCATTGCATGAATAAAATTTTGGCTGCAATGGCCCACATGATACATCCGATCAATATCTCTAATATTTGCCAGGATCGAGCGCGGGCGAAGACAGGGCGCAGCAATTTTGCGCCATAGCCCAAAGCAATAAAGAACGTAAACGATGCGGTGATTGCGCCAGATGAAAAATAGACGAGTTCGTATGCAAACTGTGCTGATATGGAACCGAGCAATACCACAGTATCTAAATAAACATGTGGGTTTAACCAGGTAAAAGCGAGGCAGGTGAGGGCGGATTTTATCCAACTACTGCTTGCGATGTCGCTGGGGTTCAATGTCGATGAAGCGCTCCAGGCATTATAGAAACTTCTTAGGCCGTAAATGAATAGAAAAGTAGCCCCGCCATATCGTGCGATCGAAACGATCTCAGGATAGTGTGAAACAAGCACATGAAAACCACTGACACCAATTAATATCAAGACCGCATCTGAGAACGCACATATCAGGCATACCATTAATAAGTGCTCGCCTTTTAAGCCTTGTTTCAGAACAAAAGCATTTTGGGAGCCAATGGCAAGAATCAACGAAAGCCCAAGGAAAAAACCGTAAATGAATGTATCCATGAGCAGATTCTACACGATAATAATATACCGTATTAATGATAAACCGAGTCATCCGAAAATCTTTTCTATGCTACTCTCGATAGTTCTTAAATGGCTCAAAAAGTAGTGATTATAGAGTCAGTCAATGGTACCGCCAGCTATGTTTAAACAGTATTTCCAGCGACCTGAGATTCTGCTCTACTTATTCTCTGCCGCGGTGCCTTTATCATTCGCGACCTGGCAAGCACTGATCAATAACTTTGCGATAGAACAGGTTGCATTTAGTGGCATCGAAATTGGAATATTGCAGAGTTTGCGCGAAGTCCCTGGCTTCATTGCGTTTGGTGTTATTTTTCTTTTATTGATTATTAAAGAGCAAACCGTCGCGTTTCTTGCCCTCATTGCATTAGGCATTGGCACTGCGATCACAGGATTTCTACCGTCAATTATGGGTTTGTATTTCACCACTGTTTTGATGTCAATGGGTTATCACTATGCAGAAACTATCCAGCAATCACTCTCGTTGCAATTGGTGAGTCGTGATCGTTTGCCCGTCGTGATGGGACGTCAAATTGCGGTTAGCTCGTTCACCGGACTAGTAGTCTTTGCGGCATTGTTTGGGTTAATGGATGTTTTAGATGTGGGCTATCGTTGGGTTTACTTAATTGGAGGCGGGCTGACGATTGTGATTGCTTGTTTTATGGTCCTTAAATTCCCCCACTTTAAAGGTGAGGCTGAACAGCATAAGAAAATCATCCTCCGAAAACGCTACTGGCTGTATTACCTACTAACATTTCTATCAGGTGCGCGACGCCAGATTTTTGTCGTGTTTGCTGGCTTTCTGATGGTAGAGAAATTTCATTTTAGTGTTGGTGAGATGGCAATGTTATTTTTGGTGAATGGTTTGCTGACAATCTATCTAGCGCCACGCATTGGACGCCTGGTTAGTGTCTGGGGAGAGAGGAAGATTCTTACCATTGAATATATTGGACTGATTATTATTTTTAGTTGTTATGCGATAGCGGATAGTGTGATATTCGTTTCGTTGCTTTATATCCTCGATCATATTTTCTTTGCGATGGCGATAGCGTTGAAGAGTTACCTTAAAAAAATCGCCGACCCAGCTGATATGGCATCAACTGCGGGGGTATCTTTTTCGATCAATCATATTGCAGCGATTATTTTACCATTTGCACTGGGATTAGTCTGGATAGTGTCACCATCGATGGTTTTCATAGTTGGCGCTATCATTGCCTGCCTGTCATTGGCGCTGTCGCAGATGATCCCGAACCAGCCCGAACAGGGAATGGAAACTATCTATTCTAATCGATTGAGCAAATAGATAAGGAAGCCTTTAGGCGTTTGAGAGTAACTCGGCTACTTCCCGCGCTGGCAACAGCACAGCGATAAAACTAGGGCCATTATTATCAGCTGAGAAGTGGATATGAGTCACTTCATCCTTGTCTTTTAGCATAGTAACGAGTTCTGGATTGACATGAACTACCTCACCGATTGGGGTTTTTAGTTCGACAAATTTAGTCATTGTTTTAGCCTTGTCAGTACAACGGATTTTTTTATCAGAGACCTAGTTTAACGCCTAATTCTGATTGAACGCAAACTGCTATTTCGACAGATATCAGATAGGTGTTTCGCAGCTCAAGCACTATAATCCGCAACCGTTTGTTTACCCTGAAGATCATTGTTTATGGAATCCTTTGTTGGAGCAATTCCACTATTTAAGTTTTCTCCATTCGAGTTCGGCCTGGTTGCACTTGTTTTTGTTTGGTCTGGATTTGTCAGAAGTGGGCTAGGTTTTGGCGGTGCCGCGCTAAGCTTGCCACTACTACTATTGATTTTTGATAAACCGCTTTACTGGCTGCCAATATTGGGGTCACAATTACTTCTGTTTTCTGCCTTAACTCTTCGAACCAGAATAACTAATGTAGATTGGGTTGTCTTGAGAAAAAGCAGCGTTTATATTTTGCCAGCAAAATTAGCTGGCGTGTTTGGACTCATAAGCTTGCCTGCTTTGTGGTTAGTATCGCTTATTTACACGATTACGCTGATCTACGGTATTTTGTGGCTATTTAATTTGAATATTCGGGGTGGAAAGGGCTGGATCGCGAATCTTTTCCTGGTGATCGGTGGGTATTTTTCGGGTACTTCACTGACAGGTGCACCGCCTATTGTTGCCGTTTTTACTCAGATCGTTAAACCAATGCAATTACGCGATACGTTATTTGGTCTGTGGTTTATCCTGGTGACGATTAAACTGGCGACTTTGGCATTTTTTGATATTGATCTGCAGTTTGCCAGCACTGTGATTTTGACGCCTATCGCATTAATTGGACATGTTATCGGTATGAAAGCCCATCAAATCATGTTAAAAAATAACGAAACTTTCAGACGTCTACTAGGTGCCGCTCTAGTGGGTATTTGCCTATTGGGACTGGGCAGTCTGGCAGTTTGATTTGACTCAATGCAGCCCAGAGCTCATGGCCCAGTCCTGGTTTTTAGTTTACAGTCGAAATTGTCCAACAGCCTCTTTAAGCGATTTTGCGATGTTAGCAAGCTCGGCACTCTCAGAATCCATTTGTTGCGAGCCCTCGGCTGTTAAAGCTGATTCTTGACTAATAGAATGAATACTATTGCTTACTTCGTTGCTAACCTGTCGTTGTTGTTCGGATGCTTCTGCGATATGGCGATTCATTTCGGTTATTTGAGCGACTGACCCGGTGATTTGAAGTAATGCTTCGGCTGCTTCGCGAGCTTGATTCACACTACTCTCGGCTTGCTTTTCGCCATTATCCATCACCTTTACGGCATTAGCAGCACCATTTTGCAAAGTTTCAATCATGGACTGAATTTCTTGAGTGGATTCCTGTGTACGGCTCGCTAAGGTCCGAACTTCGTCAGCCACTACTGCAAACCCGCGGCCTTGTTCACCGGCACGCGCTGCTTCAATTGCGGCGTTGAGTGCTAGTAGATTTGTTTGCTCTGCGATGCCTCGTATGACATCAAGAACTTTACCAATGCTTTCACTATCACTGGCCAGTTTATTAATAACCTGAGCGGCCTCTTTAACAGCGTCAGCTAAGTCATTGATCGATTGGGTCGCAGCGCCCACCGTTTGATTACCATGTTGGGCATGTTTATTGGCATCACTGGCCGCTGCATTGGCATCACTGGCATTGTTAGCAATTTCACCGACGGTAGCTGACATTTGTTCCATCGCTGTTGCAACACTATCGGTTTCCATATTTTGTCTAGTCATGCCCTCGCTGGCCGAGGCACTGACCCTACTGACATTTTCAGCTGCCTGTAACATTTGGTCGCTATTAGTTGAAACAGTACTGACA